>JACABD010000047.1:22951-27745 GCA_013377075.1 Geobacteraceae bacterium | reverse complement strand
CGCATCCTCCTTCTGAAGCTGAAGGCGATCCAGATCAAGAGCGGCAGCACAGTAAAGGTGGCAAGAGAAAGATGCAGGTTCATGTAGAGCATGACGCCGATAATTCCGGCAAGGAGCAGAACATCGCTGACAACGGTAATGATGCCGGCGGCAAACATCTCCCCCAGCACTTCGACGTCGCTGGTGAGGCGGGTAACAAGGCTGCCGGTCGGAGTCCTGTCGAAAAAGGCGGTGGAGAGACGCTGCATATGGGTGAACAGCTCTATGCGGATATCCTGCATGATCCGCTGGCCAAGGAACTGAAGAAGACATACTTCAAAAAAGGAGAGAATCGACTCGGCGAGAATCAGCAGCAGGAAGTAGGCGGCAATGGCAGGAAGCCCGGCCATATCCCCCTTGACGATATGGTTGTCGATGGCAAGCTTTATCAGCCAGGGCTGGGCAAGCTTGGCAGCCGTTGTCAGGGGGAGGATGCAGATGACCGCAATGACATTCAGGCTGTAAGGGCGCAGATAGGAGACAAACCGTAATAAAAGCTTGCGGTCATAGGCCTTGCCGACTATTTCATCTTCATATATTCCGTGTGAGTGCATTTCAAGGCTAACTTTACGGGCAAACGGCAAAAATGCAACTGATTTTGGAGGAGGCAGATACTTTGAGTTGATCGTTTAAAGAAGTTCCTGATAAAAGTGGCCAACTAACCACCTTTATTACCTTTTGCTCATGTTATACGTATACTCTCGGCAGCCAAGCCGTTGCAGTAGACAGGCGGCAACACTGATTATGCTCGTCCGCAAGCTCCCTGATACGCTCCAGCATTTGAAAGAGTTGGCGGCTTGATTAGCAAAATAGTAATAAATTCATTTATTTTTCTAAAAAATACGGGGGCAGAACTAACGTGCTTGAAAAACATTTTGAGAATGTACTTCATCGTTATCCAGAATTAATTGAGGAAGGTTTGAAGGACGTCATAAGGGTCGCGTCTACAAGGACGTCATTAGGGTCGCGTCTACACATTTCACAAAACAACAAAATATAAACACCGTAAAGCCCCATATAACAGGCCTCCACGGCGCTTCCCCTTCCACTTCACATCACACCAAAAAATAAAACTCTGAAATGCCTGCGGTCTCACACAGCAGCAGTCTCTGGCGCAATATTAAGACGCAGCCCTACTCCGTGAAGGAGATTGAACAGAGTGCGAATCTCCGGATTTCCCCGGCTGGACAGGGTACGATAGAGGCTTTCGCGATTAAGGTGAGCCTTTTGCGCAACTGCTGACACACCGCCATTGGCCTCGGCAACATTCCGCAACGCCAGCAGAAAGGTTTCACGGTCCCCTTCTTCAAGTGCTGCATTCAGATATGCCGCCGCTTCAGTCGGGTCTTTAAGCGCCTCTATCAAGTCTTTTTGGTATTCACTGATTTGTGCCATTACTGCCTCCTTCTGTGATCTTGCAAAAAACCGGTGGCCTGAGCAATGTCCCGTTTCTGGCTCCCTTTGTCCCCGCCAACAAGGAGCAGAATAAGTCGAGCCCCCTCCTTGGCAAAATAGAGACGATAGCCCGGCCCGTAGTCGATTCGCAGCTCCCAGACACCATCATCAAGCTGTTTGTGGTCTCCCAGATTTCCAAGCCTGGCGCGGTCAAGCCGAACACGAACCTTTGCCCGCCCATTAACATCCCGCAACGCTTCTAGCCACTCCTTGAATGGAGCTGCGCCATTTTCGGTTTTGTAATAGTCAATTTCGTACGGAAATGTCTGCATGTCGAAATCTTAGCCTATAAGCTACAAACTTACAAGGGGATAAGCCACTTCAAAGCGAAACCGTAGCCTTTATTGCGTTTAGGCAAGGTCAAACGTATACTCTCATCATGATTTGGACCTCAATGAAACCAGCTTTGATCATTGCACTGTGGCTCTCGATACTCCTTTGCGCTTATGGATCGGCATTGGCAGAAGGTAAAGACGTGGTTCTGTCTTTCGGGAACCTTGCCGAGTGGACGGAAAAGAGCTTCAAGGGGCACACGACCTATTCCGTTGTGAAGAGCAATGGCAAAGATGTTCTCCATGCCCAGACAAATGGAAACGCTTCCGGGCTCTACCGCAAGATTGCTCTGCCCACCCGTGAACTGCCTGTTATCAGATGGTCATGGAAGGTGGCGCAGACCCTGGCGGCTGAGGATGCTTATCGGAAGAGTGGCGATGACTTTGCCGCCAGGGTCTATATTGTTTTTCCCGGCAGGTTCTTCTGGCAGACACGGGCACTTGTCTATGTCTACTCGGACAAGCTCCCGGTTGGCGCCGTTATACCCAATCCCTTCACGAAAAGAGCCGCTGTCATCGCAGTAGAATCAGGTAATCAGCATGCCGGTATCTGGAGGCATGAAACCCGCAGATATGTTGATGACTACCGGAACTATTTTCATGGCGATCCGCCGTATACCGTGGCTGTGGCAATCATGACCGACGGCGATAACACCGGCAGTGCGGCGGAAGCATGGTATGGTGATATTGTCTTTTCCGCTGAGTGAATATCCTTGATTCGACAGTTGACAGCCACCTTCGTTCGTGTGACGGCTCTATTTCTGTATCTCTAAGTTCATTTCGCTACAGCAGATGAACTCACCCTCCGGGTTCAGACAACATCTGCTGTTGACGCTCAATTTCACTAAGAAATACGACGAAATAGAGCCTAAGCACTCTCTACGGCAGCCGCCAACTGCCGGATTTAGGATTATTGAAAATCAACTCTGTTTTTTAGCGCCCCGTTGTATTAGTATCCCGAAAATGAACTACATTGCCGATCTGCATATCCACTCCCCCTATTCCCGCGCCACAAGCAAAAACAGCGACCTTGCCGGTCTCTACGGCTGGGCAAAGCTCAAAGGAATCAATGTTGTCGGCACCGGTGATTTTACCCATCCGGCATGGTTCGCCACCCTTAAAAGAGAGCTGGAACCGGCTGAACCGGGGCTTTTCAAGCTGAAAAATGAAACCGCCGTCCCCTCTCCCCTGGCCGATGTTCCCCTCCCACAGGGTCCGGTCCGCTTTCTCCTTTCTGCGGAAGTAAGCTGCATCTACAAAAGGGGTGGCAAGGTACGCAAGGTTCACAATCTTCTCTATGTCCCGGATTTCGACTCGGCAGAGCGGGTCAACCGTGCCCTTGGCACAATCGGCAACATCATCTCCGACGGCCGCCCCATTCTCGGTCTGGACAGCCGCAACCTGCTTGAAATTCTCCTTGAAAATGCACCCCAGGGATTCCTTGTCCCGGCCCACATCTGGACGCCATGGTTTTCTATCTTCGGCTCCCGCTCGGGGTTCGACTCCGTTGAAGAGTGCTTTGCCGATCTCACTCCGCACATCTTTGCCCTTGAAACAGGTCTTTCATCTGATCCGGACATGAACCGGCTGATAACGGGGCTTGACAGGTACGCCCTCATTTCCAATTCCGATTGTCACTCACCATCAAAGCTCGGCAGAGAAGCGAATCTTTTCGACTGCGGCTTTGATTACTTTTCAATGTGGGATGCAATCCGGGCTAACAGCCACGATAACTTCAAAGGGACGGTGGAGTTCTTTCCCGAGGAGGGGAAATATCATGCAGACGGGCACCTTGACTGCACCGTCTGCCTACATCCGGCAGAAAGCAAAGAGCTGAACAACCTCTGCCCGGCTTGCGGCAAGCCTTTGACAATCGGGGTTCTCAACCGGGTGATGGAGCTTGCAGACAGGAGCGAGCCGCTGTTTGCTGACAACTCCCCTGAGGTATTCAGCCTCATCCCTCTACCCGAAATTCTGGGGGAACTGGCTGGGACCGGCAGCGGCTCGAAAAAGGTTTTGCGAGAGTACAGCAAGATTCTTGGAACTTTCGGATCGGAGTTTGAACTGCTGTTGAATCTGCCGATTGAGTGCATCGCCGAGAGCAACAGCCTGCTGTCAGAGGCCGTAAGACGGGTACGAGCTGGTGAAGTATTCCGTCAACCCGGATATGACGGCAGGTTCGGGGTTATTAAAGCATTTGAGCAGGGAGAACTTAAAAAACTGGTCTGCAACTCTTGAAGTAGTGACAGTAGAGGTCGTATCGAACGGAAACAGCCGGGGCCATCGGTGCGTATCAGTTGCGCCGGCAAAGAAGGAATTTGCGGTGCGACAGCAGGTACCTTTAGGAAAACGGTAAAGCAGAGGCGTTGCAGTGAGAGACGATCTCTGCTGTCACGGGCATCAACGATCAACAACCCTTCCTTTTCAGCCATCCATACCACTCATCCATCCCTTCACCACTCTTTGCAGAGAGCTGGAATATCCTGATGCCGGGACTGACACGGCGCGCCATTTCAAGGCATTTCTCAACATCAAAATCAAGATAAGGCAGAAGATCAACCTTGTTAAGCAGCATGACGTCCGCTGCGTGGAACATCTGCGGGTATTTGAGCGGTTTGTCCTCCCCTTCGGTAACCGAGAGAACCACCACCTTGTGGGCCTCACCGAGATCAAAGGTCGCCGGGCAGACGAGGTTCCCGACATTTTCGATAAATAGGATGTCGAGGCCGTCTACGGGCAGCTCCTCAAGTGCATGCCCCACCATATGGGCGTCGAGGTGACAACCGGCACCGGTGTTGATCTGCTTTACCGGCACACCCGTTGCAGCAATCCTCATGGCGTCGTTGTCGGTCTGCTGATCCCCTTCAATCACCGCACACTTAAGCGTTCCGGTAAGATCGCGCAGAGTCCGCTCAAGGATGGTTGTCTTGCCTGAACCGGGGGAACTGACCAGATTGAGGGCAAAGAT
>JACABD010000047.1:0-22851 GCA_013377075.1 Geobacteraceae bacterium | reverse complement strand
TACACATTTACTCTACCTCCAGATCCTTTACCCTCATCTCGTCGCCGCTGCGCAGATCAAGAGCCAGCGCGCCGCAACAGGGGCAAGAGTCAAAATAAGTTTCGATATTTGATACGACACCGCAGGAGTTGCATAAACCGGTCGCCGCTATCCGTTCAATGACAAGATTCGCCCCTTCCAGCAGGGTCTCTCTTGTGGCCGCCTCAAAACAGAACTCCAGCGCTTCGGGAATAACTCCTGAAAGTGCGCCGATCTCCAGGGTAACCTCAAGGATACGCCTGCCACCGGCATTTTGTTCACAGATTTCTATGACACCCTGTGCTATGGAAAGTTCGTGCATGATCTACCTCTTTTCAAGTCAGCATAATTTAGCAGAAAGAGACCGGAATGAGAACAGCTTGTTTCATCTTTCCAGCTGATGTATAAAAGTCTTCAGGAATCTATCGGACTTGGAAAAAATCGGCCGCAAATCCATCTGAACGGTTCAGCTTTCGCCGCTTTCTTGGTCAATAGAACGACTATTGACCTTCAAAGTCTACAAAATCTGCCCTCGCTCAGCTGAATTTTCGCTTGGATTTCCCAAGCCCGACAGACTCCTAGGAGAACACCTGTGAATCTTAACGCAAAACTTGTCATATTCATGCTGACCCTGCTGGTACTGGCGATGATGACTCTTTTTACTCTCAACCAGATCAGTCAGAACAAGCTGGTAAGCGAGATTCAGGAGAGCTCCACAGCCATCTCCGACATTCTGCAAAAGAGTGTCGAGGATCTCACCTCCGAAGCAGAAGTTGAAACCTCCCAGTTGGCGGAATATATCAAGGAAGCCCGTCAAAAGGGTGTTAACGAGATAAATATCATCAATACCGAAGGTGAGATTATCGACTCTTCCGATCCGGAAAAAATCGGTAAAAAGAGGGAGTTGAAGAAGATCGAGAAAGGATTGAAGGCTGCGCCGGGCAAAAGGGGCTCCGGGCTGACATCGCTGAAACCGTACAACCTTGTTGTACCTGTAATTGTAGGGGATCAGCAGCTTGGTTACGTAGAGATTGACCTTCTGCTCGATAACATCCGTGAAATCCAGCATGACAATTTCGTCCGGCGCCTGGTTGCAACCTGTGTAATCTTTGGCCTCGGCACGCTCCTCATCATCTTCCTTGCCAGGCGCTACACCCACCCGATCCAGAGGCTTGTGCTCGATGTCCGCAAGGTGGCTGCCGGAGATCTGTCGGTAAACGCGCCGGTTGAGAGTTCCGACGAGATCGGAGAGCTTGCCGAAAGCTTTAATGAGATGGTTGCACAGCTTCGCGAGAGAAAAAATCTTGAAGAGCGGCTCCATGAAGCCGAACATCTTTCAAGGGTTGGCCAGCTTGCCTCCGGCATTGCCCATGAGATCAGAAATCCGCTCAATTATATCAGCCTTGCCATTGATCACCTCAAAGATGAGATGAAGAGCGCCGCCCCTGAAAAAAGGGAAGAGATTGACAAAATCTCAGATACCATTAAGGAAGAGGTTCGCAAAGCCAACTACATGGTTCTGAACTTCATGAACTACGGCAGGCCCCTCAAACTTCGTCGCAGCGGGGTTTCGTACAGGGATCTGCTTGCCAGAGCCCTAATAGTCCTGAAAGACAAACTCAGAGAGCAGAAAGTTACGGTCACCATAGATATCCCCGCCGACCTTCCTCCCCTTTACTGCGATCAGGAGCTGATGAGGAACTGTCTGTTCAACTTCATCACTAACGGTGCACAGTCAATGCCTGACGGAGGAGAGATAACCATTGGCGCATCATGCTCTGAAGGGCTCTTCAACCTCACTTTCAGTGACAGGGGAACAGGAATTTCAGCAGAAGATATGGAAAAAATATTCCAGCCATACTTCACCACAAAGGAGGCCGGAATCGGCCTGGGGCTGGCAATAACCGAGAGGATCATCAAAGAGCATGGCGGCAGGATTCTGGTGGAGAGCAGCCCCGGCAAAGGCACTACTTTCACGGTTACCTTACCGCAGAGTGTATAGGAGAGATTCATGTCAAGCGGCATACTCATAGTTGACGACGAAAAGGCGCAGCGCGATATTCTACAGACTATTTTAACCCGTGAGGGCTACCGCATTGAAACCGCTGCCAGCGGCATGGATGCACTCGAAAAGCTCAAGAACGATGAGTTCGACCTGATCCTCACTGACCTGAAGATGCAGGGGATGTCCGGGATGGAGCTGCTCGAAAAGGTCCTTGAGGAGACCCCACACCAGTGCGTTATCATCATGACAGCCCACGGCACCATCAACTCTGCTGTCGAGGCTACCCGCAAAGGGGCTTTTAACTACCTTGAAAAGCCGCTGGATCGCGAGCATCTGCTCTTCACCGTCAAGCGCGCCTGCGAGCATGTGGCGCTGTTGCGGGAAAATTCAGCTCTCCACAGAAAGCTTGATGAAACCACATCTATCCAGGGGATTATCGGCGATCACCCCAAAGTCAAAGAGGTTTTCCGCATAGTCAATAAAATCGCCCCTACCAGTTCGACCGTACTTGTCTATGGAGAGTCCGGTACGGGCAAGGAGCTTGTTGCCAGGGCAATTCACGACCGCAGCCCGCGCAGCAGCAAACCTTTCTTTGCCATCAACTGTGCCGCAATCCCTGATGCGCTTATCGAGAGTGAACTTTTCGGCCATGAGAAAGGCTCCTTCACCGGGGCGAACAGCAAGGAACTTGGACTCTTTGAAGCTGCCAACGAAGGGACGGTCTTTCTCGACGAGATCGGCGAGATGAATGTCTCCCTTCAGGCAAAGCTGCTTCGCGCCATTCAGGAGAAGGAGATCCGCAGGGTCGGCGGCAAAGTGAACATCCCGGTTGATGTCAGAATTATTGCCGCAACCAACCGGGATCTTGAAGGCGAGATCAAAAAGGGACAGTTCAGGGAAGACCTCTTCTACCGGCTCAATGTCATCCGCATAACTCTGCCGCCGCTCAGGGAGAGAGGGAGCGACATCGTCACCCTGGCCGAATTCTTTGTCAAAAAATATGCGGTTGCCACCGGAATGCCTGTTGCCGAAATCTCCAAACCGGCCATGAAGCTCCTCCTCAGCTACTGTTGGCCCGGCAACGTCCGCCAGCTTGAATCTATTATCGAGCGCGGCGTCCTCATGGCAGAGGGGAGCAGCATAAATCCTGAGGATCTGCCGAGCGAGGTTCACTCTGGCGTTACAGGTGCCGGAACGATTCCGTTCGATTTCCCGGCAGACGGTATCTCATTCGAAGAACTGGAAAAAGAGTTGATCATCAAGGCAATGGAACGTGCCGACTGGATCATTACCAAGGCAGCACCGCTCTTGCGGATGAGTTACAAGACCCTTCAGTACCGCCTGGAAAAGTTCGGCATTGAGAAGCATTAGGCAGAGGCAAATAACGCCCCCTGTCCCCCTCTTACCTAAGAGGGGGGACAATACCAGCAATAGCGTCCCCCCGATTGGCAAGCATCTACAGCAATACTGGAAATATACGCTATGAAATTTTTCGTTACAGCAGCAAAGGGACTTGAAGAACTGGTATACAGCGAACTGGTTGAGCTCGGCATTCAAAGCGCAAAGATCGAGAGGGGCGGAGTCTCCTTTTCCGGCACCCTGGAGGAGGCGTGCAGGACATGTCTCTGGCTCCGGACAGCCAGCCGCGTTCTGCTGCAACTGGCTGACTTCCCCTGTTCCACCAACGACGAACTCTACAACGGCGTAAAAAGCATAGCGTGGCACAGGTTTCTGACTCCGGACATGACCATGGCGGTTGACTCTGTGCTCAGGGATTCGGCCATGACCCACTCCGGTTTTGTTGCCCTGAAAACCAAGGATGCAGTTGTCGATTCGATCAGGGACACATTCGGCAGAAGACCGAATGTTGACACAAAACTCCCTGACCTGCGCATCAATGTCCACCTGGTAAAAAATATCTGCAGTATCAGTCTGGATCTGTCAGGAGAGTCGCTGGATCGCCGTGGATACCGGCTTGACAGGAACAAGGCTCCACTTCGGGAAAACATGGCCGCCGCCCTTGTGGCTTTTTCCGGCTGGCAGGGTGACATCCCGCTTTACGATCCGATGTGCGGCTCCGGCACCATACTTATCGAAGCGGCACTCAAGGCATCCAACACGGCACCGGGACTTCTGCGCGAGAAATTCGGCTTTCAGGGATGGCCGGGCCATGACCCGACTACCTGGCGAAACGTCATTAACGAGGCAAAAGAGCTGCGCAAGCGGGAGCTGCCGATCAAACTCAGGGGATTTGACATCTCTCCCGGCACGATTGACATGGCAAAACAGAACGCCTCCCGCGCCGGCGTCGGTCGCCTCGCTTCGTTTCAGGCAGCGGACATCAGCACCTTTGCACCTTCATCATCTCCGGCAATGATTATTTTCAATCCGCCATACGGAGAGCGAATGGGGCAGATCGAAGAGATGGCCTCCCTCTACCAGTCTTTCGGCGATGTCCTCAAAAAACGTTGCGCTGGTTCGACCGCCTACATACTCTGTGGCAACAGCGAACTTGTCAGGCACATAGGGCTGAAAGCCACCCGCAGAATCCCGATCTGGAACGGCCCGATCGAATGCAGACTGTTAAAGTATGAGATGTATTGACCTTTACCTGCTACTGATGCTATTGTAATAGAGAAATTTTTGCTGAAAGAGGAGAGTTTTAGCATGTTACGTCGCGCCAGAACTATCACACTTGCCGTAATGCTCGTAACCAGCCTTAGTGTGCCATGCCATGCTGTAGAGACATCTGCAATTAAAGACCTTTTTGAAAACACTTTATACGGTGGTCTTGTCGGAACCCTTGTCGGCGGTGCCTGCCTTGCATTCACAAAAAAACCGGGCGACCATCTTGATTACTTATCCATTGGTGCAGCTACCGGTGTTCTGGCTGGAGTTGGCTTTAGCGCTGCCAAACAGTCAAAATCTCTCATTACCTTTGAAAACGGCAACGTAAAGGTAGCAATGCCGACAATCAAGCCGGAGTTCCAGCAGAAAAGCGCAAAGATGCCAGCTGCACTGATGGTTAAAGCCGATCTTTTAAGCGGCAGTTTCTAGCAAAACAATCGAATAGTTAGTAAATCAGGTGCCTGACTGTTGCTTGCAACAGTCAGGTTAAAAGGGAAGGGGGTGCAAATCCTCCACTGTCCCGCAACTGTAAACGGTGATGAAAGTCGCAACCACGCCACTGAAAGAAATTTCGGGAAGGCGCGACGAGTAAAGCGATCCGTGAGTCAGGAAACCTGCCTGGTTTAAGTCTCAAAAAGTTCCTCCGAGAGAAGAGGGGCCGGGCAACGTCTTATATTCTGACCCCGTCTCCAATTCAAGGAGACGGGGTTTTTTCATGTCAAAAATAATACTGGTAACAGGTGGTGCGCGCAGCGGCAAAAGCCGCTATGCTGAAGAACTGGCAGTAAGCCACGGCGAACCGCTCCTTTACGTGGCAACAGCCGCCTGCGGCGATAAAGAGATGCATGAGCGGATCTCCCGCCATCAGGAAAGGCGGGGCGCGGCATGGCAGACCATCGAAGAGCCGATGGATCTTGCCGGTGTCCTTTTGGGCCATGACGGCTGGTTCGGTGCAACTCTGGTTGACTGCGTCACCCTCTGGCTGACAAATCTGCTCCTTGAGAAAGAGGACAAGGATGCCGTTCTTGACGAGGTGAGCCGGACTGCCAAGGCTTTGGCAAATCTGAAAAGTCCGGTAATTCTGGTGACAAACGAGGTGGGGATGGGGATTGTTCCCGACAACCATCTCGCCAGAGTTTTTCGTGATATTGCCGGTGAAGCCAACGAAATACTGGCAAAGGCAGCTGACGAAGTCTATGTGATTTTTTCAGGGCTGCCGCTGAAACTAAAATAATCAGGCTGAAGGCTGAAGGCTGAAGGCTGAAGGCTGAAGGCTGAAGGCAACTCTATACCAACACTATTATTTATCAAATGAATTCAAGGAGACATAAATGAAACTGCTGGAAGCAACATTGGCAAAAATCAAGCCGGTCAGCGAAGAGCTGCTGCAGTCGGCCCAGGCAAAGCTGGACAACAAGACAAAACCCCTCGGCTCCCTTGGCAGGCTTGAGGAGTTCGGTCGCCGCGTTGCCGCCATCAGCGGCAGTTTGCAGCCGGATCTATCGAAAAAGGTGATCTTCACCTTTGCCGGAGACCATGGCGTTGTTGAGGAGGGGGTTTCGGCCTTTCCAAAAGAGGTGACTCCGCAGATGGTGTTCAATTTCCTTAACGGTGGCGCCGGGGTCAATGTGCTGGCGCGCCATGCCGGAGCAGAAGTCCGGGTGGTAGACATGGGGGTCGATTATGATTTCGGCGGTCTGCCGGGTCTGATTGACCGGAAGGTGGCCCGTGGCACGAAAAATCTTGCCAAAGGGGCTGCCATGTCCCGTGAAGAGGCTGTTGCCGCCCTTGAAGCCGGTATCGGCCTGGCTGTTGCTGCCAAAGAAGAAGGTGTGGCCATGCTTGGCACCGGCGACATGGGGATCGGCAATACGACACCGTCATCGGCAATCATTGCCGCTTTCTCCGGTATTGCAGTACGGGAGCTTACCCATCGCGGCACCGGCATCAATGACGAAGCGCTGGAGAAGAAGATTACGGCCATCGAGAACGGTATCAGCGTCAATCGCCCCGATCCGGCTGACCCGCTGGACGTGCTTGCCAAGGTTGGCGGCTTCGAGATCGCCGGCATTGCCGGTCTTGTTCTTGGCGCCGCTGCTGTCGGCATTCCGGTTGTGGTTGACGGCTTCATCTCAACTGCCGGTGCGCTGGTCGCCAGCGAGATGCACCCGCACGTGAAAGAGTACATCTTTGCCGCCCACAAGTCGGTGGAGATTGGCCATACTTTCATGCTTGGTCGAATGAATGCCGAGCCGATCCTCGACCTGAAACTCCGCCTTGGTGAAGGAACCGGCGCTGCCCTTGCCATGACCCTCATAGAGGCAGGGGCAAAGGTGCTCTGCGAGATGGCCAGCTTTGAAGAGGCCGGAGTTTCGGAGGCGGAAGGGTAAAAAGGCTAAAGGTTAATGATTAAAGGTTTAAGGCCTTTACTTCTATACTTTTCACCTTTCACCTGTTTTTATATGCGCTTATTTTTTACAGCATTCCAGTTTCTCACCATCATCCCCCTACCCTTCCGCGTCACCTACAAGGACGGGGACATGGGGAGATCCATGCGCTGGTTTCCGCTGGTGGGGCTGGTGCTTGGCGCTCTGATCTGTGGGGTTGACCGGCTCTTCGGGCTGATCCTGCCCCAGCCGCTGGTGGCGGCGCTTTTGGTGGCGATCCTTGCTGCGGTCACCGGGGCACTCCATCTGGACGGCCTTGCCGATGTTTTCGACGGCTTCGGCGCACGGGGTGACAGGGAGCGTTTCCTTGCTGTGATGAAGGATTCGTCAACCGGGGCTATCGGCGCTGTCGCGCTGGTTCTGGCACTGCTTCTCAAGTATGAGGCAATTGTCAGCCTCCCTGCAGCTTCACGTTTAGGAGCGATCATCCTCTTTCCGGCCATAGCAAGGCTTTCACAGGTACTGATGACTGTGGGATCCCGCAGGGCGCGGAGTGACGGGCTTGGAGCCCACTTTGTCTCGACTGCCGGAAACCTGGAGGTTTTCATTGCCACGCTAACGCTTTTTGCCGCAGCCTGGTTTTTATCTGGAGTTGCCGGGATTATTGCATCCCTGCTGGTTGCCCTGTTTACTGGGCTCTCCAGATGGTACTTCCACCATCATCTTGGCGGCATCACCGGAGACATCATCGGCTGCATTTCGGAGCTTGGGGAGATTGTGGCACTTTTGGCGATTATCTCCTGTAACGGCAGATTTTAAGGAGGACGGAAGTGACCCGTAGGACAAGAATATTTCTGATACGCCATGGGCAGGTGATTACCCATGAAAAGCGGACTTACAATGGTCATGCCGATGTGGGACTGACTGAATTCGGTGTTTCCCAGTACCATGGTCTGCGGGAGCGCCTTGCCAGTGAGGGCATAACCGCCTGCTACTCCAGTGATCTTTCACGCTGTGTGATCGGCGCAAGGATAATCAGCGAGCAGTTCGGCATAACTCCAGAGCTCGATCCACGGTTGCGTGAGCTTAACATAGGCATCTGGGAAGGGATGACCTGGGAAGAGATCATCGAAAAGTACCCCGAAGAGTGGCACGGACGCCTGGCGGATATCGTCAACTACCGTGTGCCGGAGGGGGAGAACCTGGTTGACCTGGCAGGCCGCTGTCTGCCTGCATTCAAGGAGATCGTTGCCGCCCATCCCGGCGAGAACGTCCTTGTAGTCGGTCATGGCGGCATGAACCGGATATTGCTTCTCGACGCCATCGGTGCGCCGCACGCTGCGCTTTTCAACATCGAACAGAAGTATGGCTGCCTCAATGTCATCGATTTTTACGAGGATGGCAATCAGACGGTGACGTTGCTGAACGGGTAAAGGCAAATCCCTCTCAATCTCCCCTTAATAGAGGAGACTTCAAAGTTTCCCCCTTGTCAAGGGGGGATTGAGGGGGGTTGGTTTTAGCTTTTATGTAGTTAAAAAGGTTCCTTATGAAATCAATCCTCATTGCCGCTCCTGTCAGCGGCTCCGGCAAGACAACCATCACCATCGGCATCATGGAGTGCCTGCGGCGGCGCGGGCTTATCGTTGCGCCGTTCAAGGTGGGGCCTGACTTTATAGACCCCGGCTATCATCGCCTGGTCACCGGTCAGCCATCTCTTAATCTGGACAGCTGGATCTGCCCGGCCGGCACTGTGCAGGAGATCTTTGCACGCCAGTCCAGAGGTGCTGATATTGCCATCATTGAAGGGGTCATGGGGCTCTTTGACGGCTTTGGCGGCAGCTCGGATGAAGGGAGCACTGCCCATATCGCCAGACTCACCGGGGCGACGGTCATTCTGGTGGTGAATGCCAAGGGATTTGCCAGGAGCATTGCCCCGCTGGTGAAGGGATTTGTAGAATTTGACCCACTGGTGAAAATCGGCGGGGTAATCCTCAATAATGTTTCCAGTAACAGCCATGCACGGATTCTTCATGAAGCCCTTAGCGCTGCCCTCCCACAGGTTCCGGTGGTCGGCACGATCTTGCGCGATGCCGCTCTGCAGATTCCGTCCCGCCACCTTGGACTGATGACGATTGAAGATGGCGGGCCTTCGCCGGAGTACCTTGATGGCCTGGCCGCGACTATCAAGGAGTCCGTAGACCTCGGTATTATCTGGGCTTTGGCGGACTTTGGCGGACTACTTGAGGTTCACGAAGAAGATCCTCTACCTCTGGCTGATGTCAGAATCGCCGTTGCCAGAGATCAGGCTTTCTGTTTCGTCTATGAATCGAATCTGCGCCTGCTTCGAGCCTTTGGCGCCGAACTGGTGGAGTTCTCTCCGCTCAGGGATCAATCCCTGCCTGTTGATATCCACGGCATCTATCTTCCCGGCGGTTATCCCGAGCTGCATTGCGAAGAGCTTGCCGCCAACAGCGCCATGCTGGACGCAATCAGGTGGGCTATCGAGTCGGGAACCCCCGTATATGCCGAATGCGGCGGCTTCATCTACCTGACCAGAGGTGTTTTCCCCGATGAAGAGAGCGAATTGAAAAAGCTTGCCGGAATCTTTCCGGTCGCCACGACCATGCTGAAAAAACGTAAAGCCCTCGGCTACAGGGAGATTGTCCTGCGTGATGATTCAATTCTTGGCAAAAAAGGGACCGTTGCCAGGGGGCATGAATTCCACTATTCCCAGATTGACGAGATGCCACAAGAGATCGAACGTCTCTACCAGGTCAGGCGTGGTGAGGCTCAGCTGGAAAATGAGGGGTATCGCTACAAAAACTGCGTCGCATCATACATACATCTGCACTTCGGCAGTAATCCCGGGGTTGCAGAGGCTTTTGTAGAAAATTGTAGAAAATTCAAAAACTAGAGGAGTCCGATTTGAGCACACAGATTGAGCAGGCACGGGCAGGCATTATTACCCCGCAGATGGCAACAGTTGCCTTTGATGAAAATCTTGAGGCGGAGTACATCCGCCGCATGGTGGCTGAGGGGAAGATCGTCATCCCCTGGAACCATAACCGCAAACCGTCAAAAATCGCCGGAATAGGCAAGGGGCTGAAGACCAAAGTCAACGCCTCCATCGGCACATCTTCCGATATCGTCGATTACAGTGCCGAGGTGCGAAAGGCCCTGGCAGCCCAGGAATCGGGGGCTGACACCCTGATGGAGCTATCTGTCGGCGGCGACCTGGACCGTGTCCGCAGGGAAGTCATTGCCGCTGTTGATCTGCCGGTTGGCAATGTCCCCCTCTATCAGGCCTTCTGCGAGGCAGCGCGCAAATACGGCGACCCGAACAAGCTGGACGAAGAGATGCTTTTTGACATCATCGAGCAGCAGTGCGCAGACGGCATGGCATTCATGGCCGTCCACTGCGGTATCAATCTCTACACCATCGAGCGACTGCGCAAGCAGGGGTATCGCTACGGCGGCCTGGTCAGTAAAGGGGGCGTATCCATGGTCGCCTGGATGCTTGCCAATGGCCGTGAAAACCCGCTCTACGAGAAGTTCGACCGGGTGGTTGATATCCTCAAGAAATATGACACCGTCCTCTCACTTGGTAATGGTCTCAGAGCCGGTGCTATTCACGACTCATCCGACCGGGCCCAGATCCAGGAGCTGCTCATCAACTGCGAGCTGTCCGAGCTTGGCCGCGACATGGGGTGCCAGATGCTGGTGGAAGGCCCGGGGCACGTGCCTCTGGACGAGATTGCCGGGAACATCCAGCTGCAAAAGCGGATGAGCGGCGGCGCGCCGTACTACATGCTCGGCCCCATCGCCACCGACATCGCCCCCGGTTTCGATCATATAACTGCAGCTATCGGTGCTGCCCAGTCCAGCAGCCATGGCGCCGACCTCATCTGCTACATCACCCCGGCAGAGCACCTGGCGCTCCCCAATGAGGATGATGTCCGCATGGGGGTGAAGGCAGCAAAAATCGCCGCCTACATCGGCGACATGAACAAATACCCTGAAACAGCCCGTGAACGGGACAAGCAGATGTCAAAAGCCCGCCGCGACCTGGACTGGCAAAAGCAGTTCGACCTCGCCCTCTTCCCGGAAGATGCCAAAGCGATCCGCGCCAGCCGCACCCCGGAAGACGAGCAGACCTGCACCATGTGCGGCGACTTCTGCGCCTCGCGGGGGGCAACAAAGCTGTTCGCCGCTGATCTGAGCGACGAGAAACGCTGAGTAGGGAACGGCTGCTCTTGACAGGATTTTTATTCGCGTATAATGTAGTCACAAAGTAATTACTTTGGAGGCTGATATGCAGTCACACATAATACCAATCGGTAATTCAAAAGGGATCAGGCTTCCGGCAACACTGCTTCGCCAGTGCAACATAATTGACGAGGTGGAGCTGCTGGCCGGGAAGGATGAGATAATCATCCGCCCGGTCCAGAAGGCTCCGCGAGCCGGGTGGGGAGAGGCTTTTGCGCTCATGCACGAACGTGGCGAAGACAGCCTGCTGATTGATGACGGGCTGGATCTGGAAGATTGGGAATGGAAATAGTCCAGTACCACATCTACCTTGTGAATCTTGATCCGACTGTCGGCCACGAAATCAAGAAAACACGCCCGTGCCTGGTCATCTCACCTGACGTGATGAATGCCCATCTGCAAACGGTTATGATTGCCCCGATGACGACCAAAAGCCACAACTACCCGACCAGAGCGGGTTTGCGCTTTGAAGGTAAAAACGCCTGGATTGTTCTCGACCAGATTCGCACGATTGACAGAAAGCGGATCGTCAAGGAACTGGGAAAGCTGGATGCAAGGCATGTGCGCAAGGTAAAGGATATTGTTCGGGAGATGTTAGTGGATTGAAGTAATGACTGTCTCAACTTGAAACGAAATGAGGTATGAATGACCCGCACCACCCTGACAATCGTGCTTCTAGCCATCGCCGCACCTGCCCATGCGATGCATATCTCCGAGGGGATTTTGCCGCTACCGTGGGCTGCCTTGTGGTTTTTAGTTGCTGCGCCGTTTGTGATCTACGGCTGCCGCGAGCTGCGCAGACTATCACAGGACGATCTGGCCATAAAGCCGCTGGTGGGGCTTTTGGCGGCTGTTGTCTTCATCATCTCCTGCATGCCGATTCCGGTGCCGACTGCCGGAACCTGCTCCCACCCGTGCGGCACGGCGATTCCGGCGATTCTGATCGGCCCCTTTGTCAGCGTGGTCATCAGCACCGTCGCCCTCTTGATTCAGGCGCTGGTCATGGCCCATGGCGGGCTCTCGACTCTTGGTGCAGATATCGTCTCCATGGGGGTTGTCGGCTCTTTTACCGGCTACGGCGTATTCAAGGGGCTGCGCAGAGGTGGCGCTTCTCTGGGGATGGCGGCTTTTTTTGCCGGACTCTTTGCTGACTGGGCGACATATGCGACCACAGCAGCTATACTTGCCAGTGGAATTCGCGGCAGCGACCCTTTTTTGCCGCTTTTCACAAAGATCGTGATAGCATTTGTGCCTACCCAACTGCCGCTAGGCATCCTTGAAGGGGCGCTGACAGCCGGGATGGTGACCCTGCTGGCCAGGAAAAGGCCCGATCTTCTGGCAAAAATGGGGCTGATTACAAAAGGGGATAGCTATGAAAGAGCGTAAGAGATGGCCCAAAATAGTGCTGCTCCATATTCTCCTTATACCGACACTGATCTACTCACTATCGTTTTTCTCCCTTGCGCCAAAGTCATGGACAGGGGTTGATGAAGCTGTTGTGGAGAAAATTGCCAAGGAGCATGGCCGAGAGGCAAAACCACCCATTGTCAGCCCGGACAAGGGGGATATACTTCTCTTTATCTTCCTCATTGCCGGAGCTGTCGGCGGTTTTGCAGGTGGGTATTTCTGGCGGATGTTGGTGAGTGAGAAGAAAGATGATCCGCGGGGGAAATAGTTAAAATAGTAGCAACGTTTTCATAACGCCCCCTGTCCCCCTCTTAGCTTAAGCGGGGGAACGTGCTATCGCAGTTCACAGATAAATTTAGCGTCCCTCCCCTTAAGATAAGGGGAGGACAGGAGGAGTTATGAGATTTGAGGAGTTAATTTATGGAATACACCGAAATAGTTAAATTTCACGGTCACAGCTGCCCCGGCAGCGCCATCGGCTACCGGATGACCCAGGCTGCCATGGATGCACTTGGGCTGAACGGACGCGCCGAGGATGAAGAGATTGTGGCCATCACCGAGAATGATGCCTGCGGTGTCGATGCGTTGCAGATCATGAGCGGATGTACTTTCGGCAAGGGGAACCTGATCTTCAGGGACTTCGGCAAGCCCGTGTTCACCCTCTTCTCCCGTAAAACCGGCAAAGGGGTACGGGTTCGTTTCATCGATACAGCCATCCCGCAAGATGCCTTGCAGGATCGGGAGAAGAAACTTGCCTTCATCCTTGCAGCACCACAAAGCGAAATTATCTCGATCAGAGAGGTTAGCGTCGATATGCCAAAACCGGCAAAGATCTACAACACAGCCCAGTGCGAACAATGCCATGAATCGGTGATGGAGACCAGAATCAAGCCGGTAAGCGGCAAAGCGTTCTGCATCCCCTGTGCAATGGAGAGCTGCTGCGGTCAGGCGGATAACTGATTGAAGGGATTAAACTTCCAGAAAAGCAGCAGCCACCCCCTGGCCCTCATGGATGCCCGCGTCAAGCTTGTTGCCGCGCTCTGCCTGCTCGTCATGGTTGTCAGCAGCAAAAGCATCCTCTTCCCACTGGTGGCTGCCGGGCTCTCGCTGCTGCTCTGCCTGACGCTCAAGGTTCGTCTAAAAACGCTGTTGATCAGATTTTCCGAACCGCTCTTCATTGCCGCAGTTGTCATGCTGCTCAAATCCTTTTCCGGCAGCACGCCGCTCTGGTCTCTGCACACCCCCTTTATTGATATCGCCATCTACAAAGAAGGGGCAATGGAAGGTCTACGCCTGGCAAGCCGCATTACAGGGGGCGTCGCAGTCGTTGCCGCTGTCGGCTTTTCCACCGGCTTTACCGATATTCTCGCCGCCCTTTCCTGGCTGAGGATGCCGCGGGAGATTACCGAGATCGCCCTCTTTGCCTGGCGCTACCTGTTCGTGCTGGCCGATGATGCCCAGGTAATCCACTCTGCCCAGAAAAACCGCCTCGGCTATGTAGGTATCCGTCGCTCCTTCCGCTCCATCGGCACACTCTGCGGCGCTCTGGTCATCAAGGCCTTTGACGCCAGCCAGACCATGACAACATCAATGGTGCAGCGCGGCTATGACGGCAACATGCCATTTTTGAAACACCGCCCCATCAGATCTGTCGAGTTTTTTCCGGCGCTCTTTGTGGTAATGCTCATGGGGGTTTTATGGGCGATATAGCAAGGCTGTCGGCAAACATCAGTAGCTTCAGATATCCAGACGGAACTGTAGCACTCTCTGACATCAATATCCCGGTTGCTGCCGGTGAATTCGCCGCCCTGCTCGGGGCCAACGGCTCCGGCAAGACCACCCTGTTGAAGATCATGGACGGCCTCATCCGCGACTATCAGGGGGAGATGCTTCTGGACGGCAGCAACATTCTCAAGCTCCACCCGAAAGATATCTATCGGAAGATGGGACTGGTCTTCCAGAACCCCGATGACCAGCTCTTTGCCAGTTCGGTCTATGAAGATGTGGCTTTCGGCCCACGAAACATGGGATTTGACGAGCAAACGGTCGCAGAGCGGGTCGGAGTTGCCCTGGAGCAGGTAGATATGGCCGGTCTCTCTGCTAAAAACATTCACCACCTCAGTTACGGCCAGAAAAAGCGGGTCTGCATCGCCGGCCTTTTGGCCATGGGGCATGGCATCCTCCTTCTGGATGAGCCCACAGCAGGGCTCGACCCCATGGGTGAGCAGCGGATGATGGAGCTTTTATCCAGACTCAACCGCGAAAGCGGAGTGACGATTGTCATGGCTACCCACAGCGTCGATCTGGTGCCGCTCTTTCTTGACCGGCTGCATATCCTGAGCAAAGGGAGGGTGGTTCGCGGCGGCACACCGGAAGAGGTATTTACAGCCCCGGCAGAGATGGCCGATGTAAAGCTGCGGCTGCCGTACATAGCAGAACTGATTCATCAATTGAAAAACGAGGAGCAGATGCCGTTCAAAAGGATACCGTTGACAATCGGCGAGGCTCGGCGGGAGATTGCCGGGTTGTATGGGCAAGGACACGTTGATGAATAACGATCAGTTGCTTGCGGCGCTTGCTGCTGGTGAATGTGAAACCGTAGAATTCAAGGCAAGCTTTGACAAGGAAGCCATTGAAACACTCTCCGCCTTTGCCAATACAAAGGGGGGGACAGTATTTGTCGGCGTTTCTGATACCGGCAATATTAAAGGGGTATCTCTCTCCAGGGAGACCATTCAGGGGTGGATTAATCAGATCAAGATGAGTACCTCCAATACGATTATTCCTGACGCTGACATTATTACAATTGATAGCAAGAGTGTCGTTGCTCTTTTTGTTCAGGAGTACCCGATCAAGCCGGTTGCCTGTAAAGGGCGCTATTATCGACGGGTCAAAAACGCCAATCACCAGATGACTGTTACGGAGGTGGTTAATCTCCACCTGCAGAGTTGTAACACCAGTTGGGATTACTATCTTGACGAACACCATAGTGAGAATGATATCTCGCTGGACAAGGTGCAGAACTTCATTGAGATGGCTAATCGACTGCGGACTGTACCGATCAGTGATGACCCGCTGACTGTTCTGCAAAAATATGAACTGCTCCGCGAAGGTAAAATCGCCCGAGCGGCGTTCTTTCTCTTCATGGCCGGGGAGTCGGCTCTTTCAGCCATTGAGCTGGGGCGATTCCAGAGTGAAACCGATATCAAGGACGGCAGTCGCCTCCGCACCGACCTCTTTGCTGAAGTAACCGGCGTCATGGAGTTCATCAAAAAACATATCAATCGTGCCTACATTATCACCGGTAATCCACAGCGGGAGGAGCGCTGGGATTATCCCCTCGACGCCCTGCGCGAGATTGTTCTGAACGCCATCATTCACCGTGACTATGCCAGCTCCTCCGACACCATCGTCAAGATATTTGATGAGCGTATCGAGATTTATAACCCGGGCAGACTGCCGACCGGTCTTACGGTAGAGATGCTCCTCAGCGGTGCTTATCGCTCCACCTTGCGCAACCGCAAGATTGCCGATATGTTTAAGGAAGTCGGGCTGGTGGAGAAATATGGTTCGGGAATTGGTCGGATTGTACAGGCTTTCAAGCAGTACGGACTACCGGAACCTAAATTTGAGGAGATCAGCGATGGTTTTATGGTAACTGTCTATGCTGCCGGGTCTGATGCGGCTTCACAGCGTAAGGATTCCCAGAAAAGTTCGGTGAAAAGTTCGGTGAAAAGTTCGGTGAAAAGTTCGGTGAAAATTCTAGAGGCAATTCAGCACAACAAAGCGGTTACAGCCGTTGAATTAAGCCAGCAGCTTGGATTAACACTGAGAGCAGTTGAAAAGCAGTTGGCAAAACTGAAACTGCAAGGCGCCCTCAAGCGGATCGGCCCTGACAAGGGGGGCGAGTGGGAGATTATCGAAATCATGGAGAAAGGGAAAATATGAAAAGAGCAATACTGATCATGGCACACGGCAGCAGGATTGCCGAGGCGAACGATGCGGCACGGGAAGTGGCGAAGATGGTGCAGGAGATGACCGGCGAGGAGATTGTCGAAGTCTCTTTCCGCGAACTGCATGAGCCGGATATCCAGCAAGGGATCGATAACTGCGTAGCAAAAGGGGCGACAAAGATCCTGCTCCTCCCCTACTTCCTCTTCATGGGAGCCCATGTGCAGCACGATCTGCCGGAAGAGATCGAAATGGCGCAAAAACGCCATCCCGGTCTGGAGATGGTCATGGGGCCACATCTGGGAGTTCACCGGAAACTTGCCGAAATTGTTACCGAAAGAATCGGTGAAGGTCTGCAAAAGGCAGGGTGGAGCTGATGTCAGTACACTTGAGGCCGGAGGAGATCGAAGCCGAGTCGTTCCGGATTATCGACAACGAAGCCGGTGACCATAGCCGGGCTCCGGATGAGTGGCCGATTGTCAGGCGGGTGATTCATACATCTGCCGACTTCGACTACATCAAGACCCTTGTTATTTCGGGCGATGCGATCAAGTCAGCGCTGGCAGCCTTTGCCGCCGGTAAAGGGGTCGTCACTGACACCAATATGGCACTTGCCGGAATCAGCAAGCCGAATCTGGCGAAACATGGCTGCTCTATTGCCTGCCATGTGGCCGATGCCGATGTTGCGGTAAAGGCGAAAGAGTCCGGCATTACCCGCTCCATCGTTGCCATGGCAAAAGCCACTGCGTCCGATTCAAACGGTATTTTCGTCATCGGCAATGCGCCGACTGCCCTGTTCGAGCTGCTCCGCCAGGTGCGTGAAGAGAACTATCGCCCTGCCCTCATCGTCGGTATGCCGGTCGGTTTTGTCGGCGCCGAAGAGAGCAAGGAGGAGCTGATAGCGGTTGCCACAGAGTACAAAATTCCGTTCATCACCAACCGCGGCAGAAAAGGGGGCTCCAACGTGGCGGCAGCGGTAATAAATGCGCTGCTGATCCTGGCGGCAGAGCAGTGAGAGGATCCGTTTGAAAAGTGGTCTCAAACATGGCTACACCACCGGAGCCTGCGCTGCTGCGGCTGCCAGAGGTGCTGCGCTGATGCTGCGGGAGCAGCGGCTTGTTGATGCGGTGGAGATTATCCTGCCGACCGGAGCCTCTGCCCGGTTCACGCTCCATGGACAGATCCTCGGGAAAAGCTCGGCCTCCTGTTTTGTCATCAAGGATGCCGGTGACGATCCTGATATCACCAATGGCGCGGAGATTCATGCCACCTTAGCTATTGAGCCCTCAACAGAGCATGAGATCAAAATCACCGGCGGCATCGGCGTCGGCCGTGTCACCAAACCGGGACTGGCGGCAAAAGTCGGTGAATCCGCCATCAATCCGGTTCCGCGGAGGATGATCTTCGAAGCAGTCAACGAACTACTGTCGATGCACTGTAGTCAGGCGGCAATCATTGTCACCATCTCCATCCCCAACGGCGAGGAGCTGGCTAAAAAGACCCTCAACGAGCGGCTCGGCATCGTCGGCGGGCTCTCCATCCTCGGCACTACCGGCATCGTCAAACCGATATCGACAAAGGCATGGACCGACACCATCGACTGCTCAGTTGATGTGGCGCTGGCTTCGGGGAGCGATACGGTTGTCCTCTCCACCGGCAGAACCAGCGAACAGGCTGTGCAAAAATACCTGGAAAACCACCCCCCCTCAATCCACCCTTATCAGGGGGGAAGCTTGTCTCCCTCCCTTGACAAGGGGAGGGTCGGGGAGGGGTTAGCTGTTGAGTCCTTCATCATGATGGGGGATCATGTCGGCTATGCCCTTCGCTCCTGCAAAAACAGGGGAGTGAAAAACATTGTCCTTGCCGGACAGTTTGCCAAGCTCCTCAAGATCGCTTGCGGACACGAACAGACCCATGTATCCTCCTCGGAACTAGATCTGCGCAACCTTGCCCTCTGGTGCGCCACTGCGCCCGGCCTCGCAGGTTTTGAGCAGCTCTCCCTTGAGGCAAACACTGCCAGGCAGGTGCTGGTTGATTCGGACTATGACGCCGCACTGATCAGGCTTGTCTGTGAAAAGGCGCGCAGCGCGGCCTTGCAAATGGCTCCGGGGCTGGCGGTGAGGGTTTTGCTGGCTGGTTATCAGGGTGAAGTGCTACATTACACAGGTTGAAGGTTTAAGGCTGAAGGTAGACTTGTTTTTCCTAACAGTCTTCAGTCTTCAGCCTGCTAACCTGTTTTAAATTGGAGGTCACCATGTCACAACAGAAGATTTATCTTGTCGGCGCTGGAATTACCGGATGGGAAGGGCTTGGCAGCAGGGCTCTGGAGGTCATCGGCCAGGCCGAAGTACTGATCGGCCATCAGCGCCATCTTGACAACTTCCCGGACTTTACCGGTAAAAAGCAGCTGCTGGAAGACCTCTCCCTCATGCTTGAATTCCTCCGTACCACCGAGAAAAGGGTTGTCGTTCTTGGCTCCGGCGATCCGAACTTTTTCGGTATCGGCAGACTCCTTCTGCGTAACTTCCCGAAGGACCGGATTGAGATCTTCCCCAATGTCACCAGTGTCCAGTACGCCTTTGCCCGGATCAAGGAGCCGTGGGACGACGCAGTCTTTGTCTCGGTCCATGGACGCGGCCTTGGCAGAGCCATTGACCGTATTATTGCTGCCGAGAAAATCGCCGTGCTCACCGACAAGGTGAACAGCCCGGCTGCCATTGCCCATGAGCTGATCGAGCGCGGCGCAGATGGTTATGACGCCTGGCTTTGCGAGGATATGGGACTGCCCCAGGAGAAGTTCACCAAGACCGATCTGAGAGGCCTCTTGACCATTGCCGCTTCGGAACTTAACATCCTTATCCTCATCAAGGCGTGGGAACCGAACCTGGTTCACTATCCTCTCATCGGCATTGAGGACGACGAATTTGCCACGGTAAAAAAGCTGATCACCAAGCAGGAGGTACGGGCAGTCACCCTTGCCAAACTCCAGCTTCAAGATGACTTCACTATCTGGGATATCGGCGCCGGCAGCGGTTCCATCTCCATCGAGGCGAGCAATCTTGTCCCCAATGGCAAGCTCTACGCCATCGAGCATAATCCCCAGTGCATCGCCTTTATTCGCGACAATCTGAAAAAGTTCGTTGCCCGCAATGTCAAGCTGATCGAAGGTGATGCCCCGGAAGCTCTTGAGGACCTTCCCGATCCGGACAGGGTCTTTATCGGCGGTTCCGGCGGTATGCTCGAAGAGGTGATTGAGACCGTTGACAGAAGGCTGAAGGCTGAAGGGTTGATCGTCCTCAACGCGGTGACCCTCAACACCCTGACCAAGTCGGTGGAGTTCCTCGAAGATCACGGCTACACCGTCGAAGTAACCTGCGTCAACATTTCGAAAACAAGGGCGCTGAGCGACTACAAGCTTTTTGAGGCGCAGAATCCGGTCTACATCATTTCAGCAGTAAAAGGTCGCTAAATATGGCTGTTATCTATGCTGTCGGCGTCGGTCCGGGCGACCCGGAACTCATCACCCGTAAGGCTGAAAGGATCATCAGCAGCGCCCCTGTCATCTATGCCCCCACAGGCGCTGCCGATGCAGCCAGCTATGCCCTCTCCATTGTCGAACATCTTCTTGACCGCTCAAAGCAGCAGGTGCTCTCCAGAGTCTTCCCGATGATGAAAAGAGGTGCCGAGCTGGAAGCAGCCTGGCAGGAGGCCGCCGCTGAAGTTATCAGCCTGATCGATGGCGGCAGCGATGTTGCTTTTATAACTATCGGTGACCCCTGCCTTTACTCTACCTTCCTCTATATTTACCGGATCATTCAGGAAAAACGGGCCGATATCCCCATTGAAATAATCCCGGGCATCTCCAGCATCAACGCCTCGGCAGCAGCAGCAGGGATTCCGCTCGGCATCGCCGGAGAGCGTATTGCCATCCTCCCCGCCACTTACGAAGATGAAGAGCTGAAGAAGACCCTTCTTGAGTTCGACACTGTCGTGCTGATGAAAGTCAGCAGAGTATTTGACCGCATTTACCCCATGCTGGTCGAACTCGGCCTGGATAAGGGGTCAGTCTTTGTCCGCCGTGTCGGCTCACCTCAGGAGGAGATCGTTTTTGACATTTCGACATTGGTGGGTAAGGAGCTTGATTATCTCTCCATGCTGATAGTGAAGCGCTGGAACTTATCCATGATAAAAAGTATTTGATAATTTTCATCCGGATGACTATTATCCGACAGAAATTTATCTTCAGGAGAAACAAAGATGTTCGCGAAAACTACTATCACAGTTGCCGCCATTATTGCACTTTCATCCAGCCTTGTATTTGCCGATGAGATCAACCCGGTTCTCGGCAAGGTCGGTGATTTTTCAATCCGTGAAACTGATCTCGACCGCCTCATTGCTACCCAGCCTGTGCAGGCACAGAAGCAGATTCAGGAGAAGCCGGAGCTGAAAACCTCCCTTGTCCGTGACATCCTGCTGAAAAAAGCAATCGCCATGAAAGCCCGTAAAGAGGGGTATGACAAAAAACCCGAATACCGGGAGAAGCTCTCCTATCTGGCAGATGATTTTCTTGCCCAGGAATTCCTTGCCAGGGTTGTGCTTGCGGAGTTAAAAGTTTCCGAAGAGGATATGAATAAATATTACAAGGAGCATGAAAAGGATTTTCAGCTGACTGAGTCTGTGAAGGCTCGTCATATCTTCATTCAACTCCATGCAAAAGCAACTGAGGATGAAAAAGTGGCGGCCCGCAAAAAGGCTGAAGAGGCCCTTTCGCGGCTGAAAAAAGGTGATGATTTTGCCAAGGTCGCACTGGAACTCTCGGACGATCCTGACACGGCAAAAAAAGGTGGCGCGCTTGGTGTTCTGACCCCTGGAAAGACCAACTCGGAAGAGTTCGAAAAGGCTGCCTTTGCCCTGAAGACAAGCGAGATCAGCGAAATAGTTCAGTCACCGTTCGGCTTTCATATCATCAAGGCCGATGAAAAAACTGACAAGCGGATTGCCACTTTTGAAGAAGCAAAAAGCTACATCGAAGCTACTTTGAAAAAAGAGCTTGAACAGAAAAAAGGTGAAGAGTTTGTAGAGAAGATATATAAGGAGAGTGGCCTTGAGGTTTTTGCTGACAAAGCCGCTACCAAAGCCGACGAACAGGTAAAAAGCCCGAACAGGTAGAAGAAAAATACGGGGGTCTTTCGTGCCTATCATAGACCGTTATCTCGAAGCGATGCAGAAACAGGGGGCAGAGGCATTAACCATCAAATCCGCCGCTGTTGTGGAGATGACAGTTGCCGGACAGAGCCGCCCTGTATCCAGCAAACCGACTGAAGCCGAGCAAATCCACACTCTGCTTGCAGAGATCATCCCCGATTATCGAAACCGTCTCCAGGATGGCCGGGGGAACTTCCCCTATCCGAGCCCATTCGGCAGTTTCCAACTGTTTATCACAGCAGGTGGCAACAGCGTCGACCTGACTATCCGCACAGCCCCTTCAGCACCGGCTCCAGAGGCAACAGAGCCTCCAGCTCCCAATTCCGAAAACAGTGTTAGCAGCTTAATTTCCCACCTTGACGAACTTTTTCATCAGATGCTGGACATGAAGGCATCGGACCTGCACCTGAAAAGTGGCAAAGCGCCGATGATCCGCATTGACGGCTCCATGACATTCATGGCTGGGCGCGAACCGATTGGGCCCGACGCCCTTGACGAACTGCTCCATATGATAATGCCGGAAAAAAACAGAGCCGAATTCAAAGAGACCAACGATACGGATTTTGCCTATGAACTTGGCGAACGGTCACGGATGCGGGCCAATGTGTTCAGGGATATTGCCGGTATCGGCGCGGTTTTCCGGCAGATTCCGACAAAAATACTTACTGCCCAGCAGCTTGGCCTGCCCGATGTAGTCCTCAGTTTCTGCGACTTTGACAAGGGGCTGGTGGTTGTCACCGGCCCGACCGGTTCCGGCAAATCCACAACCCTTGCGGCAATGATCGACTACATCAACGACAAGAGAGATGCCCATCTCATCACCATTGAAGATCCTGTCGAATTCGTTCACAAGGATAAAAAGTGCCATATCAACCAGCGGGAGGTCGGCATCCACACCAAAGGGTTCAAACATGCCCTGCGTGCGGCTCTGCGGGAGGATCCCGATATCGTCCTCGTCGGCGAGATGCGCGATCTGGAAACGGT
>JACABD010000046.1:20520-27825 GCA_013377075.1 Geobacteraceae bacterium | reverse complement strand
TCCTGAACCACTTTACAAACGCACAAATTGTCAATTCAATTTACAATTTGTGCAAAAGTCTTCACCCGGCCAGCAGCGCAAGAAACTCATTCGGCTTTTCCGAAAAAGACGGAAATTTATCCGGTGTAACAATAATCGGAATCCCTTCAGGAAACTGCTTCACAAAAGCATCCAGTCCCTTTGCTGACTTGCGTCTGCCTGATTTCACCTCAATTGCATAGAGTTTGCCTTTATAGCGATAGACAAAGTCAACCTCGGCATTTTTCTCTCTCCAGTAGAAAAGTTCTCCAGGGAGCTGTAGCAGTTGCATGCCGACAGCAAGCTCGAATACCCGTCCTCGCCAGTCCGGGTCAGCCAGCATAGCGGTTCCAGCTGTCATGGTACAGAGAGCCGGGCAGGCTATAAGTACTTTCGGGCTCGACGAGCGGGTCAGCCACCCTTTTGCGGAATATTTCGCAAGGGGATAAACAAGGAATGCCCCGGCGTAGAGTTCGATGTAATATTTGACAAGGTCGGTATTCCCCTTGTCCTGCAGTTGACCAAGCAGCTTGGTATAACTGATCTCTTGCGCCGGATAATGGCAGAGAATTTCAAAAGCCTGCCTGAACAGCGCCGGATTGCCGACTGTGCGATTTGAAAGAATATCCTTGCCGATCACTGCCTCAACGATGGATTCCTTTAAATAGGCATACCAGCGATCAAAATCATCTTCATAAGCTACGGCACCAGGGTAGCCGCCATAAAGCAGAAAACGCTCAAGATCGTAGCCAAAAGCGCTCTGCAATTCGGGAAATGTCCAGTGATATACTTTTGTGAGTTCGAATCGCCCGGCAAGACTTTCGGTAAGGCCTGACTGTATTTTTAATGAACTTGAGCCGAGCACGACGACACGGAGTTTGCGAGGGTATTTGTCCCACAATGACTTTAAGGTTTCAGACCAGTTGGGGATTTTCTGGATCTCATCAATAATCAGCAGAGTCCCTTCACCAAGAAGCATGGCAGTCTGCCACTGCTCAAGCAGCCAGCTGCGATCTGTAGAGAGCAGGTCATCGGCATTGGCGTAATGATTATGCCCATCATGGCGGGCAACCAGCTGACGGATGCCGGTGGTCTTGCCAACCTGGCGGGGGCCGATAAGCACCTGAATCAAAGGCTGTTCGCCAGTCAGGCGCTTTTCAAGTTGGGCTACAAAAGGTCGTTCATATGCAGGTGTCATGGGGGGATTGTAGCATTTTTGCTAGCCTTGTCTAGTAAAAATGCTAGGTGAATCTAGTAAATATTCAAACTTCGATGTGAATTGCTCTCAGGCGCAAGTCGAGCATGTCCGCGCTGAGGATTACATTGTTGCGTCAGGGGTCAGTCGGACTTAGAGCAAATCTGCTGCATATCCGCCTGAATAGGAAATCCCCTCTTCAGATTAAACTTCTATCCCGCAGATCCCCAGCAGCCGCTCCATGTCCAGACTGCTCTCCAGATGGGCTGCGAGCTTGTCAAACGGGTCGGCCTGGACTGCCGGTGTTCTTTCGGCCAGCCCTTTTTTGCGGCGGATCCGGTTCAAAAATGCCCCCCGGAATGAGTCGTTATGGAAGATACCATGCAGGTAGGTGCCGAAGATGCGGCCATCTTTGATGACAGCACCGTCAAGCACCTCAACATCTTCGCCGGAGCGACTGATCAGGTGAGCAAACGGCTCTACCCCCGGGCCGAGGATCGTCTCCCCCATGTGAATTTCGTACCCTTCCAGCCGCTTGGCGCTTTTCGGCGCTATCTGGAAACCGGCGGTCAGCAGCTCGGCAACAACCAGATGGGTCTCCTTGGCCTTGAGCATGATGGTGACAACATCAAGGAGGCCGAGCCCTTCCGCCTCTCCCGCAGAGAGCGCCTCGACCCCGTCAGGGTCACTGACCCGGCGGCCAAGGATCTGGAAGCCGCCGCAGATACCGGCGATGCACCCCTTGAACCCCTTGATGGCAGGGAAAAAGCCACTGTTGCGCAGATAATCAAGATCGTTAATTGTCGATTTACTGCCGGGAAGAATGAGGATATCGAGGCCTTCGATATCAGCAGGCTCGTCAAGGTAGCGGAGTTCAACATCCTCCTCCCACTCCAGCGGATCGAAATCGGTGTAGTTGGAAATGCGCGGCAGCTTGAGCACGCCGATCTTGAGTTTTCCCTCTTTTGCCTCAACCCCTTCGCCTTTAGCCCGCTTTTCAAGAGCAACGCTATCCTCTTCCGGGATGGAAAAACCGGTAAAGACCGGAACGACACCGAGTACGGGGATGCCGGTACGCTCTTCGATGAACCGAATGCCCGAATCAAGCAGCGAGGCATCGCCGCGGAAGCGGTTGATGATGATGCCGCCAATCATTGCCTTTTCCTTAGAATCGAGCAGCTCGATGGTACCTACAATCTGGGCAAAGACACCGCCGCGGTCAATATCAGCAACCAGAATAACCGGTGCATTGGCCATTTTTGCAATGCGCAGATTGGCAATGTCGTGTTCTTTGAGATTGATCTCGGCGATGCTTCCAGCCCCTTCGATAACGATGAAGTCGTGATCACTTGAGAGCCGCGCAAAGCTCTCCTCAATCTTCACAAAGGCTTCCGGTTTATAGGCGTGATACTCCTTCACCCGCATATTGCCGACAACCTTGCCATGGATAATCACCTGACTCCCCAGATCGGTGGTCGGCTTGAGCAGCACCGGGTTCATATCCGTATGGGGCAAAATGCCGCAGGCTGCCGCCTGTACCGCCTGTGCCCGCCCTATTTCTCCCCCTTCGGGGGTAACTGCCGAGTTGAGCGCCATGTTCTGGGACTTGAACGGCGCAACATTTACGCCGCGATTTTTGAGGATACGGCAGATTCCGGCGGCAATTACCGATTTACCGACATCGGAGCCGGTGCCGCCTACAAACAGGGCGCGGGACGCGCCGAGGCTGAAGTTAGCAGACTGAAGGCTGAAGGCTGAAGGTTGTAAGCTCGCTGTTGATTCTGATTTCCCTTCAGCCTTCGCGGCATAGCCCCGGGGCGTCACCATCCGCCCTTTTTTATCAACATACGTTGCACTGTTGCCGATGATGACGATGGAGAACATGTCGATATCGTGGTCAAACATATTCTCCAGGGTTGTCACGACCTTGGACTCTTCGTCGCGGCAGGCATTACGGACAATGCCGACCGGCGTCTGGGGAGAGCGACGCGAGAGAAGAATTTCTCTGGCCTCTTCGATCTGACGGACCCTCCCCTTGCTGCGGGGGTTGTAGAGGGCAACCACGAAGTCTGCATCTGCCGCCGCCTTCAGACGCTTTCTGATGGTCTCCCACGGGGTCATGAGGTCTGAGAGTGAAATAACGGCAAAGTCGTGCATGAGCGGCGCGCCGAGCACCGACGCTGCGGCCTGCACTGCGGAAACGCCGGGAATAATGACAACATCGATCTCCTGTAGGGGCGAACCCGCGTGTTCGCCCTTTCCCTGTTCCGGGAAGATGGACGGAATTACCTCTACGGGATCAGGGCAGACACATGGGTCTGCCCCTACAGAATCAATCTTATCCATCAGCTCCAAAATCAGCCCTGCCATGCCGTAGATACCGGCATCACCGCTGGAGACAATGGCGGTATTTTTGCCCGATGCAGCCATGTCAATGGCCTGCTGACAGCGCTCCACCTCTTTCATCATGCCGGAGGAGACAACCTCTTTACCTTCGAGCAGCGGGGTGATGAAATCGAGATAGGTCTGATAACCGACCACCACATCGGAAGCGGCAAGGGCCTCTCTCGCCTCAAGTGTCATATGATTAAGGCCGCCAGGGCCGATACCGACTACGTATAATTTAGACATTCCTACTCCTTGACTGCAATCGCCAGCGTCACATTGCCGCTTTTTATTTTTTTCAAAATCAGCTCCCCTCTTCCTGAAGCCAGTAAAGCTGCCGGTTCGGCAACCCCTGTTGCCCCGATTGCCGCCATTACATAGGCCGATGGCGGTGTGGGGGATTCCACTGAGTTGAGCTCTTCACTCGGGTAACAGATAAACGGGACGCCAAAACGCTCGGCCGCCTCGATTAGACCGGGCTCGCGGCTTTTTGCCTCTGCCGAAGCGACCAGGGCGATGCTTGCGGATGAGAGAAAGAGTCGCTTCAGATTGGAGATGACCACCCCTTCGATCTCATCGGCCGAGGTGCCGCTGTTGCAGCCGATACCGAGAACAAGATTTTTCGGCCGCAGCACCAGCAGGGATTCGGAGCGGAGTTGTGGGGGGATGATGCTGTTTGTAACAAAGAGAAACCCTTTTGCCTCCGAGCGCAGACCGGCCACAAAGGATTCGTGGAACTGGAGCCGCCCCTGGCCGTGGAAAAACGAGCGTACCAGGCCGGTATCATCGACAACAGCGATTTTTTCATCATCAATAAGGAGCGAGTTCAGCACCTTGACCCTGGATAGGTCTTCGATGGCCCAACCGTTCTCCTTGGCAAGCATATCAAAGGATGGCAGACCGTTGGCATCGGTCGCCGTGGTTATGACTGCCCTGGCGCCGGTCACGAAGGCGCAGCGCTCCGCCAGTTCGTTGGCCCCACCGAGATGGCCGGAAAGGAGTGAAATCGAAAACTTTCCGGCATCATCCATAACCACCACCGCCGGGTCGACATCTTTGCCACGCAGATACGGCGCGATCTTCCGCACGACGATTCCGGTTGCCATGATACAGATAAAACCGCCGACCTCGGGCCAGAGGCGTTCGAACAGGGCACCGAGGTCCGGCTCGATGGCAATGGCACCCTTGCCTGCTGTACCCAGATATTTAGGGAGTGCATAGAGTTCGGCATCTGCAAAGCCGCTTTGCAGGCGGGCTCCAAGGCGGGCTCCGTTTCTGGTTATGGTTATGATGGCGATTTTCATGGCAGTGATGAAGTTAATCCAGACGGGTGCAAAATGCAAGCAGAGGGGATGGGTAAAAGCGAGATTTACAAAACCGGTTATGTTCAGGCGACGACGTATGGGAGAAGTTCTTGTCGTACAGCTTTAAAAGTTCCGGAAGACATTAAACAGTTAATTGGTGCGGCAGCTGAATTTGCGGCAGATTGCCGGTCTCGCATCGTAAATGCCGCAGCGGCTCCCTTCCAGAAACTCGCATCCGTTTTCGATCAGCAAAAAAAACCGGCCATTAAGGTGGAACTCCAGCCGTTTTGCCCCGAGTTTTTCCAGTCTGCTGTACTCTGCTGCATCCAGCTCTACCGCCGAGAACCCCCGGCAGCAGTCAGCCTCGCAGCCGCAGCAATGATTACTCCCGTCAAAAGGTTCGTCCAGGAGTATGCCATGCCTTTTGACACGTTTTCTTCTGAAAAGCTCCATATGGTCACCTCCATGTCGAGGGATTAACCGGTAAAGATTGGAACTAAAGGGGCCAGACTGCTTTTCAGGGCAGGCTGTAAAAGTACCCTTTTTTATGCACTCGCTCTGCAACCATGTGAAAAATTCTTATCATACAGCTTTGAACGCTCAGGAACCCCTTCTGCTCTTGCCTTGAGCACGTCCCCAACGATAATCATCGCCTGTTTGCCGATTCCGGCAGACTTGACCTTGGCAGCAATATCGGCAAGTGTTCCTTCGATTATCTGTTGATCCTTCCACGAAGCCTTTGCAACCACGGCAACAGTTGTCGCTGTAGTGTACGCTCCTTGAAGAAGCTCTGCGACCACATTTTCCATCATGCCGACGGAGAGATAGATCACCATTGTTGCCCCTATTTTAGCCACTTCAGAAAGCTTCTCCCGCTCCGGAACCGGTGTGCGCCCGGCAAGACGGGTGATGATGACCGTCTGGGTCACTTCCGGCAGGGTCAGTTCCTGTTTCAGGGCTGCCGCGGCGGCAAAAGCGCTGGTTACGCCGGGGATGACTTCATAGTCGATGCCGAGCCGATTCAGTTCAACCATCTGCTCCTGTATGGCCCCGTAAATGGAGGGATCGCCGGTATGGAGCCGGACAGCCCGCTCACCACTTGCAACTGCTTCGGCCAGGGCAGCAGTGGTCTCCTCAAGATTCATGGATGCTGAGTCGTAAAATCTGGCGTTTGGCGCATACGTCTTCACCAGCTCACGGTCAACAAGACTGCCGGTGTAAACGACAACATCTGCTTCTGAAAGGAGCCGCGCCCCTTTGACGGTTATCAGTTCGACATCGCCGGGACCTGCACCGACGAAATGCACTATGTATTTATCTGTTTGAGTCATTATATAAATTCCTTGGTTTAGATTGTTGGAGGCTGCCGGAATGAGTGCCTTGGAGTTTTATTTGGCGAACTTTGCACTTTCGCTCAAACCCCTCTAAATCTCCCCTTGACAGGGGAGACTTCAAACCTTCCCCCTTGTCAAGGGGGGATCGAGGGGGGGTGGTTAGCTGTTAGCCCTTGGAAGAATTTGCCTTGAAGCGAACAATCCGCCAAGTCACTCCCTGTTCATCAAACTCGCCGCATAGCCAGCACCGAAGCCGTTATCAATATTGACCACCGTTACCCCGGAAGCACAGGAATTGAGCATGCCGAGCAGCGCTGCAACCCCGCCGAATGCGGCTCCATAGCCGATAGAGGTTGGAACGGCAATGACTGGCTTATTGACAAGTCCGCCGACAACAGAGGGGAGCGCCCCTTCCATACCGGCGACAACAATGAGGACCGATGCGGAGAAGATCTGCTCTTTTCGGGCAAGGAGCCTGTGAAGCCCTGCCACACCCACATCGAAGATCTGCTCAACGTCATTCCCCATGATCCTTGCGGTAACAACCGCCTCGGCAGCAACCGGAATATCCGATGTCCCGGCGGAGATAACGAGAATAGTGCCACGCCCGGTCTTTTCGACGGGCTTGTTCTCAATGGTCAGACAGCGGGCCTCTTCATGGTAGATTGCAGCCGGAAAGTGCTGCAGAAGCTGCCCTCCCTTCTCACTGTCAAGGCGGGTTGCAAGTATGTTGTTCCCCTTTGCCAGAAGCGCTGTAATGATCCTGTTCATCTGATCCACCGACTTGTTCTCGCCGAAAATGACTTCAGGGAAGCCCTGGCGCAGACTGCGGTGGTGATCGACGATTGAATCTCCAAGATCTTCGAAAGGGAGATGGCGCAACCTTTCGACAGCATCATCAATGCTGCTGTTGCCGCTCTGCACCTGCTCCAGGAGGAGTTTTACCTCATTTATATTCACGCAGCCTCCGTACAGCCTCAGGAATCATCTCTGCACCGATATTCCCCAGGGCAAGGCGCAGATACCCCTCAAATCCCGGGCCGAAAACCTCTCCGGGCAGAGTCAGAAG
>JACABD010000046.1:0-20420 GCA_013377075.1 Geobacteraceae bacterium | reverse complement strand
GTGTCCTGGGCCTTGAGGGCGTGGTGGATCAGCCCCTCTGAAGCCAGGAGCAGTCCTGCTCTGTAGCCGGTGAGGGAGTAGGTTTTACCCAGCGACATGATCTGGATGAAATTATTGCTCCAGTCAGGTTTTTGCAGGATGTTGTGGGGAGGATTCCCGGAAATGATGAAATCGGCGTAGGTTTCGTCCAGCACCAGGGCAATACCGTGAAATTCGGCAATGGTATGTAGCTCATCCAGAACTTCCGGCGGGGTGACAACACCAGTCGGATTACTCGGCGTGACCAGTAAAATCGCCTTTGTCCTTTCGGTAACCAGCCTGAAGATCGCCTCTGCAGAAGGCACACCGCCGTTTTCCGGGCAGAACGGGGCATAGACCCGGTTAATCCCCATCATTGCCAGACCCATGTCATGATCGAAATAGTATGGGGTCTGGATAATAACTTCGTCCCCTGCCTTGCATAGGGCCATCATGGCGAGCCAGAATGCCTGGCTGGCGCCGACGGTCAGGCAGATATTGTCAGGAGATAGAGATGCTCCGTAAAGCCGCTTGTATCGGGCAGCCAGAGGCTCTCTCACCTGTAAAACCCCTTCATCCGGGGTGTAGCGGGCAGTCAGGGGGTCGGAGACGATAGAGGCGATGTAATCGGTCAGCTCTTTGGCAGGTGCGTAGTCCGGAACCGCCTGGCAGAGGTCGATAAGCGGCAGTTTATCGGCATTATTGTAGCCAGCCGCCCAGTTCCGCACTTCGGAGATGGGAGGATAGTGGACACTCTCGATTAAGGGTGAGAGCGCATAATTCATCTGCCAAGACTCTTCTTTATTGCCTCGACAACATGGGCGGCATCATTGACAGCGGTATAAATCAGGTTCGGGTGACGCTCTTCCTGAATGCTCCCTTCGCAAATTTTCATGAATGAGGGAGAAATCGCGCCGCCAACCACATAAACCCCTTTGCGGGTCGATTCGAATTCGGAGGTAAGAAGAACCAGTCTGTCACCATCTTTTGCCACCTTGCAGACACCCGAGGTGCAGGCGATGGTCTGTATGCCGAGCTTGTCGAAGATCGGCACCGGCCCCTGGGAACCGATACAGGCGATGACATTCTGCATCGGGAAGCTCATGGCATGATAAAGGTCGATACCATCTGCCTGCTTGAACTCGTTGATCCTGATGACGAGGCGGTCAACCCCTTCATCGTCAACCTCGCCGATACGAGGGGTTGCGCCGGGGAGAAGACGGATGTTGCCACCAAGGAGGATCTCTTCGCCAAGGCGCTGGGCAGTCTCCTTGTTGACATCAAACTTTTCCGAAATATGGGCCCAGTAGACCGAATGGATGTCATTTGCCTCACGCTTTGCCTTGAGGATTGCAATAACAACATCGGCAGCGGTGTTGCCACCACCAATGACAAGGGTTCTGACGCCGATATACTTGGTCGGGTCATCGACATTCTTGGCAACCATCTTCGCATCTCCGTAAACAGAGAGTTCCCGCGGAATATTGCTGCCAAAGGAGAGAACAACCTTCTTCCCTTTAAAATTACCCCTGGAAGTGACAACCGTCAGCCCGTCCCGCTCTTCGCGGATATCCTCGAAGGCAACTTCGGTCTGGACGTTGAGGTTTTCATGCTGCACAAAGTGCTGGACATACTGAAGATAGCTCTCGACAGTCACCGGCTTGTCAGGCGGACGGAGCTCCTCCACCAGAAACGGTTCAGGTGCATCTTTCGGCTTGGACGCATAAACGAGCTTCCCTTGCGGATAAGTGTTGGCGATCCCTTGAAACACAGCTTTGCCGGACTCAAGCACCAGATAGGAGAGTCCGTTTTTCTGACAGATAAAAGCGGTCGAGAGCCCGGCAGGGCCACCACCGATAATCAGTACGTCATAAATAGTGTTGTTCATTGTTTTACCTCTTTGGGATATGTCCCTGTAAGTTTCTTACCATGTTCAACCTTAAAAATAAAGCGAAGCAGCTCCATCCGGTTGGAGCGCTTCGCTGCAAGACATAGGAGAAGCGTGACTATTTCCAAGAGGTCTGCGGTTTCTCAGGGATGCCGGTTTTCGGATTGAGCATTGCCATCCCTACGGCAATCCTTATGGTGGAGGATTCTGCAGGTAGCAACAAGCGCTCCCACATAAGCCCCAGAAAGCGTTCATTACTCTCCAGTGGAACTTTCGTGCCCAGTTGGGGCATTTTATTCATGTCATTGGTAAAATAGGCCATTCGCGGCTGTTCGGCATCATACCATTCAAGAAAGTTGGCAAGATTAGTATAGACAGGCTGCTCTCCAATCACACTGTTGCCAAGGTCAGCCATGCCGATAAAGTTGTACTTTTTCAGATCAATTATCTCCTCATAGTTGACCAGCCTGTCCTTCACCCACCCCACATCCCCCAGCGATGTTCCGTAATAGCCTACCCACGGTTCATCACCATACAGGTAGTTGTAAGCCAGCGGTTTTTCACCAAGATTCGTGATTTTTATCTCAAGATTAAAGTAAGTTTCGCCTGCGGCAAAGCTCGCACGCCGGTCTATCCTTACCGGGAGGTTATCAACGACAGCTTTGTGGCTGCTGGTTATAATAACCGTCCCTTCACTTCTCTTTTCAACGCCACTACCGATAAATTCCCATTTTGAAGGTGTCAGGCTTGCTCCGGTAACAGCAGAGCCGATCCCTTCATTAACACTGCACCAGATGTGATACCAGCGCTTGCCGTTGAAATATGTCATGCCGGAGTTGTTCATGTTGTAGCTGACATTGCTCTCAACAGTAGCCGGAAGTCCTCCGCCGACAAAAATTCCGTGAACCTCCTGCTCGTCATCCAGATACCTGCCCAGATAGGTAACAAGGGCTGTGCCGTCGGCAAAATAATTGCTGACCATGCCATTACCATCCTTGGGATTCCACTCGACGTGAAGGTGGTTGTGATGCTCATTTTCTCTTAGCAGCAGATTTCTCAGCACACTGAAGTATCTGTTCTGCAAGTTTACTGCGCAGATAATCTCTTTCTCTCTCCCAACGAAAAGGTGGTCGGAAAACTCGTACTTTTTACCATCAACACCTTTGACCCTGAGGAGATAGAATCCTTCGAAGTGTCCGCCAATATGGATATTCACATAATGGTTGAAGATAAAAAGAAGAGAAATCGTGATTACTATCAGGGAAAGCAGAACTGTTCGTTTTTTAGCTGACATGGATTAATCTCAGAATCAATACATAAACATGTGCCTCGTAAGAGGATGACAGAATACTGAACTTTTCTGCCGCTTGTCGAGCTTTTAATCATTGGAAACTACTTTTAATTAAGCGCAAAACCTCTAAAAAACCAGCTATTTATAAATTGTTTTTCACTTTACCCGGATCAAACACCGGCATAACCCTGCTAAAAATTAAAAAGAGAAGATAAGGCATGCTGACAACAAAAAGTGCGCCGAACAGCCCCTCCCTGAATGTCTCCATGCTCACCGGAATAATAGGAAGACTGTATTCCATGAAGCCGGCAAAGGAAGCTGAGAAAGCCTGACCGCCGATAACGACATTCCAGCGCATCATGAACACCCCGACAAGCACCAGCAGAGTCCCTGCAACTGCCCGTCTGATGGTAAGTCGCGGCATCAGCAACAGGATGAACGGCACAAGATTCCCAAGTCCGTACTGAAGGATAAATATCTTCACAAAGTCCTTTTCGTAAATGACACTCCGCAGGATATCCCAAGACTTTACAGCGGTATACCCTCTGAAAATTAGATCGAGTAGCTCAAGAGATATTGCAAGCACAAGAAAGATTAAAAGATAGCGAGAGGTCTGGGTAACAATGGCAAGTTCAGCATCTTTCATCTCACTGACAGCAGGGGTACCGACGCCATGCCTGATTTTCCAGTTATTGAGGGTGATCCGCAGCCTTGAAACTACGATGAATGAAAGTATACAGAGCGCAATGCCGGAGACTACGGCAGAGCAGATGAATATGACCGGCATGAGCGGTGTCATCCAGAGGGCGTTTGCCTTGACTGAACCGAATATGAAGCCTGCATAGCCGTGAAGAAAGCAGGCTACCGGTATCCCGGCTGCTGCCAGATATTTGACTGCCTTTTCATCACGATGCAGCGACTCTTCGCCGATGTCGTAAGCACCCAGGGTCAAGACATTAAAGATAATATACGAAACATGTTCTACCCCACCCTGCCAGTTATCACGTAAATCAGCTGCCCGTTGCACAAAATGTTTCCGGTATACGAACCAGAGCTCTGAAGCAACGATCATCCCGTAGGTCATGAAAACAATGCCAAAAGCAGCGATTGCCGAGGAAAAATGCGGCGTCATCAGTACGTGATGATTTCGCAGCGGCTGCTGCAGGTGCAAAAGTAGTGGCAAAGGGGCGCAGGGGAGAAGGGCAAAGGAGAAAACAAGGGAGAACCTTGCAATCTCCCTAAGCTGTTTGAAGCCAAAAACATGGTATAGGGAGGAGAGAACAAACGCCCCTGCCACGAGGCCTGTCATGAAAGGGTACATGACGATCTGAATAGACCAGTAGATATACTCGTTCGGATAGACAAAGGCCTCTTTAATTGTCCAGAGTTCACCATGTACCATGACTATTTCACCTCCATAGAGAGTCCGAGATAAAAGACCTGCGGCTTAGTCCCGTACTCTTCTTTAAGTACCCCGACCCTTTCCGTGGTGATGATTTTCGTCACCGGATCCTTCGGATCCCGCAGGTTGCCGATCCTTCTGGCACCAAAGGGGCAGGCATCTACGCAGGCAGTACTCATTCCTTTTGTGATCCGGTGATAGCAGAAGTTACACTTCTCTGCCACATGGTGAACCGGGTGAAAAAACCGTACGCCGTAAGGACACCCCATGACGCAGTAACCGCAGCCGATACACCATGAACGGTCAACAAGGACTACCCCGTCAGCGGTCTGATATGTCGCACCGACGGGGCAGACCTGTACGCATGGCGGGTTGTCACACTGGTTGCAGAGCTTTGGGACAAAGAATGCTTTGGCAATATCTTCGTTCTTGATATCAATGAGCCCGTTATGATTCTGATCGCTCCTGCTTGAAGTAAAACCGTCGCGGGCAGCATTGGGCGAATCAATCAGGGTTTCGCCACCTTTAGTAACAACGTACCGCTCAACCCAGGTTCTGGAGACCTTGGCATCATAAGGTACTTCATTCTCTATCTTGCAGGCCTTAACGCAAAAACCGCAGCCGACACACTTGTGGGTATCAATAAGGAAAACCCAGCGGGTATCACCCTTGCCACCCTTTTCAGCCTGAAGCCGCTTCGGATCGAACAGCTCAAGCGCAGCCAGTGGAAGAGCAACCCCTCCGGCAACAAGAAACATTTTTTTGCAAAACTGTCGTCTGTTCATCATCGTTTCACCTCCTGGCCATGGCTTTGACGCCTAGGATCATGGGGATAGTGACACATCATGCATTCAGCCTGCGGGTAATGGGTATCAGGGTTGATACCTTTCATGCTTCCTCGCAGAGTACCGTTATAAGGGAGTTTTGTATGGCAGCGAAGGCAGAGCGAACGAGCACGGTTAATCTCAAGCCTTTTGGGATCGTTAGGATGGCCAAGTCTTGGGCCATGGCAGTTTTCACAGCTTATTTTCCCGTGAGGAGAGTCTTTTATGTCGTCATACTTCTCCTTATGGCAGGGGATACAGGATTTGGCCGTCTGATACTTGACAGTTACCGCTTTCCACTCAGCCTCATTCGACTTTCGGTGCCAGCCATACATGTAACCCCGTTCATGCACACCAAAATCCGACGGGACAATAATGAAGCGGGCTGCAACTGCAAGAAGCACAAGTGCGATGGCTATATATAATGGCCGCCAGACGTGATTTTTCATACCAGATACCCTCCTTTACCGCCTATTGCCACTTGACTGTCAAATCTACAGATCCTTGAGTACCTTCAGGAATTTGCGGAAGAGCCTGAATCTTTCCGGCTTTTCCGATACGGCTTAAAAGGTCAAAAAAGCTGTCCATTTCGATACTGAAATAGAGAATGTCTGTTCCGGAACTGTATCCTCGGCCATTAATTCTGCCTCCGGCAGAAATGATTGCGCTCTCGATGTCACTTGCAGATGTAACAGAACCAAGAATAATCTCGGTATCTCCACTTTTTAACCTGGTTGGCTGAATAATCTTCTGCGGAGCACGGTTTTGAGGCACAGAATCGCCCCACTCCTGAAGTATAGCAGGTGCTGTTTCCGTTTTATCCTTTTTCTGGGCAGCTTCCTCCCTGAAGGGGGCAACAGGCGGAATAGTCCTGACAACTGGAGCCACTTCTGTCAACGGCGGAGCAGGTATGGCAGGCGGCTGTGAAGTCCTTGCAGGAGGCATGCTCTCAGTTCTGCTGGCCGGAGTAGAAACAGACCCCCTGAACACCCCCTGGATGAAGGTTGTCAGCTCATCAACCCTGGCAGGTTCAGCAGCTTTTTTGTCCGCAGACAAAGCAGCGGCTCTGCTTACCTCTTTTACAGGCTCCGGGCTTTTCAGCATGAGATAGGTTGATATGGCAATAACAAGAAAGAGAATGGTCGCTACAGCAAGCTGGGCCTTCAGATCAGACCCGGGATAAACCTCTTCAGGCTTGTCAGGAAGGCTCTTGGCCTTCTGCATTATGGCTGCGGCAATCCAGCCGGGGGGCTCGATATCAGGGATACATTTTATGTCCTCGACCATCCACTCCAACTCTGCAAGGGCGTCCCGGCAACTTCCACAACTTTTCAGATGTGCCTTGGTCTGCTCTTTTTCATCTCCCTCCACGGAGTTATCAAGATAGGCAGAAAAATTACGCCTTATCTCCGGATGAAGTGCAGAGCCTGGCGGTTTCATTCCACAGAGTTCCGCCCACTCTTCAATATCGCTTTTCAGCCAGCAGGCAAGGGTCTCCTGAGCCTCGAAGAGCCTGGTGAGCAAAAGCCTCTCCCCTACCTGCAAAATCTCGTTGATTCTGTCAAGTGGCAGCCCTCTTACATATCTGAGAACAATCAGCTCTCCCAACTCAAACGGGAGCTGCCTGATACAGAGCTTCATTTTAGTATGAACCGCAGCTGAATAATTCTCCTCGTGGCTAAAATCTTCCTCAATATCTGTGATAAGTCCCGGAATCTGACGATCGTCTAGCTCCCGGCACTCCTTGAGAGCAAGCGAGAAGAGCCAGGATGAGAATCTCGCCGTGCTTTTGAGGGATTTTATGCTCTGAAATGCTGTAACAAAGGAATTTTCAACGACTTTGCAGGAGGCACTCTGAACACCGGTCAGCAGCATGGCAAGATTGAATACTCTTTTCTGGTATTTCCAGATCAGGGTTTCAAACGCTGAGAGATCGCCACGATGCAGGGAGAGTAGAAGGGGCGCATCTTCATCTGCTGAGAATTGGCCGAACTTCTTCATATTTCCTCTTGGGCATGAATGTCAGACGAGGCGATGGAGAACTTAAAGGCGATTATAACAGCAATGTCCTAAATGAAAAGGCCATTTGATGAAAGGCGCTTGCCGTATTCGGATAAAAAAGCTATCTTCTGCAACAGTTTACTCCATAAACAGCCAAAGAGGTTACTCATGCGCAGCTTTTTTGCTACTCTGGCAGCAACAATCACCATGATCCTTTCTGCAGCTTCCTATGCCGAGGTTCTGCCCGTTTCGCCTCCAGCTCCTGCAGCAACAGCGGCTGTTCCCGCCGAAAAGAGTGTCACGACAGCACCGTCAGAGAAGCGGTTACGTATCGGCTATGCTGATATTCTGAAAATTGCCGAACAGTCTGATGCCGGGAAGGTTGCCAAGACCCATTATGAGGCAAAGGCCGACCGGATTAAGTCTCAGATTGACACAAAGCAGAAACTCCTCGAAAAACAGAAGTCGAACCTTGAGGCAAAACTGCCGACCTACGCCCCTGAACAGCGTGAAAAAAAGATAAAAGAGTATGAGAAAAAGGTCGAAGAGCTGCGAAAAATGTTACAGAATGCGGATAAAGAGATGAGACCGATGCAGGAAGAGCTGATGAAAGAGATCTACGGGAAGATCGAAACAGCTGCAAAAGCTTATGGTGAAGCAAACGGATTTTCGGCAATAATTGAAAAAAGAGAGATTCTCTTTCTTGGTAAATCGGTTGATGCCGAGGATGTAACAGATGCTCTTGTTAAAGAGGTAAACAGGAAATAGTCGTTAAGGGCGGGCAAGACTCTCGGCAATAAAAGTCTCTATCTCATGCTTGTGATTGGCAGCAATTTCAGTAAAGCGGATTCCATAATGATGCTTGCCATCGGGCATATCCTCTTTCCTTGCCACTTCGCCGTCCGCTGTTATATGGGCAGACCCTGGAAGGTAGAACGAACAGGAGAGCTGATCTCCAGGCAAGAGCATCCGATCCGCTTCAATGAGCATTCCGCTCGCACTTAAATTCTGCGAAGTACAGAAAAAAGTAGTATCCTCTTTGGAACCCTTCACTTTTGCCCGCAGAAGTACCCTGTACCCCCTCCTGATGGACACGGCAAGCATCTTTTCCACATGATCCAGCAGAGTTTTGGCACTAAAAGGTTTTTTCAGGCATATGTTCGCCCCGCTCTTTTCAGCCCGATGTAACTCCAATGAATTGTCACGACAGACAAGTATAAAGGAGACAGCCCTGGATTCGCTCTCTTCGCGGATCCTATGGCAGAGGGCATCTCCACCCATTTCAGGCATATCCAGATCTGCCACTATCAGGTTTACCTTCTCCTGACGATGAATCTGCATCGCTTTTAAAGCTGTTGGCGCAAGGAAAACCTGAAAGTCCTTGCGATCGAGAAGATTTTTACCCTCATCAAAAAAGTAGCGGGATGCATTTACCAGAAGAATCTTTTTCATAGCTAGACATATATTTTAATTAATATGCAAAGTCAAGCAGGGAGGTATTTGACAGCATCAAAATACCTGTTACAAATTTAACTTGCAGCCAAATATGTGTGCTGTCCGGGTTAATAATGCCAAAAATGATTAAACTGATAATCATTGTCATGCTGATGCTGTTCAGCCCACTCTCCTCCACCGTCTGGGGTTCCCAACCCCTGAAGGTCGGCTATTTCGACTACATACCTCTTTCATACAGAGACAAAAACAACGATCCCGCTGGTTTTTTTGTCGACATAGCCAGACATGTGGCAGCCAATGAGGAGTGGAGCCTGACCTTTGTTCACGGCACATTGCAGGAGGGGCTGGAGCGGCTTGCAAAAGGGGAGATAGACCTCCTTCTCTGCATCAGCTATTCGGAAGAACGTGCGGCAAAGTATGATTTAACTTCGGAATCGCTTCTGACAGACTGGGGGGTTGTTTACCGGAAAAAAGGCCAACAGATAAATACAATTCTCGACATGGATGGTAAAACAGTCGCCGGTCGCAAAGGTGGAATTATATTACAAACTTTTTTGCAGCTGGCAAACCAGTTCAATATCAATGTAAAAGTCCTTGAGCTGGATAGCAATGAAGAGCTTCTTTCTGACCGCGCCTATGAAGCTGTGGATGCGATAGTTATCGGGAATCTTGCAACTTTCAGTAATGCTGATGATAAAAAGTTTATTCGAACTCCGATTAACTTTTCACCGACTAAAATGGTAATTGCCGCCACACAAGGGAAAAATCCCGACATCATGCATCGCCTGGACAGGCGAATAAAATCTCTAAAGGATAACAAAGACTCCATCTATTACCGAAAACTCGAAGAAATCACGGCACACACGCACACAAGCAGCTCTCCTTTTTTACTCTGGGGTCTTGTTCTCCTCGGCTCCGCCCTCCTCATATCATTTGCCTTTGTTGTAACCCTTACAAGGATAGTCAAACGCAAAACCGAAGGGATGAAAAAATACAGCATAGAACTGGAAAGCAGAGAAGAGCAGTTCAGGCTTGCCATGCAGGCTTCCCGTGACGGGCTCTGGGACTGGAACATACTGACAGGTGAGGTTTACTTCTCCCCAAGCTATTTCAGAATAATCGGCTTTGAGCCGGACGAACTCCCCCACGAGCTCTCCACCTGGCTGGACAGGATTCATCCTGATGACATGGAAAGCGCATTAAAGGCAAATACCGAATGCATCGAAGGGATCAGTGAAACATTCTCCGTCGAATTCAGAATGCTCTCTAAATCAGGCGACTGGATCTGGACTCTGACCCGTGGTGCTGCGGTGCAAAGGCGCGAAGATGGCCGAGCAACAAGGGTTATTGGGACACATACCAACATAACCGCTCTTGTCGAAACCAGAAATGCGCTCCGCGAATCAGAGGGACGGCTGAAACTTGCAACCACCGCAGCCCATCTGGGGATATGGGACTGGGATCTGCAAAGCGGCAATCTTGTCTGGGATGATACTGTTTTTGAGATTTACGGTCTGCCAAGATCAGATCAGTCGGTCAGCAAAAAAGCATGGGAAGAATCAATCCATGAAGATGACCGTCAGGAGGTCGTTGCAAAGCTGAATGCGGCGATTGTTTCAGATACTATTTATGAAAACGAATACAGGATTGTTCGGGCAGACAACTCGACTAGAATTATAAAAACTTTTGCCGCGTTAATCCGTGAAAATGGCCTGGCTATCAGGGTTATCGGCATGGACAAGGACGTAACCAAGCGTCGTATGCTTGAGCATCAGATACGTCAGACCCAGAAGATGGATGCTATCGGCAGGCTCGCAGGGGGAATTGCCCACGACTTCAACAATAAACTGACAGTAATCCTTGGTTACTCCGAACTTATAAAGATGCTGGAGTGTGTGGAGGCAAACTCTTGTAATCAGTATCTTGATGAGATTATCAAGGCGGCCAACCATTCCCAGGAAATCACTAAAAAGCTTCTTGCGTTCTCAAGGGATGAGACGCCGGAAACCTGCCATATCGACATCAACTATATGCTTGCCGAAATGAAAAAAACTCTGGGCAGGCTCATCGGGGAGCGGATAGCTGTCAGTTTTGAAATGAGTGGCGATCTATGGCCTGTGAAGATGAACCCGACAGAGTATGACCAGATAATCATGAACCTGGTTGTAAACGCCCGCGACGCATTGCCTGAGGGTGGAAAAATATTTATTTCGACATCAAATGAAACGATTGATATTCAGCCACATAACGCCTGCATGGACAGCTCCCCCGGATATTATGCAGTAACAACGGTCAGTGACAACGGCTGCGGCATGAGCCCTGAGCTGATCGAGCGGATTTTTGACCCGTTCTTCACAACAAAACCAAGCGGAAAAGGGACAGGTCTCGGCCTTTCAACCGTCTACGGCATAGTCTCAAGATACAAAGGATTCATAACCCTTGAGAGTTCCCCACATGAAGGCTCCACTTTCAGAATTTATCTGCCGCGCTCCATTGAACTGGAGGACGGGGATTCTGTTGTCGAGGAGATGGGGGAGATCAGGGGGAGCGGGGTTATTCTGCTGGTTGAGGATGAGGTGGCAGTAAGGGAGATGACACAGCTCTTCCTTGAGAGCATCGGCTATAGCGTCATTATGGCAGAAAATCCGATGCATGCAGTCAGGCTCTGTGAAGACAGGGACACCCAGATTGACTGCGTTCTCAGCGATGTGATAATGCCCGAGGTAAACGGCAGACAGCTTCAGGAAATGATACTTGCCATAAGGCCTGAACTGCCGTTCCTGTTCATGTCAGGCTATACCTCCGATATACTGACGGAACATGGTGTGGCAGAACATGGCCTTAACTTCATCAGCAAGCCGCTCAACTTCAGGTCTCTCCATGACAAACTTGCACTTCTCACCGGCAATGATCTTATTTCACCGAAAATGCCGGGGTAGACTCCAGCTTCCAGATCTCATTATTATACTCTGTAATCGTCCGGTCGGTTGAGAAGCGTCCGCTCCTGGCGCTATTGAGTATGCTCATCCTTGCCCACTCTTCACTGTCCTGGTAAGCCCTGGAAACTCTCTTTTGTGCCTCTACATAAGAGGCAAAATCGGCAGCAGTCAGCCATGGATCATGGGGGTTTTTAACCGAACTGATGATCGGATCGAAAAGCCCCGGCTCGAACATATTGAAGTGTCTCCCCTGAAGGAGATTGAATACCCGTCTCAGATTCTCGTCAGCAGCAATGATTGCCTCAGGGTTATAATCCCTTCGGCTCTCCTCCACCTCTTCGGCGGTCAGTCCGAACATGAAGAAGTTTTCGTCCCCCACCTCTTCTCTAATCTCGATGTTTGCACCATCCAGAGTGCCGATGGTCACGGCACCGTTCATCATGAACTTCATGTTGCCGGTGCCTGACGCCTCTTTGCCAGCTGTCGAGATCTGCTCGGAAAGATCTGTCCCCGGGCAGATAATCTCCATTGCCGACACCCGGTAATTGGGAATGAACGCTACTTTCAGCTTGTCACCGACATCGGGGTCACTATTCACGGTCTGGGCAACATTGTTTATCAGCTTTATTATCAGCTTTGCCATAAAGTAGCCGGGAGCCGCCTTGCCGCCAATAAGGACGCAGCGGTTTGTCCACCCTTGCGTATCACCCCGTTTGATCCGGTCGTAGAGATGAATGACATGGAGGATGTTCAGAAGCTGGCGTTTGTATTCATGAATCCTCTTTACCTGGACATCGAAAAGCGAATCCGCATTAAACTCAACTCCGCAATCATCATAAACCAGACGGGCAAGGCGCTCCTTGTTACTCCGTTTGACAGCCTGCCAGCTTCCTCTGAATACCGCATCATCTGCAAGCGGAGCAATTGCAGCGATCTGCTGGAGATCTTTTACCCAACCGTCGCCAATGGATTCGCAAAGCAGATTCTTTAACTCCGGATTACACCATGCGAGCCAGCGACGCGGGGTGACGCCGTTGGTCTTGTTGTTGAATTTCGTCGGCCAGAGTTCGTAAAAATCTCTGAAAAGCCCATCGGCAAGGAGTTTTGAATGGAGCGCAGCCACTCCGTTCACGGAGAAGCTGCCGACTATTGCCAGATAAGCCATCCTTACCTGGGGCACGGCACCCTCTTCAATAATCGACATGCTCCTGAGTTTTTCACCATCACCCGGCCAGTGATTGGAGACCTCCGCCAGAAACCTGGCATTAATTTCGAGAATAATTTCCAGGATACGGGGCAGAAGCCTTCTGAAAAGATCCAGAGGCCATTTTTCAAGGGCTTCGGGCAGCAGAGTGTGATTTGTGTAGGCCATTGTCCGGCAGGTAATCCCCCAGGCCTGATCCCACCCCATGCCGTGATTGTCCATAAGAAGCCGCATCAGCTCCGGCACTGCGCAACTTGGATGGGTATCGTTCAACTGGAAGACATTTTTTTCGGCAAAGCCTGAAAAATCCCCCTTCTTGACAACCATCCACCGTGCCAGCACATCCTGAAGGCTTGCGGATGCAAGAAAATATTGCTGCCTCAGCCTAAGTTCCTTGCCGTTTTCACTGGCATCGTTGGGGTAAAGAACCATGGTAATGTTCTCGGCAGCGTTCTTCGTGGCAACCGACTCCGTATAACTCCCTGCATTGAACTCGCCGAGATCGAATTCATCGGTTGCAGCGGCCTTCCAGAGACGAAGGGTGTTGATGGTTCCGTTCTGGTAGCCCGGAATCGGGATATCATGGGGAACTGCCATAACATCCTGGGTGTCGATCCAGCGGATACGGGCAACACCGGCAGCATCACTGTAGAACTCGGTCCTGCCGCCATAATGGATTCTCTGGTTGTATTCAGGTCTTGGCAGCTCCCACGGATTGCTGCCGCGCAGCCAGTGATCCGGTTCCTCGACCTGCCTGCCATGCTCGATCTTCTGACGGAACATGCCATACTCGTAGCGGATTCCGTAGCCGGTGACCGGAAGTTGCAGGGTCGCGCAACTGTCAAGAAAACAGGCTGCAAGCCGCCCCAGGCCGCCATTGCCAAGTCCGGCATCGGCCTCTGCCTCAACCAGATCCTCCATCTCAAGCCCAAGAGAATGCAGTGCATCGCCGATCTCACCGGTTATACCGAGGCTGAGCGCAGCATTGCCGAGTGTTCTCCCCATGAGAAATTCAAGTGAAAGGTAGTAGCCCCGCTTGCAGTCGCTCTCTTCATAGGCATAACGACTATTCTTCCACCTCTCCATGAGCCGGTCGCGAATGGTCAGCGCCAGTGCAATGTAGCGGTAGTGTGCAGAGCGGCAGTACTTGTCGCGACCAAGGCTGTGGGTATAGTAGTGGCGAAAACCACGTGTAATGCCGGCGACATCCATTGCCAGCGGCGGGGCATTAACAAGAGCCGGACTGTATATTTTTTTGCGGAGTTTAGTAGGAGTCATCTATTTTTCCCTTTTAAGAGATATTTTTTAAGACAGTATACCTGTAGTATCGTTTTTTTCATCTTACATCTTTATTATCTTTAGGGTAGTTTTTAGAAAGAAACTGCCGACAAGTTTCGTGAGAGGAGTTGCAATGACAAACCTGATTACAGCCGAAGGGATGAGAAAACTTGAGGATGAGTTTGATCATCTCTGGCGGGTTGAGAGGCCAAAAGTCGTACAAGGGGTATCAGATGCGGCTGCCGAAGGTGACCGTTCTGAAAATGCCGAGTACATCTACGGCAAAAAAAGGCTGCGCGAAATTGACCGCAAGCTGAAACATCTTGGCGGAAGGCTCAAGGTGCTGAAAGTTGCGGCTGCACCTAAAAATCCGCTTTCCGTATCATTTGGCTGCTGGGTCACCTACGAGGATGAAGACGGCAACGAGCGCTGCTATCAGCTTGTCGGCGCCGACGAATTTGACGTCAGCAAGGGTCGCATCAGCATAGATTCGCCGGTCGGCCAGGCGCTGTTGCAGAAGAAGGTTGATGACGAAGTAACAATCCGCCGCCCTTCGGGTGAGCTTGTTGTGTCAATAACGGAGATCAGGGGGGCTTAAATGACCTGCCGCATCGAATCTGACAGCATGGGTAACATAGAGGTTCCGGTTGACCGCTACTGGGGAGCACAGACCCAGAGGGCGCTGCTTCACTTCAACATAGGCAATCAACCCATGCCGCTTGAAGTCATCCATGCCATGGGATTCCTGAAAAAAGCGGCAGCCCTTGTCAACATGGAGCTGGGGCTTCTTCCTGCTGACAAGGGTGCGCTGATAATCAGAAGTGCCGACGAAGTCATTTCCGGCAGCCTTGATGACCATTTCCCCCTGCCGGTCTGGCAGACAGGGAGCGGCACCCAGAGCAACATGAATGTCAACGAGGTAATCTCCAACCGTGCCATCGAGCTATCCGGCGGTGCCATGGGGAGCAAGACCCCGATCCACCCGAACGACCATGTCAACATGTCCCAGTCTTCCAACGACACCTTCCCCACAGCCATGCATATAGCGGCAGCTAAAAGTGTTGCAGATCGCCTGATACCGGCCGTTCAGCAGGTTCTTGACGTCATCGTCTCCAAGGCGGACAAATTTAATGATGTGGTCAAGATCGGCAGAACCCACCTTCAGGATGCGGTGCCGCTGACCGTCGGCCAGGAGATGTCGGGCTGGGCATCACTTCTGGAACGGGACATGGAGCGCCTTCAGCTCTCCCTTGACGGACTTTTTGATCTGGCCATCGGCGGTACTGCGGTAGGTACCGGGCTGAACGCACCTCAAGGCTTTGCCGAAATGACTGCCGCAAAGATCGCCGAACTAACCGGCCACCCCTTCCGCTCCCACCCGAACAAGTTTGCCGCCCTTTCTGCCCATGACGAACTGCTATTCGCCCACGGCGCAGTGGCAACCCTTGCCGCCTCACTGATGAAGATCGCCAACGACATACGCTGGCTCGCTTCCGGCCCCCGCTGTGGTCTGGGTGAGCTGCTCATTCCGGAAAACGAACCCGGCTCCTCAATCATGCCGGGCAAGATCAATCCAACCCAGTGCGAAGCCCTGACTATGGTGGCTGTACAGGTGCATGGCAATAATGCTGCCATCTCTTTTGCCGGGTCACAGGGGAATTTCGAGCTGAATGTCTTCAAACCGGTAATCATCCATAATTTCCTTGAATCGTTAAATCTTCTGGCCGATGCCTGCCGCTCCTTTACCGATCATCTCCTTGATGGTCTGACAATAAATCGCGAGCAGATCAGGAAGCATCTCGACAATTCGCTGATGCTGGTAACGGCGCTCTCTCCGAAGATCGGCTATGACAAGGCTGCGGCAATCGCCCACAGCGCATTGCATGAAGGGCTGACACTAAAGGAGGCATCAGTCAGATCGGGTCTGCTTTCAGAAAAGGAATTTGACGAACTGGTGAGACCGGAAAAGATGGTTTGATACAAAATCGCAATATTTCCGCAATATTTGCAGGATTTTATTGCCATTGGCACACAACTGTAACATTTCCCTGAGAATATTACAGTCGAGGTACATTAATGAAAGCTGTGATTATTGAAGACGAAAAGGATCTTGCCGAGCTGCTTGCATTCAATCTCGGCAAAGATGGTTGGCAGACGGTCATAGCCCTTGACGGTAAAAGCGGCATCGAACTTGTGACCGCCGAACTTCCGGACATTGTGATTCTCGACCTGATGCTTCCGGAAATGAGCGGCATAGATGTCTGCAAGACTCTCCGCAAAAAGGAGAGCACAGCCTCCATACCGATCATCATGGTAACGGCTAAAGGGGAAGAGATCGACAGGGTTGTCGGATTTGAAGTCGGCGCTGACGACTATCTGGTCAAACCGTTCTCGTCAAGAGAGCTGATGCTGCGGATAAAGGCGATTATCAGGCGTTCTGTACCCGAACTGAAGGGTGAAAAAAGTCTCCATCTCGGCAGCCTCACCATTGACCCTTCCCGCCACACCGTAAAAGTAGACAACGAAGAAATCACCCTGACATCAACGGAGTACAAGCTTTTGACCACGCTTGCGGAACGCTCCGGCAGAGTGCAGAGCAGAGAGCGGCTTTTGCAGGATGTCTGGGGATACTGCAGCGATGCCGACACCAGAACTGTTGATACCCACATCACCCGCCTGAGATCCAAACTTGGCAGTGCCGGTGAGATGATCATGACAGTCCGCGGTTTTGGTTACAAGCTGGAGCAACGATGAGAATTTCCTTCCGTTACAAACTGATGCTCTCCTACCTTCTGATTCTCCTGGTCATGGGAGGATCTGTCTTTTTTTACCTTAACAGAACCCTTGAAAGTTCGATTATCGCAACTCTGAAAGATAACCTTCTCAGCCAGACCAGACTGGCCTCACTGATGCTGAGCAGAGACGCGGGGAAGCAGAGTGATATTCCCGCACTTGCAGTAAGCCTTGGCAAGGCAGTAACTGCGCGGGTCACCATACTCGCCACTGATGGCACGGTTACAGGCGATTCAGAGGTTAGAGCGGACCAGCTTCACGAGCTTGAAAACCACATCAACAGGCCTGAAGTTCAGGGGGCGCTGCAAAGCGGCTACGGAACTTCTGTCAGATACTCCGCAACCTTGCGCCATGATATGCTTTATGCAGCAGTCCCCGTAACCCATGAAGGGAGGATTGACGGCGTTGTGCGGCTAGCGCTCCCCCTCTCGTCACTTGTAAGCGTCCGGAGCGGCCTTCACAGAACGCTCGGCACGGCGCTGCTTTTCTCGTTTATTTTAACCCTGATCTTCAGCTACATCCTCTCCCGCCTGACTTCAAGACCACTTCAACAAATAGCCTCCATTGCCTCTGAGATGGGAAAAGGTAATTTCAACCGGCGACTGCCGACCGGATGGCATGATGAGCTTGGTGATCTTGCCGTCATCATGAACGAAATGGCAGAAAAACTTGACGATCAGCTATCCCGCCTGACTTCCGAGCGCAACCGGCTTGATGCGATTCTTTCCGGAATGGGCGAAGGTCTCATGGTTACCGATAAATCAGGCACCATAACTCTTGTAAACCCAGCATTTTGCAGGCTTTTCAAGGTATACGAGGGAATTATCGACAACCCCATAAGCAACATCTCCAGACACCCCGCGCTTCTGGAATCACATGACCAGGTCAGCCGCGAAAAATATGAACTTATCAACGAAATGACCATACAGACACCGGAGGAGAAATTCCTCTTTACCCACTGGGTTCCACTACTTGATGAAAACGGCATGCAAGGGGTTGTTGCCGTATTCCATGACGTTACCGATCTCAAGCGCCTCGAAAATATCCGCCGGGACTTTGTTGCCAATGTCTCCCACGAACTACGGACGCCGGTTTCGGTCATCAAGGGTTACTCTGAAGCGCTGCTTGACGGACTGATCAAAGAAAGCCCCGATAAAGCCGCCGAATTTGTCCAGATTATTCTCAACCATTCAGAAAGGCTTGCAGCCCTTGTCAACGACCTACTCAGCCTTTCCGAGATGGAATCGCCGGATTTTTCCTTCGATATGCAGTCGATCTCGATCGAAGGTACGGTAAATAAAGTCTGTTCTCTCATGAAGAACAGGGCTGACTCCAAAGGGATCAGAATATCTGTGGCCGAACCTGGCAAGGGATTCACGGTTGTTGCGGATCAGGGGAGAATCGAACAGGTGCTTGTCAACCTGCTTGACAATGCCATCAAATACTCTCCGGGAAAGTGCTCGATCAGCGTCACTACCGAGGATGATGACGAATTCATAAGGGTTTCGGTCAAGGATACTGGCAGCGGAATTCCTCCAGCCAGCATCCCCAGACTGTTCGAGCGTTTCTACCGTGTTGATGCCGGCAGAAGCCGTAACGAAGGGGGGACAGGTCTTGGCCTTGCCATAGTCAAGCATATCATCCAGCTCCATGGCGGAACAGTATGGGCTGAAAACAACCGCGATGGCGTCGGTGCGACCTTCAGCTTTACATTGAAGAAAGACTGACATTCAGCTATATAACACAAAAGGGCTCTGTTGCTTCGGTAACAGGGCCTTTTTTGTGCCCGCAATCCGGATGTCAGGCTGCAACCAAGCTCTCTGTGGATTTTCTGGTATAGTTCAATAAAGCTAAATCAAGGAGGCCGCCGATGTTTGAGTCAGCAGAACTTGGTCACAAGATAGACAAGCAGAGGTATCAGGAGGAGGTTCCTGCCTTAAGGGAGGATCTGCTTGCCGCCCAGCTTGATCTGGCAGCAGCAGACTTCCCGGTGATCATCATTATCGGCGGGGTCGATGGCGCTGGCAAAGGTGAAACGGTCAACATCCTCAACGAATGGATGGACCCAAGGCAGATTCAGACAAACGCACTCGACACCCCTACAGATGAAGAACTGGAGCGCCCTTACATGTGGCGGTTCTGGCGGGCCCTCCCCCCGAAAGGGAAAATAGGCATATTCTTCGGTTCCTGGTACTCCTCTCCAATAGTAAATCATGTCACCGGCAAGACCAAAAACTCAGAACTCGACCAGAGCATGGAGCGAATTATCCGCTTTGAAAAGATGCTCACCGATGAAGGGGCCCTGATCCTCAAGTTCTGGTTTCACCTGTCAGAAGAGAAACAGCGAAAGCGGCTGAAAAGTCTGGAGAAGGACAAGGAGACCAGATGGCGGGTCACAAAAAAGGACTGGGCAGCTTTCAAACTCTACGACAGATATCGCAGAAGCTCGGAACATGCCCTGCGTCAGACCAGCACCAGTGAGGCACCATGGACAATCGTCGAGGGAGAGGATCCCCGCTATCGCAACCTGACCGTAGGCAAGGCGATTCTTCAGGCGCTGCGGCAGCGTCTTGACAGCTCTGCATTGATAAGTCCGGCTCACACCCATCCACCACTCATCCCGGCCATAGACAACCTTCTTCTCATTCACTCAGTCGACCTGACAAAGAGCATCCCGAAAAAAGAGTACGAAGAGGAGCTGGCCGAACAGCAGCGCAAACTCGCCCTTCTCACAAGGCATGACAACTTCCATAACCTCTCGGTAATCACGGTTTTTGAAGGGAATGACGCCGCAGGCAAGGGTGGCAGCATCCGCCGGGTCACTGCAGCCCTTGATGCCCGCCAGTACCGGATCATCCCTGTTGCCGCACCGACAGAGGATGAACGGGCCCAGCCTTACCTCTGGCGTTTCTGGAGACATCTGCCGCGCAAGCGTAGATTTGCCATTTTTGACCGCTCATGGTACGGGCGGGTGCTTGTCGAGCGGGTGGAAGGTTTCTGCTCACCGGCCGACTGGATGAGGGCCTATGGCGAAATCAACGAGTTTGAGGAACAGCTTGTCCGCAACAGGACTGTCGTAGTAAAGTACTGGCTTACCATCAGCAAGGATGAGCAGCTCAAACGCTTTGAAGAGCGGGAGGCCACCGGTTTCAAACGGTTCAAGATAACCGATGAGGACTGGCGCAATCGTGAAAAGTGGGACGATTACGAAGTCGCCATCTGCGACATGATTGACCGGACAAGCACCGAAATCGCCCCCTGGACCCTGGTTGAAGCCAATGACAAATATTATGCCCGGATCAAGGTGATAAAAACCCTCTGCAAGGC
>JACABD010000045.1 GCA_013377075.1 Geobacteraceae bacterium | reverse complement strand
TTTACGGTGACGATCACCTCTTTGTCATTGGCAAGGTTTATGACTTTGACTTTTGAGCCAAGGGGCAGGGTGGGGTGGGCTGCGGTAAGTTTGGCCGGGTTGTATCTCTGGCCCGAGGTGGTGCGTCTGTTGTTGTAGCGTTTTGCATAGAAGGCGGCGATCCCTTCAACCCCTTCTGCATCCCCTTCCGCTGTTTCGCTTTTGGTCGAAGTGATCTCCGGAGCCGGTTCATCAGCCCTGACCGGAGGTGCACTGCAGAGCATAAGCCCAAGCATAAAACAGATTGTCAGCCGTACTTTGATTTGAAAAATAACCATCAAACCCCCTTAAGACGTGATGCTTTATATCACTCCATTTTTCTCCCGGTCAAGTTTCTTGATGTTTTAATCTGATTCCGGACATTGTAACTTTTCCCAAATACGATATTATTACAGTATCTTGGCGGTTGTTGCTGCCATCAAAACAAGGAGTCAGTCATGGAAGCGATAAAGTGCATAACCACCAGAAGCAGTGTTCGCAAATTTTCTGCTGATCCTGTTGAAGAAGAGCTTGTCAGGGAGATCGTCGGGGCCGCACAGTGGAGCCCTTCATACAAGAACAGCCAACCGTGGGAGGTTGTGGCTGTCTCCGGTAGCCGCAAGGATGAACTTACGGCAATGCTACTGGATCTGCTCGATCAAAAAGCACCTTCCGCGCCCGATATGCCATTTCCGGGCTGCTGGCCGGAGCCCGTCCATTCACGCATCAAGGAGCTTATGGCAAAACGCTCTGTTCTTGCCGGGATCGATCTGAACGCTCCAGAGTCGGTGCTCCGCTCAAAAAAGGCCAATTTCAGATTCTATGGTGCTCCTTGCGGTCTCTTCCTCTTTCAGGACGCCTCCCTTGGCGAATGGTCAATTTTTGACGCCGGAATCTTTGCCCAGAGCATGATGCTGGCAGCCCATGCAAAGGGGCTGGCAACGGTTCCCCAGGCGTTTCTCACTGACTACTCAACTGAAATCAAGAAATTTCTGGGTGTCCCCCAGAATATGCGTCTCCTCCTTGGTCTGTCCCTCGGCTACCCTGGCGGATCAGTTGATGAACAGCCTCCACGACCGGAGAGAGCGACGCTTGACAGCATATTCAGGTTTATTTCCTGATTAGAAGGTCACTTATGAACAGTAATCCGCCAATCACAAAAGAGAGTGGCAGATATTTTCTCACCGATCTGATCCGTGAGGAGGTGAACTTCAGGCTGACCCCGCAGAATCGTGGTGTCCATCCACCACCCTGGCAAAAGCCTGTTCCTGAAGGAAGCAGGATTGTGCCGCTGCCGCATGTGGATAACCTTTCTATCCCGCCATATGACCTGAGGAGCGCCATTCATGGCCGCAAGAGCCATCGTCAGTTCAGTGCTGACGCTTTGACCCTTGAAGAACTCTCCTTCCTCCTCTGGGCAACACAAGGGGTGCGTGAGGTTATTCACGAGGCGGCAGTGCTCCGTACAGTTCCCTCAGCAGGCTGTCGCCACCCGTTTGAAACCTATCTTGCAGTTATACGGGTCGATGGTCTTGAAAGCGCCATTTATCGCTACCTCCCCCTTGAGCATGCCCTGGTTCAGGTGAGGGATCCGGACAATCTCCCTTTCTGCCTGATTTCGGCAACCCACGGCCAGCGCTTCAGCGGTCAGGCAGCTGTAACGTTCCTCTGGACGGTGATCCCGGAGAGGACCGAATGGCGCTATTCTGAGGCGTCTTATAAGGTTATCGCCCTTGATGCCGGACATGTCTGCCAGAATCTCTACCTTGCCTGTGAGGCGATTGGTGCCGGTACCTGCGCCATTGCGGCCTACGATCAGCATCAGGCCGACGAACTGCTGGCGGTTGACGGCAGGGATGAGTTCTGCATCTACATTGCGCCGGTAGGGAAAATAGGTTAAAGGCTGAAGGTAAAACTATCATCGCTCTCCATTATTTACGTCCCCCTCTTAAGCTAAGAGGGGGACAGGGGGCGTTATCTGCTGAACTGAATTAGTTACAACTGCACTTGACATTATCTGCTGAAAAAGAGAAGTTTACCCCCATGTTTGAATCCCAGTATAATGACGAAATGGAAGCAGAAGTGATGCGTCTGGAGGCAAAGGCCAGGGCTGTAGCCGCCGGTCATCCCGAGTGGCACAACGCCTGCATCTCATGCCAGTGTCAGCTGGAAAAGGTTGACGAGACAACCTGCGAGACCTGCCGGTAGTAGGCTGAAGGCTGAAGGCTATGTCGAATCTATTCTGACTTCTGTATTCTGTCTTCTTAAAAGGTGTGTGAATGATCAAGCGAGTTGTCGAGCAGAAAGTGATAGATCCTCTGAAAGCCTATGAAGAGTGCAACCCTGCCCAGAAGAGCGCCATTGACAGGACAGAAGGGGCGGTAATGGTTGTTGCCGGTCCAGGCACCGGCAAGACCCAGATCATTGCGGCCCGGATTACCAATATCATCGATCTTGGCAATGCACCCGAGTGCATTCTCTGCCTCACCTACACCGATGCCGGAACAATTGCCATGCGGGAGCGGCTGCTCTCCTTTATCGGCACCGATGCCTACCGGGTCAACATCTACACCTTTCATGCCTTTTGCAATAATGTCATTCAGGAAAATCCCTCCTATTTCGGTTTCAGCGATCTGCAGCCGGTTTCCGACCTTGAAAAGGCCGAGATAGTACAGAAACTCCTTGATGCACTCCCCCATGATAACCCGCTGGCAAAGGTCACCGGCGATCTTCACAGCGATACAAAGTCCCTGATTGACCTGTACGCTGCCATCAAGCGTGAAGGGTGGAGCCAGACAGCCGAGATTGCGGCCATTGACGACTACATTGCCTCTCTGCCCGATCTGCCCCAGATGAAGTATTCAAGGAAATATAAAGAGTTCAAGGCCGGAGATCTCAAGCTTGCGGAGATTGAGAAGGAGACAAAAAAGTTCGAACGGACAAAGGCCGCCATCAGCAGCTTTGCAGAGTTTCAAAAACTGATGCGGGAACATAAACGTTACGATTTTGACGATATGATCGTCTGGGTGATTGAGGCGTTTAACAGCAGTCCCGAGCTGCTCATCGAGTATCAGGAGCGCTACCAGTACACGCTTGTTGATGAATATCAGGATACCAGCAGCTCCCAGAACTCTGTGGTCGATCTGTTGATGAGCTACTGGGAGGATCCGAACCTTTTCGTGGTGGGTGATGACGACCAGTCCATCTACCGCTTTCAGGGGGCCAACATTGAAAATATCCTCTCTTTTGACAGTAAATATTCCCCTGCTACGGTTGTTCTTACGGAAAACTATCGCTCGACCCAGCAGATTCTTGATGCAGCCATGGCTCTTGTCTCCATAAACGCTGAGCGGATTACCAACTCAGCAGCCAGTCTGGAAAAGGGGATAACCAAGGACCTTACTGCTGCCAGGCAGCCCGCCGGAGAAAAACCTGAAACAAGATCCTTTCCGTCAAAACAGCAGGAGTCCTTCGGCGTTGCCCTGGAGCTGGAGGCCCGATATGCCGGAAATGAGGATTTGAGCCGGGTTGCCGTTCTCTTTCGCACTCACAGCCAGGCACAGACCATTGTCCGCTATCTGCGCGGCCGTGGAATCCCCTACAGCACCCGACGCAGAGAGGATGTGCTGGCAAATCCCAATGTAAAGCATCTCCTGGCTCTCCTTACATACTTCAGCGGCGAGATTCGCTCCCCCCACTCTCAGGAGAGCACTCTCTTCATGATTTTGCAGCATCCGTCACTGGGGTTCTCCCCCCTCGATGTGGCGAGCCTTTATATGACCGGCAATGAAAAGGGGAGCCCCAGGGTCCCGGTGAGAGAGCGGCTTGCCGGATCAAAGCTGGCATCGGTTCATGAACTTATCGAAACCGGTATTGCCGAACAGGGTGCATATTCTCTACAGGAGTACATTCACCGGCTCCTCACAGGTTTTGGCCTTCTCGCCGATATCAGCAAACAGGATGATGTTATCTGGCAGATGACGGCAATGAACACCTTTTTCGGCTTTATCCGCGAGGAATGCGCAAAATCGCCGTTTCTGACCCTTGAGGAACTGCTCCGTCTCCTGTCAACGATGCGCAGCAGAAATATCATGCTGGAGGCCGACCGGGTGGTTTTCAGTAAAAGAGGGGTCAACCTTATCACCACCCATTCATCAAAGGGTCTGGAGTTCGATACAGTCTTTCTGGTCGGCTGCAACCAGGGCGATTGGGAAGGGAAGCGTTCAAGGACAGGTTTTGCAGTGCCACCCAACCGCCAGATCCACAAGGAGGCCGGGGATAGTGCCAAACTGGAAGAGTTAAGGCGTCTTTTTTACGTGGCGATGACCCGTGCCGAGCGCGAACTATATATCAGCTATGCAGCCAGAACCGACAGCGACAAGCCGATTGCCCGGAGCCAGTTTGTGGCTGAGCTGGAAAAATCAGGAGCGGTTACCAGTATGGAGTGCCAGCTGGAGCCTTTTGAGCTTGAAGCAGCCATGGGGTATACGCTGGAGTCGCAGCCAAAGGATTACGGCGATCTTTTCAGCTCCGACCTTATTAGCGAGCGGCTCAGGCATTTCAAGCTGAGTGTCTCCAGTCTGAACACGTTTCTAAAGTGCCCAAGGACGTTTTTCTTCGAATCTCTTGTCCGGGTACCCCAGATAAACAGTGCTGCCATGGCCTTTGGAACAAGTGTTCACAAGGCTCTTGAGTACGCTTTCAAGACGATGAAAAACTCTCAGGATAGTGTCTTTCCACCGGTTGCCGATTTCATCGCCAGGTTCGAGCGGGAAATGCACCGCAATCAGGAGGCCTTTGACGAGGCGCTCTTCAAACGGCGACTGGCAGCCGGACGGGAAACCCTGAGCCGCTATTATGAGACGAGTCTGCCACTCTGGCACAAGACAGTGCTGCTTGAACAGCCCTTTGAAACGGTCCTTGACGGCGTTCCGCTGAACGGTCTTGTGGACAAGCTGGAGATCGCAGGTGACAGTGCAAATCTGGTAGATTACAAGACCGGAAAGTATGACCGCAAGAAGCTGCAACCCCCGGATCCGGACAAGGTCAAAAAGGCTGAAGAGGCAGGCAGCGAGCCGAAGCACGAAGATCTGCTCGGCAGCGATTACTGGCGGCAGGCGGTCTTCTACAAGCTGCTGGTGGAAAACAGCCCAAAGCACTCCTATCAGGTTGACTCGGTAATGTTCAGCTTTGTGGAACCGGAAGAGAGTAGCGGCGAATTTGTGAATCACCCTGTCGATATCTCCAGGGAGGACGAAGAGATCGTCAGGGGGCAGATAGCAGATGTTTACGGTAGGATCATGAACCGCGATTTCGGCGGATTCTGTAAAAACAGCTACTGTGCCTGGTGCAGAACCGATTGATAAGACTTTTGTGCAGTAACAAGGAGCATTGATGCAGTTTATAATCGACAGATATTTTCCCGATGAAACACAGTCCGGCGGGGATTCGGGCATTGCCTCTTTCGAAGAGAAACGTCCCCTGTATCTTGCCGGTTCACGCCGCTTTCTGGCCCACTACCGCGAGAAAATTAAAGAGCTGCATCGCCAGGGTACCGGTGGCATCGAGGTTGTTGCCGAGATAACGGCCATGACCGATATGCTCATAGAAAAGCTCTATAATTCGATTCTTGGCGATATGGCCGAAAAATCCCTGCCTGAAATGACTCTGGTAACGGTTGGCGGTTATGGCCGTGGGGAGCTGAATCCTTTTTCAGATATTGACATCATGTTTCTCCATGCCGGCAAGAATCCCCAGGCTGTTGAGGAGGTGTCGCAGAAACTGCTCTATTTCCTCTGGGATATGAAGCTTGATGTCGGTTATTCGGTGCGGACTGTCAATGACTGCATCGAGATGGGAAAGGCTGATTCAACGGTTCGGACGGCAATGCTTGACAGCCGCTTTCTGGTGGGAAGCAAGGGGCTTTATGACAGCTTCTGGAAGAGTTTTCAGGGGCAGCTCCTCTCCAAGGGGAGCGATTCGTACATAAATGACAAACTTTCCGAACTGGAGACGCGCCGGGGCAAATACGGCTCATCTGTCTATATCCTCGAACCGAATATCAAGGAGAGTGAAGGGGGCTTAAGGGATATTCAGACGGCCATCTGGGTGGCAAAGCTCAAATACAAGATTACTGCCATGCGTGAGCTGGTTATTAAGGGGATTATTTCCGAAGAAGAGCTTGAAGCCTTTGAAACTGCCAAATCCTATCTCTGGAGAATCAGAAATGAGCTCCACTATCTTGCCGGCAGGAAAAAGGATCAGATCACTTTCGAGGCGCAGATCTCACTGGCAGAGTTCTTTGGTTTCAAGGACCGGGGAAAGTCGCTGGCGGTAGAAGAGTTCATGCAGGATTACTATCTTCAGGCCACGAAAACCGAACATCTATCCGCTTCACTTATCTCCCGTTGCAAAAGAAGGGAGGAGAGCCCCGGAAAGATACTCGGCTACTTTATCAGGCGTCCCCTCGGGGACGGACTTTTTGTTGTCCGCGGCGAGTTGACAGTTCCCGATGAGTCAGTCATAGATGCCAAACCGGCTCTTCTTATGACCATATTCGAGCAGGCCCAGAAGCAGGGGGTGAAACTCTCCGTCGATACCAAGTCGCTGATCAGGAACAAGCTTGATCAGGTCAATGATAAATTCAGGCGGAGCAAGGAGGTTAACAACTCATTCTTCAACATCCTCCGTGCTGACAAGGGGGTTGTGGAGACCCTCAAGCTGATGCACCACCTGGAGTTTCTCAATCATTTCATCCCTGAATTCGAGCGCATCCACTGTAAGGTTCAGCATGACCTGTACCATGTATTTACCGTCGATATCCATACCCTGTTCTGTGTTGAAGAGATTGTCAGTCTCTGGCAGGGGGAACATGCCAAGGATCTGCCTGACCTGACTGCTCTGGCAGCGGAGGTTCAAAAGCGGGAACTGCTTCTGCTTGCTGTTCTTTTCCACGACATTGGCAAGGGTGAGGGGGGCGGACATGCTGAAAAAGGGGCTGTGCTCTGCCGCACTATTGCCCGGCGCATGGGGCTTTCAAAGGAGGACAGTGAGCGTCTTGAGTTCCTTGTCAGGCAGCATCTGCTTTTTGCCCATATCGCCCAGCGTCGCGACCTCCATGACGAGCGGATGATAATAGATTTTGCCCGGCAGATGGAGAGTAGCGAAAACCTGAAAATGCTCTACCTGCTCACCTATGCAGATGTGAAAGGGGTCGGGCCCGATGTCTGGAATGATTGGAAAAAGATGCTTTTCAGGGAGCTTTTTGAAAAGAGCTTCCAGGTACTGGAGCGCGGCGATTTCCGTCTGGAGGCAAGCAGCGAGCGGGTCAAGGCAGTACGTCGCAAGGTCATTACCCTACTTGAGAATGATCTGCCGCTGCAGTCTGCAAAAGAGGAGTTGAAAGCGCTTACGACAAGGCATACTCTCTCCAATGCACCTGAAGATATTGCCACCCATGTGAAAGTACTGCACATGCTTGATTCTCTGCCGCTGGTCATAGAAATCAGTCACAAGCATGAGCTTGGTTTCTCCCACTTTACCATCGCCACCAGGGACATGCCGGCGCTTTTTGCCAAAATCACCGGGGTAATGGCGGCCAACGGGATTAATATCCTCGGAGCCCAGATTCATACAGGCACCAATGGCAAGGCCCTCGACATCCTTCAGGTCAACTCGCCACAGGGTTTTGTCATCACCGATGAAAACAGATGGAACCGGATCAAAGGTGACATGCAGTCTGTACTTGAGGGGAAGGTGCAGGTGCAGTCCCTTGTTGACAAGCGCAAGAAGAGTAACCTTTCCGATGAAAAGCAGAAGCCACGCTTCCCCACAAGAGTGGAGATAGATAATGAAGTGTCGGTGGATTACAGCGTAATTGACATCTACACCCATGATAAGGTAGGTCTTCTTTACAGGATTACGGCAACTTTAAGTCAGCTCGGTCTCTATATCGGCGTTGCCAAAATTTCTACAAAAGTGGATCAGGTTGCAGACGTTTTCTATGTCCGTGACATTTTCGGACAGAAGATCATTGGCGAAGAGAAGCTGGAAGAGATCAAAAAAAGATTGCAGGAAGCAATAGATTCATGAACAATTACCTGGATCTTTTTGTTGCCTATCTTCTGGTAGAGAAAGGGCTGTCAAAAAACACGCTCGAAGCTTACAGCCGTGATATCTCCATTTACCTTGATTCACTTGAGCGCAGCGGTATAAAAGAGCTTTCCGGAATCAGACCGACAGATGTTGCCGGTTTTATTGCCGGGCTTAAAGCCTCCGGCCTTGCTCCGAGAAGCAGGGCACGGGCGCTTTCTGCTGTAAGAATGTTTCACCGCTTTCTGCTTGTTGAAAACTACTGTGAGCTTAACCCGACATCAGTAATCGAGTCTCCGCGGATGCCTGGAAAACTCCCTTCAGTGCTTTCCTTGATAGAGGTGGAAACGCTTTTGAATGCCCCTTCTGGAACTTCCCTGAATGATCTGCGCGATCGGGCAATGTTGCAGCTTCTTTATGCGACCGGCTTGAGGGTTTCCGAGCTGGTCTCTTTGAAATTTTCCGATCTGAATCTTCTTGCAGGTTATCTGATGACCTCGGGGAAAGGTGAAAAAGAGAGGCTCATCCCCATTGGAGAAGCAGCGAAGGCGGCGGTCAGCGAGTATCTTCTGGCGTCAAGAACCGCTATGCCTCAATCCGGCGAAAAGGGTCTCTTTCTCAGCAGACTGGGTGGGAGTATGTCCCGTCAGGCTTTCTGGAACATTATAAAAAAAAGGGCTGCAAGCGCAGGGATACTGAAGAATATCTCACCACATACGCTCAGACATTCGTTTGCAACGCACCTTCTGGAAAACGGGGCGGATCTGCGCAGCGTGCAGATGATGCTTGGCCATGCAGACCTTGCAACAACCCAGATTTATACGCACATGACAGGTGACCGGCTTAAAAAAATTCACGAAACTTTGCACCCCAGAGGGTGAATCATAAAAAGGAAGAGAAAATGAAATATATAGTACTTCTTGGCGATGGCATGTCCGATGAAAAAATGGATCAACTCGGCGGGAAAACCCCGCTTCAGGCGGCAAAAACTCCGAACATGGATTTCATGGCAAAGTGTGGCAGAATAGGTCTGGCAAAGACCGTCCCAACCGGGCTTCCCCCTGGAAGCGATGTTGCCAACCTCTCGGTTTTCGGCTATGACCCAAGGGTCTGCTATACCGGGCGTTCACCCCTGGAAGCAGCAAGTATGGGGGTAGAGCTTGCCCCTGATGATGTTGCTTTCAGGATAAATCTGGTTAATCTTGCCCCCAGAGGGACAACCCTTTTGATGAAGGACTATTCGGCCGGGCATATATCTACCGAGGAGGGGAGGGAGCTGGTAATCGCACTGCAAAAGGAGCTTGGCAGTGACGAGTTTCACTTCTATCCGGGGATCAGCTATCGCCATCTGCTTGTCTGGAAGGGGGGGAATGAAAAAATCAGCGCAACACCTCCCCACGATATAACCGGGCAGTCGATTCTCGACTATCTTCCCAAGGGTGATGGTGCTGAAAAGCTGATCCATCTGATGAACTCCTCACAACTGGTCTTTCATAATCATCCGCAGTACAAAAAACGTCTTGAAGCGGGTAAAATACCGGCAAACTCAGCATGGTTCTGGGGTCAGGGGAAAGCTCCGCTCATGGAGACCTATGGGGAGAAATTCGGACTTTCAGGTGCGGTCATATCTGCCGTTGATCTGGTGCGCGGCATAGGTGTTTATGCAGGCCTGGAGATTATCAAGGTTGATGGCGCAACCGGTTATATTGATACAAACTATCGTGGCAAGGCAGAGGCCGCACTGGAAGCCCTTGAGCGCTCCGATTATGTCTATCTACATGTGGAGGCCCCTGATGAGGCTTCCCACAGCGGAAATCTTGAGCATAAGCTCAAAGCAATTGAGGACTTTGACTCCCAGGTGGTTGGTGTAGTCATGGAAGGGATCAAAAAATTCGGCGATTACAGGATTCTCTGCACACCTGACCATCCGACACCAGTTGCCAGAATGACCCACACAAGCGATCCTGTACCGTTCATACTCTATGCAGGCGAGCAGAGTGAGAAGGCAGGCGTTGCCGGTTATGACGAAGATTCGGCACAAGCATCCGGTCTGATTGTTGAAGATGGGTTCAGGCTTATGGAGATGATGCGGGGACTTTAAAGTTTAACTATTCTCAAAAAGACAATGCTGTCAACCTTGTCGGCAGATATGAGAAGCTCGATTTTTTCGCACAGGTCTGATGAACAGTGATTCAGGTGGGCAGGTATGTTAATTATCTCTTTACCTGAATTGAATGCCTGAGTCGCAGCAATCCTTATGGCACAGCCGCTGCAGTGGATTTTGTTTTTGCACCCATCCGGGAGCCTTGCATGGGCGCACTCAAAAACTTTTTCCTGCCACTTTGCACTCTCTACGATTGCCTTCCCTTTATATGCGGCACTTGCGGCAGCATTGATACCTATTACAGTGCCATTGCCGTCAAAGGCGACTATCGGAATATGCAGGCTTTCCAGATAGGTTTTGAGTGAAATCCCCAGCTGGAATTCGAGGTTGTCGGCACAGTCGCAGCAGATACTATGTGTAACCAAGTTTTCCGCGTTCTTGCCACCTGTATTTACAGGAGACATTGGTTTGTTGCACCAAGCGCAGACCCTTTTCAAGACGTTTGCTCCCATAGAATTAATGATGTATAGCCGGGATAATTTCCAATTATTTAGATGCTATACTCATCACATTGTTTATTGCAACCCGTTTAATGTTTGAGAATTCTAAATATCCGTTTGCAACTTGAAAGGAGTTTCTTAATATGATCAGTTACGAAGGTGCCAGTAAACTTGTACTTGACTCTGTCAGACCACTACCGGCGGTCACTCTGCCGTTAATGGAGTCGTTGGGGATGATTTCGGCGGACACTGTTGCAGCCGAATTTAATCTGCCGTCATTTGACAACTCTGCAATGGATGGCTATGCGGTAAGAGCTACTGAGTGCGCTATTCCCGGAGAGCTGCCTGTCATTGCAGCAGTAATGGCTGGTGAGAGCCTTTTGACCGATTCTCCTGCCATGGTTGCCGTAAAGATTATGACCGGTGCACCCATCCCTCCTGGTTTCGATGCCGTGATCCCTTTCGAGGAGATTGTGAAGGAGGGGGATGGCTTCATAACCGTTCCTTCTGGGGTTAAGGCCGGGCAGCATATCCGCTTTGCCGGAGAGGACCAGAAGAAAGGGGATGCCGTTGTTTCAAAAGGGACAATGATACGCGCTGCCGAAGTCAGTATGCTTGCTGCCTGCGGAGTAACCACCGTTGCAGTTTTCAGGCGGGTCAGGGTGGCAATTCTTTCAACAGGAGATGAGCTTGTCGAGTTCGGGCAACCTTTAATTGAGGGGAAAATAGTCAACAGCAATGCTCCGGCTCTTGCTGCAGCGGTCATGGAGGCCGGTGGAGAGCCGACAATGCTCGGAATAGCGGCTGATACACTTGAAAGCCTGAAGGAGAAGATCAGTGAGGGGCTTAAATACGATGTTCTTGTCACAACGGCAGGTGTATCGGCAGGTGAAAGGGATCTTGTCAGGGAGGTGCTGGAGAGTGAAGGCGTAAATCAGCTTTTTTGGAAGGTGGCAATAAAACCTGGCGGTCCTACAGCCTTCGGCATGAAGGGTCGTGTTCCGGTCTTTTCCCTGCCGGGCAATCCGGTTTCATCTATGCTGACCTTTGAAGTCTTTGTAAGGTCTGCGCTCCTCAGGATGATGGGGCATTCGGCAGTTTCAAGACCTGTTTTCAAAGGGGTTCTTGATGAGGATATTACCAAAAAAGAGGGTAAGTCCGGAGTTGTCAGGCTCAAAGTCCAAAGGGACGGAGATATTTTCAGGCTGAGTTCGGCAGGTAACCAGCAGACAGGTATGCAAAGAACCCTGCTTAATGCCGATGCTGTAGCAGTTCTGCCATCAGACTGCGGGGGTGTGAAGAAGGGTGAGGCAATAGAGTTTTGCTTCATGCATGAGATGTCTATGATGGTGTGAAAAAAGGGCTACAGTATAAACTGTAACCCTCTGATATTGATTGGCGGGCGGCACGGGAGTCGAACCCGCGACCCCAGGCTTCGGAGGCCTGTACTCTATCCAACTGAGCTAACCGCCCGCAAAAGAGATAACTCTATTACACTATCGCGGCATTAAACTCAAGGAGTTTAGGCATTGTGACAGGTGAGGATACAATATGCGCTCTACAGTAGTCATTTTTATTATATTCATTCTATCGGTTGGTTTTGCTGATGCCTCGAACTATCAGATCAAAAAATTGAACGACTCGGTCTATGCTGCGATTGCCCAGCCTAATGGTAAAGTGACAAGTAATGCCTTTTTTGTAGTTACCAATTATGAGGTAATCCTTGCAGGCGCTCATTTTACCCAGGAGGGCATTAGTGAACTGCTGGTCGAGATTGGCAGGGTTACACCACTTCCCGTCAGTCAGATCATCCTTACCCACCATCATAAAGGCTTCAATTTCCTCGACTTTGATCTTCCGGAGAAATCCGAAATTGTTGTTTCCGTGCATGTCTGGCAGGCTCTGAAAGGTGAGCTGAGAGAGTTTAAAAATCCGACTGTTGTTTTTGAAAACGCCCTGACTCTAAACAGAGGGAAGATATCACTGATAATTATGGATACCGGACCGGGGCACAGTTCTGGTGACACGATTGTCTATATCCCGAGTGAAAGGATTCTTTTCGCATCGGATCTTCTTTTTAATGACACAGTCGGCTATATGGGCGAAGCTTCCATACACGAGTGGGGCGAAAATCTTGATCTTATGGAAAGGCTATCGCCTTCAGTTGTGGTGCCAGGTGTCGGCAAGGTTTCGGACAGCCGCTCCATCGAGAGGTTCAGGGATTTTTACCGGGCGTTTATGACGGAAGTGATAAGAAACGTCGAGAAGGGGAACACTCTTTCACAGACAAAAAAAGAATTTTCATTGAAGCAGTACAAGTCCATGAATGGATTTGAACAATTTTGGGATGTGAATATCGAACGGGCTTACAAACAGCTGAAATCAGGTCACTAACTGATTTCAAACGGAGCAATAGTTTGACACTTATTGATGTTTCTGCTATAGCAAATGAAAAAATCATAACAGGATAGCAAGCTTAGCCACGTTTATTGTAAACGTGCGCCTGCCACTTTTTTTTAGCCAAGACAATTACCGGAGTACGAAATGATAATTCAGTGTGATCACTGTAGTGCCAGATTCAGAATGGACGACTCCAAGCTTGCTAACGGGCCTGTAAAGGTCAGATGTGCAAAATGCAAGGAGGTCTTTGTCGTTGAGCCTGAAACTGTCGTTGGGTCGTCAGTTTCTCAGGCACCACCCCAAGCTGTTTCAGTTGTTCCTGCTCCTCCTCGGGAGCCTGTAGTCTCTGATGACTTCTCCTTTGGCACAACGTCTCCTTCTGTGGAATCTTCATCTTCGTCAATAGACGATTTTTCGTTCAATGTTGAAACTCCTTCCTTAAAGAGCGAGGTCACTAAAAATGAACCGGATTCAGCGGATGAATTTGACTGGCAGTCAGGGACTGCATCATCTTTTGTCGATTCCAAAGCCACGTCGGATTTCGACCTTTCATCATTTAACGCTTCAATAGAGGCTCCATCTTCATCGGCAACGTTTTCCGAAGGGGGTGATTTTGACTTTGGCGAGGTTGATTTTGCTGCTAAGTCACAATCTGATGAGCCTTCTGCTGCAAATAATGACTCTGATGAATTTTCCATGGACTTTGGAGCGGCTTCCTTTTCTGACTTAACTACAGATAGTGATGTTTCCAGCAAATCATCGGCAGGTACACCGGCATCTGCTGAACCTGACTTTGCAGAGCTAAGTAAAACTCTTTCAGCCGTTGAAAAGTCTGATGATTTTGTCCTCTCATTCAATGCAGACACTGTTCAGAGTGGTTCTACCGCTTCTGTAGCAAAGGTAGCGCATGACGATGTCAATTTCGGAGAGTTCAGCTTCGGCGATATTGCTGAGACTACAGCGCCAGCAGCCTCGTTTTCGGTGCCTGTTGCTGAGAACAAGTCTGTAGAGTTTCAACCGTCAGCAGTTCCGGATTTCCCCGAGTATTCTGAGGACGATCTTCCACCTTCGTCGCTTACAACAAGAAAAAAGAGCGGGTCACTTTTTCCGGTTTTCGTGATAGCCGGCGCGATTGTTCTTATTATTGCCCTTGCTGGATCGGGGGTTTATTTCTTCGGTGGACCTAAAGCATTCTCGAAGGTTGGTCTCGGCTTTCTTGTGGAGTGGTATGGTGATAAAGCTGGCGAGGAAGGGAGTATCGTAATCAAGGGGGTTACCGCTTCTTATGTTTTGAACAGTACCGCTGGAGAGCTTTTTGTAGTAAGAGGTGAAGCTGTTAATAATTTCAAGAAGCCTCGTGCCTCCATTCAGATTAAGGCCTCTCTTGTCGGATCAGGAGGCAGCTCTCTTGTCACAAAGAGTGCATTCTGCGGCAACTCGCTTTCAAGTGAACAGCTTGCTACACTACCTTTGACTAAAATTGAAGAGATCATGAATAACCAGTTTGGCGATTCTCTTGCAAATCTTGGACTTAAGCCTGGTGCAACCATCCCGTTTGTTGTTGTGGTAAGCCCTGTGCCTAAGGAGGCTACAGATTACACGGTAGTTGTTGGTGGTTCAACTGTTGCTGCACCGTAGATTTAGCTGATGATAATTAAAAAAGGCCGCTGCAAAAATGCAGCGGCCTTTTTTAATGCTGTTATCGAGCCTGATTAGGCGCTGATAGCGTTGACCGGGCATGTATCTACACATGCTCCGCAATCAATACATGTATCAGCGTCAATAGCGCGCTTGTCACCAACCTCGCTGATTGAACTTACAGGACAGGAATCATCACATGCACCGCAGTTGATGCACTCGTCAGAAATCTTGTGAGCCAAGGAATTCACCCCCCTTTTTTTATATTTACCTTATAGGTAGTCTAAATAAAACGTAAAATATCTAGCATGTGTAACAGTGAATGTCCAGAAGAATCAGTTCCCGAGGATCACTTCGCCTGTATCGGTAAAAAGCTTTGCCGGGAGCTGAAACATCCGTTTGAATATCCCGAAAACCCCCTTGCCCAGTGATGATACAGGTATTGCTGATACCTCAGGAGAAGTCGATTTACCTTTGATTTCAAAGTATGCTGAGATCAGGGATTTTTCCTTTCCGGTCAAAATCCATCCTACAATCGGAATGTGACTTACGACTTTATCCACTGTTTGGAGAGGTTGAACGCCGACCGTCAAGTCCAGATTGTCACTCTTCAGGTCATGTTTCCCTACAAAGGATATGTTCATGGCATTACTTGAAATAAATAGATCATTTGTGGTGATGATGCCGTCTTTAAAGGTTAATGTTCCTTTGATGTCAGAATAAGGCATTCCTTCTGAAACCATGTCAGGGAGTCTGAATTTGAACAATTGGGAGACGTTCAGGATTGAAAAGACCTTGGATAAACCTGAAAACTGTCGAAGCATTCCTTTTGTAGAGTGAATCAGTATTTTCCCGGAAAGAGATTTTTTGATGGTATCAAAAGAATCTCCGCTACTTCCGAGTTCGCCCTCAAGGGACATAACGCCGGTCACCTCTTTTTTCTTGCCGGAAAAGAGATTGGTAGTTTCATCAGCCGAGGCGTTTGCCAGTTTGAATTCGGCCTGGTAGCGGCTTGGAGTTGATTGCGAGTCAATCTTCCCTTTTGCAGAGAGTTTTCCGCCCAGTATTTCGGCATCAAGAGGTGCAATCTGCAGAACTTTATTTGAGAGACTCAGGGTTGTGTTCAGTTTCTTGAACTCAGTTCCGCTGATAACCCCCCTCTCGGCTTTCAGGTTAATTTTGAGGGATGGAGATACTGCCGGTTTTGCCTGTTTGACGCCTGTGCTTTCAGCCCCGCTGAAAAGTATGAGGTCTGAGATGTCAAGAAAAGATGAATATATTGAAATGTCTGCTTTCATCTTATTCAGGTCACTTATGCTGCCGACAATGGATAACTGGGAATTATTAACGGCGCCGGATAGGGATTTGATGTTAATGCTGTTTTCCTTGAAGGAGATGTCACCTTTTACCTTTGTAATCATAGGGTTTTTCGGGGCAAATCTGATCCCGAAGTCTTCCGGGTCTATCAGTGTAGATGTGAAAGATGTACTGAAGGTAAACGGATCAAGAGAACTTATGGCACCTTTGCCTGAGAAAGCAGTATTGCCTATTCTGGCAGAAATGTGGGTTGATTCAATTGCACCATCATCAAAGCTTATTGAACCTGTCAGGCCGGAAACGGGCTTCTCGCTTTGTGAATATCGAAGTGAAGCGTTGTTAAACATTACGGTTCCATTGAGCTTTAATTTTCCCGCAGCAGGAGGAACTGAGACTTTCAGGGAGACCTGCGCCCTTCCTGTCGGGGTATAGCGAGACAGGAAGGGGCTTAAACTGGAGATGTTTTCACTGGTAAACTGATTGCTGTTGATTAGTATATCCATGCTTTTAGCCGGATCGAACGGATATTTTGCCGATAGGTCAAGAGTAAGTCCGCCAACAGTGTAATTCATTGAGGTAAGTGTCGCTTCTTTTTGGTTTATCATCCCCCTGAATTTTATGTTTGATGTTGTGCCGACAGGTTTTGAAATATAGTTTGCGTAGCTGTATGAGGCCGGGGTGAGGTTCCAGTCGCCGTAAAGGTTGTAACCACTGGTGAATCCGTCACCGCTTAAGGTAAGCGACGAGTTGCCATTATAGAGAAAATTTGAAGATATCCCTTTCCCGGCGAGCCAAGCAATCTCGTTTCTGGAAGGGCTTATGACCATTTTAAAGGGATAACTACTCGGGCTGTCAAGCGGGTAGTCTGCAATTTTACCTTCAAGAGTCATGGGGGATGTTCCGAAATTACCTGACATGCCGTGGAGGAAGAAATCCTTTCCTTTCATCTCCAGCGTACCCTTGATATTGTTGAATGTGGGGACTTTGCTGCCATAGCTTACTACACCTTTCTCAGCTCTTGCCCTTATGTAAAGGATGTTGTAGTTGGTTCCAAGCTCCATATGAAGAATCTGGCTGATTTTGCCATCAAGCTTTCCTTCATCAAGCTGGTATACGCCACCGGCTATGTGCTGTTCAATCCACTCCGCAGTGTCTTTTACAATGATTCCGTAGGGGACGAACTGCCTGTACTTTTCAAAGTCTAGCTTCCCGGTTACAGCCTGGGCAGTTATTCTCGGGTCATTACTCCGATAATCCAGCAGAGCAAAGCTTCCCTTTACTTCGGCGCCATCTACATTAACTTCTAAAGCCTTGATTCTGATATCCTGTCTGTTTAGTTCAAAGTGGTATTTTATCTGAATATCTTTTGAAGCCAGAACCTGCTTGAAAACTGGTTGGTAGTCAAATCGCGGGGAGTGCAGGGCTATTTTCCCGGTGGAGGTGAATTCAGATATACGGCCACGGAAATCAGTTTCAGTGTCAACTGTACCGAGAATTTTCTTGAACGGTACATATTTGCTGTAATATGGCCAGTAGTGAGCAATGTCCAGCTTCTTGCAGGATATTTTAGCTTCGATGACAGAGTTTTCAAGGGGAGAGTCTTTTGGTGGCAATCCGATTTTACCGCTCAGGTGCAGGGTGCCGCTTGCGCCGCCCCCAAGGATTGTGGATATTTTAAAGCTTGCCCTGCTATCTCTTGAGAGGTTTTGAAGGAGCAGGTCAGTTTTTTCAAGTCTGGTGATTATTGGAGATGTTTGGAGGAGTCTATCTGTAAATGTTATGTCAGCTTCGCTAAGTTCCAGGTCATGAATTTTCAGCTGGGTGTTGCCGGAGCGGCTTTCAGTAAGATCCGAGATGTTGAATCTGCCGTCAGTTCTGCGTTCCAGATTTACCCGGGCTTTATCCGCAGAAAGCCTATGGATGACAATCTGTTTTTTTAAAAGATGGATAAGGTCAAGTTGACATGTAAGGTTTTTTATAGTGACAAAGTCAGCAGAGTTATCAGGTTCCCTGATTATTACGTTATGGAACGATATGGCAGGTCCAAGACTGAAAGATAGGTTGCCGGTTTTGTAGGAAACGGGCCGATTCAGGGACTTTTGCAATTCAGAGAGAATCTGGTCTTTGTAGGTGTCAAGATCAATCACCTTGATAAGGACGATATAACCGACTGACAGAAGTGCCAGCAAAAGGGCCAGTGAAATCAGTAATGTCCTGATGCGGCGACCTGTTTTAGTCATTATCTCTCCAAAAGCAACACTGGTTTGCAACTCTTAGAGTATAACCTGTGATTAATCTCAGTGCAACTTATACAGGCTGAGGGTTTACCCCCTTTTGTGATTGACCGCCATTCATGATTTGAGCTACGATGCAACAATTTTTCACACCCCTGAAGGAATCTGTAAATATATGAAAATAAAGAGGTTGGAGATATCTGGATTCAAATCGTTTGTCGAAAAGGCAACTTTTGATTTTCCGGAAGGGGTAACTGCTGTCGTCGGTCCAAACGGCTGCGGAAAATCCAATGTTGTCGATGCCATCCGCTGGGTCATGGGAGAACAGTCGGCAAAAAATCTCCGTGGCCGCGCCATGGAGGATGTTATCTTCGGTGGCAGCGATTCTCGCAAACCTCTGGGGATGGCCGAGGTTTCCCTCGTCTTCTCGACCCAGGACGGCAGGGTTCCTGTCAAATATCTCAACTATTCAGAAATCCAGGTTACTCGCAGGCTTTACAGGGATGGCGAGAGCGAATACCTTTTAAACAAGACTCACTGCCGCCTCATGGATATTACCGAGCTTTTCATGGATACCGGTGTCGGTGCCAGGGCCTACTCCATTATAGAACAGGGACGGATTGGCCAAATCCTCATGGCAAAGCCGGAGGAGCGTCGCTTCCTTATTGAAGAGGCTGCCGGGGTAACCAAATACAAATCACGCAAACAGATTGCACTTAAAAAAATGGAGGCCACCAAGCAGAACCTTGTACGGATCGGTGACATTGTCGGCGAGGTGAAACGCCAGCTGAACACCCTTCACAGGCAGGCCAAGAAAGCCGAGCGTTTCAGGGCTGTTCGTGAGGAGCTCAGGGGGATTGATCTCTATTTTGCCTCGCGGCGTTATGCTGAACTTTCATTGCAAAAGTCTGTACTCACTGCAGGAATAGCGGACCTGGAGGCTAAGAGTGACGCTTCTTCAACAGCTGTTCAGGTAAAAACCGGCTTTATAGACAGGCTCAGACTCGGTCTTGTTGAGGAGGAGCAGCGATTGACCGCTGCGCAGGAAGAGATCTTCAAGGGGAAGGCCGATCTGCAAGGGACAGAGAACCGGCTGGAGTTTCAGAAAAAAGAGATTACCAATCTGGAATCTCAAGCATCCAGGCTTTCCTCTGAAACCGAATTGATACAGAAGCAGATTTCAGAAACCGAAACCGAACATTCCCAGCTTGAAATCAAAAGCAGGGGCTTTCAGGTTGACTCCCTTGGCGAAGAAGAGATTCTTACAGTCAAGGAGAGGCAGTTGGAAGAGCTTACTTCTGCCGAAAGGGTTTCTGCAATAACACTTGAAGAGAGTCGTAAACGTCTTTTCGGTCTTCTTGGCGAAATCAATCAGGCTGCCAATCAGCATGCCTCTGCCACAAAACGTCTGGACTCCCTTGCAGAGCGGATTCAGCGCAGCATAAAGGAGGAGGAAAGTCTTAAGTCACTTCTTCTCAATGCCAGAGAAAAGGGCGCTCTTCTTGATTTGAGACTGAGTGAGGAGCGTGCAAAGTTTGCGGCGTATACTGAGTCTATACGGGTTCTTGCTGCTGATTCGGAAGCGCTTAAACAGTCTCTTGCAACTGTCGATGCTGAGTTGCAGAGCAAGCGCGATGAGCTTGGCAAGGTATCTTCAAGGCTGCATTCCCTGCAGGAGCTTGAAGCACAGTTTGCCGGCTACGGTCAGGGGGTCAGGACACTGATGCTTTCCGAGCAGCACAAGGGACGCTTCAGGGGGCTTTTGGCAGATACTGTTGATGCAGACGAAGAGGTTGAATCAGCTCTTGAGGCGGTTCTTGGAACAAGGCTTCAGGCGCTTCTTGCCTCGGATGAAAATGATGTGCTTACGGCTGTAGAGCACCTTAAAACCGGTAATGGCGGGAGATGCGGTTTCCTGCTCCCCCTAAATCGAGCCAATGAGATGCCTCCTCCTCCCAAAGGGGCAGAGCCGCTCATCTCCAGGGTCAGGTTACAGGGGGCTGACAGTGCAATTCTTGAGACACTTCTGGACAGAGTAATGATTGCAACCGATCTAGCATCGGCAGTGGCTTTTTCAAAGGCTTACCCTGATTTCAGGTTCGTTACCCTTGACGGTGATCTTGCCTATGGCGGAACCGTGGTGATAGGGGGCTCGCGAGAGCAGATTCAGCAGGGGCTCATTCATAAAAAAAGAGAGATCAGGAGCCTTGCGGTACGTAAAACATTCTGCGAGGAGCAGGTTGCTAATCTCTCGACAGAGAGAGCCGCATCCCTTGAACGCCTGACTGAAATCGAAAAGGAGCTTGCCAGCCAGAAGCAGGTTCAGCGCCTGTCGGAAATTGCTGTGGTTACGGCTGAAAAGGATAAGCAGAGCTCAATAGCTGAAATCGGTCGTCTCGATGAGAGGATACATCTCAAGTCACTTGAGGATGAGCAGCTTCATGAAGAGCGCGAGATGCTTAATCAGGAGATTGTCTCTGCCAAAGTCAGGAAAGATTCTTCGGAAGAGCTTAAATCCGGGCTTGAGGTCGAAGTTTCGATGATTCAGAGGGATCTTGCCGAGACACGCAAGGGGATGGATGTCGCAAGGGCCGAGGTGACAGCACTTAAAGTCCGTTCAGCCGCTCTCAAGGAGAAGCAGGAGTCTGCAGCCGCTGCGATGAAGCGACTTCAGCAGGCAAAGGTTGAGCTTGCTGCCAGATTTTCCAGAGTCGATGATGAGATCAAGAGCGGTTGTGACACTCTTCTGCGGACCAGGCTTGAATCAGCAGAGACGGAAAAAAAGCTTCATCGCTTGATGAAGGATCATAGCGAACGTGAAGGGCTTCTTTCGACGATCAGAGCTGCCTATGATCAGTCATTGAGCAGCTTGCGTGGTGAGGAACAGCGATTAAAGGAGTTACGGGGAGAAGAGGATCAACTTAGACGGGTTATGTCTGAAGCAAGTCTTAAATATTCCACGCTCCAGGTGGAGATAGACAATCTTGAAGTCCAGTTGAAGGAGCGATACAGGATGGATCTCTCCGAAATCTCAATTGAATCTGTTGAGCAGAGTTCCGATATTGAAGAGCTCTCTTCAAGACAGGCTGAATTGCAGAAACAGGTTGAAGAGTTCGGTGAGGTTAATTTGACGGCAATCGATGAGTACCAGGAGCTTGAGCAGCGTCATACATTTCTTTCTGAGCAGATGGCTGATCTCGAAGACTCACTGAACTCCCTGCAACAGGCAATCCAGAGGATCAACAGGACAACCAAAAAGCGATTTGCCGAGACTTTCGAGCTGGTGAATGAGAAGTTCAAGGAGGTCTTCCCGCGGCTCTTCTGCGGTGGCAAGGCCGAGCTTAAGCTTACCAACGAGGATGATCTCCTTGAGACCGGACTCGATATTATTGTTCAGCCTCCCGGCAAGAAACTGCAGAATGTCTCCCTGCTTTCAGGCGGCGAAAAGGCTCTGACTGCGGTTGCGCTGATTTTTTCAATTTTTCTGATAAAACCGTCTCCATTCTGTCTCCTTGACGAGGTAGATGCCCCGCTTGATGATGCCAATATCGGCCGATTTAACGAGATGATTCGGGAAATGACAGCCTTTTCCCAGTTTATTCTTATTACGCACAGCAAGACCACAATGGCTGTTGCCGATACTCTTTATGGTGTTACCATGGAAGAGCCCGGCGTTTCAAAGCTGGTTTCGGTGAAGTTGCAGTAGGGCGGTTGCGTAGTTGAGTAGTTTCTAAATTACTTGACCACTCAATTGATTTTCATAAAGGGGTTAAAAAAAGTGCCGTTCAAGTCAATACTTAAAAATCTCATGGACTCGGTGCCAGGGGCTACAGGTGCAATACTTGCCGACTGGGAAGGGGAGGCTGTCGAGCATTACTGCCATTATGATGTTTTTGATCTGAAAGTCATAGGTGCACATAAAGGGATACTGCTTAACCTGTTGCGTGATGCACACCAGAAGATGGCAGCAGGAAATATGTTGCATACCGTCATTTCGACCGCGAATCAGCACTACCTGACCGGGCCGGTCGGTGCCGACTATTTTCTTGTCATGACACTCGACAGATCCGCAATAGTCGGTCAGGCAATTCGCGCATTCAATGAAGCAATGGCATTAATGTACAAGGAGATTTACTGATGTCTGAAAACAGGGGTTTCTTCGGAAACCTGTTCAGCAGGATAGCTGGTGAAGGTAGCGCAGACGTAGCGCCAACCGAGCAGGATAAACCGAAAACAGGTTTTTTTGATCGACTGAAAAAAGGGCTCAGCAAGACTTCCGATGCCCTGGTTGGAGGCATTGACAGGCTTCTCCTTGGTAAAAAGGTAATTGATGCCGATACTCTTGAAGAGCTTGAAGAGATTCTGATCTCGGCTGATATCGGAGTGACAACAACTGTTGAACTAGTCAGAGGTCTTGAACAGCGGCTCAAAAGGGATGAGCTAAAAGACGGCGATGCCTTGAGACGGGCCCTCAAGGAGGATATTCTTGCAAAGTTAGCCCCTTACGCAGAGCCGTTGATACCGGCAGGACAGACCCCATTTGTCATACTTGTGATCGGTGTTAACGGAGTTGGAAAAACCACGACCATCGGCAAGCTTGCCAGCAGGTATGCTCTTGACGGGAAAAAAGTCCTCATCGCTGCTGCTGATACTTTCAGGGCTGCAGCAGCGGATCAGCTTGCAGTCTGGGCTGACAGGGCAGGGGTGGATATTGTCCGTCACAAGGAGGGTGCTGACCCATCTGCTGTCGTCTTTGACGGATGTAAGGCAGCCATTGCCCGTAAGGCAGACATAATGATTATCGATACAGCCGGGCGACTTCATACCAAGGTCAACCTGATGGAAGAACTCAAAAAAATCTTCCGCATTATCGGCAGGGAGATGCCGGGCGCTCCCCATGAAACCCTGCTGGTGCTGGATGCCGGCACCGGCCAGAATGCAATCTCACAGGCAAAGATATTCAAGGAGGCAGCCTCTGTCAGCGGAATTGCCCTTACCAAACTGGATGGCACAGCTAAAGGTGGCGTTGTTGTGGCAGTCTGCAGTGAACTGAAACTCCCTGTTCGCTTTATTGGTATCGGCGAGTCTATTGAAGATCTGCGCGACTTTGACCCAAAGCAGTTTGTGGATGCGTTGTTTCAATAAATAATTGACTTTTGAGGGTTTATTAACTAATCTTAGCCCCCGCAAGGTGGAGATTATGGAAGAGAGATCACTTGAAAAGCTTGAGGCTGGAGTTGACAGACTTCTGGATGCTTATAGCAAGCTGAAGGCAGAAAACATGGCTCTTCGCGACACGCTTGCCGGGATGGAGTCAAAGAACACTGTCGTCAAGGATCGTCTCGACTCCATAATTTTCCGGCTTGAAGGAGCAAAGGGAGAGTGAAGTCCTCTCACCGTATACGGGTTCTTGGCCGCGAAATTCAGGTGAAGAGCGCTGCTTCAGCCGAAGCTGTCAAAGAGATCGAAGATTATCTCAATGAACGTGCTGCCGAAGTTGCCCTTTCACTTCCTAATGCGGATCAGCAGCTTATTGCGCTTCTTTTGCTCTTGAACACAACCGAATCATATCTTGCGCTACGTCGTGGCCAGCCACCTGTTGGTGCGGGATTTCAGGAAGCAGTTGAGAATATTGTTACAAAGATTGATACGGCTCTGGGTGCGTAGAATCCCCGGAGAGTTTATATATAGCGTTGAACATCGATGAAAATTACCCGGTATACTCAATCTTGTTATGGGGCCGGCTGTTGATAATCTTAGGGAGAACTGAATCTTGAGCATTTTTGAGCTCTGCTTTCAAAAAGGAAATTTAATCTCCGTTTAGTTGTCAGCTATACCGGATATATGCCGGAATTTTCATCGTTTTCCATTCACCGCTCTACTCTCCAAAGGGTTTAACCCGCCGTAATTTCGTTTATTCAATTGTCAGGCTGCCATGTCAAAGGTGTTACTCAGAAAGACTATTCTTGCCCGCAGACTGGCACTGTCTGCAAGTGAACTGTCTGCTTACGGCAAGGCAATTCAAGGCACTTTCATAGCTCTTCCTGAATATCAGGCTGCTGCTTCGATTGCACTTTACACTTCTGTGAGAAATGAAGTTTCGACTGAAGATATAATCGATCACGCACTTTTGACGGGCAAGGACATTTTTCTTCCGGCGCTAGATGGCGATCGTATGGAGTTTAGGCAACTTGTTTCCCGCGAAAGGCTTATGGTCGGCAGGTTCGGTATTATGGAGCCTGAAAAAGGGTCTGACGTTGCAGATGTAGCTACTATAGGGATGATTGTTGTCCCCGGCGTAGGTTTTGACCTGTCAGGACAGCGTATCGGTTATGGCAAGGGGTATTATGACAGGGCTCTTCACGTTTGTGAGGGGAGTGGCAGGCTGACCGCACTCTGTTTTGAATGTCAGATTGTGGATTCGCTTGCAGGTGAGAAACATGATGTGGTTATGGATAGGATAATAACAGAGAGGCGGATCATCACACCTGCTCTGCTAAAATAAAAGGAGATCTTGATATGAAACTGGAAACGATACTTATGCTTCTTGCTGTTGCCGTAGCTGCTGGATTTGCCATAGCTTTTTTTCTAGGTAAGAAAAAGGATAGCGAAAACGCACATGCCGGTGAAAATGCTGTAAAGCTGCTTGAAGATGCTAAAAGGGAGTCTGAAACAATCATCAGGGAGGCTGCAATTGAGGCCAAGGATGTAGTTTATCAGGCCAAGGCTGAGTTTGAGAAGGAAAGTGCCGATAAGAAGAGAGATCTTCAGGCATTGGAGAAGAGGGTTCTGCAGAAAGAGGAAAACCTCGACAAGAAGCTGAATGCATTTGATCAGAAGGAGCTTGATTTCGGCAAGCGCGAGCAGGGGCTTGTTTCCAAAGAACAGGCTGTTGTAGAGAAATCCGAAAGGATCGACCAGTTGATTGATGAGCAGAAAAAGAAGCTTGAAACAATATCCGGAATGACCGCCTCTGAAGCTAAAACCATTTTGATGGATAGCATGGAGAATGAAGCAAAACTTGATGCTGCAAAAAAGATAAAACTTATTGAAGAAGAGGCAAAAGAGACAGCCGACAAGAAGTCAAAGGAGATTATCTCTCTGGCGATTCAGCGTTATGCCGGCGAGTATGTTGCTGAAAGAACGGTGTCGGTTGTACCACTACCTTCTGATGAGATGAAAGGGCGGATCATCGGTCGTGAAGGTCGTAACATACGGGCACTTGAGGCTGCAACCGGGATTGACCTTATCATTGACGACACACCTGAGGCGGTAATTCTCTCAGGATTCAACCCTGTCAGGCGAGAGGTTGCAAGAATAGCTCTTGAGAAGCTGATTGCTGACGGCCGTATCCACCCGGGCAGAATTGAAGAGGTTGTCCGTAAAGCCGAGGAAGAGGTTGAACAGGCGATCAAGGAAGCTGGTGAGCAGGCCGCATTCGACCTTGGTGTTCACGGTATTCATCCGGAAATACTCAAGCTTATCGGCAGACTCCGCTACCGTACATCATACACACAGAATGTCTACCAGCATTCGCTTGAAGTCGCTTTTCTCTGTGGGATCATGGCAGCCGAGCTCGGAATAAATGTGAAGCAGGCAAAACGTGCCGGACTTCTCCACGACCTTGGCAAAGCTGTTGACCACGAGGTTGAAGGGTCCCATGCGGTTATTGGTGCTGAACTTGCCAGAAAATACGGTGAAACCCCGAAAATTGTCCATGCGATCATGGCTCACCATGAAGATGAGAAGCCCGATTCAGTGCTGGCTGTACTTGTGCAGGCTGCCGATGCCCTCTCAGGGGCACGTCCCGGCGCACGTCGCGAGATGATGGAGACTTATGTCAAGCGGCTTGAGGATCTTGAGAAAATCTCCACCTCATTTACCGGTGTTACCAGTGCATTTGCCATTCAGGCTGGACGTGAAATCCGTGTCATGGTTTCAAGCGAAGAAGTCACTGACGAGACGGCTATTATTCTTGCAAAGGATATCGCCAAGAAGATTGAAGCTGATATGACTTATCCGGGACAGATCAAGGTGAATGTTATCAGGGAGACCAGGGCAATAGAGTATGCCCGTTAATATTCTTTTCATCGGCGATATTGTTGGTAAGCCGGGACGACAGGCTGTTTCGCGGGAGCTTCACCGCCTGGTTGACCGCTACAGCATTGACCTGGTCATTGCCAATGGTGAGAATGCATCCGGTGGCTTCGGGATCACTGCTGAATCGGCAAAAGAGCTTTTTAACTGCGGTGTCGATCTTTTTACATCGGGCAATCATATCTGGGATAAAAAAGAGGCACTGGAGTACCTGAAGAAGGAAGATAGAATCATCAGGCCTTCCAACTACCCGGAAGGAGCGCCTGGTAAGGGAAGCACGGTTTTTGTTACGCCGGGTGGAATAAAGGTCGGGGTTGTTAATCTTGAGGGGCGGGTCTTCATGGATGCCCTGGATTGCCCGTTCAGGGCGGCTGACCGGGAGGTTACTGCACTTTCCGAGATAACTAAAGTGATATTTGTAGACTTCCACGCTGAAGCTACTTCGGAAAAAACATCCATGGGCTGGTATCTTGATGGCAGGGTCAGTGCGGTTGTCGGTACACATACCCATGTACAGACTGCAGATGAGAGGATTCTGACTGCAGGAACTGCCTACATCACCGATGCCGGAATGACCGGCGCATTTGACTCTGTGATCGGTGTACGCAAGGACGAACCGATCTACAGGTTTTTAACCCAGATGCCGGCAAAGTTTGAAGTTGCCAAAAAGGATCTGCGCGTAAATGGTGTGGTGGTGACAATTGATGAAGTCAGCGGAAATGCTTTGGCAATAGAGCGGGTGAATATCCCCTGCGGATAGGAGATTAGAATGACTGTTTCAGAACAGATGGCACTGATAAAACGTGGGACTGTTGAGATCCTTGTTGAGAAAGAGCTTGAGGAGAAGCTGGGGAAATCCATTGCCAGTGGCATCCCTCTCAAGATCAAGGCTGGATTTGATCCAACAGCTCCTGACCTTCATCTGGGTCATACGGTGCTGCTCCAAAAGATGCGCCATTTTCAGCAGCTTGGCCACGATGTCTCTTTTCTTATTGGCGACTTCACTGGCATGATTGGAGATCCGACCGGGAAGTCTGAGACAAGAAAAGCGCTTACCCGTGAGGATGTGCTCCGCAATGCAGAGAGTTACAAGGAGCAGGTATTCAAGATACTTGATCCGGAAAAGACGACAGTTGTTTTTAACTCTGAATGGCTTGCAGCAATGAGTGCTACTGAGATGATCGGTCTGGCTGCCAAATATACGGTTGCCAGAATGCTGGAGCGGGATGATTTCGGCAAGAGATACGCGACGCAGATGCCCATAAGTCTCCATGAGTTTCTCTATCCACTGATCCAGGGGTACGATTCGGTTGCCATGAGGGCTGATGTTGAGCTTGGAGGTACAGACCAGAAATTCAACCTGCTTGTCGGGCGCGAACTGCAGCGTGAGTGGGGGCAGAGACCCCAGTCGGTTATCACTGTGCCCCTTCTTGAAGGTCTTGACGGTGTCAACAAGATGTCCAAGTCCCTTGGCAACTATATTGGTATAAACGAACCTGCTGACATAATTTTCGCCAAGATAATGTCCATATCCGATGAACTGATGCTTCGTTACTACGAACTCCTCTCGGACATGTCTTTGGAAGAGATCGAAAAGATGAAACAAGGGCTCAAGTCCCGCGAGATTCATCCGATGGATGCAAAGAAACAGCTGGGGAGAGAGCTTGCTGGCAGATATCATGGCAGTGCGGCCGGTCTCCAGGCTGAGGAGAACTTTGTTAAAAGGTTCCGTGATAACCAGACCCCGGATGAATTGGATGAAGTTACAGTCACATCGGAAGGTGGCAGGCTGCTCCTGTGTAAACTGCTGGCAGCTGCAACGCTGGTACCATCTAATAGTGAGGGTCGTCGCTCCATAAAAGGTGGCGGTGTTAAAGTTAATGGCGAGAAAATTAGCGACGAAAATCTTGAGCTTGCTGCAGGTGATACTTATGTTGTACAGGTGGGAAAGCGCCGGTTTGCGCGGGTTCAGCTGATTTAAGTGAAAATTAACGTAAAAAGTTATTGACTCTGAAAGCGGCGCAGAGTATAAACGGGATTCGCTTGTTGCAACGGACCTTTTCGAAGGGCTGGCGCAGCAGGAAAAGCGGATGCAGCAGGTGCAGCAAGCTGGTCTTTGAAAACTGAATAGTAGTGAGTATGTTGTGGGTTTTA
>JACABD010000044.1 GCA_013377075.1 Geobacteraceae bacterium | reverse complement strand
TTGGTTTTCAGCTGGACATGGACTTCGAGACCAATGACTGGTTGATATTTCATATGGGTTGCTCCAAAACTTGATGGGAATTATTAAATCAGATAGTCTTTCTTTTGAATATTGTGTTTGCAGTAGATTGAATTCCTTGTCGAATAACTTCTGCTGCAAGGAAAGGATATCGTTTGGTCAAGTCTTCTAACGAAAGTGTGTTTTCCGCAAAATCAACCATCAAATCACACCGTTTTTGAACAAAATCGTCATGATCATTCAACTTCAAAATGTCGATAGTTTTTCTTACTTTTTCCAGTAAAGGTGATACTAACTCGACACTCGGATGGACAAAACAACTAGGGAACTCTAAGGTGAACCATCCAGTTTGCACTATAAAAGGATCTAGAACTTCTATACTATTATCTTTAAACTGATTCGCTAATTGAAGACTAAGCCTGTAATTATCCCATTCATAGGCCTTGTCAGGATGCAATGCTTTTGGCAGAAAGTGATCTACTGATTTATCTGTAAGAACTAAATGAAAACAAGTGTAGGCACAAATTCCACTATAAGCTGTATGCAAGTCTTCTGATGCATGCCTCCAAAAATTCTTGTTCTTGAACTGCTTACTGGTTGGACTCGGAGTAGTTGTTAGAAATCTATTCCCTGGATCTCTTACTTTTCTGTCAAAATCAAAAGGTTTTGGTTGTGGAGTCACGTTAATCACAAAATCACTCCGAATTTTTCGGCAAAAGTAATCCAGCGCGGCCAAAATTTGTCATCCGCAGCAAGGCACTTTGTAAGACGCATAGAAATATCGCTCACTTCTTCTGTGGTAGCGTTTTGTTTTAATTGAATGGATTTTGCGTCTTTGATGGCTTTCTCAGCAACACTTGAACGAGCTTGTTCTAACTTAAATATAGGAGATGTAAGCCAAGAGGATACATCACCATAACGAACAAAATCCATTTCTCTAAGACTCACTTCTCCTTCTTTGGCTAAGACTAGGTCAACAAGCAGGTCAGTTTCGTCATTGAAAATTGGCTCAGTAGACGCGGCAACAAGTGGAGAATGAGTTGCTACAAGAAACTGTACCTCACGCAGTTGAGGTTGAAGCTTTTCCCCGATCAACATAAGCGCTGGAAGCACCTCTCTTTGCCAACGCGGGTGTAGATGTGCCTCCATCTCATCTATAAGGACGACCAAGCGCCTCTGTGGGTCATCACCTGAAATCTTAGATGCGATAACATGTTCATTCCAGGCCCATACAACCAGATAGGCAAGAGTGATGATACGTCGTACCCCTGCCGAAGCATAGACTATTGCCGTTTCTCCATATGGGTGTTTGATTGTAGGGATATCACGGGGGTCATTAGGGATGCGGACTGGCTTACCCGGTGCTAATTTGCCGAGATCTGGCGGAGACAGTAACTCTAACACACTGGAAAAAGTTTCAAAAAGTTGTTTTTCCGGGCTATACTGCCAACGAACCCAGTCACGAATTAACCCCTCAATATAACCTGTCTTGCTATCCCATAACTCAGTGCTTGAAAAAACATATTTGTTGGCTCCTGTTGGTGCCTCTGACGAGCCTAAGTGTCTTGCGGGATCCCAGACAGCAAACGAACCATCTACGCGAGCGTAAATAATTAAACCAGGGATCGTTGGTTTATAAGCGAGAGGCCAAGATGAGGTCTTCCAGTCATAAGAAATGGTTATTGGTTTTGATTTGCCACGATCACCTATTAGTTCAAAAGTAATAGAAGTTTGATTTTCCTTGACCTCCCCGGGGCTTGGTTTTTTTCCTAGATTTGGAGATGCTTGCATGCCTGCCCATTCACCTGTAAGAGCGAACCAAGCGCATTCTAGGAGGAATGTTTTGCCAAGACCATTATCACCGGTGATTAATGTCAAACGATCAGCCGGCTCCAAAAGAAGGTGCTTTGCTGGTCCTAGGCCATAGGTCTCAAGATAGGAGAGCATTCCTCCTTGATCTTGTTTGGCATCGGGCGGCTGTTTTAGAAAGTTTTGCAGGTCATTCCATGAAGACTTGCTCTGTTGAAATGTCAGCTCCGGTTTAAAATCGGGAGGCCTGCTGATATCGAATAATGCGACTTCTTCTTCAAGTGTTATGTGAAAATCATTAATAAAAAAATCTATGATGTCAGAAAACTTTGTATTTTCGGCCCATTCTTTGTCTTTATATAACCACACCGCCAACTGAAAAACAGGGATTTTTTTGTTCTTTGGTAGTTTCGAGGCAAGGATAGAAATATAGTCTGGCGCCCATCCCCAAATACGAGTATTCGTTTCATGCAAAAAAGCTTTACCAAATGATTGTGTGTTTATGGATTGCAATCCCTTTGGCGCATAATCAGGACGCACCCATTCCTTGATTGATTTGAATGGCTGGAAAAACCAATCAGAACCCGGATCAATTTGATGATATTGGCGAAGAAATTTATCTGTTTCCCAATCCATCTGAAATACTTTTTGATTACCAACAGGCAGATCCCCTTCCTTCTTGCATGTTAGAAAAGTGATTCCAAAAAATGGGTGTACATTCTTAAGTTCTGTTATTGAAATTGCTATTAAATCTGGACGAAAAAACATAGTCTTACTCCTTTCGAAGCTGCTCTACAGAATAAAGACAAAAATCCTGGTTCAACTCGATTCCAATTGCAGAATGACCCATTCCAATTGCAACTCTTACGGTTGTGCCGCTTCCAAGAAAAGGATCCAGCACTATCCCTTCTGGTGGGCAGCCTATTTCTATGCAACGCTTAACAAGCTCATCTGGGTATGGTGCTGTATCAAGGCCATTGCCAGCTTTAGGGCGAGCAGGAATAGTCCACATGTCTTCTTCAACCTTTTTGTCAATTAAAGGTTGCTTGTTGAAAAAATAGTGCCTGTTTTTAACGAACATAAATACATGTTCATAGCTTCGACTTGGTCGATCTCGTACATGTTCAGGAAGACAGTTTTCACGATGCCAGATAATAGGACTCCTGAGTACCCATCCTCGTGACGACATTTCAATAGCAACACGCCAAGGGACACCAATTATTGATTTTCTCTGAAGGCCAATTCCCAGACCACCGCTTTTGTCTACAGCCCGTAATCCAAATCTACGTTTACTGCTCTTTTTGTCTGTGCCATGTGATTTCCCTTTTCCAGAGTAATATGTATCACCAATATTCAGGAAAAGAACCCCATCTTTATGTAAAATACGTTTCACCTCATCCATGACATTACTAATTGATTGAACATAACCTTCAACCGTTTCTTCCAAACCGATTTGTCCATTTACTCCGTAGTCCCTTAGCCAATAATAAGGCGGTGAAGTGATAACACAATGGACTGATTGAGATGGAATATTCTGTAAAACTTCTAGGGCATTCCCCTGAAATACCTGCCAACTAAGGCCGTTAGTAGTTTCACCATGCCATTCATGCGGATCTATAATGTCTGTATGCGTAATACAATTATTCAATAGTTGTTCCCTTAATAAATCTAATTTCAAACGATCAACCGTTCAAATTATAAAACTGCCTTCATCCTATGCCACTGCGTCGCCTGTTCAAAGGCATAACCGGCGCGGATGATGGTCTCTTCGCCAAACGGTCTGCCGATGAGCTGCAGGCCGATGGGCAGACCTGTGCTGCTCATTCCGGCAGGGATTGACATGCCGCAGGTTCCGGCAAGGTTCACCGGTATGGTGAAGATGTCGGAGAGGTACATCTGCAACGGATCGCTGACCTTCTCGCCGATTTTGAATGCCGGGGTTGGCGCAACCGGTGTGAGGATCAGATCGACTGTTTCAAACGCCTTGAGGAAGTCCTGCATGATCAGGGTCCGCACCTTTTGGGCCTTGATGTAATAGGCATCGTAATAGCCGGAGGAGAGGGCGTAGGTGCCGAGCATAATTCTGCGCTTTACTTCTGTGCCAAACCCCTCGGCACGGCTCTTCATGTACATTTCCTTCAGAGCGGCGGCATCCTCTGTCCTGTGACCGAAGCGGACACCGTCGTAGCGCGCTAGGTTGGAACTGGCCTCTGCCGTGGCGATCAGGTAGTAGCAGGCAACTGCATAGTCGGTGTGTGGCAGGGAGATGTCGACAAATTCGGCGCCAAGCCCCCGATAGGTCTCAATTGCCAGATCCATCGCCTTTTTAACGTCAGCATCGAGACCGTCGATGTAATACTCTTTCGGCAGGCCGATTTTAAGCCCCTTGACATCAGGGATGAGCGCAGTTGTGTAATCCGGAACCGGGCGATCAACACTGGTTGAGTCAGCCGGATCGTAACCGGCAATGGCGCCGAGCATGATGGCGGCATCGCGTACGTCGCGGGTCATGGGGCCGACCTGATCGAGGGACGAGGCATAGGCAATGACGCCATAGCGGGAGACCCGGCCATAGGTCGGTTTCAGACCGACGCAGCCGCAGTGGGAGGCTGGCTGGCGGATGGAACCGCCGGTGTCGGTGCCAAGGGTGGCAATGGCCTGCTGGGCGGCAACAGCCGCGCCAGAACCACCTGAAGAGCCGCCGGGGATGCAGTCAGTATTCCACGGATTGCGGGTCGGACCAAAAGCGCTCCCCTCCGATGACGACCCCATGGCGAATTCATCCTGATTGAGCTTGCCAAGCAGGACTGCGCCCTGTTCTTCAAGTTTTGACCAAGCAGTCGAGCTGTACGGGGGGACAAAGTTGCCGAGTATTTTCGAGCCGCAGGTGGTCTTCACCCCTTTGGTGAGAAAGATATCCTTCAGCGCCAGCGGAATGCCGGTCAACAGGGCTCCATCGCCTTTGGCGATCCTGCTGTCAGCCTCTTTTGCCGCTGCCAGGGCACCATCTTCGCAGATGGTGATGAAGGCGTTGATCTTCTCATCAGTCGCTTTGATCCGCGACAGCATGGCTGTTGTCGCTTCAACCGATGAAAGCTCTTTTTTCTTCAGCTTTTCGTGCAGCTGGTGAATTGTCAGTTCAAATATTTCCATTTGCTAGAATCTCCATTTTGCATGAAACGGCAGTTGGCAGCTACCTACGTTCGTGTGACGGCTCAATTTCTGTAATTCTAGGTTCATTTCGCTACAGCAGATAAACTCGCTTCGCTCAAACAATATCTGCTGTTGACGCTCAATTCACCAAGAATTACGACGAAATAGAACCTGAGCACTCTCTTCGGCAGCTACCAACTGCCGATGTTTACTCAATAACTTTCGGCACTCTGAAAAAACCTTCCACCCTGTCCGGAGCATTGGCAAGAGCTCCGTCCGTACCAAGCGAAGGACGAACCTCGTCAGCGCGGAAAGCGTTCTCCATCGGCACGGCATGGGAAGTCGGCACGATGTCGTCGGTATTCAGTTCGGAGAGTTTATCAACATAGGAGAGGATGGCATCCATCTGGCTTGTGAATGTAGTGATTTCTTCAGGCCCAAGCTTGAGGCGGGCGAGGGTTGCAACATGCTCTACCTCTTTCTGCGTGATTCTCATATCAACTCCTGATGTAGGAATAAAGTCTGTAAAGAGCGGTATTTGTAGCACAAATGCTGTAAGAAGGCAAGGCGTGAGGGTAAAGGTAAATGCAAAGATGTTGCAAAAATCCTTGCAATATTTTTATTGCATGTTATAAGAGGATCAAAATTATCTTTTGGAGGTCAATAATGAAGAAAAGTCTCATTGCTTTATCGGCAATTTCCACGCTTGCTTTTGCAGCTTCAGCCATAGCAGCACCGGCAATTGACGGGGCAAAGCTCCTTGATGAGCGTTGCAAATCATGCCATGTATCGGCAAGGGCAAAGATGTTGAAAAAGAACAAGGCTGAATGGGAAGCGCTGGTAAACCGGATGGTTACGAAAGGGGCAAAGCTGAGTGCGTCGGAAAAAACAGCATTGGTGGATCACCTGGCGAAGAATTACAAGCCGTAGTTGCTGTCGTAAAAATCTGATAAATTCTGCAAGAGGGCTGCCTGAACGGTGGCCCTTTTTTTCATTTTCTACCGCCGGGCAGATTCCACTCATTCAAATTCCTGCATTAAAGTTACTCCTGACGAAATCAAGCCAGTTTCCAGGCGGTTATACTAGATAATTTTCTATTGACAGTATATATGAATGTTATATAAACGCTTTATATAAACAGTATATATGATGAAAGGAGTATGAATATGTCGCCCAGAAACAGCCAGTTCAGCAAGGAAGAGATCGTCGCAGCAGCCTTTCAGCTGGTCCGGGAGCAGGGGTGGGCCGGTTTTTCGGTGCAGGCCGTCGGCAAAGCAATCAACTGTTCCACCATGCCGATCTACTCCCAGTTCGGCAATGTCCGCGATCTGGAAGATGCCGTTTGCCTCAGGGCCATGGAGTTGCTCAAGGAGCGGATGCTGGAGGAGCGGACCGGCGACCGCTGGATCGATCAGGGGATCAGCTACGTCCGCTTCGCCATGGAGGAGAGATTTCTCTTCCGCTCGTTCTGGGACGGCCGCAACATCGAGCTGAGCCAGCAGATGGGGAGGGACCTCAACGAATTCATCGCCGCCACCCTGGTGGATTATCCACTCTTTGCCGGTCTGGACGAGCTGGAACTGAAGATGATCCGGCTGACGCGGATGATGTTTGCCCAGAAGCTGGCCTACTGGCTGAACGTCAACAGCAACTATCTCAAGGAGAAGGGAATTCCGGATACGGATGATTACATCCGGCGGACCAGTAAGGCGATCTATGACGGGTTCAGGCTGCAGTTTGCAGGGGCTAAGAAATGAGTTTTGACTATGGGAGATAAAGGAGGATGGCATGAACAGTGGGCTGTACAGGAAGTTGAGATGGTTTGCCGGGCTGTGTATGGCGGTGGTGCTGACAAGTGTTGTTCAGGGCGAGTGTGCCCCGGCAAAGCCCAAGACCGGCGGCACGTTGACTGTCGGCATGGAGCTGGAGTTCCGCGGCTTCGACCCGCTTAAAGCTAATTTCCTGGGCATTGCCGATCGCAATGTGATTATGGCGGTGGAGGAGCGGCTGTTCGACATGGATGCCAAGGGGAACCTGGTTCCGGAGTTGGCCCTCTCGGCGAAACCGGCGAAGGACGGCAAGAGCTGGACCATCAAGCTGCGCAAAGGGGTCAGTTTTCATGACAACACCCCGTTCAATGCCGATGCGGTGGTCAGTCACTGGCAACGGCTTCTCGATCCCAAAAACAGATACTTTGCCCGCTACGCCATTGAGCCGATCGATACCGTGCAGAAAGTGGACGAGTTCACCGTCCGTTTCCTGCTGAAGCACCCATGGGCGCCGTTCAAAAACGCCCTGTCGGCCCCCCAGTCATTTGCGGTATTCATCCCTTCCCCCAAGGCGATCAAAGAGGATACTCTCAACCGGGTACCAATCGGCACCGGCCCCTACATGTTCAAGGAGTGGCTCCCCAATGACCGGCTGACCGTGGTCAGAAATCCCAATTACTGGCGTAAAGGGAAGGCCCACCTGGACAGTGTCATCTTCCGCCCGATGCCCGATATGCAAGCACGATTTGCCAGCCTGCAGTCCGGGGAGAGTGACGTCATCCAGACCGATCGCGGCGCCAGCATTGTTCAGGCACGGGAAGACCGTTCCCTTCGGATCTACACCAGCGATACCGGCGGTGCGTACAACTTCCTCTTTAACACTTCCAGACCGCCTTTGGACGATGCCCGCGTCCGCCAGGCCCTGGCCCATGCCTGGAATCAGGATCTGCTGCTGAAAGCTGACTACAAGGGGACGTTGCCGCTGGCAAAGGACCCGTTCGGCGGGCTGATCAACTGCGGCGATTCGGCCTATCGCCAGTACGATCCGGCCAAGGCCCGCAAACTGCTGGCCGAGTACGGTAAACCAGTGGAATTGGAAATGAATCATACCAATACCCCCCGTGGCAAGGAGGCGGGCGAGATCATGCAGCGGCTCTTCAAGGAGGTCGGTGTGACCCTTAAGCTCACCCCTCTGGCCGAAGCGCAGTTGTCAAAACGAGGCATCGGCGGCGAGTTCCAGATCACCGGCTGGAAGATGATGGATTTTGAAGAGATGGGGCCTCTTTTGAAAGGTAATCTCTCCTCCGACAGCAAACTCAATTTCGGCAAATACCAGAACCCGAAAATGGATGCTCTGCTCATAAAACAGGAGATGATTTCCGATCCGAAGGAGCGGCAGAAGGCGCTCTGCGGTGTGGCGAAGCTGATCAACGAGGATGCCGTATTCCTGTACGGTGGTGGCCGGCGCTTTCACGTCATTGCCAAGGCAGGAGTCAAGGGGATCGACAACATCCGCCACGGTGTCATCCGGGTCAGCGATGCCTGGCTTGACAAATAAAACCGGGAAGGAGGAGATCATGGAACGTATCATCAATGCATTATTAAGCATCATTGCCGTTGTTATCCTGTTCGGAGCTGTCAATGTCTCAACCGTCGGGGCAGCCGAACCGGCCTATGGCCTGCCGACGACCGTTAATCCTGCGGCCAGCTATCTCTTTTTCCATCACAACTATTACGTGGAGACCAAAGGAGCCGATGGTGACTGCAAATACTACGACATCCTCAAGGCTTTCACTGCCAAGGGGTATACGGTTATCAGTGAGATCCGTCCCAAGGATGTTTCGGTTATTGAGTACGGGAAAAAAGCAGCGGCCGATGTCAGGAAACTGCTTGATGCCGGTGTCTCTCCGGAGAAGATCAGGGTTGCCGGGCACTCCAAGGGGGGCGTCATCGTCCTGCAGGTGGCGGCCCAGCTGGACAACCCGAAGATCAGTTATGCGATTCTGGCCGGCTGCGGCATCAAGGGGCTGGCAAAGGGCTATCCCGACCTCGGCAAACTGAAAGGGAATTTCCTCTCCCTCTATGCTGCTTCAGACAAGGTCGCCGCTAGCTGCGGTCCGGAATTCCTCCAGACAAGGGAGGGCTTTACCGGTAAGGAGATCGCTCTGGACAATCCGACCGGCCACCAGCTGTTCTTCACACCGGTTGCTGCCTGGCTTGAACCGATCAGCGGCTGGCTGAAACAAGGGAAATAAGTATGGTATTTGGTCGTGCCGCGACAGTAGTCTGGAAAAAACTGCTCCACCTGCTCCTGGTGGTGCTGGCGGTCACCCTGCTGACCTTTGTCATGACCGACCGGCTGCCGGCTGATATCGCCGCGGAGATCAGCGGTCGTGGCGCTACGGCGGCGGATCTGGCCGAGGTGCGGGAGCGGCTTGGACTGAACCGGCCGGTGCTGATCCGCTACGCTTCCTGGCTGGGGGACGTCTGCCTGGGGAGGCTCGGCAACTCGCTGGCCACGGAGCTGCCGGTCAAGGAGTCATTGCGGAGCCATCTGCCGGTTACTCTGGAACTGCTCTTCCTCTCCCAGCTCTTTGCCCTGCTGTTGGCACTTCCGGCCGGAATTATCACGGCCTGGCGTGCCGGTTCGCGTCTCGACCGGCTGACCGGCACCTTTGCCTTCGCCTGTGCCTCACTCCCCAATTACGTCCTGGCCATGGGGATGGTCATGCTCTTTTCCCTGAAATTCAAGCTGCTGCCGGCTACCGGCTACACCCCCCTGAGTGCCGGGCTGGCAGCGAACCTCAAAGGGTTTCTGCTGCCGGCGCTGGCCATTGCCCTGGTGGAGTGGGTGATCCTGATGCGGGTGCTCAGGACCGATCTGATCGCCACCCTCAAGGAAGACTACATCCTCCTGGCCCGCTGCAAGGGGGTGCCGGCCTGGCGCATCCTCCTGGTCCATGCCCTGCGGCCGTCCCTGTTCACCTTTATCACTGTTCTCGGCATGCAGACTGCCAGCCTGATCGGCGGCGCGGTCATTATTGAGACCATTTTCGCTCTTCCCGGCATCGGCCGGCTCTTGGTCAACGCGATTTTTGCCCAGGACTATCCGCTGATCCAGGGGACGGTGCTGCTGATCACCCTGGCCTACGTGCTGATCAATTTTCTCGTGGATCTCTGCTATGGGCTGCTGGACCCACGACTGCGGAAGGTGGCGGACAATGGCTGACCTGGGCCGGAAGCCGGGAATCACCTTTTACCTTGCCTGCGGCTGGCTGGCTCTGGTGGTGCTCTGCGCGCTCTGCGCCGGAGTTCTACCGCTCCACTTTACCCTTGACCAGATCGACAGCGACCACTTAGCTGCCGGGCCGGGCGGGGCGCACCTGCTTGGCACCGATGCCATGGGGCGTGACCTTCTGGTCAGGCTGCTCTTCGGCAGTCGGGTCTCCCTGATCGTCGGCAGCTGTGCCCCACTGCTGGGGCTGGTAGTCGGCCTGCTTCTGGGGATGCCGGCGGCGTGGTGCCGGGGGTGGAGCGAGCGGCTCATCATGACCGCTACCGATGTTATCCTGGCCTTTCCGGCGCTGATTTTTCTCCTCGTCTTTACCGCCATTCTCGGGCCGAAACTCATCACCATCACCCTCGGGCTTGGCCTGCTTCTGTCGCCCCGTTTCATCCGGGTGGTCAGGGCTAATACCGCCAGATTCAGGGAGAGGGAGTTCATCCTGGCAGCCAGAATCGGCGGGGCCGGGGAAGTGAGCATCCTCCTGAAGGAAGTACTGCCCAATATCATGGGCCCGCTGCTGGCCTATACCCTGGTGGTGACCGGTTATGTCATTGTGGTTGAAGGCGGGCTCGCCTTCCTGGGCTTGAGTGTTCCTTCTCCGGCTCCCAGCTGGGGGGGGATGATCGCCGCCGGGCGGGATGTGCTGGAGGAGGCGCCCCATGTGGTCATCTTTCCCATGGCAACCATGTTTCTGACGGTCCTGGCGGTAAACCTGCTGGGCGACCGGCTGCGGGGGCGCTATGAGCGGAGCTGACGGGCTGCTGCTCGACATCAGGGATCTGACCGTGGAATTGCGCTCCCCTGGTGGACTGATCCAACCGGTGGACAAGGTCACTTTCTCTCTGGACCGGGGGAAAACGCTCGCTGTCGTCGGCGAATCGGGCAGCGGCAAGAGTATGCTCTGCCGGGCCATTCTTGGACTGGTACCGTCACGGGGGTCTATCGTCTTCAACGGTCACGAAGCCGGCAGGCTTTCAGCCGGCGTTATGAACCGGATTCGTGGCCGGGATATCGGCGTTGTGCTGCAGAATCCGTTGTCGTCATTGAACCCGGTCATGACGATTGCCAGACAGATCATGGAGCCGATGCGCTGCCATCTCAAACTTTCGAAGCGTGAAAGTCGGGAAAAGACCCTCAATCTGCTGGGGGCGGTCGGTATTCCCCAGCCCCATGAGCGGATGGCTTGCTACCCCCACCAGCTCTCCGGCGGCATGCGGCAGCGGGTGGCCATTGCCATTGCTCTGGCCTGCGACCCGCAGTTGCTCATTGCCGACGAACCGACCACGGCGCTGGATGTGACGGTGCAGGCCGAGATCCTTGGTCTCTTATCCCGGCTGCAGCGGGAGCGGAACATGGCGCTGATCCTGGTGAGCCACGACCTGGGGGTGGTTGCCGGGGTAGCGGACGATATTGCCGTGATGTATGCCGGACGGATCGTTGAACTGGGACCGACCGGGGCGCTGTTCGCGCGGATGAGGATGCGCTATACCCGTGCCCTGTTCGATGCCATCCCCCGGATTGACGAGCCACTGCAGCGCCGCTTGCCCGACATCCCCGGCCAGCCCCCCGATTTCAGCGCCCTGCCGGTTGGGTGCCGATTTGCCCCCCGCTGCGCCAGTGCCGGAGAGATATGTCACCGCGAGTATCCGCCGCTGACAGCGGATAACGCTGACCGGCACCTGTTTGCCTGCTGGTTCCCCTGCGCAGGGACGGAGGTGGGCAGATGAGCGGCAATGGACAGAAATATCTTCTGCAGGTCGAAAATCTCATCGTCGAGTTTCCGTCAGCGCAGGGGGGGAGAGTCCATGCCGTATCCGGTGTCTCCTTCGACATCAAGGCTGGAGAAACCCTGGGGTTGGTGGGGGAGTCGGGGTGCGGAAAATCGTCACTGGCCCGGGCGATCATGCAGATTCCGCCGCCGAACTCCGGCAGGGTGCTCCTTGACGGGGTTGAGCTGACCAGCAGGCACAACCGGGAGCTCAGGGAAGTGCGCGGCAGCTTTCAGATGGTTTTTCAGGACCCGTTGGCGGCCCTCAATCCGGTAAAAACCGTGGGGGAAAGCGTCGAGCTGCCGCTGCGGGCAACGGGCCTGGACAAAAAGATCGATGTGCGGAAAGTTGCCTATGAAGCGTTTGCCGGAGTCGGTCTTGCTCCTGAGCAGTATTTCGATCGCAAGCCGGCGCAGCTGTCCGGAGGCCAGTGCCAGCGGGTCTGTATCGCCCGGGCACTGATCAGCAGGCCCAAACTGCTGCTCTGCGACGAGCCGGTCTCCTCGCTGGACGTATCGGTGCAGGCCCAGATCATCAACCTGCTGCACGATCTCAAGCAATTGCGAGGCCTGTCGCTGCTTTTCATCTCACATGATCTGGCGGTAGTGAAGAATATCTCCGACCGGGTAGCGGTCATGTATCTCGGCCGCCTCTGCGAAGTGGCCCCCTGTACCGGGTTCTTTCTCGCTCCGGCCCATCCCTATTCCAGTGCTCTCATTGCCGCTGTTCCCCGGCCTGACCCCCGGCAGCCGGGCGGGATCAGCAGCCTGCTCGGTAGCGAGCTTCCTTCGACCATAACCCCGCCGTCCGGTTGCCGGTTCCGCACCCGCTGCCCCCATGCTCAACCTCTCTGTGCCGAGGTGCAGCCCGAACTGCTGGAGATTAGTCCGGACCACTTGGTGGCCTGCCATTTTCCGTTACATGAGGAGGGAAGATGTTAGAGGATCAAGTTAGCCGGACCGCACTCTTTACCGCCTACAGCCGCGGTTATCACTGTAATTATGACAAGCCGCGGATTTTTGCCGATCCGCTTGCATTTTCATTACTGTCTTCTGAAGAGCGAGACCGCATCGAACTGCTGCTCATGGAGGTTTTTCGGGCCGCCAACCCGGTTGCCGCCGCATTGTTTACCGATACCCAGAGCGCTATGGGTTGGATGATGCAGTCCGGCGCGGCAGCATCTATCCTGCTCAGCCGGGCGCAGTACGCAGAGGAGTGTCTGGAAAAGAGCCTGGAGTCGGGGGTCTGCCAGTATGTGATGCTGGGCGCCGGGCTGGACAGTTTTGCCTTCCGCCGCCCAGAGCTGGCGGAGAAGCTGGAGCTGTTCGAGATCGACCACCCTGCCACCCAGGCCCACAAGCGGCAGCGGTTGACAGAGCTGGGTTGGGTGCAGCCGGCGAATCTACACTATGTTCCGGTGGATTTCACCCGACAGAGGCTGGCGGACCGGCTTGGGGACTCCCCGTACGATCCGGGACTACCGGTCTTTTTCAGCTGGCTGGGGGTCACCTACTATCTGCCGCGGGAGGTGGTACTGGCTACGTTGCGGGAGGTTGCCAAGGTTGCGAAAAGCGGTAGTTCGATCGTTTTCGATTATCTTGATAGAGAGGCGTTTGAGCCGAGGAAATGCGCTCCGAGGGTGCAGCGGATGCTCAACCATGTCGAATCGCTGGGAGAGCCGATGCAGAGCGGGTTTGATCCGCTCAGCTTACCTGCAGAAATGACTTCGGTCGGGCTGGAACTGGCGGAAAATCTCTGCCCGGGAGAGATTCACAGCCGCTGGTTCCTGGGACGTTCCGATCACTACCGGGCCTGCGAGCATGTTCATTTTGCCCATGCAAAAATTCTTTGAACTGCCGCTAAGCCCTCTCCAGTCCTGCAAATCGGGTCAATAGCTTCTTTGGACCGGCTGAAGTAAACCAGACGATGACCTTCTGGCTATCCCCGAAACCTTCAATTTTTCTCACTGTGCCGACGCCGAACTTTGCGTGGCGAACCTTCATCCCTATGTATACTCCGTCTTCAGACTCTTCGGGAACCATCTCTACTTCAGGGATTTCGGGCTCCGGAGCGGCAAAAACTGCTGCAAGGTTATGGCCTTTGTATATGCCTGATTCCGGAGTCATATTCTGTCTGCCCCAGGAATAGGTCGGTACAGCGAGCTCTTCGCTGTGAAGATGTTCTTTGGGGATATCGGCAATGAATCTGGACGGCTGATTAAACTGATCCTGGCCGAAGATCCGCCTGCGACGGGCGTTGGTGATGAAGAGTCTCTCCCGTGCCCTGGTCATGCCGACGTAGCAGAGCCTGCGCTCTTCTTCCATCTGCTCCGGGTCTTCCAGCGATCTGACGTGGGGAAAGAGCTTTTCTTCCATGCCGATCATGAACACTAGCGGGAACTCCAGCCCCTTGGCTGCGTGGAGAGTCATGAGTGTTATGGACTCTTTTGACTTATTACCCTTTTCCAGATCGGAAACCAGTGCTACCTGCTCCAGAAAGGCTGAGAGCCCTGGCTCAGGGGATGATTTCTGAAACTCCTCCATGGCGACAAGCAGTTCGGAAAGGTTTTCAAGCCGGTCATCTGCTTCGGAAGTCCTTTCTTCCTTGAGCTTGGCGGCATAGCCGGTCTCATTGATGATGGTTGATGCAAGATCCGGCAGTGAAAGATCAGCAGCTCTTGACCTGATATCTTCAATAAACGAGATAAACGAGGCAACTTTGGTTCGCGGACCGGTTGAGAGCAGTGAAGACGATGACGATTCTTTCAATGCCTCGTAAAAGGTTGAGCCTTTTGCCATTGCCAGCTCGGAAACCCTGTCAACAGTGGCATGACCAATACCGCGTGCCGGGACATTTATTACTCTTTTGGCAGATATTTCATCGGCAGGATTTTCGATTATCTTCAGATAAGCAAGTATATCCTTGATTTCCATCCGCTCGTAAAAGCGCATGCCGCCGACCATGTGGTAAGGAATTCCGTCTGATACCAGCGCGTCCTCGATTGATCTGGATTGGGCATTGGTTCTGTAGAAAACAGCAACATCCCGCAGGGTGCCGTCGCTCCTTGCCCAACGACCTGCCTCCTGGCAGACGAATCTGGCCTCAGCACGTTCATCTTCAACTCTTTTGTAGACAATCTTCTCTCCAGGCGGATTTTCGGTCCAGAGGGTTTTAGCTTTTCTGCCCCGGTTTCGCGCCACCACAGCCCCGGCAGCGGATAGTATATTAGAGGTCGAGCGGTAGTTCTGTTCAAGCTTGACAACGGTTACAGCGGGGAAGTCTCTTTCGAAGTCGAGAATGTTGCGAATATCTGCGCCGCGCCAGCGATAAATCGACTGGTCATCATCGCCGACAACGCAAAGATTTCGGCGCTCGCCGGCCAGAAGCCTGACAAGGCGGTACTGGATCGGGTTTGTATCCTGATATTCGTCAACAAGGAGCCACTGCCATTTGTCGCGATAATGGGCAAGCACTTCGGGGAATTCTTCAAAAAGCCTTACTGTGTAAAGGAGCAGATCGCCGAAGTCCAGGGCATTACATTTCCTGAGACGATCCTGGTAGGCGCTGTAGACCTTGAAAAGCCGCTCTGCCATCTGGTCGCCGGTTGCCAGATCATGGGGGGAGCGCCCCCCGTTCTTGCAGTCATCAATGGCAGCAGCAAAGGCTTTTGCAGGATATTTCTTTTCATCGATATTAAGGCTGGTGATAATCTCTTTGAGGAGGCGCTCACTCTCTTTATCGTCATAAATGACAAAATTCTTGCCAAAGCCAAGCCGCTCGATATCCTTGCGCAGAATCCGCACGCAGGTTGAGTGAAACGTTGATATCTGCGGAATTTCCAAGCCGCCGAGTAACTTTTCGACCCGTTCGCGCATTTCCCCTGCTGCCTTGTTGGTAAAGGTGACGGCAAGTATCTGCCAGGGGCGGACACCATGTTCATGAATCAGCCAGGCGATGCGGTGAACGATGACTCTGGTCTTGCCGGAGCCGGCGCCGGCAAGTACAAGCAGAGGCCCTTCACCGTGGGTTACAGCCTGTAATTGCGGAGGGTTTAGTTTTTCGAGCAGTTTCATGAAGCGTCTCCTTGACGATGCAATTATTAGCAGATTCAGCACTTGTTTACCATTCTAAAGCGGTTAGACCTTGCCTGCAGATAATGAGGTGATACACTGAAAATGATAAATTTTTGAAGGGGGATACATGAATACACATCTGAAGTTATTATTCTGCTCTACAGTACTGTTTATTTTTTCCGGCTGTGCAACACTTGAGGTCACTGCTAAGAAACCTCTTGCTCCAAATGGAGAAAAACAACCAGTGACGATAGGGGTCCAGGCATCAGGGGACAGGCTGCTGGAGGTTCTTGATACTTCGGGTGATTCAATCATCAAGGGGGCAGACGGCAAGCTCTTTGACAGGGTAATCCTTTTGCCAAAGGAGACAAAATTTCAGGAGCCTCAAGAGATAAAAAAAGCTCATGGTGTTGATTACATCCTTTCGGTAGGGATCAGCGACATAAGCGTGACCGGTGACCTTAACCCGATCTGGTTTCCGTCGCTGCTACTGTTCGTATTCAAGGTCTATACTCCGATAGTTACCTTTCAGCCGGGAGTGTCACTTGATGTTGTCCTCAGAGAAGCTTCTACCGGAAAACTGCTCATGCAGAAGCAGGTTATGGAAGCAAGCTCCGATCATTATGCGCCAAAGAGCTCAGGCACTGAAGTAAGAAAGCTGATTACGCTGACAATCAATAACGCTCTTGTTTCAATTATGCAGGACAGCCAAAAGAGCATTGCCGTTGCCAGAAAAGGGAGGTAACCGGTGGCTTCAAAAGGTGGACAGGCGTTTGCGGTAGGTCCCATACTCAATTTATTGAAGCAGCTGTTCAATTTGACCAGCGCGGATGAGAAACTCTGGCTGGTTGGTGGAAGTGTGCGCAATGTTATCCTTGGAAAGGAAATAATGGATCTGGATCTTGTAACCACACTGACAGCAAAAGAGCTGGAAAGCCTCGGTTTCAGGTCTGTCCATGGGGTATCGACCGGCCCTATCTGGTTTAAGAACACCCGTGAATTAGGCAATATAGAGATTACTGTCGTCGAAACAAAAGAGGCGCTTGCAACTGATCTCAAAAAGCGTGACTTTACCATGAATGCCCTGCTGATGACCCTGGACGGGGAGGTGATTGATTCGTTGGCAGGTCTGGACGCCCTTGAGGCAGGGATACTTAACCCTTGCAGTATAAGTACCTTTCTTGACGATCCCCTGAGGATTTTCAGGGCGCTGCGATTTGAAGCAGATGGGTTTTCACTTTCTCCCAGAGGGGTTGAGTTGATCAGATGCCGTGGCTGGGAGGATGATCTAAAGAAGATTCCCGTTGAACGTTTCTCAAGAGAGATGCTTAAGGCACTCAAAGGGAGGCAACCCGATATTTTTTTTAGAAGAATGATAGAGCTCAATGTCGGAAGCCATTACCTTCCAGAGCTTTTCAGAATGCCGGATATACCGGCAGGTCCTCTCAAATACCATCCGGAAGGTGATCTTCTCAGCCACTGCACAGAGGTGCTGGAACGGGTCACTGCTGTCTCGGATCTGCCCCTTGCAAGATTCTGTGGGTTTTTCCATGATCTAGGAAAGCTTTCTACGGAGCCACAATACTACCCAAAACATCACGGCCATGACAAAGCCGGTTTCATGGCTGCCATAGCTTTTTGCCGCAGACTGGCGTTGCCGGCAGAGTACGGAGGGGCACTTGGCTGGATCAGCCGCCTCCACGCCAATGCCAACAGACTTGAAGAGCTCCGTCCGTCAACCAGGGTAAGGATGGCCGAGCAGGCGCTGCGTGCCGGAATTTCAGAAATACTGCCAATAGTGTCTGCTGCGGACAAACCGTTGGAAGAGAGTAGTGGCGACTGGAAGGGGCTGCTTGAAGTGGCACAGATGAACCTGGTGCAACTTGGCATATCCCAGGAGATGATTGAGTCAATGCAGCCATCGCAAAGGCCGGCATATATCCTTCAGAAAAAAGTCGAAGTGCTTAAATCCTCTTCTTTGACTACTTCCTGACCAGGGCAGGAACTTTGCGTATTGCCCGGTTGTAGGTTTTCAAACTGCTGCCGAGATCTTCAACCTCCATCATGAATCCAACAATTTCAAAGTATGAGACTGCATCGAGTAGTATCTGCGTGCATTCAGCTGCATCGGCAGGTTGCTGGTCAGGAGTGCAGATTACTACCTTGTCGCTTTCAGTCTGGTGCCACACAAGATAAGCGTTGTACTTGCCCCCCCTTTTCACTGCAATTACAGAGCCCCTGCATTTTTGAACACCACCTCCATCAGGCACTGCCTGCACTGAGTTGCTGGAGGAGAGAATTGCCACAATTTCGGCGGGCTCTGAGTATTCAATGCAGTCAATTTCACGATTCACATGGAATTCGGTTGAAGAAATTCCGGTGTTACTGAAAAAGCTTCCGAACTCATTGACCAGGCCATCGTGGAGCGCTGAATCACAGATTACAGGGATATCAGGTGTATCCTCATCCGAAACTGAAGCAGTAGGTGCAGTTTCAGGTTTATTCACAGCTGTCGACACAGCCGTTCTAAATTCGGCTTTTGGTGCAGATATCTTTTCGGTAGGTGCATTTTCCTGAGTAGTAACAACTGGTTCCATTTCCCTGGGGTTAGCCTGATCAGAAGATTTAGTTGAACTCCCGTCAGAGATTAGTAGCTGTCGTATTTCATCCCTCAGGGCACTTTTTTCCATATCTCCTATCTGGCGCTGAAGATCCAGCTCTCTTGAGAGTCGGAGTATTTCACTTTCAGCATGATAAAGAGCCTCGATCATATGTGATTCTTTCTCAATGGATTCGTTTGCCATCCTTATGTATTCGGCTTCGACATCGTTTTTGGCCTCAGTAAGGCTTTTGATCTCAATTTTAATAGCTTCCCTGTCAAGATCTACACTGTCTGCCTGCTTTGCATCGATCATGAAATCGGCGATCTCCTGCTCAAGGGAGTTGATTCGGTCACGAAGAGACTCTTCATTAGCCTCCCTATGGCGATGTTTATCGAGATCGGCCTCTAAAAGGTCAATTTGCTCTTTGAGGATGTCGAGACTTCTGCACAACTCCTCTTCCCTCTGCTGACCCTCTTGCCAGGATCCTTCCAAAAGGCTAATGGAAGCAATTATGTCATCAGATGAGCTTTTCTCTTTAGCGAGCAGAGCAGTGAGCGATTCATTTTCTAAGGAAACATAGGATATTTTCTTTGACAGTGAATCTTTCTCCGCGCGAAACTGGTGATCCAGATGAAGTTTCTCACTCTCCAACAATGCAATTTTCTCATTGAGCGCCTGTATGTTTCTGCCAAGGCTGGTTTTGATACTCTCAGCTTTGAAGTTTGCTTGCGTCAGTTCTGCTTTCAGGGAGTTGCACAGCTCTTCGTTGCGAGCAGTTTCTGATTCGTGCTTCTCGCTGCTTAAGCGCTCTTTATCCTGATAGAAATTCTTGTCGGAGACAAGTTTTGCTTCAGAAATTTTTTGCAGTGATGCCTTTAGCAACTCAATTTCATTTGAGGCACTTTGTGCAATGGCAAGTTTCTCTCTGGTTACCTTCTCGATGACAGCTCTGGCTGATGAAAGCTCTTTTTTCAGGGTCTGGAGCTCTGTTGGTTCTGAAAATGTTTCAGTAACAGGTGCAGGGATAGTGGCTGTGACTAAAGGTAATGAAGGGGCTGGCGGAGCTTTGTCAAGGTGGCTGGTGCTGTTGAGCGATCTTAGTTTTGTCCGTTTTAGCGGCGGTTTCATGGCTCTGATTCCCTTGATTATCACCTCCCTCATTGCAGGGCTGAAATCAAGGTTTACCTTTTCCATGGTAAAGCCGAATGAAGAAGTGAACTCAAGGGCTTCGGCCAGTACTTTGGGATAATCCTGATTCTGGTCAGTCGAGTAATCAGATGTATATACAAAAATACTGTTCATGACCGTTTCAAGAATAGCAACGGTTGCGCTGACTCTTTTATCGGCTCTTGAGATGCAGATATAAGTTTCACATGGATGCCCACGGAACCTGGTGTCTGGGAGCTGAACCTCTCCTTTTGAGCGATATAGTTCAAGGATGTCAGCTTCTCTAAAATCGATATGCGTAAGTGAGGGATTGATTGCAAAACTCATGGTTGCTCCATTTTACGCTTAATTCAGATATTGCCTCAGAGCATTATACAAACTATACTTTCAAGTCAAGACTTCATGTTAAGGAAATGAAATGAAAATACATAGTGAATACATAAAGCTGGATAGTTTCCTCAAACTTGCCAACGAAGCCGGTTCTGGTGGTGAGGCTAAAATTATCATAGCTGAGGGTCTGGTGACTGTAAACGGAGAGCCTGAGACTAGGCGGGGACGCAAGCTCAGACCGGGAGATATGGTCAGGATAAACGGGAAAAGCCATAGGGTAGAGGGAGGGGAAGCGTGAGCGTTGTAAAAGAGTTGATTTCAATTTACCATGAAAGACTTGGCTGCGAAGTCCACGTTGGCGAGTGGTTAAAAGTTGAGCAGTCCAGAATCGATGCTTTTGCCACAGCCACTGGGGATCAACAGTGGATTCATACAGATCCTGAGAGAGCTAAGGTCGATTCGCCTTACCAGGCAACAATCGCCCATGGTTTTCTTACGCTATCACTGTTGCCATTTCTAACTGAAAGCAATGCCCCGGGGATGTTCGAGAAAAATTATCCGGGGATGCGGCTTAGGGTAAACTATGGTCTTGAAAAAGTAAGGTTTCCTGCGCCGGTTGTTACCGGGGCAAGGATTAGGGCAAGGAGTGTTGTCACTGGCGTTGAAGAGGTTTCAGGGGGGGCGCAGATTGCCTACCGAATAACTGTTGAGATTGAAGGCGGTGCGAAGCCGGCCTGTGTGGCAGAGCAGCTGTTCAGACTGTATCCATAGGGATTAAAGCCGGAAGAAGATAAAAAAAGGGCGTTGACCGAATGGTCAGCGCCCTTTTTTTGCTCAAAAAAACGGTTCTACATTTTTGCAAGAAGCGGAACAATTAGCAGCGATACGATATTGATGATCTTGATCATCGGGTTGACCGCAGGGCCTGCTGTATCCTTGTAGGGGTCGCCTACTGTGTCGCCGGTAACAGCTGCCTTGTGAGCGTCGCCACCTTTGCCGCCATGGTGGCCGTCTTCGATGTACTTTTTCGCATTATCCCATGCGCCACCACCGGTGGTCATGGAGATTGCAACGAAGATACCGGTAACGATGGTGCCAACGATAACGCCGCCGAGAGCTTTTGGCCCGAGGGTGAAGCCGACGACTATCGGTGCGAGGATCGGGATAAGAGCCGGAATAACCATCTCTTTCAGAGCGGTCTTGGTAACAATGTCAACGCAGGCAGCATAGTCAGGCTTGCCTGTGCCTTCCATGATGCCAGGAATCTCGCGGAACTGGCGACGAACTTCAACAACAACTGCGCCGCCTGCTGTTCCTACAGCTTCCATGCACATTGCAGCAAAGTAGTAAGGGAGCATGCCGCCGATGAAAAGACCGACGATGATGTAAGGATCGGAAAGGTCGAAAGTGATGTTTTTGCCGACAAGCTTTAGTTCGTCAACATAGGAGGTAAAGAGAATAACGGCTGCAAGACCGGCTGAGCCGATTGCATAACCTTTGGTAACAGCCTTGGTGGTATTGCCGACTGCGTCAAGTGGATCGGTGACAGCGCGTACTGACTCGTCAAGTTCTGCCATCTCGGCAATGCCGCCTGCGTTATCTGTGATCGGGCCGTAAGCGTCCATGGCAACAACGATGCCAGTGAGGGAGAGCATGGAGACAGCCGCAATGGCGATGCCGTAAACACCGGCGCACTGGAAGGCAACAATGATTCCGGCAGCGATAACGATTACCGGTGCTGCTGTTGATTTCATGGAGATGCCAAGGCCGGCGATTACGTTGGTGCCGTGCCCGGTTGTAGACGCCTGTGCAATGTGCTGAACAGGTGCGTACTCGGTGGATGTATAGTATTCGGTGATCCAGAATATTGCCCCGGTTACCACCAGTCCGACAACGGCCGAAATAAAGACGTTTGTGGCAGAATATCCGGTCGGATTACCTGCTGGAAACATCTGGACGGTGACAAAGTAGAAGGCGATGCAGGCAAGGACACCTGAAGCAATAAGTCCTTTGTAGAGGGCACGCATGATTTTCTGGCTTGCATCAAGTTTTACAAAGTATATCCCGACGATAGAGGCAATGATTGAAATTCCGCCAAGAATCAACGGGTAGGTTACAGCACCGTTGAAATTCGGGAATGTCATGGCGCCAAGCAACATTGAGGCGATAAGCGTAACTGCATAGGTCTCGAAAAGGTCGGCAGCCATGCCTGCGCAGTCGCCAACGTTGTCGCCGACGTTGTCAGCAATAACCGCAGGGTTACGGGGGTCATCCTCAGGGATGCCTGCTTCAACTTTGCCGACGAGGTCAGCGCCGACATCAGCTCCCTTGGTAAATATGCCGCCACCGAGACGTGCGAAGATGGAAATGAGCGAACCACCAAAACCAAGTCCGACCAGTTGGGATACGACCTCTTTCATAGGTGCACCCGGCATGAGTTTGAGAAGTACGAGATAGTAGCCGGCTACGCCAAGTAGACCGAGACCGACGACGAGCATTCCGGTGATGGCACCACCCTTGAAGGCAACGTCAAGAGCTTTCTTAATGCCACTTTTCGCTGCTTCGGTTGTACGGACGTTTGCACGTACCGAAACAAACATACCGATAAAACCGGTAAGCCCTGAAAATAGTGCGCCGATAGCAAAACCGATAGCAGTTTTTACTCCGAGCGGTGCCGGTAGTACAAGCAGGATCACAAAGATGATCGCGCCGACAATGGCGATGATTGTGTACTGACGCTTCATGTATGCGCCTGCACCCTCCTGAATAGCTGCGGCAATCTGACGCATTCTGTCATTCCCCTGGGGGAGAGCAAGAATCCAGTTTGCTGACACCAGTCCGTAAACGACTGCTGCTACAGCACAGGCAAGTGCAAAATAGACGGCGTACTGTTCCATTTCCCAAAATCCTCCTTTATTTAACGCCTTTAAAAGGCTTATAAGCAAAAACGCATAATTGTTAATGGAATTAGGCAGTTTTGTCAATAAGTAATGGAAGTTTTATTTAGGCAATATTTTGCCAATCAATATCTTGAAACAATTTAATTATCTGATATAATCCAATAAAATCTAATCCTCTTAAAAATTGAATATAGAAATATAAGATTAGGAAGTTGCACTGTTTTATGGCATTTAAGAGCGTTTCCCCTACGGGTATATTTAATTAAATAAGTTGACAAAAAACCCTATTTTGCAATAAGGTACTAAAAATGATTTTACAGACAATGCCAATAAAAGATGAATTTGTGTCAGCAAAAATCAAGTTGATGGAGGAGAGATGCCGCAAAAATGGTCTTTCGCTGACCATTCAAAGACGCGCAATTCTTGAAAACCTCTCTTCGCGCAAGGATCATCCGACTGCGGATCAGATTTATGCAGCTATACAGGACAGGGTCGCAGGTGTTTCCAGAACAACTGTCTACAGAGTCCTTGAAACATTTGTTCAGCTTGGTCTTGCGCAAAAGATCAGCAACCCTGAAGCAAAGGCAAGATTTGACGCCGATACGACGAGGCATCATCATGCCGCGTGCGTTTCTTGCGAAAAGGTTCTAGACATTGATCCTTCCATCCTCCCGGATATTGACCTTAGCAAAGCCGATCTCAAGGGTTTCCAGGTTTTCGACTGTTCAGTAGTTGCAATTGGGCTTTGCAGTGATTGCAGTGCCAACGGGGTGTCCCGTTCATATCAAATAAACTAAGTTGAAGGAGAGCATCATGAAAAAATGGAGATGTCTTGTCTGCGATTATATCCACGAAGGTGATGAAGCACCAGAAACATGTCCTGTCTGTGGTGTTGGAAGCGACCAGTTCGAAGAGGTGTAGCACTTAGCCCTTACCTCTTTTTGTAGTGTTGCACGGTACTCGCAGCCTCGGCAACTGATGTAAGCCGAGGCTGTTTCTATTCCTGGCTTCTATGCAGAATTACTGCGCCATACAATTGTAAGAAAATTCATATCAACTGAAAGGGTGACCAGATGAAGGCAGTAGAGCTTAAGAAGGATGTATACTGGGTTGGTGCACTAGACTGGGCAGTTCGTGATTTCCACGGTTATGAGACTCCCAGGGGCACATCATACAATAACTATCTTGTACTTGATGATGAAATTACCCTGATTGATACAGTTAAGTATGATTTTGCGGATATAACCATCAAGAACATTATTGGCGTAGTTGATCCTGCCAGAATAAAGCATGTCATCATAAACCATATTGAAAACGACCATGTGACAAGCCTTGACAGGGTAATGGCTCTAGCTCCTGATGCGACTATCTACATCTCTGACAAGGGGAAGCGTGGCCTTGAGAGATTCTTCGACCTTGAAAAGTGGAAAATAAAGGTAGTAAAGAGCGGCGATACTCTCTGCACCGGCAAGAAAACCTTTCAGTTTATCGAGACACCGATGCTTCACTGGCCGGACTCTATGGTTACCTACCTGCACGAAGATAAAATCCTTTTTACTCAGGATGCTTTCGGTCAGCATATTGCCTCTTCAGGCCGTTTTGACGACGAATTTATTGCAGAATATTCTGAAGCTGTTCTTGAAGATGCGGTTGTTGATTATTATGCCAATATTCTCATGCCTTTCGGGCAGATGATAAAAATGAAGATTGCCGAGATAGAGAAAAGCGGGTTTGAGATTGATATCGTTGCTCCGGATCACGGCATCATCTGGAGACAAAATCCAGGGAAAGTATTCAAGACGTATCTTGACCTGGCAAACGGTAAAGCCAATCTCTCGGTAGCCGTTATTTACGACACCATGTGGCAGAGCACTGAAAAGATGATTGTGCCGATAACTGAAGGGATTCGCGAAGCAGGTGTCGGTGTAAAAGTAATCAAACTCCGCGCAACTCCGACCAGCATTGCCATCAAGGAGTTCTGGAAAGCCCGCGGTGCACTGATCGGATCACCGACTCTGAATAATATCACCTATCCTTCAGTTGCCGAGTATCTTACCCACCTGCGTGGCCTTCGTCCGAAAAACCGTCTTGTCGGTGCGTTCGGCAGCTATGGCTGGGGTGGCGGAGCAGTTAAGGAGATTTACGACGAGTTCAAGAGGATGGGACTTGATGCCGTGGATCCGGGATTGCAGGTTCTCTACAAGCCTTCTCGAAAGGATGAAGAGATATGTTTTGAGTTTGGGAAGAATTTTGCAGAAAAGGTGATAGAATATCATAACAAATTCTGATCTCGACTTAAGGAGGAGTAACAAATGGCAAAGGTTCTTGAAGTATACAAATGTGCAATATGCGGAAACATAGTCGAACTCTTTATCTGTGGCGGAGGCCCGCTGGCATGCTGTGGCGCGCCGATGCAGCTGCTTGAGGAGAACACGGTTGACGCTTCTCAGGAGAAGCATCTTCCTGTGATCGAGAGAACTGGTGGTGAAGTTACGGTAAAGGTTGGCTCTGTTGCTCATCCAATGGATGAAAACCATTACATCCAGTGGATCGAAGTTATCGACGGTAACAAGGTATCCAGAAAGATGCTCAAACCTGGCGAAGCTCCTGAAGCAACCTTCTGCGTTAAATCCGACAAGGTTGTTGCGAGAGAGTATTGCAACCTGCATGGGCAGTGGAAAACTGAAGCCTAGAGGCGCTTTTGTGACATAGCTGTATGTCAAATGCCGGGGGAGCTTTGTGCTCCCCCGGTTTTTTATAATGGCTGTCGTCATATTCACAGTTGCAGAAGACGCGTGCCTTCCGTATCATCATTAAAGAGGCTATTCCCGTTTCTAAAAGGATCCAAGTAGCTATGATTGATCAACAGATAATCGAAAAACTGGAAAAAATAGTCGGTGCCGATAATGTCTCGACAAGTCGACAGGAACTGATTTGCTACGGTTATGATGCAACGCAGATGGAGTTTCTCCCGGATGCCGTTGTGCATCCCAGCTCAACAGAAGAGGTCAGTGCAGTTCTGCGGCTTGCCAATAGCGAAAATTTTCCGGTCTTTCCGCGCGGTGCCGGTAGCGGTTTTACCGGCGGAGCCCTTCCAAAAGGTGGGGGTGTGGTGCTGGTAACAACGAGGCTTGACAGGATATTGAGGATTGATACGGAAAACCTCATTGCAGAGGTTGAACCAGGTGTTGTTACCGAACAGTTCCAGCTTGCGGTTGAAAAGCTTGGTCTCTTCTACCCGCCCGATCCGGCATCGTTGAAGTTCTCGACCCTTGGTGGCAATGTGGCGGAGAATGCCGGTGGTCCCCGCTGCGTCAAATACGGTGTCACCCGGGATTTCGTCATGGGGCTCGAAGTTGTTCTGCCGACCGGCGATATCATCCGCACCGGCGGCGAGACCTACAAAGGAGTTGTGGGGTACGACATGACCCGACTGCTCTGTGGCTCCGAAGGAACGCTCGGTGTTATCACAAAGATTATCTTCAAACTGCTCCCCTTGCCGGAAGCGAAGAAGACCATGCTGACGATCTTTGACTCCATTGACGGCGCTGCCAAAGCGGTCTCATCGATAATCGGCAACAAGATCATACCGACAACCCTTGAGTTCATGGATTACGCTACCCTCAAATGTGTCAACAGCCGCTTCAATCTTGGCCTACCGGAGAGTGGCCGCGCAGTGCTCATCATCGAGGTTGATGGTGACAGGGAGCTGATCGAGAAGCAGGCAGCACGGATTCAGGAGATCATCGCACCCCTCGGGCTGGTGGAGTGCAAGATTGCCAAGGATGCTGCCGAATCGGAGGCTCTCTGGAAGGTGCGCCGTCTTGTTTCCCCATCCCTCCGTGATGTCAATCCGGACAAGTATAATGAGGATGTGGTCGTGCCACGTTCAAAAGTGCCGGACATCATCAGGGTTATTGAAAAAATTCAGGCGAAGTACGATATACCGATTGTAAATTTTGGCCATGCCGGTGACGGCAATATCCATGTCAATGTCATGATAGACAAATCGATTCCGGGTATGGATGAGAAGGCTCATGAGGCCATAGCCGAGGTCTTTCAGGCAGCACTCGACATGAACGGAACCATGTCCGGTGAGCATGGCGTTGGTCTGGCCAAGCAGCCGTACATCCATCTTGAGCTGAAACCGGCCCAGGTGGCGGCAATGCAGGCGATCAAGGCGGCGCTTGATCCGAATAATATTTTAAATCCCGGAAAGATGTTTCCGGTAGAAAAGTAAAGGTATTATATGAACAATGCAGATATTCTCAAGCGGGTTGAATCAGAACTGAAAAAGTGCGTCAAGTGCGGTGCCTGCCGGGCAAACTGTCCCGCTTTTACGGCATTCGGCAAGGAGCCTGCAGTAGCCCGTGGCAAGTTGGCACTCTGCCAACACCTCCTCAAAGGGGACATCGAGCTGGATGACGAGACCTACCTGGCCATGTCAAAGTGCCTCCTCTGTGGCAACTGTGTGGACAAATGTCCCAACAGCGTACCGACCGACGAGATTGTCATGGTTGCCAGAGAGGCGCTTGCCAGGCAGCGTGGGCTGACAACCTTTCACAAGGCAGTCGGCCAGGTTATTCAGAACCGCTCAATGATGAAATTCGGTGCTGCTGCCGGACGGATTCTTGGACCGCTCTTTTTCAAAAAGATTCCCGAGACATCGGGTCTGCGTCTCCGCTTTCCGCTCCCTTTTATTGGTAATAAACGCCATATCCCGCCTCTGGCGAAAAAGCCTTTTCTTGAGCGTCACCCCGAGGTGATTCAGGGTGAGCCGGGTAAACCGCGCATCGTTTTCTTTGTCGGTTGCATGACCAATTTCTGCTACCCCCAGGTCGGCGAAGCGACTCTGGCACTTTTCAGGCATCTTGGCTGTACGGTGATTATCCCGAAAAACCAGCAGTGCTGCGGACTGCCGGGTATGTCGGGTGGCGATCTGGATACTGTGCGCAATCTGGCGGAGAAGAATCTGATCGAGCTTGAGCGCTACGAAGCAGACTACATCATGAGTGCCTGTGCAACCTGCGGCGGCGCGCTGCACAAATTCTATCCGAATCTGATCGGCAAACGCCACCCGGAACTTGCTGCAAGATTGAAGGCCATTGCCGACAAGACGGTGGATGCGTCACAATTGTTGCATAAACTCGGCCTTAAACCGGAAGAGACCGGTGCAGGGCGCGATGTGAAGATCACCTACCACGACCCGTGCCACCTGAAGACACGATCAATCATCAGCCAGCCTCGCGAACTGCTCCGGGGGACGCCGGGGGTTGAGCTTGCAGAAATGGAGGGGGCTGACAAGTGCTGCGGTCTTGGCGGTACTTTCAATGTTTATCACTACGAATCATCCATGAAGATTAATGCTGGTAAAAGCGCAGCAATCATCAAGACAGGCGCAGAAGCTGTTGCCACCGGTTGCCCCGGCTGCATGATGCAGCTCTCCGACGGTCTCAAACAGGCAGGGAGCAGCATCAAGGTTATTCATACGCTTGAGGTGCTGGCGCGGAAGCTGAACAAGAGGCGTTAGCTTTTCCCCGGCAGATATACGATTTTGTTTTCGACCCGCTGACCTGTATCCACAGACTCAGCGGGTTTTTTTATTTCTCTTTTGTGGAATTACTAAAGGCATTGCTTCTTAAGGGACGCAGAATGTTTTTACACCATATTTACTGAAAATAAATGAATTTACCGAAAATAAATAATTTGATTGACTGTTTACTTTAGATGAAATATTTTACTTTTAGTAAATGCGTCTTTGGTGACAGCGTAGGAACCATATATTCAACGAATAATTGTCGTGGTGGAGGGTGTATGCCGGAATACAACATTGGGCACAAGATCAAGGAACTTCGCAATGCGAATAAATTGACTCTTCAGGACGTTGCCAATGAAACCGGTTTCTCGACGGCACTTATCTCCCAGATAGAAAATAATAAAATCTCTCCACCGATTGCGACACTTTCAAAAATTGCTCATTTTTTCGACGTGAAAATCGGCCATTTTTTCTCTGAAACTGAAGAGGAGACTCCATTTGAGGTGCTTCGTTGCGACGAGCGTACCATAGTCCCCAGGGTTGTTTCCAAGGATGGCAGTGTCCACGGATACTTCTATGAATCCCTTTCAGTTCGCAAGAAAAACAAGAAGATGGATCCGTTCCTGCTTACCCTCAAAGAAAAGGTTACCAATACGGATACCTACAGTCATAACGGAGAAGAGTTCCTCTACGTCATGAAGGGTCAGGCAGAACTGTTACTCGATGGGAAGCGTATCGCTCTCAGCGAAGGGGACAGCGTCTATTTTGATGCAAACCTGAAACACCGCTTGCTTTCAACCTCGGCAGATGAAGTCAAGGTTATGGTCGTGGTTATGCGTTAGCTCCCTAAATATACCAATCTGCACATTTTACCCTGATGAGTTATTTTAACTTTAAACATAAGAGGTAGCAGTCACGTGATTAAAACAATAGGTTCAAGGGAGCATTAAATGAACATTCACGAGTACCAGGCAAAAGCGATATTGAGGAAATTCGGCGTACCGG
>JACABD010000043.1:8865-29470 GCA_013377075.1 Geobacteraceae bacterium | reverse complement strand
ATGACGCCTATTTCGCCGGCCAGCTGGAGGATTACGAGTATCCGGCTGAGGCGATTAAACAGTCGTTAGCCCATCTGCCGAAGGTTGGGTTCTAAACCGCCCGCTTTTCCGCTCTATCTACGTAAGTCTTCGCCATGGATTGTGCGGCGTGGCGCTGCCACGCCTCCGCACCATGACTCGACAGCCTTGATAGAACGAAAAATCGGACGTTTTCTGGATTTTTAAACTTGGTTGTTCGATTTTCTTTGCGTACTCTTCGCGTTCTTTGCGACTTTGCGGTTCAAAGGTGTCCAAAATGGTAAAAATCAAAATCTGCGGAATAACAAATCTTGAAGATGCCCGAGCAGCGGTCGATGCCGGGGCCGATGCACTCGGCTTTGTTTTCTACGACAAATCCCCCCGCAACATAAACCCGGCGCTGGCGGCCCAGATTATTGCCAAGCTGCCGCCGTTCATTCAGACCGTCGGTCTCTTTGTCAACGAGGAGACGGAAAAGATCAACTGGACCGCCGACTACTGCGGTATTGATGTCGTTCAGCTCCATGGCGACGAGACACCGGAGGATTGTCTGGAGGTAAACCGCCGCGTCATCAAGGCGTTTCGTATCCAGAACAACATCAGCATCGAGCCCTTGAAGCATTACCAGGTGTCAGGCTTCCTGCTGGATGCCTGGTCGCCCGATGCATACGGCGGCACTGGCAGAACATTCAACTGGGAGCTTGCCCAGGCGGCTAAACAGTATGGCCCGGTGATTCTTGCCGGTGGGCTGTCACCGGAAAATATCATCGAGGCGATAACGGTTGTCCATCCCTACGCAGTGGACGTCTCCAGCGGCGTCGAGTCAGAGCCGGGGAAGAAGGATGCAGCGAAGGTGATGGAGTTTATCAGGTTGGCGAAAGGGAAATGATTGGTTTCGAGTTCTAGCAAGCTAGAGGCGTGAAAATGCAGGTAGCGTTTTCGCGCTTTTCTTTTAAGTATCTCAAGATTTGGAAAAGAGAGGGAGAACTGAGTACGCCTTGTTGTTGCAATTGTGCCATCTTGCAGTACGGGCCAGCAAGACAAACTCTTGCAACTGGCGCATCGGCTACTAGATCCGCTGATTAGGGAGAAACTGTCTCCCGGATCTGGCGGCACTGTACTTTTAAATCGCTGCTTTTCGAAGAGTGTGTCACGCTATGAGGTGGAACTGCCGAAAAAGGATGAGATGACAGCGTTCCTCAACAGGACGATTGCTGAGCTTGGTTGTGGGGAAGAGTGAGTTGTGATAATTCGCACAAAAGCCCGAAAAGTTAGGCTGTGAGAGCTTTTCGGGTTTTTATTGGCATGGACTAAATGTTCCATTTGGGAAGATCACCTGTTCACGCGCGCGCGTGAACAGGTCAATAACGATGTTAGCTGAACAAAAAGGAAAGATGATATGCCTGAAAAAGCAGAAGCTCTCCAAGCCGGATTTTCAGTGGCTGACGCAGAATACCCGGACTTTGCCCTTTGCGACGGGATGCTTTCCCTGAAGTTCATCGACTGGCAAGAAAATAGAATCGAAGTCGAATTTTCAAACGTGGCCGGTGTCAAATGGCAAGAGCTTGATTCGGATGGGCCTGAAGAACGGGACGACGAAGTCTATGAGATAATCAACTCATCATGGATAGAGCGATATATTGCCGACATGGCTAGAACAAAAGAAGACAACCTCAGGCACTTCAAACTTTGCTTCAACGCATGTGGAGTGTTAGAAGTTCTTGCATCTGAAATGCAAATGAAGAACAAGAGCTAACCACGTCCATGGACGCCGACCGCCCGAAAAGACTGGGCGGGCGGGTCATGGCCGACCCCGTGTGCGCCCGGCAGGGCGCGTGTCGCGCAAGCGACAAATGATCAACTGTGGTGGTTGATTATAGACTTGGAGGTGAAAGTCCTCTATGGACCCTGATGGTGGGAACCATTAGCCGGACGGCAAGGGTGTCCGTCGCGAGACGGAATCTGAAGGAAGCCGCAGGCAAAATCCCGGCCCGACGAACAGAAATCGCATAAGAGGCAGTCCCACTCGGGCGAGAAGGCACGTAACTTCAAAGCCCTAAACCATCCAGAGGGTGTGGCTGTAAATGCGGCGGGTATATGGGATGAAGGTCACGCGCATTACCCGGGGAGGTCTGTCGTCCCGCTCCTGGCGAAATCCGGGGGCAGGGGAATTGAAAAGCAATTCCCTCATGTTCGGCAGAAGTCAGCAGAAGCCATAGTAGTCGGCCTGACCAGTCGATGAAGGGCGGAACATGAAACGACGAAAGGAAACCCGGAATTTCGATGACGACAGGAGCAGCAGAAGGCCGGGAAGAGATGCCCGGCGCCAGACCGGAGTGGAGCGGCCGGAAGCCGAAGGGTGCCGGGTCTGGTGCAGCAAGCGTCACGGGAAGGACGGACCAATCCCCTTTCGAGACGGAGCGGCTGCTGGAAACAATCATCAGCCGAGGCAACATGATGGCGGCCCTCTCACGAGTAGTAGCCAACAAGGGCGCTCCCGGCGTTGATGAAATGCCGGTAACTGCCTTGAAAGGCTATCTGCAACAAGAATGGCCACGCATCAAAGAAGAACTGCTGGCGGGGCAGTATCGCCCGCAACCGGTACTCAAGGTAGAAATACCGAAACCGGGAGGCGGCACAAGAATGCTGGGGATACCCACCGTCCTTGATCGTCTCATCCAGCAGGCCGTGCATCAGGTATTGAGTCCGTTGTTCGATCCGGACTTCTCCGAAAGCTCCTACGGGTTCAGGCCCAAACGGAGCGCCCATCAGGCAATAAAAGCCGCCCGTCAGAATGTCATAAGCGGGAAACGTTGGGTAGTCGATATCGACCTGGAGAAATTCTTTGACCGCGTCAACCACGACATCCTCATGTCGCTGGTCAAGCGCAAAGTCAAAGACCGGCGGGTACTGAAACTGATCGACAGCTACCTGAAGGTAGGCATGTTTGAAGGGGGCATCATATCCCCCCGGCAAGAAGGGACACCGCAAGGCGGCCCGCTCTCGCCGCTACTGTCAAATATCCTGCTTGACGAACTCGACAAGGAACTGGAGAAACGGGGTCATGCCTTCTGCCGTTACGCCGACGACTGCAACATCTACGTTGCAACGAAAGCCAGCGGTGAACGGGTCATGACGTCGATCACAAAGTTCCTGTCAGAGCAGCTCAAACTCACGGTCAACCAAGCCAAAAGCGCGGTAGGCCGACCGTGGAACAGAATATTCCTAGGTTACACCATGTCCTGGCATCCGACGAAAGCCCGCCTGAAAGTGGGAGATAAAGCGGTAGCAAAGATCAAGGATTCCTTACGGAAGATCTGTAAATACGGACGGGGATGGAGCATGTCCAAGACTATCAAGGAAGCGAATCCGAAGCTGCGGGCCATCCTGTGGCGGCAGTGGAAGCGGAACATCACCCGAGCGAGGAACCTGATTAAACTGGGATTGTCTGGAGACGCGGCATGGCGGTTCGTCAGAATCGAGCGAGGCCCTTGGGCCACCGCCGGAACGAACATCATGCACCGTGTACTCCGTAACTCCTACTTCGAGAATCTGGGACTGTTCTCACTACAAGAGCAGTACCTCCGACTACAGCGCGTTTCATGAACCGCCGTGTACGGAACCGTACGCACGGTGGTGTGGGAGGTCGGCGGGGGAGACCCCGCCTCCTACCCGATTGACCACCAAAATACAGAGGTTATGGATATGTCAGAGTTTGGGTTTCCAAGACAAAATAAAAGCCAAGAAATTGGACGTAAAGGAGAGTCACATTTTGCCAGTTTCATAACAAAAGAACTCGGCTGGGTATACAGACCTGTCCATCAAGAGTCTGATTTTGGTATCGATGGCTACGTTGACATTCTCATCGACGGAAATGTTACAGGTAAAAGTTTGGCAGTTCAGATTAAATGCGGAGAATCCTACGTATCCAAAAAATCTGTCGGTGGCATCAAATACGAGGGTGAAAACAAACACCTAAATTATTATTTAAATCATCACGGGCCAGTCATTCTGATTGTATTCAATGAAAGTTGCGATAAAGGATATTGGGTTGAATTTGACATTGAAAAAACCACAAGCCGTATGAATGGTTGGTGGATCGAAATCGAAAAGAGCAACGAAATAAATGCATGTATTAAAGAAAAATGGATGAAAATTGCTGGTGAACCAACTGACTACTCTGATGGAATACGCCAAATGTGGGCTGTAGACGAAGCCATCAGTTCAAGTGATTATTTTGCCTTTTCAATACCGAAAGAGGATGTTCTCTCCTGTAGCATGAACCACATTTTAAGTGTCATCAAGAAACTCACAAAAAACCGAGAGCTTCTACTGTCCAAACGAAATACCGTAGAAATATTTTTTCCTGAATATGACAATGATCCAAGAGAGGTTTATGAAATTTCGGAAATCAGGAGGTGGATTTCTGCCTCTATCGAAATGGGGATTCCTTGGTTCTATTTTGTAAATACAAAAGGAAGGGCAACTAGTTTAAAATTACTCCTGTTTTGTGCCTGTAACATTGAAGTTAAGGAAGTCCGAAATGATGGACATTTTTTAGAAACGGAAGCCGATGAGAGAGCAAAATGGCTGGCTAAGAATTTTGATAATTTGAATATATTTACTGAACGCAACAATATCTCTGTTGAAATAAACAAAGAGGTTTGTGACTCAGTTGCTAAATGTTTGTTCCCAGATTATCCGGGTTAAAAGGTACATGAATTCGGCCAACTAAGCGCGGCACACGGTCTCCGCTTCGCTCCGCCGGTGCGCTCTCACACGTTGCTGGGAAATCATGCCCCAAAACATCTCACACTATTTCAGCGAAAGGCAAAATTATGCGCATACAGAAAGCACATGTGGAGTGCAAAATGCAGCTCAATTTCTTTAACCCAATCGCACAGAAAAAACCGACTAACTTGAGTATTAACAGCGATTTGCTCCAGCAGGCCAAAGCGTATCATGTTAATTTGTCGCAGACATTAGAGCTGCGTCTTGCGGAAATATTGCGGGACCAGAAGCGGCAGGAATGGCAGGTGGAAAATCAGGAGGCTATTGAAGATTATAATAAACGCATTGAAGCTTGGGGCGTTTTCAGTGATGGCTTGAGGCAATTCTGATGGCTCAATTTGACGTGTATGCAAGACCGAGCCGAAGTCAGCCTCAGCCATGTTGATCGAAATAAAAGAGAAGACAAAAGGCACACTTTCGGATATTGTCATGCTATGAAATTTGTCAATTGGAGTACTGAAAAGAATATCCGTCTGAAATTGGAACGTGATGTGTCTTTTGAGGAAGTACTGGCAGCCATGTCTCATGGAGCGCTTCTGGATGTTGTTTCTCACCCGAACATAGAGCAATACCCGAATCAGTCTATTTATATTGTTCGGATTCGTGGTTATGCCTACTTGGTTCCTTTCGTCGAGACGGATAAAGAGATTTTTCTGAAGACAATAATACCAAGTCGTATTGCTACTAAAAAATATCTATCAGGGGAAATAATCCATGAAAACTGAAGAAGCAAAATATGAAGAGGATATTCTTACTTCCTTCGAAAAGGGAGAGTGGCAGTCTGTGCCAAATCTCAAGGACGAGATAGCCCGTTACGCGGCATGTGCTTCTGCTGCACTCACAAAAGACAAGCGAATCAACATTCGGCTTTCTTCCCGAGACCTTGAGGATGTGCAAACACGGGCAGCAGAGGAAGGGATGCCTTATCAAACGCTTATAGCCAGTGTTTTACATAAATATGTACGCGGTCGACTTATCGAAACTACACCACATCCAACAATGCGCTCAACCGGTCGAGCGAAAAAAGTGCATGCCCGTTAGCGCCAAAACCGTAATTGACGTGCAAAACAAAACCAATGACTGAATATGATGCAGAAATCCTTTGGAGATCCAATGATTTACCCAGATAAAAACGGCCATTTCGGCCAGTTCGGCGGCAGGTATGTTTCTGAAACCTTGATGCCTGCACTGCTGGAGCTGGAGGCAGCTTATAAGAAGTACAAGAACGATCCGGAGTTCAAGGCGGAGTTCGAATACTACATGCAGCAGTATGTGGGGCGGCCCAATCCGCTTTATTTCGCCGAAAAGCTGACGAAGAAGCTTGGCGGGGCGAAAATCTACCTGAAGCGTGAGGATCTGAACCATACCGGCGCCCACAAGGTGAACAACACCGTTGGTCAGGGCCTTTTGGCCAAGCGGATGGGGAAACAGCGGGTCATTGCCGAAACAGGCGCCGGTCAGCATGGCGTTGCCACCGCCACCATTGCGGCGCTTATGGGGATGGAGTGCGAAGTATTCATGGGGGCTGAGGATATCCAGCGCCAGTCACTGAATGTCTTTCGGATGAAACTCCTGGGGGCGACAGTCACCTCTGTCTCTTCAGGCACGGCAACCCTCAAGGACGCCATGAATGAAGCTCTGCGCCACTGGGTCACCAATGTCCGCGACACCTTTTATGTGATTGGTACAGTTGCAGGGCCACATCCCTATCCGGTCATGGTGCGTGATTTCCAGTCCATAATCGGCAAAGAGGCGAAGAAGCAGCATCTCAAGGTTGAAGGGAGACTGCCTGACGTCCTTGTGGCTGCTGTCGGCGGTGGCAGTAATGCCATCGGCCTTTTCTACCCGTTCCTCCATGACGAGTCGGTGCGGATGATCGGTGTCGAGGCTTCCGGCTACGGTATCCCCTCAGGACAGCATGCAGCGCCGCTCTGCGCCGGTACGGTCGGTGTTCTTCATGGCAACAAAACCTATCTTTTGCAGAATGAAGACGGCCAGATTGCCCATGCCCATTCAATCTCGGCAGGTCTGGATTATCCGGGTGTCGGGCCCGAGCATGCCTGGCTGAAAGATACCGGACGGGCCGAGTATGTCTCCATAACCGATGATGAGGCGCTGGAAGGGTTCAAGGCGCTCACCCGCGAAGAGGGGATCATTCCGGCTCTGGAGTCATCCCACGCCATTGCCCATGTACTCAAGCTTGCGCCGACCCTGCCGAAGGAGCAGAGCATTGTTGTCTGTCTTTCCGGGCGGGGGGATAAGGATATGCATACGGTGGCAAAGCTGATGGGCGTAGATCTGTGAAGCGCGTAGAGCGATGAAGCGCATTTTGACAATATCGGCGTAAGTCTTCGCCATGGCTTGACAGTCTTGATCTTGTCTAAAATCTGCACTTCATGGAGGAAAAAACTGAAATCTGATGCTCAGATTTTAGAGATGTTTACAGGTGTAACTATCTGTAATTATTGAATATTGCAAAATATTTGATTGACATCTGTTCTATTCTAGGATATAAGGTTGTCAACGCTTATAACAAGCGTGACGAGAGAGAGGCTCTGAATTCAGAGCCTTTTGGCGTTTAATGTCTCCCAGATTCATTAATCGCCCGTAAATCCTATAAATAAAAGGAGTTATCGGCCGGCATACGTAATTTTCTGATATGTTTTTCTGCAACACAGGTCAAACTGACCAACCGGCAAAGCCACCTAATCCTCCCCAAAATTATCTATGAGAATAACAATCTTAATTCTAGCGTTCCTGCTGCTGATAGCAGTAGAGAGTAATCAGGCCTCGGTCAGCATGAACCCGGAAACAGTTGAAGTTGCAGCACGCGCCCGTAGAGAGGCGCTTATGAAAGAGCAGGAAAAAGAGCAGGACAGGGTAGAGAGACAGAAACAGCTTCCAGCAATTACATCAATCTTTGCCCGCCATACGACCAGGGAGAGAGCAAGCCGTCTTGCGTATCTCTGCTACGAAACCACCATCGACACACCATTCAGACCGATTGACCTGGCCGAACTTGCGCTTGCCGAGACAGGCGGACACTCTCTCTCCAATAATGCCGTCTCCAGTGAAGGCGCCATGGGGGTCTGGCAGCTTATGCCTGCACGGGCCAAGAGTCATGGGTTCAAACCTTCAGACATGCAGAAGGATGAAAAGTGTGCCGCGGCTGCAGTGAAAGAGCTCAAGGCAAAACTTGAGATGGCTTCCGGCAATCTGCAGAAGGCAAAACGTCTCTATTGCGGCACAGGGCCCCAGGCCAGAGAGTATGAGCAGAAGACAAAGAGATTCCGCAAAGCAATAATGGCGAAGATGGGCCAAACTTTGCCTGCAAATCTGATTAATTCCTGATATACTCCATCCTCAAATTTATTGCCCGGAGATTTCATGAGCAGGATAGGGATCAGATTCAAACAGTTAAAGCGTGAAGGGCGAAAAGCCCTGATTACCTTCATCACGGCAGGGGATCCGGACCTCTCAATGACCGAGAGGCTCGTTCCTGCCATGGCGGCTGCCGGAGCAGATATTATCGAGCTTGGCATTCCGTTTTCAGATCCGATGGCAGACGGCCCGACCATTCAGCTCTCTTCGGAGCGGGCCATTGCCAATGGTGCAAACCTTAGGTTGATTTTAGCGTCAGTAAAAAACATCAGACAGGATTGCGATGTCCCTATTCTCCTTATGGGATATTACAATCCTGTTTTTGCGTTCGGGGCTGAACGCTTTTGCAAGGAGGCCGCCGAGGCCGGTGTTGATGCGGTTCTACTCGTTGATCTTCCCCCTGAAGAGGCCGATGAGCTGGTCTGTTTTGCCAAGATCCACGGAGTTGACTTTATCCCGCTCCTGACTCCGACGTCCGACCTTTCCAGAATCGCAAAAGTCAAAAAGTGCGGCAGCGGCTTCATCTACTATGTATCAGTTGCCGGTGTTACCGGTGCACGAACAAGCGTTGCCGCCGATGTCGGCGAGATGGTGGAGATGATTCGCGCAACCGCCTCTCTCCCGGTTGCAGTTGGCTTTGGCATATCAACTCCTGAGCAGGCAGCCTCTGTCGGCCGCCTAGCCGACGGGGTTGTGGTAGGAAGCGCACTGGTAAAACTTTTTGAACAGCACAGTGGCGATGAACTCATCGAGAAAGTCACTGAAGCTGTAGCTGCACTTAAAGCAGGTCTGTAGCAAATAAGATTGACTTAACCCGCAATTTCTGTTACCTGCATTCAGCGAAACTGAAAATTACTATTCGGAGTGACTCATGTCCTGGTTCAAACGTACAAAAGCGCCGATGGCGGTAAAAGATGAAAAGAAAGGTAAGGCTCCTGAAGGGCTCTGGACCAAATGTCCATCCTGCGCAGAAACAATAATTACCAAGGATATTGAGGCTAACCTCAATGTCTGCACGAAATGCGGCCACCATTTCAGGATCTCTGCCCACCAGAGGATTGATCTTCTTCTTGACGAAGGGAGTTTCAACGAATTCGATGCCGGCATGGTTTCAGTTGACTTTCTTGAGTTCAAGGATTCTAAAAGCTACAAGGCCAGAATTGATGCGGCTGTAGCCAAGGGTGGCTCCAAGGATGCCATTATCTGCGGCAGCGGCACTGTTGATGGCCTCCCGGTTCAGCTGGCAGTGTTCGACTTCTCCTTCATGGGTGGCAGCATGGGCTCTGTTGTCGGCGAAAAGATCACCCGTGCCATCGAGCGTGCCCTTGAAGAGGGTTCTCCGGCAATCATTGTTTCCGCTTCCGGTGGAGCAAGGATGCAGGAGAGTATCCTCTCTCTGATGCAGATGGCCAAGACCTCTGCCGCCCTTGCCAAGATGAAGGCCAAGGGTCTGCCGTTCATCTCCATTCTTACCGATCCGACCACCGGCGGCGTTACTGCCAGTTTCGCAATGCTCGGCGACGTCAACATGGCTGAACCAAAGGCGCTGATCGGCTTTGCCGGTCCCCGCGTCATCGAGCAGACCATCCGCGCCAAACTCCCTGAAGGGTTCCAGCGGGCAGAGTATCTGCTTGATCACGGCATGGTTGATGTGATTGTGCAGCGAAGCGAGATGAAGGCGACGCTTTCCAGGCTTCTTGGAATGCTTACACGAAAAGCAGCGTAAAGAACTTCAAAAACAGCAGTCATTTATGTAGGGGCGAAGCAAACTAATTATCTGCTTCGCCCTTCTTATTTTCATATGACAGCAAGGGCGAAGCAGGTAATCTTGCCTCTCAGCTGACGCGATCTGTCATTCCCCCAAATTCCTCGACTTTCGAGGCTCTATTGCCTATAATCCAACCCCGAAATGACCTACGATGAACTCTTAACGCAGATCTTCGCCAGAGGGCGCTTCGGCATGAAGCCTGGGCTGGAGCGGATAACCGAACTCCTTGCCAGACTTGGCAATCCTCACCATGGGCTCAAGGCTGTGCAGATAGCCGGTACCAACGGCAAGGGCTCTACCGGTGCCTTTCTATCGGCCATAATGACTGAGGCCGGTTTCAAGACAGCTTTCTTTTCGTCTCCTCATCTCTCACATTTTTCGGAAAGGTTTCGAATTAATGATGAAGAGGTCTGTGAAGAGCTGCTGCACAAGGCGTCAGAGCGTGTACTGGCAGCTGCATCAGATGATACGACCTTCTTTGAAATAGTCACTGGCATTGCATTTCTCCTCTTCAGTGAAGCGAATCTGGATGTTGCCATCATGGAGACCGGCATGGGTGGTCGCTTTGATGCCACCAATGTTGCTGAAGCCGTTCTCTCTTTGATTACTCCGGTCAGCATGGATCACACCGCCTGGCTTGGCGACCGGCTGGAGCTGATTGCTGCGGAAAAAGCCGGGATCATCAAGGGTGGCGTGCCGGTCATTATCGCCCCCCAGGAACCAGAGGCGCTGGAGGTTATCCGGCAGGCAGCTTATGAAAAAGGTGCGCAGCTACTGATCTGCAGCGGCGCAGTAGAGCTTGATGGTCTGGAACTCACCCTGCGGGGCCGTTATCAGAGGGGCAACGCAGCCATGGCAATAACTGCGGCGCAGCTTCTTGAACGGTGCGGGCTCCATGTCTCAAACGAGCAGATTCCCAGTGGTCTTGCAAAAGCCTGGTGGCCGGGGCGCATGGAGCTTATTGGCGATGCTCCGCGTATTCTCCTTGATGGCGCCCACAATCCTGGTGGTGTTGCCTCCCTTGTTGAGTCGCTGGCCGATTTCAGCTACAGTCGGCTCATACTGGTTGTCGGCATGATGGCAGACAAGGACTGGCGCTCGGTATTGGCGCCCCTGCTCCCTCTGACGCAGAGGGTGATCGCGGTTAAACCGGCTATTGACAGGGCTCTTGAGGCGGATGAGCTTGCTGCATACTGCCTTGAACAGGGGCCTGACGGACAAGCTGCCGACTCTGTCTCCGCCGGTATCGATCTGGCAAGGCAGGAGGCTTTGACCGGTGACCTGATTCTGGTGACCGGATCGCTCTTTACGGTAGGAGAAGCAAGAGCATATTTAATTGGCGGAAGCTTTATGCCGATACGGGGATAAGAAAAGTGGCAATTGTAAAATACAGGCGTCAGGAATCAGGGGTCAGGAATCAGAAATCAGCGGTCAGAAGAGGTCCATTCTCTCTGCTGTACTACTTCTGTAGCCTTTTTATGTTAATACCCGCGTCACTTTTTGCCGCCGAAGCGGATGGTCTTGTTGTCAGGGCCGACAAACTCGGTCATGAGCAGGTACGCGATGTGATAACCGCCACCGGTAATGTCGAAATAGACTGGAGTGGTTCAAAGCTCTATACCGACATGGCATCATACTTTCGTGGCGAGGAGAGGGTGGCGGCAAAAGGGAATGTCAGGTTTCTCAAGGGGGAGGATTCCCTTGTCGGCGAGAGCGCTGAATTTGATATTGCCAATAACAACGGCGTAGTAAAAAAAGGCACGGTATTTATCAAAAGCCAGAATATCCATATGACTGGCGATACGATTGAGAAGCACGGCGAACAGGAGTACCGGGTTGAAAACGGCACGATAACATCCTGTGACGGTGAAAAGCCGAGCTGGAAATTCAAACTTGATGATCTGAAATTGAGCGTAGATGAGTTTGCTTACGGGAAAAATGCAGTTTTATATCTCAATGATTTTCCGGTGTTCTGGTTTCCTTACCTGATCTTCCCTGCAAAAACGGAAAGGCAGTCCGGATTTTTGATCCCCAAAGCCGGTAACTCAACCAAAAGAGGGGCTTTTCTCGAGATCCCCTACTACTGGGCAGCTGCTCCGAATATGGATATGACATTAACAGCCGACCTGCAGAGCAAAAGGGGTGTGGGGGTAGCTGTGGAGCACCGTTATATGGGGCTTTTCGGAGGGGAAAGCAAGACTGGCGGCTATATTATCTATGATGCCGAACAGAGCAAGATCCGCGGCGATATCGAAATGAAGCAGCTGGTAAATTTCAGCAAGGATACCTACTGGCGAGCTGATGTGAGTCTGACGCTTGATCGCAACTACTTTCGCGATTACGGGATAATGAGCGGCGACTACAACAGGCAGTATCTCGGCTCCACAGCTTTTTTGAGCCATCGCATGGATGATCTTCTTCTCACAGGCGGGGTTGACTACCTGAACAATCTTGATGCGCCCAACAACAGGTCTACCTTACAGAAACTCCCTTTCGTAACGCTCAATGGAACCGGCAGCCCTTTGCCCGGAACGCCTCTTTTCTACTCCTTTGCCACAGCAGTTACGAACCTTGATCGCAGTGAAGGGGATCGCGGCCAGCGGATTCAACTGGCTCCCAAGGTGCAGTTGCCATTCAAGGGGGGGGAGCTTTTTTACGGTTCTCTCTGGGGCGGCTATAACCAGAGATTTTACAGTGCCGATGCCGGCGGCCAGGCCAATGGGTTCAGTCAACAGGGGCTTTTTGAGGGTGGTGGTCTGCTGCGCAGCGAACTGGCAAGGGTTTATGACTCCCCTTTTCCGGAGTTCGACAGGGTAAGGCATCTTGTTATGCCTGAAATCTCCTATCAGACAACAGAAAGGCGTAATCAGAGCGACCTGCCTTTTTTTGATTATGACGACAGGATTGTTGGCGGTCAGCTGGTGACTTTTTCGCTTCTCAATACGTTCACAGGCCGCTCAACTAAAGGTGAGCGGACAGAGTATCGCGACATGGTGAGATTTACCCTGTCGCAAGGCTACCAGTTGAGCGGAGGGCGTCGAGATCTTCTCACCCTTGTCGATTCTGGTCGACCTTTTACCGATACACGGCTGTTTCTGGAAGTTTTCCCGCTGCCGGCATGGCGACTTTTTACAGATACCCGAGTCAGCCCTTATAACGGCAACCTTACCAACTCTGTCGTCGGGGCTGAGATAGGAGATTCAAAAGGGTCAACTGTTTCAGTCAGTTACAATAACGCCGGGACTCTGCTTGACTACATGGAAGGAAAGGTTGTCCTTGCGGATTTCAAACCGTACACTTTCTCTGCGTCAGGCCGGTACTCTTTCGACAAACCCGGATTTCTTGAAACATCCTATTCTATAGCGTATAAACATCAGTGTTGGGGAGTTATCCTTTCCTATCTGAACAGGCCGGACAATAAAGAGATAACCTTCATGTTTAACCTTTCCGGGCTCGGTAATTTCAAACTTCTATAGCGGAGAGCACAATGCAATTCAGGCCAACATCCATTCTTGTTACCGGTGGCGCCGGTTTCATCGGCTCTAACTTCATCAACTGCTTCATGTCACGCAATCCGGGGTGTCGGGTAACCAATCTCGACATTCTCACCTATGCAGGAAATCTGGAAAATCTGCGCGGAGTTGACAAAAATCCCGATTACCGTTTTGTCAGGGGGGACATCTGTGACGCACCGCTGATAGCGGCTCTGCTGGTGGAGGAAAAGATTGATGCCGTTGTTCACTTTGCGGCCGAATCCCACGTTGATCGCTCCATAACCGGCCCGGAGATATTCGTCAAGACCAATGTCCTGGGAACCCAGGTGTTGCTTGAGGAGTGCCGGAAGTATTGGCAGGGTAGCACTGTACCAGATTTCCGTTATCTTCAGATCTCTACCGACGAGGTATACGGATCCCTTGGTGACACAGGCTTTTTTACTGAAGATACACCACTGGCACCCAATTCACCCTACTCAGCCAGCAAAACCGGTGCAGACCTCTTGGTGAGGGCATACCATGAAACCTACGGCATGCCGACCCTGAACACCCGGTGCTCCAACAATTACGGCCCATTCCACTTCCCGGAAAAACTGATTCCGCTGATGATCAGCAACATCGTCAATAAAAAGCCGCTTCCTGTGTACGGTGACGGCCTGAATGTCCGCGACTGGCTCCATGTGAAGGACCATTCCATAGCTGTTGAGACCGTTCTCAAGGGTGGCAAGCCAGGCGCAGTCTACAATATCGGCGGCAATAACGAGTGGAAGAATATCGATATCGTTCACCTCGTTTGCGACCTGATGGACGGTAGTCTTGGTCGCCCGCAAGGGGATAGCCGCTCTCTTATCACATTTGTAAAGGACAGACCGGGGCATGACCGCAGATATGCCATCGATGCCGCCAAGATCAGGCGCGATCTCAACTGGGAACCGTCCTATACATTCGAAAGTGGTATCCGCGAGACAATCGCCTGGTATCTGGATAATCAGGAGTGGGTAGCCCATGTGACTTCCGGCGAGTATCAGAAGTATTATGATACGCAGTACGGGACGCACTAAAAGGCAGGAGCTGGTAGCAGTAAAGTCGCTACATCCCGGTTCACATATTTAGGAGGTTAAAGTGATTTTAGTAATCGGCGCAAACGGCATGCTCGGCCACGACCTTATGGCAACCCTTGAGGGGGATGTGCGCGGGGTTGATCTGCCGGAAATTGATATAACCGACCTTGTTTCGGTGAGGAAGATCCTGCTGACGCTGAAGCCTAAAGTCATTATCAACTCTGCTGCATATACCGATGTTGATGGCTGCGAAAGCAATGCGGAGCGGGCAATGACGGTCAATGGCGAAGGGGTCGGCCTCCTGGCGCTGACAGCCCGCGAAATCGGTGCCAAGCTGGTGCAGATAAGCACAGACTATGTCTTTGATGGCAAAAAAGGGGCTCCATATCTTGAAGCTGATCCTGTCGGCCCGTTAAGTATCTATGGCGAGTCGAAACTGGCTGGCGAGCTCAATGCCGCCATGGCGCCGGAGCATCTGATCGTCCGCACCCAGTGGCTCTACGGCATTCATGGCAAGAACTTTGTCGAGACAATGATAAAACTTTCCGGCGAAAAAAGTGAGCTTGCAATTGTTGATGACCAGATCGGATCACCAACATTTACCAGAGATCTGGCCCTTGTCATCAAGGCTCTTGTCGAAAAAGGGGGCAGCGGCATTTATCACGCCGCCAACAGCGGTTTTTGTTCGTGGAATGAGTTTGCAAAGGCGATCTTTGCAGAAACCGGTGCAAATGTGACAGTCAACTCCATGACAACAAAAGAATTAAATCGCCCGGCAAACAGGCCGCTCTACTCGATCCTTGATTGCAGCAGGCTGGAGCGGGATAGTGGCCTGAAGATGCGCGATTGGCAAGATGCGCTTAGGGAATATTTGTCACTGAGGAAATGAATTGGTTGAGTCGTTGAGTAGTCGAGTCTTTAACCACTAAACTACTCAACCACTCGACAGAACCTATGGAGGTATAAATGGAAACCGGCGAGCGCCCCTGGGGCACCTATACAGTTCTCGACGAGAACAGTAACTACAAGATCAAGCGGATTGTCGTTAATCCGGGAGAGAGGCTCTCTTTGCAGATGCATCACCATCGAAGCGAGCACTGGATTGTCGTTTCAGGTACTGCAAAGGTAACCTGTGGGGATAAAGTGAATATCGTTAATATCAACGAGTCCACATTTATCCCGATCGGCACGAACCACCGCCTTGAAAATCCTGGTGTCATACCGCTGACCATAATCGAGGTGCAGAGCGGCGAATATCTTGGCGAGGACGATATCGTCCGTTTCCAGGACGATTACAACCGTGTCCCTGAAGTTGAACCAAAGCAGCAGGAGTCGATTTAAGAACTTGTAAAATCTCATCCCGGCGGGAGTTGATACAGTCGGTGTCCTCCCGCCGCCCCCTTTTCTGTTGAGCCATCACATCTCTTTATGTTATCTTAACTCGTTTGAAAATCGCTGAAACATCAGGAGAACTCATTAAATGTTTGGAGCACTCTTAAAGAAGATTGTCGGCAGCAAGAATGACCGTGAACTGAAGCGGATGTGGCCGATTGTTGAAAAGATAAACTCGATGGAGCCGCAGTTACAGGCTCTTTCCGATGATGAACTAAGAGGGAAAACAGCTCAGTTCAGGGAGCGCTACCAGAAGGGTGAGACGCTTGAATCGATCCTGCCTGAGGCCTTTGCCGTCTGCCGTGAGGGTGGCAAGCGTGCTCTTGGCATGCGTCACTTCGATGTGCAGCTGATCGGCGGCATGGTCCTGAACAGTGGCAGAATCGCCGAGATGAAGACCGGCGAAGGGAAGACCCTTGTGGCAACCCTTGCCGCTTACCTGAACGGCATTTCCGGCAAAGGTGTTCATGTTGTTACGGTCAATGATTACCTGGCAAAGCGTGACTCCGAGTGGATGGGTCGGCTCTATAACTTCCTTGGACTCTCTGTCGGCGTCATTGTCCATGGTATCGAGGATGAGGATCGTCGCAAGGCTTACGCTGCTGACATCACCTACGGGACCAACAACGAATTCGGTTTTGACTATCTGCGCGATAACATGAAGTTTGCCCTTGAAGATTATGTGCAAAGGCCGTTTTTCTTTGCGGTGGTTGACGAGGTTGACTCCATCCTCATTGACGAGGCGCGTACTCCGTTGATCATTTCCGGTCCTACCGAAGATTCCACTGACAAGTATTACATCATCGACAGGATCATCCCCCAGCTCACAAAAGGGGAGATGATAGAGGTCGAGGCCAATAACCTTTCCGGCAAGCGGAAGCAGTACACAGGCGATTACACCATTGATGAAAAGGCCAAGTCCGCCACTCTCACCGAAGAGGGTGTGCTCAGGGTGGAGAAGCTTCTCAAGATCGATAATCTCTATGATCCGCGCAACATGGTAGTTCTTCACCATGTAAACCAGGCACTTCGTGCCCATGCCATGTACAGGCGGGATGTTGACTACGTTGTCAAGGATGGCGAAGTCATGATCGTTGACGAGTTCACCGGTCGCCTCATGCCGGGCCGTCGCTGGTCTGACGGGCTTCACCAGGCGATCGAGGCAAAAGAGGGTGTCGAGATAGAAAACGAAAACCAGACCCTTGCCACCATCACCTTCCAGAACTACTTCCGTATGTACGAAAAGCTCTCCGGCATGACCGGTACTGCTGATACTGAAGCAGAAGAGTTTCACAAGATCTACAAGCTTGAAGTCGTGGTTATTCCGCCGAACAGAAAACTTTTGCGTCCAGACTTCCCGGATGTGGTCTACAAGACGGAAAAAGAGAAGTTTGTTGCTGCAATGGAGGAGATCAAGGAGCTGCACGCCAAGGGGCAACCGGTTCTTGTCGGTACAATCTCCATCGAAAAGTCGGAAGTCCTCTCTGAACTCCTCAAGAAGCAGGGGGTGCCCCATAATGTTCTTAATGCCAAGCAGCATGAGAAAGAGGCTGAAATCGTTGCCCAGGCCGGCCGCAAGGGGATGGTTACCATCGCCACCAACATGGCGGGCCGTGGTACTGACATCCTTCTCGGTGGCAACGCAGATGCAATGGCGCGTCAGTGGCGCCGTGAAAACCCCGAGGCAACCGATGAGGAGTACGCCGCAAAGCTTGCCGACTTCAAGGCGCTCTGCCTGATTGAGCATGATGAAGTCATCAAGCTTGGTGGTCTCCATATCCTTGGCACCGAGCGTCATGAGAGCCGCCGTATCGATAACCAGCTCCGAGGTCGTTCCGGCCGTCAGGGTGATCCGGGGTCATCGAGCTTTTATCTCTCCCTTGAGGATGATCTCTTGAGGATTTTCGGCTCCGAGCGGGTTGCCAAGATCATGGATATCCTCAAGATTGAAGAGGGTGAGGCCATTACCCACGGCATGATCTCAAGGGCGATTGAAAATGCCCAGAAGAAGGTCGAGGCTCACAACTTCGAGATCAGAAAGCATCTGATTGACTACGACGATGTCATGAACAAGCAGCGCGAAGTCATCTACACCCAGCGCAAAGAGATTCTTGCCGGTCAGGAGATACGGGCTAGTTTCATGGAAATGATGGATGAGACCATCGGTGATATTGTCAACCTTTATGCCATTGACAAGGTTCCAGGCCACCAGTGGGATTGGGACGGCATTATCGAGACGGTTCACAAGACTTTTTCCATCGAGGTCGATTTTCCTGACCAGACAATTGCCCGCCTGACCCCTGATAACTTCAGGAAGGTTCTCAGGGAGCAGATCCTCGAACTGTTCGGCGCAAAGTTGGAGACGTATGGTGATGATCTCATGGATCACCTGATCAAGGTGATCATGCTGCAAACAATCGATCAGCAGTGGAAAGATCATCTTCTCTCCATCGATCACCTTAAAGAAGGTATCGGTCTTCGTGGCTACGGCCAGAAGGATCCGAAGCAGGAGTACAAGAAAGAGGCGTTCAATCTTTTCATGGCGTTGATCCTCAGGATTCGTGCCGAAGTTGTCGAGAAAATCTTCTGGGTGCAGATTTCGCGGGATGTGGAGGATCTGGAAGAAGAGGTCGAGAAGCTTGAGGAGGAGCAGCAGAAAAAGCGGCAGAAGCTCACCTTCAACATGGCGCCGGATGAGCCCCTGAAACCTTCAAAGAGCATCAAGACCGCAGGCAGAAATGACCAGTGTCCATGCGGCAGCGGCAAGAAGTACAAGAAGTGCTGCGGGCAGTAGTGCAGGGCTTCTGATACCACTCTTAAAGCCCTTTCCGGATCTGATCCGCAGGGCTTTTTTAACGGCTGAAATGCTACACCAACCCCTCCCGACCTCCCCTTGACAGGGGAGGCAAAAGCCGGTCTTGATTTGAAATCTCCCCTGTCAAGGGGAGATTTAGAGGGGTTTGCTTCGATGGATGAGAGTAGCAACGTAAAATTTTCGGAGAGATAGTTATGGAAATAAAAGGGTTCAAATTCTCAGCCGTGGAAGCTGCAGTAAAGAAGCCGGGGCGGCTTGATCTAGCGCTGATATTTTCGGAAAAGCCGGCTGAGGTTGCTGCGGTTTTTACAACGAACAAGGTAAAAGCAGCACCTGTACTGCTGGATGAAGAGCGTCTGAAGAGCGGCAAAGCTCAGGCCCTCGTTGTCAACAGCGGCAATGCCAATGCCTGCACCGGCGAGCGCGGCATGGTCGACGCCCTTGAGACCACACGGCTTGTTGCCGAAGGCCTGGGAATTTCGCCAGAGTCAGTCCTTGTCTCATCAACCGGAGTTATCGGCCAGTTTCTGCCGATGGATCGTATTAAATCTGCTATCCCTGCGCTCATTTCAACCTGCGGCAACAGCTCACTGGCCGATCTCTCCGCCGCCATCATGACCACCGATACGTTTCCGAAGATGGAGAGCAGAAGTGGTGTGGCAGGTGGTGTCCAGTACAGTGTTGCTGGAGTATGCAAAGGTGCCGGCATGATCATGCCGAACATGGCAACCATGCTTGCCTTTATCGTCACAGATGCAGCTGTCGAGCCCGGTTTCCTCAAGGAGTGCTTCAAAAAAGCCAATAACCGTTCGTTCAACGCCATCACCATTGACGGCGATACCTCGACAAATGACACCTCCCTCATCATGGCAAACGGCGCTGCCAATAACCCTCCCATTTGCGCCGGAACCCCTGAAGGTGAGGCATTTGAAGCTCTTTTGAATGATCTATTGCTGTCACTTGCCAAACTGATAGTCAAGGATGGCGAAGGGGCGACCAAGTTTGTGGCAATCACCGTCATGGGTGCCGTTTCCGATGCCGAGGCAAAGCAGGCAGCCATGTCTGTTGCCAACTCCTCCCTGGTAAAGACCGCCTTTTTTGGTCAGGACGCCAACTGGGGGAGAATCTTTGCGGCTGTCGGCTATTCGGGTGCCCAGGTCGAGCAGCTAAAGACCGAACTTTTTTTTGATGATGTGCAGATGGTAAAAGATGGCCTTTTTACCGGCGGAGACGCCGAAGCAAGGGGCACAGAGGTGCTGCGGAGACCGGAGTTTTCGGTGACTGTCGACCTGCATCTGGGGAGCGGCTCTGCAACCGTCTACACTAGCGATCTATCATACGAATATGTGAAAATAAATGCAGACTACAGGACCTAAAGGGAATAACCATGAAATCCTTTGCAGTCGCAGTAATCATGCTCCTTTTGTCAGCAATCTCAGTATCTGCCGAGACTGCCGATATTCAGATAACAGAGGCTGTTATTACATCTAAGCTGGTCAAGGGGAAGCCCATAGACTCCATCAAGCGCCTTTCTTCGGGCACTGACAAGAATCTATACTGCTTTACCCGCACCGTTGCTCCGGAAGGGTATGAGGGGAACATAAAACACCTCTGGTACAAAGGTGATGAGAAGTCCGGCGAATACACCCTCCCTGTGAAAGGGGTCAAATGGCGCACCTATAGCAAGAAATCCATTCAAAAGGGATGGGCCGGTGACTGGCGGGTGGATGTTGTCGATGAGAGCGGTAAACTGCTCAAGAGTGTAAAATTCAAGATGAACTGATTTGTGAAAAGCTATTAAACACAGAGAAAACAGAGAAAACAGAGAAAACAGAGAAAACAGAGAAAACATTGAGTTTTAGCAAAAATTGGATTGTCCCCATAA
>JACABD010000043.1:4959-8765 GCA_013377075.1 Geobacteraceae bacterium | reverse complement strand
ACAGAGAAAACAGAGAAAACATTGAGTTTTAGCAAAAATTGGATTGTCCCCATAAAGATGAACTGCAAATTTTGACTTTAAACTTTTAACTAGCCGTTTAATCTAAAGAATATACTCTGTGAGCTCTGTGCCTCTGTGTTTAACTGATTTTTTTAGGTTATAGATCTTCCAGGAGTACCCCGTATCAATGCACAACCTGCTGCTTTTCTTGCTTCTCCTCCTGCCATCAATTGCTTTTTCTGCTCCTGATACAGTCCAGACTCTCACCGTAAAACCGGAACAGCCGCTCTCACCGGCAAAGCGCATCGACCAGCTGATGGTGAATTCCACAAATAAAGGTCTTGTGTCCGGTGGAGTCATCCTTGTCGGCAACCGTGACAGGATTCTCTTTGAGAAGGCATACGGCAGGGTCTCACCGCTCCCCGATGCCCGCCCCATGACGGTTGATACCCTGTTCGACCTGGCATCTCTGACAAAAGTCATCGCCACAACACCGTCAATCCTCAAACTTGCCGAAGAGGGGAAGCTCTCCCTGGTCGATCCGGTGAAAAAACTGCTCCCCGAGTTCGAAGGTAAGGGCAAGGACGAGCTGCGGGTCATGAATCTGCTCACCCATACATCGGGTTTTGACGACTTCTCACTGGTGACGGAAAAGGCGCTGCAGAGCGCTGTTGAAGGTGCTGCCTTCCAGAGTCTAAAAGGGGAGATCGGCAACCGTTTCCACTATGCGGATATCAACTTCATCCTTCTCGGAGAGATTGTCAGGAGGGTCAGTGGCCAGCCACTGAACGAATTTGCTGCAAAAAAGTTCTACTCCCCCCTTGGCATGGCTGATACCGGCTTTCTTCCCTCAGCTGCGCAGAAGTCCAGAATAGCAAGTACCATGGGTGACGGTGGGGTTCAGTTCACTGGCGATCCCCAGGATTATCTTTCCCGCCAACTGGGCGGGGTGGCCGGTCATGCCGGCCTTTTCAGCAGCGCCGGTGATCTTGCGGCATTCTGCCGGATGATGCTCTTTGGAGGCGCACTCGGACCGGTGAGAGTCTTTGAAGAGCGAACAGTAAACCAGATGACAGCTCCGTACTTCTCCCGTGGCGGCAAGGTCTCAAGGGGGCTTGGCTGGGACATCTCCTCACCTTACTCTTCACCCAGAGGCGGTTTTTTCTCCCGCAGCTCTTTTGGTCACACCGGTTATTCGGGCACATCCATCTGGATCGATCCCGATGCAGATCTCTTTGTGATCCTGTTAACTACCAGGCTTGACTTCAGGAAGAAATCCGAGTTCAACCAGCTGAGAAGCGAACTTTCAACCCTTGCAGTAGAAGCTTTTGGCAAGCCGGTTTCCCTGAAAGAGCTTGAGGATGAGCTTTGATGGCTGGGTCAGTAAGCAGTAAAAGTATAATTATCGCCTTTCAGGCATGAATTGCCGGCCAGCTCATTTTTTTTACGTACAACTCTCCACGCTTGCTCCTAATCCGGTAAGGTAGTAGAATTACCCGAAATATTTATAACCTTTTTCGGGGTGTTCTTCGTGAAATCATCAGACTCAAATCACCGCCTTGTCTACTCTTCCGCTACCGGGAGAATCTGTCCCAAGTGCCAAAAACCACATCTTTCCTGTATCTGCAAGAAGAGCGCAGCCGCTGCCACGGACGGCATTGTCCGCATACGGCGTGAGAGCAAGGGGCGCGGCGGCAAGACGGTCTGTGTCATCACCGGGGTTCCCGGCGGCGAGGATACAGTTAAAACCCTTGGCGCTGAGCTGAAGAAACGTTGCGGCACCGGAGGGACGGTCAAGGATGGAGTTATTGAGATCCAGGGTGACCATCGGGAGCTCTTGATTGCCGAGCTTTCAGCAAAAGGATTCAAGGTTAAGGCGGCCGGAGGATAGTCGTGGCATTATTTCATTCAGAGGAGTGAAAATATGAACCGTTTCAGTTATCTCTTGAAAACCGCGCTTCTGATACTGATTTTCCCCTGCGCCTGCACAGCGGCGGTAAAGGAGCCCAATGTAGCCGGGGCTTTCTATCCGGCTGACAAAAAGAAACTTGGCGACGAGGTTGACCGGTATCTGTCCCAATCTGCTGACCCCCCTGACAGCGGCCGTCTGCTGGCAATTGTGGCGCCCCACGCCGGTTACATCTACTCAGGCGGGGTCGCCGGTTACTCCTATGCACGGCTCAAAGGGAGAGATATTCGCACGGTGATTCTTCTGGCCCCGACCCACTATGCAGCCATAACCGGGGCGGCCATCTACCCCGGAAGCGCCATGAAAACACCCCTTGGAGCAGTGAGGGTGGATGAAGCGCTGTCCCGTTCTTTCATTGATGAAAAGGCCGGTGTGAGGCTGGCTGCCGAGCCGTTCGAACAGGAACATTCCCTTGAGGTTCAGCTCCCGTTTCTGCAGAGAGTTTTGAAGGATTTCAGCATCGTGCCTGTTCTGATCGGCAGGATGACGCCCGACTCCTACAGGCACCTGGGGGATAAAATTGCAGCTCTCCTGAAAAAGGATGAGACGGCAATTATCGTCATCAGTACTGACCTCTCCCATTACCATGACAGCACAACAGCCTCGGTCAAGGATAGAAAGGTGCTGGATGCTGTTGCGCGGCTTGCAGCAGGCGATCTTGAGCGTCTTTTGTCAAGCGGGGAAGGGGAGGCATGCGGCGGCGGGCCGGTGCTTTACGGCATGGCCGCAGCACGGGGTGCCGGGGCTACCGAGGCAAAGGTATACAGACATGCCGACTCGGGGGATGTTTCCGGCGACCGGAAGCGGGTTGTCGGCTACGGTGCAGCCGGTTTTTACAAAAAGGAACTCTCACCTGCAACCCGGGCCGATATCCTCAAGCTGGCTAAAGAAACTGTCCATGCCCAGGTGACCGGCAAACCGCTTCCTGTATGGAGCGGCAGCGACCAGCGGATGAAGGCCGATGGCGCGGTTTTTGTGACTCTCAAGGAGAAAAACGGCAGGCTGCGCGGCTGTATCGGCACTATTTCCGCCTACACATCGCTGCATCAATCGATCAGCCAGAACGCTGTTGCTGCTGCTTCAAAAGATCCGCGTTTTTCGCCGGTAAGGCCCGAAGAACTCTCCGGACTTGACATTGAAGTGACGGTTCTCTCGCCGATGGAGCCGGTCTCCGGGCTCAGCGAAATACAAGTAGGAACCCACGGTGTTTATCTCGAAGCATCGGGGCGTAGCTCTGTTTTTCTCCCACAGGTGCCGCTTGAGCAGGGGTGGGATCTGGACACCTACCTGAGGGAGTTGGCATTGAAGGCGGGTCTTGGGCCCGATGGATGGAAATCCGGTCGATTGCAGAGATTTACAGCGGAAATCGTTCATTGACACATATTTACCTTTATGCTAGTTTTTTCGCATTTGTAGCGTAATTAACGGCAACCCTAACGGAGGGCATGATGGGCAGCAAAGTACTCCTCGCCGATGACAGCATCACCATTCAGAAAGTTGTAGGGATTATTTTCGCCAATGAAGGTTACGACCTCACCACGGTCGCTTCAGGTGATGAGGCAATTGCCAAGGCGATCGAGACCAGGCCCGACGTGATGCTGGTAGATGCCCTTATGCCAGGCAAGAACGGCTATGAGGTCTGCCGTGAGATCAGGCAGAATCCGGCCCTTGCCCATACTGCTATTCTTCTGATGACCGGCGCCTTTGAGGTTGTTGATGAAGAGAAGAACAGGGCCAGTGGCGCTGATGAATTTATTACCAAGCCTTTTGAGTCGCAAAGTCTGATTGATGCCACTAACAGAATGCTTGCGCTTACTGCTCAGCGCGCCTCTGCACC
>JACABD010000043.1:0-4859 GCA_013377075.1 Geobacteraceae bacterium | reverse complement strand
CCTGCACCGCAGGCGGCAGCTGCGCCTCAGCCCGCTTCGGTTGCAGCCCCATCTGTTGATGATGTATGGGCAACAGGCTTTGATATGGAGCCTGCTGTTGAAGCAGCGCCAGCGCCGTTTTTTGATGCTTCGCCTCTCGCAGCTGCAGCGCCGGAGATTGCACCGGTAAAGGCTACAGTGGATGATGATCTCTGGGGTGCATTTGATATGGACTCCGTTGAGCTTGCTACTCCATCTCCCCAGCCTGTAGCAACAGCTGTCAACTCCTCTGACGACTTCTTCTCATTTGAAGCAGAAACCCCGAAGCCGGTCAGCACAACTTTTGCCGACGATTTCATCCTAGAAGATACTGCTCCCGCTGCTGTAGATTCATCTTCCCACGATATCAGCGGATTCGAGCCGGTTGGCGAACAGGAAATTTCATTTGGTGACATAGAGCCAGAGCCGTTCAAGCCTGTTCCGGAATACTCAATTCCAGCGGAAGATGATTTCTCGACCATCAGCTTTGATGAGCCTGCTCCAGCTCCTCTGGCACCTAAACCAGTTGTCGAAGCTGCGCCGGTATATGTTGCTCCGCCACCACCGGTTTTTGACCTGCCACAGTTTACGCCAGTTGTGGAGCCGCCTCCACTGCCACCGGTTGTCGAAGCCGCTCCGATTGCCGCATCAGCTCCTGCCGTCCAGGCAACGGCCGCGGCCATTGCCGCTTTCGACGAAAATCAGGTGAAAGAGCTGATCGCCTCACTCTCCAGAGATGTAATCGAGAAGATTGTCTGGGAAGTAGTGCCGGATCTGGCAGAGACGCTGATCAAGGAAGAGATAAGAAAACTGAAAGCCGGGATCGCATAGGGCTTCAGAGATTATACTGGTAGGGAATGGGGATGATGAGTCCCCATTTTCTGTTGAGCTGAAACGGCAGCTGGCAGTTGCCTCCGTTCGTGTGACGGCTCGATTTCTGCAATTCTAAGCATATTTCGCTACAGCAGATAATATCTGCTTTACGCTCAATTTCACTAAGAATTGCGACGAAATAGAGCCTGAGCACTCACTACGGCAACTACCAACTGCCGTAATTTTTCCAGTAAAGAGAAGGATTCGCACATGTCAAAAGAACTAGCCAAGGGGTACGAGCCCCATGATGTTGAGAAGAGATGGTATGCACAGTGGCAGGAGAAGGGGTATTTCCATGCCGCAGCCACGTCTGACAAAAAGCCGTACTCCATAGTAATCCCCCCGCCGAACGTTACCGGCGCTCTCCATATGGGCCATGCGCTGAATAATACACTGCAGGATATCCTTTGCCGCTGGAAGCGGATGCAGGGGTATAACGTCCTCTGGATGCCGGGTACCGACCATGCCGGTATCGCTACACAAAATGTTGTCGAGCGCCAGCTTGCCGCCGAGAAGAAGGATCGCCATGACCTTGGACGCGAGGCGTTCATTGAGCGGGTCTGGAAATGGAAAGCCGAGTCAGGCGGCCAGATCATCGGCCAGCTCAAGCGCCTTGGCGCTTCCTGCGACTGGGAACGTGAGCGCTTCACCATGGATGAGGGGCTGTCAAAGGCCGTGCGCACCGTTTTCGTCAAATTGTACGAAGACGGCCTCATCTACCGCGACAACAGGCTGATTAACTGGTGTCCCCGCTGTCATACCGCCCTCTCTGATATTGAGGTCGAGCATGAGGAGAAGAAGGGGCATCTGTGGCATATCCGCTATCCGGTGGTCGGTGAGCCGGGACGCTTCGTCGTTGTTGCCACCACCCGGCCTGAGACCATGCTCGGTGACAGTGCTGTTGCTGTCCACCCTGAAGATGAACGCTATCAGGGGCTGATCGGCAAGAAGGTGCTGCTGCCGCTGGTCGGCAGAGAAATTCCGGTTGTTGCAGATGATTACGTTGACCGTGAGTTTGGCACAGGCGTTGTAAAAATTACTCCGGCCCATGACTTCAATGACTTCGAAGTGGGAGTTCGTCACGGTCTTGACAGGATCAATATTTTTGACGACTCGGGAATCGTAAATGCTGCGGGACGCCAATACGAGGGGCTTGACAGGTTCGAGGCAAGAAAAAGGATTGTTGTTGAGCTTGAAGAGACCGGTCTTCTGGAGAAGATTGACGACCACGGACTCTCTGTCGGCGGCTGCTACCGCTGCAAGACCGTGGTGGAGCCATACCTCTCCCTGCAGTGGTACGTAAAAGTTGCTCCGCTAGCCGAGCGGGCTCTGGCCGCGGTCAAGGATGGAAAAACAAAGATAGTGCCGAAGCAGTGGGAGGCCAACTACTGCGACTGGATGGAAAATATCCACGACTGGTGCATCTCCCGCCAGATCTGGTGGGGGCACAGAATCCCTGCCTGGTTCTGCGACCATTGCGGCGCTATCACCGTGGGAATGGAAGACCCGTCAAAATGCTGCACATGCGGCAGCGACGAGCTCCGCCAGGAGACCGACGTCCTTGATACCTGGTTCTCCTCGGCCCTCTGGCCCTTCTCCACCATGGGGTGGCCGGACAAGACACCTGAGCTTGCAACATTCTACCCCACCTCATGCCTTGTTACCGGTTTTGACATTCTCTTTTTCTGGGTTGCCAGAATGATGATGATGGGTCTCCACTTCATGGATGAAGTCCCCTTTACCGATGTCTACATCCACGCTCTGGTTCGCGATGCCCAGGGTCAGAAGATGAGCAAGTCCAAGGGTAATGTCATCGACCCGCTGACGATCATAGAACAGTACGGCACCGATGCCTTTCGTTTCACCCTGGCAGCCTTTGCCGCCCAGGGGAGGGATATCAAGCTGGCTGAAGAGCGGATTGCCGGCTACCGCAATTTCTGCAACAAGGTATGGAACGCATCGAGATTTACCCTGATGAATCTGGAAGGGTTCGATCCTGCCGGCATTGAGTTGACAGACCTCAATCTCTCCCAGGCGGACAAATGGATTCTTCACCGCCTTAATGTGGCCATTGGCGAGACAAATCAGACGCTGGCTGAATATAGATTCAACGAGTCGGCCATGGGGCTTTACCAGTTTACCTGGAGCGAGTTCTGCGACTGGTATCTGGAGCTTTCCAAGCGCGACCTCTACGGCAGCGATTCCGAGCGGAAGAAGACCGCCCAGTACGTTCTCTGGTACACCCTGGATCACCTGCTGCGGCTGCTCCATCCGTTCATGCCGTTCATCACCGAGGAGATCTGGCAGGCGCTGCCAAAGAAGCAGGCTGAAGGTGGAAAGCTGAAGGCTGAAGGGGAAACCATTATGCTGGTCGAGTATCCGGCGTTCTGCGAGTGCAGGGCATTTCCTGAGGCTGCGGCTGACATGGAAAAGGTCATGGCTGTCATCAGCGGTATCCGCAATGTGCGCGGCGAGATGGAGGTCCCCCCTTCCAGGGAGATTGCTGTCATCCTCTCCTCCTCATCGGAAGAGAGCCGTCTCCTCATGAAACACTCTGAGGGAGCGATCATGGCTCTGGCGCGGGTTGCTGACCTAGCTATCGGCATAAATATGGAGAAGCCTGAAGATGCTTCATTGCAGGTTGCCGGTGATGTGCAGATCTTTGTCCCCCTGAAGGGTATGGTCGATGTCGTTGCAGAAGCAGAGCGGCTTAACAAGGAAATCGGCAAGATCGAGAAAGAGATCGACATGTTCTCGAAAAAGCTGGAGAATCCTTCTTTCGTTGACCGCGCCCCGGCTGATGTGGTTGCCAAGGAGCGTGAGAAGCTGGCCGAGGCCTTTGCCAAAAGGGCTCTGCTTGTTGGGAGTCTGGAGAAGATCAGGACGCTGTAAAGGATTGATGGGTATGATTCCGGTGAGCTGAAGGCAATCTCTCCGGAAGAATCAAGAGCCAGGATCAACTCCATTTTTCAGGAGAAATGTATGCCAACTATCTCCATGTTTTTCGGCATCATCATTCGAATGTATTTTGCTCCTGACGAGCATCCGCCGCCACATTTCCATGTTTACTACAACGAGTTCAAGGCATCTGTGGATATCCGCACTTGCGAGATAATTGAAGGAAATTTGCCGAGACGTCAGACAAAGTTGGCTCTTGCCTGGGCAGAGTTGCATCAGGATGAGTTGATGGCAGATTGGAAGCTGGTTATGAACGGAGAAGAGCCGTTCAAGATTCAGCCGCTACAGTAACGAGGAGTTTGCTCATGTATCCTTCGGTAATTGAGGTGATTCCCTGTGAGGACTACACTCTTTCCATTGCTTTTGACAATGGTGAAAGCGGTATTCTCGACATGAAGCCTGTTCTTGATTTCGGCGTGTTCAAGCGGATCAAGGATTATGAAGCGTTCAGGAGAGTAAAGGTTGCGTTTGACACGGTTGAATGGGATTGCGGGGTTGACCTTGATCCTGAATATGTTTACGGAAAGTGCAAGTCGATTACAGTCGTAGCCAAAACGGAAGACCATTAATGCCCCTACCAATCCCGTTCTACATATTCGCGTTCCTCTTCGGCGCGGTTGTCGGCTCGTTCCTCAACGTCTGCATCTGCCGGATGCCCGAGGATAAGTCCATTGTCTACCCTCCGTCAGCCTGCCCGAAGTGCGGTTATCAGATCCGCTGGTATGATAATATTCCGATCGTCAGTTTCCTTCTTTTGTTACGGGGGAAATGTCGCTCCTGCAAGGCTCCCATCTCCTGGCGCTACCCGTTGGTGGAGGGGCTGAACGGTCTCTTGACACTGTTGTTATTTTTCAAGTTCGGTGTTTCCCTGTCTTTTCTGGCGCTCTTTATCTTCTGCTCCGCTCTGGTTGTCATTACCTTCATTGACCTCGATCACCAGATAATCCCCGATGAAATCTCCCTTCCGGGCATTATTATTGGCTTTATCTTTGCCCTTTTTCTCCCCTGGA
>JACABD010000042.1:19666-29698 GCA_013377075.1 Geobacteraceae bacterium | reverse complement strand
AAACCATGGAAACTAAACCGACCCGGACAAGAGAAAGTTATGCTGAAGAGCTGGTGGCGAATTTCGATTCGAAATTCTTCAAGGTTCTGGGCGAGCCGGTGCGGGTGCAGATACTCAAGTTCCTTATCCTAAGCGGTAGCTCTGACATCGCAGCCATAGCCAATGCGCTTCCCCAGGATCGCTCGGTCATCTCCCGCCACCTGAAATTCATGGAGGAGGCCGAAATACTCAAGAGCGAGAAGATCTCCCGTCATGTCTTTTATATGGTTAACGTAGTCGCTTTCCGCAACAAGCTTTCCGGCATTGTCGAGCAGATTAATACCTGCATGAATGAGTGCTGCCCGGACGGTTGCAAGTAGCTTTTTTTTGACTCAATATGTGCAAATGTGCGCACGTAAACACCTAAATGGTATCGATTCCCTGGCCAGGGCATTACAACAAAGGAGGCAATAATGAACGGACAAGCTCAAGAAATCAGAAACGAAGTCAGCAGGGACTATGCACAGAGAATTGCCGCCCCGAACGGGTGCGGCTGTGGGGCGCTGAAGCCGCAGTCAGGGCCGCTGGCCACCCTTGCAGGCTATTCGGCAGAGCAGTTGGCAACGGTGCCGGATTCCATAGCAGGCAGCTCCTTTGCCTGCGGCAACCCCCTTGCCTATGCCGGGGTCAGGGAGGGTGATGTGGTGCTCGATCTTGGCTCCGGAGCCGGGCTGGATCTGCTTCTGGCGGCCCGGATGGTCGGCCCGACCGGGCGGGTAATCGGTGTTGATATGACCGACGCCATGATCGCCAGGGCTAATGAAAACATACGTGCTGCCAAGGCCGGAAATGTCGAGGTGCGCAAGGGACTGATCGAGGAGCTGCCGGTTGAAGACGGCTCGGTGGATTGGGTGATTTCCAACTGCGTCATCAACCTGTCGCCGGAGAAAGAGAAGGTATTTGCCGAGATTGCACGGGTGCTGAAACCGGGGGGGACCATGCTTGTCTCCGACATCATGGCCCAGGATCTGCCAGCCGAGCTGCTGACAATCCCGGCCCTTTACACATCCTGCATTGCCGGCGCCATCAGTGAGGAGGCATATCTCTCAGGAATGGCCCAGGCGGGGCTGGTGGAGGGGAGGGTGCTCGACCGGCTGATCTACGACGCGCAGCAGATTGAAGGGTATGCAGAGGCGGCGCTGGGTGAAGCCTTTGCCGCAACTGCGGAGATCTCCGGGCGCATAGAGTCCTATGCCAGAGAGTTGACCGGCAAAATCTGGAGCGCCAAGGTGTACGGAAGGAAACCGTTGTGAACGGCATAAAAAAGCAGAGGAGGTGATAACTATGTTGCGGAAACATTACATGCTGCGGGCCATAGCCCACTGCAAGGAAGGCTGCTGAATCCGGTCCCGGGCATGACCTTAAACTGCCCGAATTCAAGACGAAAAATATATTGATTAATCCATTGGTCTTGATATAAAATACAGACCGGTTGGTATATTAAGCGGGTAGGTGCCATGAACGCTAAGGGAAACAGCACAAGACAGGAAATTGTAAAAAAGTCACTGGAGCTTTTCTCCGTGAAAGGTTACTTCAACACCTCAATCGGCGACATTATGGCAGCGACCGGTCTTACCAAAGGCGGACTGTACGGCCATTTCGGCAGCAAGGAGGCAATCTGGGACGCCTGCTACGAAGAGGCTGTACGGATCTGGACCGAGATTGTTTTCAAGGATGTGACAGCCATCGACGATCCTCTGGAGCGGCTACTGAAAGTCATCGAAAACGACATGGGTGACTATCTCGGAGGGAATATTTTCCCGGGTGGCTGCTTTTTTCTCAACATGATCGTCGAACTTTCGGGGCAGGCTGAACATATGAAAAACAGGATCTGGCAGGGATTTGAAGGGTTCGGCAAGCGGATGTCAACCTGGCTTGGCGAAGCGGAAACAAAGGGGCTTATCCGCTCCGGTCTGGATCACGGGGAGATCAGCGGATTTGTTATTATTGTTCTCAATGGTGCTGCAGCCCTCTATGCCGTTACAAAAGATCCACTGGTCTGGCAGCGGACAGTACGCCAGCTGCGTGCCTATCTTGAGCAGCTGAGGGTATAAACAAATATGAGGTTAAAATTGTGAGTCTGGTTCTCTACGATAAGCGCAAACGCATTGCCTACATCACCCTGAACAGGCCGGATGCGCTGAACGCCCTCGATGACGGGCTGAATGCCGAGCTCTGGAGCGTCTGGAGCGACTTTGACAAGGATGACTCGGTGGATGTTGCCATCCTCACCGGAAGCGGCACGGCGTTCTGTTCCGGTGCTGATCTGAAGACCTGGCTTCCGAAAATGGAAAAGGCGACAATGGGAGATATCCGCAAAAATGTCAAAAGCGGCATCGCCGGCGGCATTACCCGCGGACAGCACCGGATCACCAAGCCGGTCATTGCTGCTGTCAACGGCTATGCCATTGGCGGAGGCTTCGAGCTTGCTCTTGCCTGTGATATCCGCATCGCTTCCGAAAATGCCAGATTCGGCGTCTTCGAAGTCCGCTACGGACTCCATCAGGGGGATGGCGGCCTTGTCAGGCTGGTGGCCATTGCCGGAATGGCCGTAGCACTCGAACTGACGCTGACCGGCAGGGGAGTGAATGCTGAAGAGGCGCTGCACATGGGGCTTGTCAGCAGGGTGGTCCCTCAGGATGAACTCATGGCTGTGGCAGAGCAGTACGCAGAGATGATTCTGGCCAACAGCCAGACAGCAGTCCGCTCCGCCAAGGAGACGATTATTGACGTTGTCGGCCGGACAATTGACGATGCCCTGCGGATTGAGACGATCAACTCCTACTCCTGCCTCGGTGATTTCAGCGAGGCGCGGGGGCGGCTGGAAGCATTCAACTCAAGGACGTGAGCTATAAAATAGAAAAATATTTCGTAGGGAGTATGTCATGAAAATTCTTCTTATTCAGCCGGCAAGTCACTACCCTTTAATGGATCAGGTCTTCATGTTTGAACCGCTTGCTTTAGAGTATCTTGCAGCCGGTGCGCTGCTTGACGGCCACGATGTGCGGATAATTGATGCAAGGATGGAGGCGGATATTGAGGATATCTTTCAGGAGTTTGGTCCGGACGTGGTCGGTTTGACCAGCTTTACCAGCCAGGTAAATATTGTTCGTAGCTGCGCGGAGAGGTTCAAAACCATCAACCCGGAGGTGACGGTGATTGTCGGCGGCCACCACGCCACGGTGCGCCCTGATGATTTCAATGATCCTGCCATCGATTTTGTCGTCATCGGCGAGGGGGTTGTTGCCCTGCGCGAACTTCTGTCAGCACTGGCCGGCAATGGGCAGCTTAAGGATATTGCCGGTCTCGGGATTCCCTGCAAAGACGGGATGATTTTTACAGCGCCACGGCCGTACACGCCGCTTGACGAGCTGCCGCTTCCGGCAAGGCACCTGACGGCACGCTACCGGAGCAGCTACTTCAGTGAGTGGTTCAAACCGCTGGCCTCAATCCGCACCTCCCTGGGCTGTACGGCGCGCTGCACCTTCTGCGCCCTCTGGGGGATCACCGGCGGCAAATATCTGCGTCGCGATCCGCAGCTGGTTGTGGCTGAGCTTAAAACAATTGCCGAGGAGAATGTCTTTTTCTGCGATGACGAATCGATGTGCGATACGAAGAGGATGGAGGTGCTTGCCGATCTGATCGAGGCTGCCGGTATCCGCAAAAACTATTTCCTCTATGGACGGGTCGATACCATTGTCAACAACCCGGAGCTTTTTGCCAAATGGGCGCGGATCGGCCTGAAACAGGTTTTTGTCGGCATGGAGGATTTTTCCGATGCCCGGCTGACAGCCATGAAAAAAGGGGTAAACATTTCCCAGCAGCAGGAAGCGGCACGGATTCTCGACAAGCTGGGAATTATGATGTACGCCTCTTTCATGATCGATCCGGACTACTCACGGGATGATTTTGCTGCCCTGAAGGCCTACATCAAAAAGCTGAAACTGCAGTACGCCACCTTTACCGTGATGACGCCGCTCCCCGGAACCGAGCTGCATGCCGAAAGAGAGAGAGAGCTGCTCTCAACCAAGCCGGAGCTGTTCGATATGCTCCATACGCTCCTGCCCACAAGACTGCCGCTGCCGGAATTCTACGACGAAATGGCAAAACTCTACACCGGCGCAGTCCCCCTTTACCGCTCACTGCCGCCACTCTTCAGGTTCGGTCTGCACGGCCTTCTGCTGAAGGTGCGCCTCTTTGGCGAGCTGCTCAAGCGGATCCGCTCGGCCCACCTCGATTACTGACCAGTAAAGAGAACGGCTACTGTTCCAGACAGACAGTAAAAAGTGGCCCTTTTTACCGCTTCTTGTTTTGCAGTTGGGTCGGGTGAGTCAGATGAAACCTGTGTGGTTTCGAAGTTGACTTGGAAACTCAAACATTCAAAGCCTTACCCCATGGGTCTCTCCAGTCATCACCTGTCAACCGCCAATCTGCCTGCTTGCAGAGAAGATGCAACTAAAGAAACCTTCTCCGTAATATCTGCCGCAGACATGGGCTGACAGCGACTTTATTCAGCTTTCCCATCTCCTTTACTATCAAAACCGCAGCAATGCGATACAATTCAAATCATGTCCAGAATTAAATGCAAACGTTTGAATGTCCATCATCTCACGGGGATTTTTTCCGTGGGGATTATTTCGCTGTTTCTTGCCGCCTGCACCGGTAAACGCCCTGATAACCTGGGGGCCAGAGATGGTCTGCTGACGCTCTGTCCTTCATCCCCAAACTGCGTCTCAAGTCAGGCGGAGGATGGTGGCCACAAAATCCTTTACCTTACTCTCATGGCTGATCCGGATGCCGATTTTGCGAGACTTGCGGCTCTTCTCAGGAATCGTGCTGACTGTGCTATTGTTGAAGAAAAGAGCGGTTATCTGCGGGTAGAGTTTCACACAAGACTGTTCGTGGATGACGGTGAATTCCTCCTCGACAGGGATAAACGGCTGATTCACCTCCGTTCTGCATCACGGGTCGGCTATTCTGACCTGGGCAAGAACAGGGAGAGAATTGAGGAAATCCGTGGAGAGTTTGTGAAGGGTGGTAAAAGATGAATACTGGCATAGTGATTTGTGCAGTTATTACGGCATTTTTAGCTGTTTTTTGTTGTAACGCCTTTGCTGCATCCGGGCAGCTCCCTTTGCAAACCGCTGAAAAGGTGGATTTGCAAAAGTATATGGGGGTCTGGCACGAAATATCAAGACTGGAGCATGGCTTCCAGAAGCACTGCATCGGTAGTGGTGCTGAGTATAAGCTTGCAGCTGACAATGAGGTTGAAGTGCTGAACAGCTGTACAGACGAAAGGGACGGACGCAGGCGGGAGGCAAAGGGGCGTGCCTGGTCAGTTGATCCGGTAAATAACTCAAAGCTGAAAGTATCTTTTTTCTGGCCGTTTCGGGGAGACTACTGGATCATAGAGCTTGGCGAAAATTATCGATACAGTGTCGTCGGTTCTCCGGATCGGAAGTATCTCTGGATTCTCGGGCGGGAACCGGAACTTGATGAGTCGCTTTACCAGAAAATAGTTGAGCGTCTTCGCACCCAGGGATTCCCGGTTGACAGTCTTGTCAAAAAGCCGCTGAAGGGGAAGAGTGAGAATGCAAAGCTTCTATGAAGGATAGATATAGAAAATTCACTAATTGTGGCAGTTAATAAAGGAGAGGGAAATGAAACTTTTTGACAAATTCAGACTTGGTAACATGGAGCTGCAAAACCGTATCGTCATGGCGCCCATGACCCGCTGCAGAGCAGTGGGTAATCTTGCCAGCCAGCTTATGGCAGAGTATTACGGCCAGCGTGGCAGCGCCGGACTTATTATCACTGAAGGGACATCACCTTCCATTGACGGCCTTGGTTATACCAGGATCCCCGGCATGTTTACCCTGCAGCAGAGCAGCTCCTGGCAGGAGGTTGCCGATGCGGTACACAAAAAGGGGGGCAGAATTTTCATGCAGTTCATGCACTCCGGTAGGGTCGGCAGCATGCTCAACGTCCCGGCAGGCGGCGAGCTGATTGCCCCATCAGCGGTTCAGCTGAGCGGCGTAATGTGGACTGACAGCCAGGGCGAGCAGCCCCACGACATGCCGCGGGAGATGACGTCAAGCGATATCAAAAAAGCCATTACCGGGTATGCCAATGCTGCGCGGCTTGCCATTGCAGCCGGCATAGACGGAGTTGAGGTCCATGGTGCCAATGGCTATCTCATTACCCAGTTTCTCGATCCTGGGTCAAATCAGCGTAGTGATGAGTATGGTGGAGATGCTGACCGCAGAAACCGCTTCGCTCTTGAGGTTGCCGCAGCTGTAGTCGCAGAGATAGGCCCGGAGCGGGTCGGCATCCGCCTCTCACCTTACGGGGTTTTCAATGATATGAGCGGGGATTATGCCGGTATTGCCGGGCAGTACGAAGAGTTGGCCACAGGCCTTGGCAAGCTGAAGCTGGCCTACCTGCATCTGGTCGATCATTCGGCCATGGGGGCGCCGAAGCCGGAGCCTGCAACGGTAAAAAGCATCTGCGGCAAGTTCCGCGAGGCAGGTGGCCGGGCCATAATCCTTTCCGGAGGCTATGACCGTGACAGGGCAGAGGCTGATCTTGCCAGCGGCGCTGCCGACCTTGTCGCCTTTGGCAGGCCGTTTATAGCCAATCCTGATCTGGTTGAGAAGCTGAAAAGCGGGATACCACTGGTTGAGGCTGATCAGACGACCTTCTATTCTCCCGGCAGCAAAGGGTACACGGACTACTAGAACCAAGCAACCCAACCCCCCTCTGATCCCCCCTTGACAGGGGGGAGGTTTTAAAAGGCTCCTCCCCTGTCAAGGGGAGGCGGGGGAGGGGTTGGTTTTGACTTAAGCTGTGTCGGAGACAGAAACCATGAAACCAAGAAAAATCGCAGAAACATTCAAAAGCGTACCGACCATCGAAGGTGCCGGTGTCCATCTGAAGCGCGGCTTCGGCTACCATCAGGTGCCGCTCTTCGATCCGTTTCTGATGCTGGATGATTTCCATACATCCAGGCCGGACGAGTATCTTGCCGGTTTTCCCTGGCACCCCCACCGGGGGATCGAGACGATCACCTACATCATCGAGGGGATAGTTGAACATGGCGACAGCATGGGGAACAAGGGGGTGATCGGCGCTGGTGATGTCCAGTGGATGACCGCAGGGAGCGGCATCATTCATCAGGAAATGCCGAAAACCAGCCCGACCGGTACCATGTGGGGTTTTCAGCTCTGGGCAAATCTTCCGGCGAGCCAGAAGATGATGGCGCCGCGCTACCGCGATGTGCCAGCTGCAACAATTCCGCAGGTCACCCTTGCTTCAGGAACCACGGTCAGGCTTGTCAGCGGCCGTCTGGAAGGGGTAGAGGGACCGGTGAAAGATATTGTCATCGAGCCGGAGTTGATGGATGTCAGTGTCCCTGCCGGTGTCGTTTTCGAACATATTATCAAGGATGGTCATACTGTTGTGCTCTATCTGCTCAGTGGCAGCGCCGCATTTGACGGGGGCTCAGAGGATTTTATCCCTGAGACGGTCATCCTCTTTGAGAGAACCGGTGATCTTGTCAGGGTGAACGCCGGTAAAAGCGGTGTACGTTTTCTGCTCTTTTCCGGCAGGCCTCTCGGAGAACCGGTTGCCTGGCAGGGGCCCATTGTCATGAACAGCAAGGAGGAGTTGCGGGTTGCCTTTGAGGAATACAATAACGGCACGTTCATAAAGTGATTCCGGTTGACTTTGAGCAGGTTTAGAGTGTATTAAACCTGCAATAATTCAGATGGAATGGAGCCTCTGTTGCCGTTTTTGACAGGAATTTAAATTAGAAAAGCCGCACTGCCGCAAATGACGGTAGGGCGGCTTTTAATTTTTTTGGGAGAAGGGGATGAGTAAAGTGAGCGGCTGGTTTGTGCGGGGCGATATTGACGGTTTTTTCGGGCTGTTTGTTGACAACCTGCTGCAGCTGATGCTGATCGCAGTGCTCTGCACCAAGGTCTGCGGCATGCCGGGTGAGCTGGTCTACGGCAGGATCATGCCCGGAGCGGCCCTCTCCATCCTTTTCGGCAACGTTTTCTACACCTGGCAGGCGCGGCGGCTGGCGATCCGCACCGGACGGACCGATGTGACGGCGCTCCCCTACGGCATCAACACCTTAAGTCTTATTACCTTTGTTTTTCTCATCATCGCCCCGATCTACTTTGAAACCAAAAATCCCCATCTGGCCTGGCAGGCCGGGCTTTTTGCCTGTCTTGTCAGCGCCGTTTTAGAGTGCATCGGTGCCTTTATCGGCGACTGGCTGCGTCGTCACACCCCACGGGCAGCGCTTCTCTCCTCCCTGGCAGGCATTGCCATTACCTTTATCTCCATGGGTTTTGTCTTCCAGATCTTTGCCATGCCTGCCGTTGCCCTGGTTCCGGCGCTCCTGGTCATCATGGTCTACGGCAGCCAGATCAAACTGCCGTTTTCCGTGCCCGGCGGCTTTGTCGCCGTACTCCTTGGCGTTGCCCTTGGCTGGGCGCTTCGCTGGCTTGGCTACCCCTTTTTTCAGCCCCTTGACGATCCCTATACTTTTGCCCTCCATCTCCCCCAGACCTCCTTTGGCGACATGCTTGCCTTTCTTTCAAACGGTCAGGGGTGGAAGTACTTCTCCGTCATCTTCCCCATGGCGCTCTTTAACGTTATCGGCTCCCTGCAAAACCTTGAGAGTGCCGAGGCTGCCGGTGACTCCTATGACACCCGCTCGTCACTCCTGGTCAACGGCGCCGGTTCCATTGTCGCCGCCTGTCTCGGCAACCCTTTTCCGACAACGATCTACATCGGTCACCCCGGCTGGAAAGCCATGGGGGCACGCTGGGGCTATTCGCTCCTCAACGGCGTGGTGATCACGCTCTTATGCCTCATCGGCGGGGTGACTCTGGTGCTCCGTGTCGTGCCGCTTGAGGCGATGATCGGCATCCTTCTCTGGATCGGCATCATCATCACCGCCCAGGCGTTCCGGGAGGTTCCCCGCAAGCATGGTGTGGCAGTGGCTCTTGGCCTGATGCCTTCATTGGCGGCGTGGGCGCTGCTCCTTATCGAGACGGCGCTGCGCAAGGCAGGGACAGGGCTCTATGACATCGCTCCAAAATTCGGCAACGATCTCTACATCTACGGCATCATCTCCCTCAGCCAGGGGTTTTTGATCACCTGCATGCTCCTTTCGGCCATGATGGTTTTCGTGGTTGAGCGTCAGTTTATGAAGGCAGCCATCTGGACCGGCGCTGCAGCTATTCTTGCCTACTTCGGCATCATTCACGCCTACGTCCTCACCCCGGCCGGTGTGCAGAACCATTTCGGCCCCGGCTCTGCCAATGCTGAAGCGCTGGCCTACCTGATCGCAGCGCTCCTCATGGTCGGCCTTCATTTCTATAGCCGTGGACAGGAAGGGGAGCGAACCGGGGTTGTGGCGTAAATGTGACAGCCCATAACGCCCCCTGTCCCCCTCTTAGCTTAAGAGGGGGAACGTGCTAACGAAGCTCGCAGATTGATGTGGCGTCCCTCCCCTTAAGATAAGGGGAGGACAGGAGGAGTTATGAAAGGTTGTGCTGAGCAGAGTATAAGCGTAAATTTCTTCATCACCAGCAGGGGCATTCCCCGAGCTGACATTCAAAAAGAAAAAGGAAATCAAAAATGAGCAGTTTGCCAGAGTGCCCGCAGTGCCGTTCCACCTACACCTACGAAGACGGGGAGATGCTTGTCTGCCCGGAGTGCGCCCATGAGTGGCAGGCAGGAGCTGCCGCAGCAGTTGAAGATATGCCGGTTGTCCGTGACGCCTTCGGCACCGTCCTTAGCGACGGCGATGCGGTCACCATTGTCAAGGATCTGAAGGTAAAAGGGGCATCAGGGCCCCTCAAAGTCGGCACTCGGGTGAAGAGCATCCGCCTCATCGATGGCGATCACAACATCGACTGCAGGATAGAAGGCTTCGGTGCCATGCAGCTGAAATCGGAGTTTGTGAAGAAGGCGTAG
>JACABD010000042.1:2233-19566 GCA_013377075.1 Geobacteraceae bacterium | reverse complement strand
ACATGATTGCGCAGCATCAGTTCGGCGGGGTGGGGTGACAGATAGACCTGCCCTTTCAGGTAGGTCTGATCGTACTTGTTGACGTAATGACGCAGCAGGGTGAGCGGTACGACCAGAGGCACCAGCTGGCTATGGTAACTGGAGATGACCTCCATTAACTCCTGTTTTTCGTCGGCAGAGAGGACTTTCTTGAAATAACCCATCATGTGCTGGAGAACGTTGGTGTTCTTCTTTGCTGTCGCCTGGAGGGCAAGCCCCTTCATCATCAGCTCTTCGTAGCGTTTGAAAAGTTCATGGGTGCCGAGGTCCCTGCCATGGGCCACCAGGACCCCCATTTCACGGTAATGGGCCGGACTGTGAGCCATCATGAGCAGTTTCTGACTCGTGTGAAAAGCCACCAGTTCTCCGGTGCCCGGAGAGCCGCTGAGGAAGTCCTTCCAGCGTCGGTAGCTGAACACCCTTTCGATGAAATTCTCCCTCAGGCCCGCATCAAAGAGTCGCCCCTCTTCCTCTGCCGGAAGGAGCGGCAGGGCTTGTACGACTGCAGCAGCAAAAAGTCCGCTACCTTTTTTTTGGGGTACCCCCTTGTCATCGTAGACCTTTACCCGGAAAAGCCCTGAACTGGGTGAATCCTTCTTGAAGATAAAACCGCAGAGACCGGCCTCTTTCAGCTCTTCCACCCTGGTGCGACAGTAGGAGAGCATCTGCTTTGTCTTATCAATTCTGGTTACTCTGGTCATCAGGCGTGGTGCCGCGGGATCCCCTTCCAACCGCATGGCTTCACGGGGGGTGCCCATGCCGGATTCGACTTCAGGGCAGACAGGCACAAACTCGAAATATCTGCCGAGCGTGTCGGTGATGTATCGATCGTGCTTGTGACCACCGTCGTAGCGTACCTTTTCGCCGAGCAGGCAGGCGCTGACACCTACTTTTATCCGGTTTTCCATGGAATCCTCTTTTTACAAAGGTAATGATACAGTACAATAGATAACATGCTTGCAGCCAAATACAAGCTGCCGGTGGGCAACCTGATCCGCAGGCCGCCCTAAAAAAACGGTAATAAACTCCAATAGAACCTGCCTATGATGAGGGTGTTAGATGAGATTCGGCCTCTGCTGCCTGTTTAAAAATGAGCCGGTCAGCTTCAGAACCACGACTGCCAAGGCTCTTGCTACACTGAATCGTGATGATCAGCTGCAAAAACTCTCCGCTATCTGTCTCCATAACGCGGAAAATCTTCTCCTTGGGATAAAAACCGTGCAGCGCCTCGGCATAGGGGCTTTCCGCATCATGTCACCGCTGTTTCCGCGCATGACTCACCCGCTGGTCGGCTACCGTTTGTCTGATCTGCCTGCTGAGGATGAAATCAACTCTTTGCTGCAGCTTGTCAGGAGTTTTTCGCAGGAATACGATATCCGCCTCAGTTTCCATCCCGACCAGTTTGTGGTCCTCTCATCTCCCCATGCAGCTGTGGTTGAAAACTCCCTCAGGGAAATCGAATACCATGCATTTCTTGGCGATGCAGTCGGTGCTGATCTGGTGAATATTCACGGAGGGGGAGTCTATGGTGACAAGGCGGCTGCGCTGTAGCGTTTTGTAGCAGCTTTTGCTGATCTTTCAGCTGAGGCCAGGCGACTGCTTACTCTGGAAAACGATGATGTAAGTTATACGGTCAGGGATCTGCTGCCGCTCTGTGAGCAGCTTTCCATTCCGCTGGTCTATGATGTCCATCATCACCGTTGCAACCCTGACGGCCTTTCCGAAGAGGAGGCTACAAGGCTGGCGGGTGAGACCTGGCAGTCGGTTTCAAGGGAGCAGTACTGCCACATCTCTTCACCAAGATTACGTGGTACAGGAGTTAACCACCGGTCCCATGCCGATTACATCGATATTCATGATTTTCCTGAATGCTGGTACGGCAGGGAGATGACTCTGGACCTGGAGGCCAAGGCGAAAGAGCTGGCGGTGCTGCGGCTGATGGCAGAACTAAAAACCTGATTTCATGAATGTCGTACGTCTACGTAGGATCTCCACTCCTGATTGCCACCTTTACCGCTCCTTTTTTCAGACCCTTCCCGGTGCTGGTACGGTAGATCATGGCAAGGAATCGTACCGCTACCACTTTATGAATCAGGGCCTGGGTAAGCCGGTAGAGCCATCTGCGGAAAAGTGACGGTTTTCTGCTTCCTAAAAGGAGCGGACAGTAGTCGGCAAGCCTGAGTGCGACCCTGGTGCCGGAAGGAACCGATTCTGTCAGGAAGTCGAGCTGACCGACGTTGCATTCACCCGGCTGGACCAGAAATCCGCCACAGATGCGCAGTGTCGTTCTTGTGCCGTTCTCCGATCGGACAGTAACCGGATGTGCCAGGGAGATGAGGTCCGGTCCTGCCGGAGAGAGACGCATGGTGACCCCTTCAGCGTTCATCCGCGTTTTGATGAGTCTCAGGGTCACTTTTTCGATATACGAAAGATAATCGGAGAGCAGTTTCTCTGAAGTGAGTCCGGTGCTATGTTCGTGGGGTATGGTGATCCACTGTATGGAGAAGACAGACCTGTCCTCAGCCAGCACCTGCTGGTATGCCACACGCTCAGGATCAGTTTCAGGTAGTCGGTCCGGATTCATGTCTGGACTATATCACTAAAAGACCTGGCTGTCCTTCTCCTTGCAAGTGAGCCTATTGGCGATAGACTGTAGGCACTGGAGATACTTATGGAAAAGACGGTTCTGGTGACAGGGTCAACAGGATTTATCGGCAGGCGGCTGGTATCAGCACTGACCGGAGAAGGGGTAAGGGTCCGCTGTCTGGTCAGGAAACAGTCCGGGTCCAGAGGGCCGGAGGAGAGTGTAACCGGGGATCTGCTGCTGCCGTTGACACTGCCGCCGGTGTTTGAGGGTATCGATACCGCCTATTATCTGGTCCACTCCATGGCAGGCGGTAGATCCGGGTTTGAGGAGCGGGAGAGAACAGCCGCCAGGAACTTCTGTCAGGCGGCATCAACTGCCGGGGTACGTCGGGTTATCTACCTGGGGGGGCTTGGCGAAACCGGAGACGGTCTTTCTGAGCATCTCAAAAGCAGGCTTGAAGTTGGGGATATCCTTCGCGCCGCCCCGTTTCAGACAACCTTCCTCCGTGCGGCAGTCATTTTCGGGGCAGGCGGTGCTTCATTCGAGATGATCCGGTCACTGGTAGAGCATCTGCCGCTGATGATCACACCCCGCTGGGTCAGTACCCGCTGCCAGCCGATAGCTGTAAACGATGTTATCAACTACCTGGTAGGCTGCCTGCATGATGAGCGTACCGCAGGCAGGGTCTTTGATATCGGTGGGCCGGATATACTGACCTATAGGCAGATGATGGAGAGGTTTGCCGGGATCGAGGGGCGCAGGTTGTTTATCATCCAGGTACCGGTTTTGACTCCGAAACTCTCTGCCTATTGGGTTGCACTGATCACGCCGATCAAACCGTCCATATCCATGCCGCTCATCGAGGGGCTTGCCAATGAGGTAATCTGTCGCGAAAACAGCATCCGGGAACTTTTGCCGATCCGTCTGACTCCCTATGATGAAGCAGTCCGGACTGCTCTTGCCGAGGAGAAGGTTAATATCCAGAGTTGAACTATATGAGTCATTAACAACATGCACAATCTAGCTCCATTCTTCATCCTCTGCGGCTTCGGCTTTGCCGCCTTTTTCAGCTCATACCTGCGCATTCCTGTGTTGCCTCTTTTTGCGGCCAGCCTTGGTGCGACACCGGCCCAGGTCGGGCTGATCAACGGAGCTTTCATGGTAACCGCCGGTCTGCTCTCGATTCCTGCAGGTCTGCTGCTGGATCGGTTCGGTCGGAAACTTCCGGTCATCGCAGGTCTCCTTGCCATTGCCTCGTCATCGCTGCTGATTACCCAGTGCCGGACCCCTGGCGAGATGGTTGCCTCCTACCTGCTCTTCGGCGTTGGTATGGCTGCTTTTGCCCCGGGAATGATGGCGCTGGTGGCTGATACTGTTCCGTCGAACCGGATCGGCCAGGCCTACGGTTGGTACACCACGGCGGTCTATCTGGCCATGACTCTGGGGCCGGCTGCAGGTGGTTATCTTGCCAGGTCAGCCGGGCTACGACAGGTTTTTCTCATCTCCGGCGGGCTGTTGGTGGTTATTGCGATCTTTGCCCTGATGGCGCTTCCAAGTGGCGGTGCCCGCCACAAAACAGAGATTCATGTCATGCTTGCAAGCAGCGTTGAACTGCTGAAAAACGCCACCCTGACCAGTTGTCTGCTGGCCACGGTCGGCAGCTGTATCGGCTTCGGTGTGTTCCTGACCTTTACGCCGCTGTTTGCTTCAAAGTGCGGTCTGGATCCGGCGAAGGTCGGTCTGGTCTTTGCCGCCCAGGCCTTTTCCAATGTGGTCAGCCGGGTTCCGATCGGCATCCTGGCCAACCGTGTTGATAGGTACCGGATTGTGGCAGCCGGCCTCATTTGTATGGCAGCAGCCCTGACTGCTCTGGGTCAGGTGACACAGCTGTCTGCCATGGTTGTCTGTGCCCTGCTCCTTGGCTTAGGCATGGCCCTTACCTACACAGCCATAGGTGCCCTGATAGCCGATGGCGTCCCCCCCCGGCAGCGGGGGCTGGCCATGGGGATGTACAACAGCTGCATCTATCTGGGAATGATGACCGGTTCAACCGCCATGGGAGTCGCGCTGCAGCGTATTGGCTATCCCCTCGGCTTTACACTGGCCGGAGGGGTGGCTCTTTTGGCCAGTCTTTATTTGTTCAGACAAAAATGAGATTGAAACTTGCAGCACTGGACAGGTTGCAGTAACTCCATGCAAAGACTTATATTTCCCATGATTACAGGTATATCCCGGGGAATTTGAACTTTTACAGCTTTAAATATTCCTTCCCAAACCGGTCGTTTTAATGTAACTGCATATGGGCTTTTCGCTATATCCGCAGAGTGCAGGATAGGCCATAAAATAAAGGGTTCACAGGTACAAATGAGTCTTATGGCCGTAAAAAAACTTCTGATCCTCGCTGTCATGATGCTGGCAGTTCTGCTTTTCTTCTATTTCGATATCAGTCGCTTCCTGACGCTGGAGGCTCTGAAGGCAAACAGGCTTGCCCTGCAGCATTATTATGAAAATCACCGTCTGGCTGCATCTGCCCTGTACATCCTGCTCTATGTGGTACAAACAACCCTTTCGCTCCCCGGTGCACTGGTGTTTACCCTGGCCGGAGGGGTGATTTTCGGACTTGGTTTCGGGATCATCTATGCCGTCGTTTCCTCTGTGAGTGGTTCTGTGCTGGCATTTCTCCTTACCCGCTATCTTTTCAAAGACTATGTGCAGGGTAGGTTTGGCGCCAGACTGGCGACGTTAAACCGGGAGATTTCCGAACGTGGTTTTAATTACCTCCTTTTTCTGCGCCTTGTGCCGCTTTTCCCTTTTTTCCTCATCAATCTGGCCTGCGCACTTACGGCCATACCGCTTCGCACCTATTTCACCGCAACAATGATCGGTGTCCTTCCGGCTGCAGTTGTCATTGTCAATGCCGGTGCAGCGATTGCCACAGTCGAGGCGGCTTCTGATATACTTTCTCCACGGGTGCTCTGGTCATTTGCCCTGCTCGGGCTTTTTGCCATGATCCCGGTTATAGTCGGAAAATTCAAATCAGCAAGGAAGTGATAATGTCAGCACTGCACCGTTTTTCACGCACAGAAATTCTTCTCGGAAGTGGTGGGCTGGAAAAGTTGAAAGGCTCATCAGTTGCCGTAATCGGACTTGGCGGGGTGGGGGCATACTCTGCCGAAGCCCTCTGCCGCGCCGGTATAGGGTCGATCACCCTGATCGATTTCGACGATATCTGCCTCACCAATGTCAACCGACAGCTCCATGCCATGGATGGCACTGTTGGCAGGGCAAAGTCAGCAGTAATGGCGGAACGGCTCTCCCTGATCAATCCTGCTGCCCGGATCATTCCGATGAAGGAGTTCTATTCTGCGGAAAGCAGTCAGCAGATTTTCTCCTGTCATTATGACTATGTCATCGACGCCATCGACCACTTCACCAGCAAGCTCCATCTGATCAAGAGCTGCCGCGAGCGCAAGATTCCGATCATCTCCAGCATGGGGGCGGCCATGAAGCTCGACCCGACAAAGATTGAGGTGACCGATATATCCAAAACCCACGCCTGCCGCATGGCGCGCTCCATGCGCAAGCTCCTTAAAAAAGAGGGGATAACCAATGGAGTGAAGGTGGTCTTTTCGACGGAGGAGTTTCGCGAACCGGTAGCTCCGTCTGCAGGCTGCAAGGGGGATTGCATCTGTCCGAACAAGGATGAACAGCAGTTCTCCTGTGAGCATAGGCGGGTGATTCTCGGCAGCATCTCCTATCTCCCCGGCATATTCGGCCTGACCATGGCCGGGGTGGTTGTAAATGATTTACTTAATTTCAATCAAGACAGTTGAGTATTTGAAAACAGTGTTATAATGTAGTCCATATTTCATCTCCGAGCCGACTGGTCCTAAGGGGAGACATCCTATGGTCAGCGGCCAACGGGTTCTGCCGGAAACAGCAGAGCCTTCTATTGAAAAGGGGATGGTTTGCATCGGAAAGATTGCAGCCATTTTTCTTGAAAGGAGGAGGTATGGGATTGTCATTATCACGTCGGGATTTTCTCAAGTTCTCCGGTGGTGGCCTGGCGGCATCACTCGGGCTCCAGCTCTCACCACTGGAGGCAAAGGCAGAAGGCCTTGCCATCCAGCATGCCAAGGAGAGCACCACCATCTGTCCCTACTGTTCGGTCGGTTGCAGCATGATCGTCCATACGCAGGGGGGTGAGGTCATCAACATCGAAGGTGACCCTGATCATCCGATCAATGAGGGAACCCTCTGCTCGAAAGGCTCTTCCGTCTTCCAGATGCGTCACAACAAGGCGCGAATCACCAAGCCGATGTACCGGGCAGCAGGCGCTGCTGAGTGGCAGGAGGTGACCTGGGACTGGGCCTTTGACGAGATCGCAAAGAAAGTAAAAACGACCCGCGATACTACCTTTCAGGCAACCAGCAAAATCAAGATAAAAGAGAAGATCGGCACTGCCGAGGTGGAAAAGGAGATCGAGGCTGTTGTCAACCGTACCATGGGGATGGCCTCCTTCGGCTCTGCCGCCCTTGATAATGAAGAGTGCTATCTGTACCAAAAATTCCTCAGGGGGTTAGGCCTGGTGTATATCGAACACCAGGCCCGCGTCTGACACAGCGCAACTGTACCGGCTCTGGCAGAGTCGTTCGGACGTGGGGCAATGACGAATCACTGGATTGATATCAGAAACGCAGACGTAATCCTCATCATGGGGGCTAACCCTGCGGAGAATCACCCGGTAGCATTCAGATGGATCATGAAGGCACGGGATGCAGGCGCAAAGATCATCTGCGCCGATCCACGTTTCACCCGCAGCGCGGCAAAGGCGGACATCTACGCCCCATTGCGCTCCGGCACCGATATCGCCTTCCTCGGCGGTATGATCAACTACATCCTTGAAAACAAGCTCTACTTCGAAGAGTACGTCAGGAACTACACCAATGCCGCCTTCCTGGTAAATGAAGATTTCAAGATGCCTGGCGAGCTTGGCGGCCTCTTCTCGGGATATGATCCGCAGAAGCGCAAGTACGACCCGAAAGCCTGGTCATTCCAGAAAAATCCTGACGAATCCATCAAGAAAGATCCGACCCTGCAGGACAGTAACTGCGTCTTCCAGCTACTCAAAAAACATTACGGCCGCTACACGCTGGATACTGTTTCCAAGACCACCGGTACCCCCAAGGAAACGCTCCTTGAGGTCTACAAGCTCTACGGTTCCACCGGCAAACCCGACAAGGCGGGTACTGAGCTCTATGCACTTGGCTGGACCCAGCACACCGTCGGCACACAGAATATCCGTACAATGGCCATCATCCAGCTCCTTCTGGGGAACGTTGGCATGGCCGGTGGTGGTGTTAACGCCATGCGCGGCGAATCCAACGTCCAGGGGGCAACCGATCACGGTCTGCTCTTCCACAGCCTCCCCGGCTACATGGCTGTGCCGTCTGCCGATCTGAAAGACACTGCTGCCTATATCGAGAAATTCACCCCGAAAACTGCCGAGCCCCAGAGCCAGAACTGGTGGAGCAACCGGAACAAATATCTGGTCAGTTACCTGAAGGCGATCTACGGAGCAAAGGCAACCAAGGAGAACGATTTCGGCTATGGCTGGCACCCCAAGCTTGATCCGGGTATGGACGGCTCCTGGCTCCCTATTATCGACAACATGCTTAAAGGGAAGTTCAAGGGGATGTTTGCCTGGGGGCAGAATCCAGCCTGCTCCGGCCCCAACACCAACAAGGTCAGAAACGCAATGACCAAGCTTGACTGGATGGTGACGGTAAACCTCTTCGACAACGAAACAGCCTCATTCTGGAAGGGCCCCGGGGTAGATCCGGCCAAGGTGAAGACCGAAGTATTCTTCCTTCCGGCGGCAGCATCATTTGAAAAGGAAGGGTCAATCACCAACTCGGGGCGCTGGGCGCAGTGGCGCACTGCGGCGGTTAAGCCACTCGGTCAGAGCATGCCTGACACGGAAATCATCCACGAACTCTACCAGAAGATAAAGGCTCTTTATCTGAAAGAGGGTGGGGTGCTGCCAGAGCAGCTTGTCAATCTTACCTGGAACTACGGATTCAAGCGGGCTGACGGCACCATCAAAAACTTTGATGTTCATGCTGTCGCCAAAGAGATAAACGGCTACTTCATTGATGATGTGGAGGACAAACCGAAGCTCAAGCCTGGTGAAAAACCGCCTCCAGCGGCACCGCCCTGGGCACCGAAAAAGATGCTTGGCAAAAAGGGTGAACTTGTCGGCGGCTTTGCCCAGCTTCAGGCTGACGGCTCCACCTCCTGCGGCTGCTGGATCTATTCCCAGAGCTATAACGAGAAGGGGAACATGATGGCACGGCGGGGGAAGAAAGATCCCACCGGCCTCGGCATGTTCCCTGAGTGGACATGGTGCTGGCCGGTGAACCGCCGCATTATCTACAACCGTGCCGGATGCGACCTGACCGGCAAACCGTACAATATGAAAAAAGCGGTCATCTACTGGAATCCGCTGGCGCCGCTCCCTGACGGCAAGTTCGGAGCGTGGGTGGGGGATGTCCCTGACGGGCCATGGCCCCCAATGTCCGATGAAAAAGAGGGGAAAAAGCCTTTCATCATGCAGCCTAACGGGGTCGCTTCACTCTTTGGACCGGGGCTGAAAGACGGCCCGTTTCCGGAACATTACGAGCCGGTAGAATCGCCACTGGCAGCCAACTTCTTCTCCAAACAGATGAACAGCCCGGCAATAAAGCTCTACAATGATCCCAACGTCAAAGAGGATATCATCGCCTCAAATGATCCCAAATTCCCCATAGTCGCAACAACTTTCCGGGTAAGCGAACACTGGCAGACCGGTGTCCTCAGCCGCAACATGCCGTGGCTTTTGGAACTTCAGCCGCGCCTTTTCTGCGAGCTGAGTCCCCAGCTTGCCAAGGAGAAGGGGATCAGCAACGGCGATATGATCGAGGTTGCTTCAGCCCGTGGCAAGGTGGAGGCGGTAGCTGTGGTGACTCCGCGCATGAGGCCTTTCCAGTTGGGCGACAAGACAGTTCATCAGGTTGGTCTCCCCTTGAGCTTCGGCTGGCATACTCCGAACGTAGGGGATACTGCCAACCTTCTTACCGCATCTGCGGGTGACGCAAATACGATGATCCCTGAGTTCAAGGCCTTCATGGTCGGGATTGCGAGAAAGGGGGGGTAAGTCATGGGCGAAAATTTAAACCAAGCTACCCGCAAGGGTTTTCTCGTCGATTCATCGCGCTGCATAGGTTGCCGTGCCTGCCAGGTGGCCTGCAAGCAGTGGAACAAGCTCCCTGCGGAAAAGACTGTTAATAAGGGGAATATCGAGAATCCACGGGATCTGACACCGGTTCTTTACAACAGGATAAAGTTCATCGAGTCGGTAGACGGTGATAAAGTCAGCTGGAAGTTTTTTAGCGAGCGCTGCCTGCACTGCGGCGAGGCAGGATGCATCAAGGTCTGTCCGTCGCCGGGGGCGCTGTATCGCAACAGCGACGGTGTGGTGGTCTTCAATAAGGAGAAGTGCATCTCCTGCAAATACTGCGTGTCGGCCTGCCCGTTCAATGTGCCGCGCTACGGTGAGGACGACAAGGTCGCAAAGTGCGATCTCTGCCATAGCCGCATAACCGGCGGCATGGTTCCGGCCTGCGCCAAGACATGCCCGACAGGATGCCTCACCTACGGCAACAGGAGTGCTTTGATTGCCAAGGCAAAGGCTGCCAAGAAGACCCTCTACGGCGAGACCGATCTCAGCGGCCTCGGCATTGTCTACGCCATGGACGGCAGCCCGGAACAGTTTGGACTACCGGCCACCCCTTCGATCCCGCTCTCCATCTTCCTCTGGAAGGATGTCATCAAACCGCTGGGGATTCTCGGTTTCTGGGGGAGTATCGGTGCGATGCTGCTGCACTATGTCACTATCGGTCCAAAACGGATAGATGACGACGACTCCGACGAAAAGGGGGTGGGTCATGAGTAAATACGTCGAACGCTTCCAGACTCCGGAACGGGTCCTCCACTGGATCGTAACGGTGAGCTTTTTTACACTGCTTCTTTCCGGATTGGGACTCTATTCACGGCTATTTACCGGCTATTTCAACCTGTTCGGTGGAGGGGTGAACGCGATTCTGGTGCACAAGACCGCCGGGGTGATTTTCTTTATCTCCTCCATTTCCCTGTTCCTTAAACATCTAAAGGATATTACAAAGTTTGATGATGACGACAGGGAATGGTTCAAAACCCAGGGTGGCTATCTCTCCAAGGGTGAATCCCACTTCAACATCGGCAAGTACAATCCGGGACAGAAGATATTTGCTGTCTACATCGGCATTGCCACTATGATCCTCGGCACTACCGGGCTCTTTATCTGGTTCCCCCTGTTCTTTCCCAGATGGCTGGTGCAGCTTTCACTCATGACCCACGGGCTGATGTTCGTCGGCTCGATCATGTTCGTCATCGTTCATATCTATCTGGCAACCATCGGCAATCCCGGCACTATAGATGCCATGCTCTACGGTACTGTCCGCAGGAAATGGGCAATGAAGCATCACCCCAAGTGGTACAAAGAGGTCAGCGGGGGGGAGTGACCCACCCTGTAGTATCGCAACTCTGTTGTAATCATCTAAAACCAACCCCCCTCAATCCCCCCTTGTCAGGGGGGAAGTTTAAAAGCTCTCCCCTGTCAAGGGGAGCGGGGAGGGGTTGGTTTTAAGCTTTCCATCTAATCCGGAGCCCTAAATGACAACAACCACCGCAAAGATTACCGCACTCAAGAAAGCCACAGTTGCCATGCCGGAGTATGCCCTTGTGCTGCCCCTATTTACGGCCATCTACGGATATGTCCAGGGGCGTGAGGCTGATACCGGCATCACAGCCGAACTGGACAAAATCGATCCGGCGACAAGAACGGCAAACGGTTTCCCGCTGATATCCCCACTTGATCTGGTTGTTGATACTGATCAGGCGCGGCAGTTCCTTGTCGGTCTGATTGAGGTGATGAAGGGTGCCGGGAATGAAGGGCAGGCAGAACTGGACGGGATTGTTGTCTCGCTTGAAGAGGGGAAACTTGATATCACCGCCATTCTCAGGTCAATCCTTGAGCGGAGTCGCCAGCCGATCGAAGCTGCATCTGCCTCAACAGGTATTCCGGCTTCCCTGATTGAGTATATCTTTGAAATCCCGTTGAAGACCGCCCTTGAACAGCTCTCTGCCGCTCTTTCCGAGGATTATTTTGCCGAATGGGGGGAGTCGCTCTGTCCATTCTGCGGCTCCCGGGCCGGCATGGCCGAACTGTACGGCGAAGGGGGGCAGAAGCGGCTCTGCTGCTCGACCTGCCAGCGGCTCTGGAACTACAAGCGGCTCAAATGCCCCTACTGCGGTTGCGAGGATGTTGATAAACTCTCCTACTTCACCGCAGGAGAAGGGACAACAAGGGTTGACACCTGCAAGGGGTGCAGCCGCTACATCAAGACCCGTGACCAGCGCAGCAGCGGCAATGATGTGCCGTTGGAGGCAGAGGACTTGCTGACGATTCATCTGGATTTATTGGCTACAAAAGAGGGGTTTGAGCGGGGGAAGTAGGGGAGGATCAGTCAGTCGCTATTTGCTGCCAATCCTGCAAATCCCGCTGATCGGGCATTGACGGCACATCTCAGCGTATGTCCCGCTGCACCCTTCGGAAATGCCGATGTGACAGATTGAGAAGTCGTATTTGACCGGATCTCCCGGTGACAGCTTTTTAAGTGCGGCGGTGATTTCGCAGGCCATCTTCCAGTCGGCCTGTTTTCTTGATGTGAAGCCAAGCAGGGTGCAGATTCGCTGTATATGGGCATCTACCGGGATGATCAGCTGAGAAGGGTTGACACTCTTCCAGATGCCGAGGTCGATGCCGTCACTGGGGCGAACCATCCAGCGCAGGTACATGCAGAGCCGTTTGCAGGCGCTCCCCGAGGCAGGGGAGGGGAAGAGGAAAGCGAAGTAGGAATCTTTCGGCGGCGTCCTGCTGCCGAAAACCGGGGTGTAGTCAAAGCCGAGAATTGCTGCTGCAAAAGCCTCCATCGCCTTGCTATTGTTCGCGCTTTCTGCGGAAATCCCTTTCCTGAAGAAGTTTTCGATTGAGCCTGAGTCGGCAATCATCAGCCTTATGGCATGGAGTAGGGCGCAGAGGTCGGCTGCATCGTTGAAGCGGTGCTTGAAACCGGCAAAGAGCTTCAGTCCTTTGTGCGGCTCAAAATTTTCGGCAAAAGCCCGTGGCGAGCTGCCGATACGGCTGAAGATGAACTCAAGGTTGCGGAGGATGATCTTGACATTGCCGTAGGCAAAGGATGAGGCTATGAGCCCGGCAATCTCCTGATCCTGCGGCTCATCATAGCGGTGGCAGAAGGAAAGGGGGTCATTGGCAAGATGAACCTTTGAGCGCGACTCATAAAGCGCATCGAGCGTAGATTTTAAAATTTCACCTTTCACCTGCTCTCCAGAATAAACGTCACCGGCCCATCATTGACCAGCGAAACCTTCATGTCAGCCTGAAAAATCCCCGTGGCAACAGGAACATCAAGGGCTTGCAGCTGCCTGACAAACTCGTCATAAAGCCGCTTCCCCTCGTCGGGGGGAGCAGCAGAGGTGAACGAGGGTCGCCGTCCCTTTTCGCAGCTGCCGACAAGGGTGAACTGGGAGATGGCGAGGATGCTGCCGCCGATATCCTTCAGCGAAAGATTCATCTTGCCGTCAGCGTCTTCAAACATCCGCAGATCTACCACTTTTTTTGCAAGCCACTCGGCATCGGCGTCGCTGTCCCCCTTTTCAACCCCGAGGAGCGCCAGTGTCCCCTGACCAATCTCTCCGACAACCTTGGCGTCAACAGCCACAGATGCGCTGCTCACCCGCTGGATGACGCACTTCATTTGCCGGCCTTCAGCTTGTCCAAGTGCTCCTGGGCGATCTTGGCGTTGGGTGAGCCGGGATATTTGCTGACAATCTCTTCGTAGAGCCTGGTGGCATGTTCCCTGTTGTTCTGCTTCTCCTCGAACAGCGCGGTCTCAAGCTGTTGTGCGCCGATATTGGCGGAGTTGCAGGCGGCAAGTGATAATAGAGATAGTATCAAAAAGATAGCCAGTCTTGTTTTCATTGTTTTACGCTCCGGTGAGTTTTAAGAATGTCGGCAAGGGTGTCAGTGTAGATCCGCAGCGCCTCATCCCCGAAAGGGGTGAAGATAACCCGCTCCAGCTCCGGATACTCGGCTAACGCCTCTATCGCCGCTTGCAGAGCTACTTTGCAGGCATCAGCCATGGGGTAGCCGTAAACGCCGCAGCTGATGGCCGGAAAGGCGATGGATTTGAGTGAGTGTTCATGTGCGAGGCGGAAAGAGTTGCAGTAGCAGGACTTCAGCAGCTCCGGCTCACCGTGTCTGCCGCCGTGCCAGACCGGGCCGACAGTGTGGATGACATGTTTTGCCGGGAGATTGTACCCTTTGGTGATTTTGGCATCGCCGGTGGCGCAGCCGCCGAGGGTTCGGCATTCGGTCAGCAGCTCCTGTCCGGCAGCCCGGTGGATTGCGCCGTCAACGCCGCTACCGCCAAGGAGGGTGTTGTTGGCAGCATTGACAATGGCGTCGACTGCGAGTCTGGTGATGTCGGTCTGAATTAGTTCGATCCGGTTAGCCATACATGCACCTAGAACAGGCTTCTCAGCAGCTTCAGATTCACTTCGTCCATCTCGTCATTATCACCTTTGGGTGTCTCCAGTATCTTTGGCACTTTTACAAAGCGAGGATCGTTAAGGAGCATGCGGAAGGGCTCAATGCCAAGTGTCCCCTGGCCGATATGATCGTGGCGGTCTACGCGGGAGCTGAGCCCCTTTTTCGAGTCATTCATATGGAAACAGGCGATGCGTCCGACTCCGACCTCCCGGTCAAACTCATCAAAGGCCGCTGCATAACCTTCCGCTGTTTTCAGGTCGTAGCCGGCGGCAAAGGAGTGGCAGGTGTCGAGGCAAACGCCGAAACGGTCTGAATAATCGCAGTTCTCGATAATGAACTTGAGGTGGCTGAAACTGTAGCCAAGGTTGGTCCCCTGTCCGGCGGTGTTCTCCAGCAGTATCCTGCCTGTGTATTCCGGTGTTGTGGCAAAGAGGGTGTTGAATGATTCGACAATCCGCTTGAGCCCCGTCTCTTCTCCTTCGCCAAGGTGTGAGCCGGGGTGCATGACGATCTTGTCTATGCCGAGGCTGGAGCAGCGCTGCATCTCCTCCTGAAAGGCGATCATGCTCTTGTCGCGGGTCTCACCAGGTGCCGATGCCAGGTTCACCAGATAGATGTCGTGGGAGATGATATCGAGTATGCCGCTCTCCTGCCATTTCTCCTTGAACAGTGCGGCATCCGAGTCGCTCGGCATCTTGCCGCGCCACTGGCTGGCGTTCTGGGTGAATATCTGGATGACGCTGCATCCGGCAGCCTTGCCCCGGCCGGGAGCCAGGTGCAGCCCGCCGCTGATTGACATGTGTGCGCCGAGATAATCGTTCATGGCAGCTCCAGTGCTTTTTGTATCAGTTGTATGTGCTTTTGATATTCATCTGAGTCCAGCTCCACCGGCTCATGTGGTTCGCTCCAGATTGGGCGTGGCCACAAGGGATCTGTCGTAAAGCGCGGCACGATATGCCAGTGCATGTGTGGCACCATGTTGCCGAGGAGTTCGTAGTTGATCTTTGCGGGATTAAAAAGCCTGTAGAGCGCCTCTGCAACCCTGTTCACCTCTTCGATAATGCCGCTGCGAACGGGCTTTTCCAGATGAAACAGTTCGGTGACATGACTTTTGGCAAAGACGAAACAGTAGCCGGGGAAAAACTGGTCGCGGTTGAGAGTGACATAGCACTGCTCCAGCTCGGCGATGCGCAGATCAGGCTCATCGTTCCATTTGTTACACATTGGACAGTTGGTCATTGGTAATCCTGAAGGGGCAGGTTTGCGCCTGCCCGAAAAAAGGGCGCCTGCAGGAGGCGCCCCGATGAGATCAGAGATTGATTTCTCCGGAAAACACTTCAGTTGCCGGGCCGGTCATGTAAAGGCTGCCGTCTTCTGCCCACTCAAGCTCAAGATCGCCGCCGGAAAGATGGTTGAGAATCTTCTTCTCAGTCAGTCCGTTGAGCACGCCAGCCACGCAGACCGCACTGGCTCCGGTTCCGCAGGCAAGGGTCTCGCCGGCGCCCCGCTCCCAGGTCCTCTGGCGCACTTCAGTTCTGGAGATTATCTGCACGAACTCAACATTTGTCCTTCTCGGGAAAATGTCGTGGTTTTCGATAAGCGGGCCATACTTCTCCACCTGATAATTCTCCACATCGTCAACAAAGATGACGCAGTGGGGGTTGCCCATGGATACGGTGGTGATATGGAAAACCGTATGAAGTATGTTCAGAGGCTGATTGACGGTCTGGGCGTCGGTAGGCTCGCCCAGCATGGGGATTTCGATTTTTGTGAGTCTCGGTATACCCATGTTTACCCGGACGCGGTCTACCGTGCCGTCGGCAGCGGTGAAGAGCTGCAGGGTGAGAATCCCGGCGCCGGTTTCAGCGCTGATCTCTTTTTTCGAGACGATGCCGTGATCAAAGGCGTACTTTGCAACGCACCGTATACCATTGCCGCACATCTCCGACTCGGAACCGTCGGAGTTGAACATCCGCATTCTCACATCTGCCTTGTCAGAAGGCATTATCAGGATAAGTCCGTCAGAGCCGATGCCGAAATTGCGGTTCGATACCTTTATGGCAACCTCTGCCGGGTTATCTACCTGCTCCTCAAAGCAGTTGACATAAACGTAATCATTTCCTGCGCCATGCATTTTGGTAAATTTCATCGCTGTAAGCACCTCATGTATAGTGATATGATAATCTCATTGATAGCAAAATTGCCATGTTGCAACAAGTAAAATCAGGCAGGGCTTGACCTGCTGGGATATTTGTGACAATTATCTGCTGACCACAGGAGGGGATAAAATGGGATTGAAAACTAGGCTCTGGATGACAGGAAGTCTGGACTGGATGGCATTAATAGACGGCAAGGAAACCTGGCTCGGCAAGCGGGACGTGCCGGCGCCTCTGGAAGAAGGGGATGCATGGATTAACCAGGTCGGCGACTCTTTCAAGGTAATAAACGGCGAAATAATTCTGCTCGGACGGGTAGCCCCTCCTGAAAGAGAGTGGTGATATATTCTTGACAGTGCTGCTGCCAGAATATACAACCTGATTGCACAGTCAGGAGGTGTTAAATGCGTCTTTCAACCAAGAGCAGATACGGTTTGCGGGCAATGTTCGATATTGCCTATAACTGCGGCAACAATTCAACACAGATCCAGGAAATTTCAAGAAGGCAGCAGATTTCCCAGCGCTACCTTGAGCAGATATTCCAGTCTTTGAAAAAAGCAGGAATACTGACGAGCAAAAGAGGGCCGCAAGGGGGCTATATGCTGGCCCGCAAGCCCGAAGAAATCACTCTTGCCGAGATAGTCAAAGCGTCGGAAGGTGATCTCAAGCTGGTTGAGTGCTCGCGCAAAGGGACAAAAAAGGCCAAATGCGAACTTGATGGTGAATGTGTCACCCAGACCGTATGGCAGGGGGCTGAAGAGCTTCTTACCGCCTATCTGGCCGGGATGAACCTGCAGACACTCTGCGAGCGGGGAGAGCAGATGGGTATGCGCAAAGAGGG
>JACABD010000042.1:0-2133 GCA_013377075.1 Geobacteraceae bacterium | reverse complement strand
TGAACCTGCAGACACTCTGCGAGCGGGGAGAGCAGATGGGTATGCGCAAAGAGGGTGATGAACTGTTTGCCTATTCGATTTGATTTTAAGGAGTTTTGTCATGAAGGAGCTGAATGTACCGCGCACCGAGTCGGCCTATAATTATCAGCTGCTCATAAAAAATATACTCTTCTCGCCGATTGTCGACAATCCAGAGCAGGAGATAGTTTACCGCGGCACGTTCCGTTACACCTACCGGGAGATGAAGGCCAGGGTGGCAAAGCTTGCCAATGTTCTTGTCTCCATGGGGGTAAAACCGGGTGATACGGTCGCCATCATGGACTGGGATTCACACCGCTATCTTGAGTCATTCTTTGCCGTGCCGATGATCGGCGCTGTGCTGCATACCATAAATGTCCGCCTTTCGCCGGAGCAGATTCTCTACACAATCGACCACGCCGAGGATGATGTCCTTCTGGTAAACAGCGAATTTCTGCCGATCATGGAGCAGATTCGCGGCCGGATCGACACGGTGAAGAAGTATGTTCTCATCAGTGATGATCCTCATCCGCATCCGACATCAATCACCTTTGACGGCGAGTATGAAGAGCTTCTGGCAGCGGCTTCCGATAAGTTCGAATTTCAGGATTTTGATGAAAATATCAGGGCAACAACCTTCTACACAACCGGCACTACCGGGATGCCAAAGGGTGTTTACTTCAGCCAGCGGCAGCTGGTGCTCCACACACTTGCATCCTTGACTGCAATAGCAACCATCACCGGACACGGCAGCTTTCACCGCGAAGATGTCTACATGCCGATCACGCCGATGTTTCACGTCCATGCCTGGGGAATCCCGTACATTGCCACAATGCTTGGAGTAAAGCAGGTCTATCCGGGCAAATACCTGCCTGATACGCTCCTCGAACTGGTCGAAAAGGAGAAGGTCACCTTCTCCCACTGCGTACCGACCATCCTTCATATGCTCCTCAAACACCCACACGCACAGCGGATCGACCTGTCCGGCTGGAAGCTGATTATCGGTGGAGCGGCCATGTCACGTACCTTGTGTCTTGATGCCATGGCAAGAGGAATTGATGTCTTCACCGGCTACGGCATGTCCGAAACCTGCCCGCTCCTCACTATTGCCCAACTCACTCCTGAAATGCTCAGGCTTTCTCCTGAAGAGCAGGCTGCAATCCGCTGCAAAACAGGGCTGACCGTGCCGTTTGTAGATCTGAAGGTTGTTGACTCAGATTTTGTGGAACAGCCACGGGATGGCAAAAGTGTCGGTGAGGTTGTTGTTCGTGCACCGTGGCTGACACAGGGATATCTGAAAGACAGCAAGGCTTCAGAGCGGCTCTGGGAAGGTGGCTACCTGCATACCGGGGATGTGGCGACCCGTGATGAGCTTGGTTATGTGAAGATTACCGACAGAACCAAGGATGTTATCAAAGTATCCGGAGAGTGGCTCTCTTCCCTTGAGCTTGAGGATATAATCGCCCATCACCCGACAGTTGCTGAAGTGGCTGTTATCGGCGTTCCCGATGAAAAATGGGGAGAGAGACCACTGGCTCTTATTGTCGCCAAGTCCGACAGTAAATCTTCTGCCAAGGATATAATCCACTATGTCATGAGCTACAGCGACAAGGGGCAGGTGAGCAAACAGGTGGTTCTTCTCAAGGTCCGTTTCGTCGAGAGCATCGACAAGACAAGTGTGGGCAAGATCAGCAAGGTGACGCTGAGGGAGAAGTATTCCAAGTAGATTTCCGGATAAAGCCGAAAAATCTGCCGGTCTTAGCATGAACAGACTCTTCAACAAAATATGCCAGATCGTCTGCTGTCTGATGCTCTCTATCCTGCTGCATCTCCTCTTTTTTAAAGCCATCGGGCTGTTCGGCCCATGGGATCTGTCCAGCCCCGTAAATTCTCCTCTCACAGCTTATCTTGCTGAAACTGACAGCAAAGTACCTGCAACAGCCCGGAGTACAATTCCTGAAAAAAAAGTCTTTCTGCCGAAGCAGTCCGTTGCCGACGAAGACGATGTGGCTGCGCCAGAATCAGCTTCTTCTCAGAGCCCTCAGCCTGAAAGCGTGTCAGCGCTAAATGTGGAGAGCCCCTCCCGTGAAGCCGGACTGCACACGGCTTCACAGG
>JACABD010000041.1 GCA_013377075.1 Geobacteraceae bacterium | reverse complement strand
TATCCCACCAACATAGCTACGAAATCCTCTCTGCTGGCAGTCGCCTTGGCTATCAGGTCTGTGTAATTGCTGCTGCCCTTGTGGGTGGCTGGGTGATTCGCAGGGATTCTGAAGCCTGGGATCTTCCGCAACGACAGCGCTGGAGCATCATGATTGCTGCGTTTGCAGGAGCAATGATCGGCTGCGCCATCCCTGCTTACTATGCCGGCGGGCTGGTTGAGGATATGGCCTGGAGCGTCCCTATCGGCCCAAAGACCGTGCTTGGCGGCGTGCTGGGGGCTTTTCTGCTGGTTGCACTGTTCAAACGACTCACGAAAAACCATGCTGACACCAGTGATGCCTTTGCCAGGGGGACTATCGCCATGATGGCAATTGGGCGGATAGGTTGCATCATGCAGCACTGCTGCTACGGCACACCGGCATCGTGGGGGATTGATCTGGGTGATGGTATCCGCCGCGTTCCGGTGCAGTATTTTGAAGCCATCGGCCTGTTCGCCATTGTCGCCCTGATCATGCATCTGCACCGGCGCAATCTCTATCCCGGACGAAGACTGTTCATCATCTTCAGTATATACGGCGCGCTCCGCTTTGGCCTTGAATTTCAGCGGGAACAGATCGCCTCAGTCTTTTTGGGGATCGGTTTTTATCAGTGGCTCGCCCTTACTGTCATGGTGGTCGGTATTGCCCAGATTGCAAAGAGAACTTTCTACCCATATCACTCAGCGGAATCAAACGGATGATAGAATTCAGATATAACGTAACAAACGAAAAACTGCTGCGCCGCCGCTTGCTCTGCACCGCGCTGCCTGATTTCTTGAAGCAATCTTTGCAAAATGCCGATTGCAGCAGCCGGGTTGATTGGCAGGTGGAGCTTGGGGATACGCTGCTCTTTGATTGCGCAGGTATCAAGCGGCTGACACAAGCCATTGCCAGCTATACCGGTCAAGCAGATATACTTGAATTCAGGCTTAAGCAATCGCCTGAAGCGCTGCGGGATTACTACAGCCACAGCAGCTTTTTCCATGGCGGAAGCATCCTGCTGCCGATTAAGGCACTGCGCAAAGCCGCTACAGGCAAGGCTATATCCGAGACGCTGGAAATCTCCTTTCCAGAACTGGTTACGTCTATCAACTTCCCAATCTCCCTGACACCTCCTGACTCCAACAAGACACCCCTTGGGCTTTTGATGCCATATAGCTGCGATCACGACCTGCTCTTTGCCAATCAGATTGCGATTATCGCCAACATTGCAGGTGAGGTTCGCCGCTCGCCACTCAGCTGGCTGAAGGCTCTGTTTGTGCGGCGGCAGGGGAGTTTACGTCAGCGGATACCACTTTGCTGGAACAAGATAGATCCCACTGCCCGGATTCATCCGACGGCTGTTATCGAGGGGTCTGTTATTGGAGCCGGTTGCCGCATAGGAGCCCACTGCGTGGTGCGTTACAGCGTGCTGGGTAATGGGGTGCATCTCCACGATGGCGCAAAGGTCGAATATTCGGCGGTGGATGACCGCTCATGGCTGATGCATGATCTGGTGCTGTACCGCAGTGTTGTCGAAAGTGACGTATTCCTGATACATGGCCCTTACCAGTTTTCATGTTTTCAACATAACAGCGCCGCCTTTGCCACCATCATGATGGACTACCGCCCCGATACCCGGAATATAACCATCCATGCTCCTGAAGGGACACGCAAATATCAGGGACGCTTTCTGGGTGCGCTGCTGGAAGAAGGGGCTAAAGTCTTCGGCGGCACCCTGACCGCTCCCGGTCTCACCATCCCGGCAGAGCGTGAAGTCTACTCCGGCATTAACGTAGTCCGGACAAAAGAGCTGATGCCATAGCCATGAATAACCGACTGCTGCTGACCACTGCTGTTTATCCATTCCCCTCCCTGCCACAGAATGAGGCTGCTACCGACGTTATGGGACAGCGCTTCACACGGGGCAACGATCTCTTCACCATGGTCTCCCATACCCATCCGTGCGGGCTGCACCTGCTGGCACAGAATCTGGAGATCCCTTCGGTAGTGCTGGAATATCCCCGCTGGAATCAGTTCTGCCGAGAGGTGGCGCGGGGTTATGAGGTGATCGGCATCAGCGCTTACCCATTCCATCTCGATACTGTTTTCAGGATGTGCCGGCATATCCGCATGGTTTCCCCTTCAACAAGGATTCTGGTTGGCTCCTATGCGGCGCAGACATTGATGGCACTGGGGGGGCTGGAAAAATTTGGCGACATGATTGATGAAATAGTGGACGGTGAAGGGGTTGGCCATCTGCGCCGTCATTTCGGTGAAGATCCATCCAGACCGGTATTGCAGCGTTTTTTTCCAAGGAACGGTGCAGGGCTTCGCTATCTGGGAAAGCAGCCGAAAGGGAATACGGTGCTGCTCTTTTCCGGCCTTGGCTGTCCCGGTGGGTGTGATTTCTGCTCTTCTTCAGCCATGTATAAACGCAAAAGAATCGAGCTGCTATCGCCGCAGAGTGTTGTTGAGCATGTCAGCCATTATCTGGAGCGACTACCCGGCGGGGTCACCCAGTTTTACCTGATTGATGAAGACTATTTCCGCTTTCCGGACTATCTGCTGGAGATGCGCCGCCACATTGCCGATCATCCTGAGCTTATTGAGCAAGCTGACTTTGTTGTTTTCGGCTCAGTTGATTATATCGCCAGGTTTGCCAGCACCTACGGCTGGGAAGCAATTGCCGAGGCTGGAGTCGGTGTTATCTTCATCGGCGTTGAATCCCGGAATGCCGGTGAAAACGGCTATGGCAAACGTGACCGGGCTGATGCCAGGGAGGTGTTTGCCAAGCTCCACAACCTGGGGATTCGCACCATAGGCGCATGGATTGCCGGATTTCCGTTCCAGAGCAGGGAAACCCTCCAGGAAGATCTTGACTATTACATCAGCTGCTACCCCACCTACCAGCAGCTCTCCATTTTTTCTGCATTCCCCGGAACGCCGCTCCATGAAGCACGCTCAAATGAGTCGAAAGAGCCTGATTGTCAGTTTGCCGATTACCATTTCTGGAACCCGTCATCTACCCACCCGGACTACAGCAACAGCGAACTGCTGGAGCTTACCGAGCATGGCTATGAGCTCGGCTACCAGAGATGGGGGGCGTGCCTGCTGAGAAATCTGGATGTACATTTGAATGGTGTTGAATGGTGCGAACAGTCTGAATCTCCCCTGCTGAGTAACCACGCCATTCTACTGCACCGGAAAAATGCCGCCAAACTTTACACCCAGCTCCGTACCATGGAGAAATATGCCCCCAATCAGGAGGTGTTAAAGCGGATTCGCAGCCTGACGAGCCGTTACCATAGCATTTTTGGAGCAGCGACATTATTACAGGAAACTGCCTCATGGGGGAGCCTTCTGCTGGCAACTCTTTACACCTGGAAATGCAAAATATCCCCTTGGAGTCCCAAAACTGAAGGTTTTCGCCGATTCATTTACACCCCCGGCGCAGCCGCGCCAGACGGATCACCATACGTTATCGACCGTCTCGCCTCCCTCGACACTACCTACAGCCTCAAGCGGCTCATTCCAAAAGTATTCGGCAGGCTGGCGGCTCTTGTCGTTTCCGTCTACTTAACAAAACAGAAAATATGATGACTATTCCGGCCAATACACCGCTTGGGAGAATCCCCGATGCCTACTCCCCGTCTGGCTGCCACTCCTGGCTAATGCTTGAGCATGGCAAAGACAGAGGCAAACAGCTCTACTACAGCGACCAGGTAATTGGTCATGGTGGCAAACTGCAAACGCTGCTCTTTGTTCATGGCAATCCCGAATGCTCCTGCATTTTCAATAAGACAATTTCAGCGCTTAATGAAAAAGAGCTGCCCCGTACCAGGATCATCACCTTCGATCATATCGGTTTTGGCCTCTCCAGCCAGGCTTCGCGCCTTATGGCTCCACAGGATCACGCCGAAAATCTGGTGCAACTTCTGACCCATCTGTCGCCAGAAAATCTGACCCTTGTCGTTCATGACTGGGGCGGCCCCATCGGACTTGGAGCCTTGCTGCAAAAGCCGGAACTGCTTCAAAGCCTCGTCATCCTCAACAGCAGCATCTTTCCTTTGTCGGGAAGCTGTAATTATCGCACCTATCCATTTCGTCACCTTTCCTGGGAGCGGATGAGCCATCTGGTGCCGGACAGGCATTGGGGACTCTTTGCCGCCGGAGCAATTTCCAGCCGGGCAAAAAGTTGTAGAGAGCTGCTGACAGGGCTGCTACAGGCTCCGTTCAGACATAGTATAACGACATACAAGGATAATCCCTATGTCATGCAATTTGCTTCGCCGAACAATGTTGCCAGTTCAAGGTATCTGGCACGTCTGTCTGCTGACTGGTGCGATCCGGAGAGAACGCAAGATTCCGAATTACGCAGGTTCTATCTTGGGTTGCAGAGCGAAGTGGCAAATTATTGGGGGCAAAGTGGCGCAAAAATCAGGGTCAGGCTTTTGTGTGGCGAATGGGATCCCCTTGGCAACAGGGAAAATATGCAGAGATGGCTGGAAGCGTTGCCCCAACTGGCTGGATGGATGCAGTTTGTACCATGCGGCCACTTTGTCCCGGAAAATTATCCTGAAGAAATCGCCCGAATTATCTATTCGTTATTGACGACTTCAGGCGTGGATGGGTAGCTCATTTTCAGGAAATTGCCCCGCTGGAAATGGGTCGGCACGATTCGCCTCTTGATTTTCCAGAGGTAGTAAAGATTGAGAACAATTTGCAGTTTTCGGTTACGCAGACCGCCGTTTTTAAGGCGGCGATAGATGTTTCGGAGGGAGTAAAATTGCTCCAGGCAACCCCAGAAAGCATCCTGAATCTCCCGGCTTGTGAGACGCTCATGCCTGAAAACCACGTACGGTTCACGGTAATGGGTCAGGTCAAAATCAATGATCTTGCCAGCCCGCAGATATTCATCGCCAACCGGAGTGCCAGGATATGGGGTAAATATGAAAAACTCGGCAGCGGCCGCACCAGCCTCCACCAGAAAATCCACAGTTGCGGTGAAGGTCTCGCGGCTGTCATGGGGCATCCCCAGCACAATCAGGGCATGAACACCAATGCCTTTGTTCTGAATCTTGCGGATAGCATTACGGTAGGCTGCGGCATCGCCCCACCCCTTGTTCACTTCGGACAGGTTCTTCTGGGAGATCGTCTCCATGCCAACCATAACAATACGGCAACCGGCAGCATAGGCAAGATCAAGCAGTTCATCATCCCCGGCAATATCTATGGCTGTCTGCGTCCCCCAGAGAACATCAAGTTTCGCCATCTCACGAAAAAGTTCTTTGGCATACGCCCGGTTCGCCATCAGATTGTCATCAACAAAGTGCATGTAGCGGCTTCCATGAGCCTTGATGTCACGAATGACCTGTGCAACGGGGCGGTAGCGGTAGGTTCGCTGGTAAAAGTTGGTGATACAGCAATAGGAACAGTCATGGGGGCAACCGCGGGTTGCCTGCACCGGGTAACTGGTACGCATACTGAGCAGCAGACTCTTCTCGGCAAGCAGATCATAGCGGGGGACAGGAACAGAGTCGATCTGAACGCTATGGTCAGCCCGATAACGTTCTTTAAGGCAGTTATTTTCAATGTCAGCAAGCATCTGCGGCCAGACCAGATCGCCATCCCCCATGCAGAGCGCATCAAAGTAGTCGGACAACCCTTCAGGAGAAAGGGTCGCCAGATAACCGCCAAGGACAACGATTTTCCCTTTGGTTCTGAAGTAAGTTGCCAGCTCAATGGCCCGACTTCGCTGGATCAACTTGGCAGAAATGGCAATGACTTCAGCCGGAGTCTCCCAGGGGATCTCCTCAAGCGCATCATCCACCATCTCAACCTGAATATGTTTGGGGGTATAGGCAGCAAGGAGAGGTATGCCAAGTTCAGCCACATTAATTGCCGTCATCCGGTCAAGCTTGCGATCAGCCTTGACAACACGACCATCGTCAGCATGAAAAGAGGCTTGAATAAAAAGAACCCTATTTATCTGCATTAGCATCTCCGCTCTAAGGTGATGAGAAAATTAACATTTATTGAAAACAATCGTCAAAATATATCGTTTTAGAAAAAGGAGATTCTCCATGCCAACCAATCAACCCAAAAAACCATTTTCCATGATCCGGGAGTTCCATCTGGCTGACTGGATTACCCTGGCAAACGCGGTCTGTGGCACATCGGCCATGTTTGCTGTCATGACCTATCTGCAACGGGAAGATGCGCGGCATATCTACTTTGCCTGCGGACTGCTCCTGGCTTCGCTGGTTTTTGATGTACTGGATGGCCGGGTTGCCCGGTGGCGGCAGAATAGTTCGGCCCTTGGGCTGGATCTTGACTCCCTTGCCGATGTTATCTCCTTTGGTGTTGCCCCGGCTGTTCTTGCCTACGGCTGCGGCATGCAGGGGCTCTATGACCGCATTGTCCTGACATTTTTCGTTGCCTGTGGCGTCTCCCGTCTGGCACGTTTCAATGTCACGGCAGAGGCGCTCTCGGAAGGTGGCGACAAGGTAAAGTATTTTGAGGGGACACCGATTCCGACATCGCTACTGCTGGTTATCATGCTCGGCATAGCCGCATCGCAAGGGGCTTTGCAGGAGTCTCTCTGGTTCGGAAAGATCCTCATCGCCGGGTTCACCCTGCACCCGCTGGTACTCCTCTTCGCTCTCTCCGGGTCCCTCATGGTCAGCCGGATCAGGATTCCGAAAATATAAAGGGGTTATTAACATGTCATACGAACGTCTGACTTTCAAGGTTGCTTCAGAGGCACACGAGTTTGAGCAGATTCATCGACTCAATTACCGGACTTTTGTGGAGGAAATCCCCCAGCACCCTGCAAACGATGAAAAGCTTCTGGTGGACAGGTTTCACCACGAAAACAGCTATTACATCTGCATGGACGGCGATCGCCTGACCGGGATGCTGGCCATGCGCTCAAAACGCCCTTTTTCCCTGGATAGCAAGGTGGCGGGGCTTGACTCTTTTCTGCCCAGTGGGGCCTGTGCCTGTGAGTTCAGGCTGCTGGCAGTAGAGCCGGAATACCGCAAGCCGGGTCTGTTTGCCGGACTGCTTCGTTTTGCTGCCGCAGAGGCGACAGATCGTGGTTACAATCTTGCCGTTGCCTCCGGTACGCTCCGCCAGACGCGGCTTTACAGCAGAATGGGCTTTGTTCCCTTTGCCAGCGCTGTTGGGACGGCTGATGCCAGCTTCCAGCCGATGTATCTCTCCCTGGAGACGGCACGCAAAATGCTCGCCCGAATCGGTTCACCCGAAGCAGTGCCTGCGGCAAAGGTCAGCTTCATGCCAGGCCCGGTGGAGATAAGCCGCTCTGTGCAACGGGCATTTGCCCGTCCGCCGATCTCCCACCGAAGCGCACAGTTCCTGCAAATGACGAAAGATCTGAAAGAGAGACTGCTTGCCCTGACCGGCGCCCAATTTGTTGAGCTTCTGCTGGGCAGCGGCACCCTGGGGAATGATGTTGTCGCTGCCCAGCTGAAACTCCTTTCCGGGCGGGGGCTGCTTCTCAGTAATGGTGAATTTGGCGACAGGCTGGTTGATCATGCAGGCAGGATGGGGCTTGAATTTGAGCTGCTCTCCGGCAGATGGGGGGAGCCCTTTGACATGGGGAGGGTTGAGGCAGTTCTTGCCACAAAGCCGGAGATATCCTGGCTCTGGACGGTGCATTGCGAAACCTCCAGCGGTATTTTGAATGATATTGCAATGCTGGGAAAGATCTGTGAAAAGCATCAGGTAAGGCTCTGCCTCGACTGCACCAGCTCCCTTGGCACTCTGGATCTGGATCTGCGACAGATCTATCTTGCCAGCAGCGTCAGCGGTAAAGGGCTCGCCTCTTTCCCTGGTATCGCCCTTGTCTTCAGCGATTACGAGGCAAAAGCAGACAGCCGCCTCCCACGCTATCTTGACCTTGGCTATTACAGGCAGAAGGATGGCACCCCCTTTACCCACTCGTCAAACCTTGTGGCAGCCCTGCAACAGGCGCTGGTTGAGCTCAGGCCATCTGAGCGCTTTGACCGCATAAAGCAGGCAAGCAAGGGGCTGCGCAGACAGCTTGCCAAATGCGGCTTTGAACTTTTGACCGATGAAAAGCACTCCTCTCCGGCAGTGATAACCGTAAAGCTGTCGCCAAAGATTTCGTCGCTACAGTTCGGTGAAACCATGGAGTCTTACGGCTGGCACCTCAGCTACCGGAGCAGCTACCTGCTTGAGCGCAACCTCGTTCAGATCTGCCTGATGGGGGGCGTTACTGAGGAGCAGTGTGCAGCGATGGCTGCGGATTTTGAGACTGTTGCGGATGAGGTATTGAATATTACTGTCATGCAAAAAAGAGGTAATTATGTTTCGTAAAATATTCTATCTGATTTTCCTGCTGCTTGCCCAGGCAACTTCTGTCTGCGCAGCCGAAGTCACTCTTCCTGCCACTGCCCGTATCTCCGAGCGGATCACCAACCTCCCTGGTCTCAGTAATGTGGGGCGGGTTGCGCCGGGTGTTCTGCGCGGCGCAGAGATAGACAAGGATGGCTACGCAACCCTGAAGGCCACGGGGGTGAAGACGGTGATCGATATGCGCACCACGGCCAATGAGAAGACTGAGGTGGAGGCTGCCGGAATGAAGGCGATTGCCGTACCTGTCGAGATGAGCCGAAATGGCCTTAAAGAAAAGGTGGACAAAATTGTTGCCCTCATGGCAGATCCTGCCAATCAGCCGGTCTATCTTCACTGCCGCCACGGTCAGGATCGTACCGGCATTGTGGTGGCAGCCTTTCGGATGAAGCAGCAGGGGTGGAGTCTGGCAGATGCCGAGGCGGAGATGCAGTCATTTGGCTTCAACAATGTCTGGGTGAATTTCAAGAAGTTCATCCGTTCTTATGGCAAGGATCTGGCTCTTTGAAGCGGATCTTAATGACAGTCGCCAGATACCTTCTTATTTTAAAAGACATTCAAGACAAACCCCATCAACGACTAAATCAATACACACTATATGCACATAATGTATACATTTTATGAATATCAATGTTTCCGAATTCAGTAATTCCAACCACTAGCAGATGAGAACACCCACGTAGTTTCAGCAACTTACAATTATTTACCTGACTGGCACACTCCCTGTAATAGGTTAAGCATCAACTAACCAGCGCAACAGGGAGGTCAAAATGTCAATCTTCATATTAAAACTCGCAATAGCCGTCATCCCGCTTCTCCTTCTGGTCGTATCTGTCACCCTGCTTTCATCTCACTCACACAACACAAACCACTATTCACTCACCCGGTACCGCAGACGGTGCGCCATGCTGCGGGCAGTTGCCCACGGCGCAATGCTACGCTGATTCATCAACTATCATCTGAAAGGAGATCCAATCATGACAAAAAATCGATTACAGAGACTATTGGCGATACTGCTTCTTGGCAGCGCGATCAGTGGCTGTGCCGTTACACAGACGGAAAACCGCCTGACAATGAACTATCTGGATAGAGCCATGGAAGGTAGCACCATTACAAACAGTACGACCGGTAAGGCCCTTGCTGCACCCATTGCCCTGCCAGTCGGCTTGACAGCGGGAGTCATCGATATGGCACTGGTCACTCCGGCGCGAGCCGCATCTCCGGCTGCAAAAGATACTTACAGTTACCTCTGGGAAAGCCCTCAGGGTTCGGACCTGCGACAGGCGATGCTGATCCTGCCGAAGGTTACAGCAACTCCAATTGTTTTTCTGACAGACTGGGCATTCAGGTCAGTCTTTACCATCAATTTTGATTAAAAGGGGGTTCAAAATGCGACGCACTATTTTGACAATTACCACACTATTACTTCTTTTTTGCAGCGGCTGCGCAGTCTTTAACCGCAACAACACACCTGCACTTAATTTCGTAGAAAATCATATGGTTCCAAAGGAGAATCCGGCCCGGGCAATCTCCTACCCGTTGACAATACCCCTTGGTTTCAGTGCTGCTGTAGTGGACATGCTCCTGCTGCACCCGCTATCGGTTGCAGGGGATGCCTGGGATGACACCAATGAATTTCTCTGGAGCAAGCGGGGATGGGATGACAAGTTTGTAACAACCACGGTTTTTAATGCCCCGCGTGCTGCCATTATGCCGATAGTGTTTACTGTCGACTTCCTGGCCCGGAGCAGTTTTGACATCTCAAGGAGAGGTGGTGACATCAGGCTAAACAAGGAGAATAAACCGGAACCTGTTGTCAATCAAAAGCCGGATCAGAAAGCTGCAGAGAGCAGCGATGCACTTGCTCCAGCCACCTTCTGGGTATCGCTATAAGGGCAAATATCTGGCAACGGCCATACAGCACCAGGCCAGGAGTATAAGATTAGAACTATACCTGCCTTTCCTTATCTATCACAAAAGCCGCCTCTCTCAAATCACTGAGAAGGCGGCTTTTGTATTAACGCTAACTGAGTTGCGACAGAGGATTTACAACACTTAGAACTTCACCTTGAATCCGGCTGTCACGTTATGGATTTCAGCGTGCAGGCTGTTTGAGATGGAAATATTCGAATCAAAATGGGCATCATTTGTTCTAAAATAACGATAGCCCAGATCCAGCGAGAAGTATCTGTTCAACGCAATATCCACTCCGCCACCAAGCTGATAGGCAAAGACCGTATCATCGTTTTGCGGGTAGAGCAGCTCGTAATGTGAGCCTGAGCCGGTTACAACATATCCATAGGTATCACTCAAGCTCAGGGTGGCAAAACCGACGCCGCCACCGACATAGGGTGTAATGCGGGAATCATTGTGCAGGTCGACGAAGATATTAACCATTCCGGCATAAACCCCGAGGTCGCCGTCAACATTGCGAATCCCGTAGGAGTTTGTCACGCTCCTGATAGAATCTATCCCCGCCCCTTTGTACGAGAACTCCCCCTCAAGTCGCAGCAGTCCGAAATCATAACCGCCAGTGCCGCCAAAGGAGGCACCGGGATTGAATTTGATCTTTTCGTCGAATGCAGTGGAATTTTGTAAATCCAGATTTGTGGCAGTAGTGTCGCTGAAAATGCTGGAGCCTACGAAAACAGAAAGATAAGGCCCGGGAACCCCTGGTGCAGCGGCACTGATCGATGCAATGGAGAGAACGCAAATCATGACTATTACTCTGAGATACCGATGCATAATGAGCCTCCGTGATTAACAGCTAATCTACATACTTTAAAAAAGTACCACAAAACACCGGACAATAAACTATAAAATCCATATTTACTGACACTTTAGACTGTCTGGCAACCCTGGGGCTGCTCAAATGAAATTTAGTCTTTAGACCCTCTCCCATAGTTGTTTCATTGCATAAACGGACACATGCAAGATTTTCTTGCCTGATACTAACAGTTTCATATATATTGCCAAAACCGGGGCGTGCACCAGCCGCCCCGGCAGTTTTTTTTGAAGGAGCTTGCATTTAATGTCACAATCAGTACCGATGACCAAAGAGAGTCATGAAGCATTGCAGGAAGAGCTTAAGCGGATGATTCGCGAAGAGCGTCCCAAGGTTATCCAGGACATTGCTGAAGCACGCGCCCATGGAGATCTTTCCGAAAACGCAGAGTACGATGCTGCAAAAAACCGCCAGGGGTTTATCGAAGGACGCATCCAGGAGCTTCAGGACAAGCTTGCCCGCGCCTATGTTGTAGACCTTTCCAACCTGAAGCCCGACAAGGTAGTTTTCGGCGCAACAGTCACACTTTACGACACTGCCAGTGAAGAAGAGGTAGTCTACAAGATTGTCGGTGAAGAAGAGGCTGACATCAAACTTGGTAAGATTTCCTGCACTTCCCCTGTAGGCAAAGCCTTGATAGGTCATAAAATTGATGATACTGTTAAGGCAAAAGTCCCCTCCGGCACAAGAGAGTACGAAATAGTCGACATAAAATATCTATAGAGAAGGAGATTTATCATGAGCGAAAAATTCAATAAAGACATGACATTTGCCCAGGCACTCACAACACATCCGGATGTTGCAAAGGTTCTGAGAAAGTACAACCTCGGCTGCATCGGCTGCATGGGTGCCCAGAACGAGTCACTTGAGCAGGGCGCAAATGCCCATGGTCTTGATGTAAACGAGATCCTCAAGGACCTGAACGAACTGCCGTAAACTACCAATTTAATTACATATCGAGCAAAAAAAGGCGCCGTTCAGGCGCCTTTTCCTTTTCCAGCACAATAGTTCAACCGCAACCTACCCGCAGCGAAGCCTTTTTACCCCTTCCTGAAAAAGAACATCTATCTTGTTCGGTTGCAGAACCAGTTGCACAACCCCGAGCCCGAAAACAGGGTGGAGAAGCAGATTCTTTGCGCGATAAGCCCTGTTTAAATCGTATGGAATCGCCTTATCCGGATTCATGTTCGGTTGTAACTCCTCCCATTCGGCACGCGCAACCTCCAACGGATCAACCTTTACCTTGCGGGGTGCTGGCGTTTTCCTGATGACGGTTTTGGCAGCAGAAGGCTCTTTGACCGGTTTTACCGGACGATAATTGTGAGTTCCCTTGCAGGTATTACACTCAACGCGAGCGATCTTTTCCCCGATCATTGCGACAATTGTATGGTTCAGGATTTCGCGGCAGCGGGTACACCTGGCTTCAATAATACTTCCTGCTGAGGGCTGTCTGGTCACTAAATACTCCCTTTGTTATTTTGCATTATAGTAACAGTGTAGGCTATCGGACAGTCCAAAGGATACTAATAAATTATTAGTGAGTATTTTTTTATAAATAAAGACTTAAAAGACACGACTTTCCTCAACTCCTTCAACCTGAATAGTTACCCCTTCTCCGCCACGTACTCAGCCATCCCCCGGTAGCTATTGCCAAAGAAATATCTTTCCCGCGCCCGGATATCTTCAGGCAACCGGCTGAAGTTGCGGAAATGCTCGTCGTGCTCAAGAAGCCAGGCGAACATTGCCTCTTCCCGCTCAGCCTCGGCAACCTTCGCCACTGCCGCGGCCCCTTCAACCCAGAGGAGCAACTGATTGCGTGCTATCTGCAGATGCTCCACCGCCGTATCCACCAGACCGTAGTGGGCAAATACCATCCGCGCAGGACTCAGGGCGATCATCCGCTCCACCGAGCTTAGAGCGATCTCAAGGATGAAGCGCGGAGGCGTTGCCGGACGGATATAGATCCCATCGGCTACGACAGAACGTGCTCCTGCAACCTCGCCGGCAAAAAGGAGATCGTCAATCAGGTAGCAACAGTGGTGCTGGGCATGGCCGGGGGTGAGATAGGCTTTTGCTCCGGCAGTGCCGATCTCTTCCGCAAAGAGAATGCTATCCGCCGGCACCGGTAAGATCTCGCCGTAGGCATCTGCCAGCATCTGGCCGAGCACCTTGCGTGACCCCTCCCAGAGCTTTTGCGGAGAGACCAGATGACGGATGCCGTCCGGGTGACAGATGACCTTTGCCTCCGGGAACTCCTGCAGAAGCGCTCCAGTCCCCCCTGCATGGTCGATATGAATATGGGTGAGCAGAATGTAGTCAAGCTCCCCTACCCCATGGCGGCGCAGTTCCGTAATAAGATGCGGGATGGTGGAGAGCGGGCCGGGGTCGACCACCAGATTGAAGCCATCACGACGGTAAAGCCAAGAGCTTATAAACTGGCGAAAGCCGGTCAGACCGGGCTGATCGAGGTCTATGCAAATGGGGTTATTGATGTTCATGGGATTATTCCTTTCAGGGATGATCTATGCGGACTTTTTTCAGCAGAAACAGCAGCGGAATTATGGCGATGAAGGCAATGCCCACATACCAGAAGATATGGTTGTAGGAAAGCATGGCAGCATGGCGGCGGACATTATTGTAGATCATTGCTGTCGCCTGCTTTTCGGCAGTGAAGCTGTCTACACCGCGGGAAATCAGTGCGGCTTTGAGATTCTCCAGAGTCAGGTTGAACTTGGCTCCATAGCTGTTGATTCGTGCAGTCAGTTCTGTCTGAAAAAACTGACTGTCCCTTGCCAGAAGGGTTGTCGCGATGGCGATGCCGAAACTGCCGCCGATATTGCGCATCAGGTTATACATGCCGGTGGCATTGCCCATCTCTTCCCTTGGAATAGTCGCAAGAGTGATTGTCGTAAGCGGCACGAATGTCATGGCAAGGCCGACCCCGAGAACAATCCGTGGCCAGACAAAGTCAAAATATGATGCATCGAGTGTAAAGCCGCGCATGATGAACATTGCACAGGCACCGATGGAAAGGCCGAAAAAGACTATCTTTCTGCCATCGTACTTTTGCAGCATGGCACCGACGATCGGCATGGCGATCAGGGTGGCAAGCCCACCGGGTGCCAGCACCATCCCTGCCTTGGTGGCGTTATACCCCATGAGCGTCTGCAAAAAGAGGGGAATCAGCATGATGGAGCTGTAGAGGCAGAAACCGACCACAAACATGATGCAGGTCCCGGCAGCATAGGAAATGTTTTTGAAAAGGCGCAGGTTGACGATCGGCTCGGGGTTGCGCAGCTCCGTCCGGATCATCATGATGAGTGAGAAAATAGATATTGCGCTGAAGGCAAGAATGAACGGGGAGTTGAACCAGTCCTCCTGCTGCCCCTTGTCGAGAACGACCTGCAGGGCGCCGAAGCCTGTTGAGAGGAGGATCAGTCCCCAGTAGTCGATCTTCATCTTTGTCCGCTTCAGATAGGCCGGATCATGAATGTAAGCCAGTGCCATGACCACCGCAATCAGGCCGATGGGGATATTGATATAAAAGATCCAGCGCCAGTTCATGTTGTCGGTAATCCAGCCGCCGAGTGCAGGGCCGACAATGGGCCCTGTCATGGCGCCGATGCCGAAGATGGCCATGGCCATGCCCCGCTGATGGGGGGGGAAGGTTTCCATCATGATCGCCTGGCTGATCGGAATCAGCGCCCCGCCAGCTGCCCCCTGAAGCACCCTGAAAAAGATCAGCGTAGCCAGGTTTGGCGCGGAGCCGCAGAGAAGTGACGAGAAGGTAAAGAGAATAATGCAGGTGATGAGAAAGCGCTTGCGCCCGAAGAATCTGGCAAGCCAGCCGGTCATTGGGAGAACGACAGCGTTACTGACCAGATAGCTGGTAAGCACCCAGGTAACTTCATCGGTACCGGCGTTCAGGCTCCCCTGCATGCTTGGCAGCGCCACATTGGCGACCGATGTGTCGATGATCTCCATGATGGTGGGGAGCATGACGGTTACGGTTATCAGCCACTTGTTGACCTGTTTCATCTTGAAAAGCTGAAGATATCGGCAAACGTTCTGTCGGTGAACACAACAGGGACTACACTCATCCCGGCCCGCAACAGATGATCAGGATCACTCTTGTGGTCGATGGCGATTCTTACCGGAACCCGCTGCACAACCTTGACGTAGTTGCCGGTGGCATTTTCAGGTGGCAGCAGGGAGAATGCCGAGCCTGTTCCTGCCATGATGCTCTCGACCTTGCCGGTAAACTTCCTTGAAGAAAAGGCGTCGACACGGAATTCAACCTTCTGTCCAGGCCTGATTGATGCGAGCTGGCTCTCCTTGAAGTTTGCCGTTACCCAGGCATCATCAAGGGAAACCAGTACAATGACCGGCTGCCCGGCCTGAACAAAATTGCCGGGCTCGACACTTTTGCGGGTCACATAACCATCTGCCGGAGCCGTGACCGTTGTGTAGCCAAGGTGAAGCGCTGCCTCATCAAGCTGGGCTCTGCGCTGGGCAGCCTTTGCATCCCTGCTGCCGGCATTTGAAACACCTGCTTCAGCCTCGAACCTTTTAAGATTCTCTTCCTTCTCAACAACCTGGGCAGTAGCCACCTTTGCGCCGGTCTCAAGCCTCTCAAGCTGCTCACGGGGGATAACATCCCTGGCAAAGAGAGCCTTGCCACGTCGTAAATCACTTTCCGCCTGCAGCTGTTTTGCCCGGCTCTGCTGCAGCTCAGCCCGGCTCAACTCAACCTTTGCGTAATCACCAGAAGTCTCGTTCATGGTTACATCCAGGGCTGCCGAGGCGGCATCCACCTTGACCTGGTAATCACCCGGCTCGATGACGAAAAGCAGATCCCCCTTGTGAACGAACTGATTATCCTGCACTGCAACAGTTTCCACCCTGCCCGGCACTTTTGCCGACACCGAATAGATATGGGCCTCCACAAAAGCATTGTCGGTGGAGACTTTGCTGATGCCACTCAGCCACCACCAGATGGTTAAGCCAATCATTACGATAATCAGCAGGAAAAGGAGTAATCCTGCCCGTTTTCGCCTGCCATTGCCATTTGCTGGTTCTATTTCAGCCAGCTCTTCCTGTTTATTCTCTTCAGTTTCCACCTGGCAGCTCCTGTTAATCCTTCTACTAAAATACGTGACTATGGAAGCCGTATCGAACGGAAACAGCCGGGGCCAGACATTGCCGGAATCTTGCCCTGATAGTTTCCGGTGGCCGCGGTGCAACAGAATCTGCATTCAGGAAAACCGTAAAGCAGAGGCATTGCAATGAGAGACGGCTTCCATAGGCACTCATATGATCCTACAGCTCGCCCATGGCCCTTTTCAACCTGGCCTTTGCAACCTGATAGTCGAAAATAGCCTGGGAATTGTCGTTTCTCGCCTGACTAAGAAGTGTCTGGGCATCAATAACTTCGGTCGCAGTGCCAACCTGGGCCTTGTAGCGGTCATCATTGATGCGAAGATTCTCCTCACTCTGCCTGATGGCTGCCTTGCTGACTTCAATCCGCTCCAGAGCCACATCCATGTCGTTTCTGGCAGCTTCCATCTCCAGCAGATACGTCTCCTCCATACCACGAAGCCGCTCCTTCTCCTTTTCCAGAAGCTTTACAGCCTGCCTCTGGCGGGCTGTTGTCGCCATACCGTCAAAGAGATTCATCTTGATACCGACCGTTGCCCCGACCATGGCCTGTTCGACGACCTTGTCGTTTTTCAGATAATCTACACTTGCCTTGAGGAAAAGTTCCGGAAAGAACTCATCCCGGCTCTCTTTTGCAAAAGACTCGGCAGAGCTGACCATCAGTTTCTGGGCAGCAATTTCGTCCCGCTTATCAAGGGCGTCTTTATAGGACTTGACAGTCACATGCTCGATATTCCCTTCATCACCAAGTGTTGCACGGAAATTAGCAGGGTTTCCTGTCAGGTAATTGAGAAGGAGCCAGCTGTTTGTCAGTCGGCTGTTCTCGGCAAGCAGTCTCTGCCTGCTCCCGGCCAGCTTGACTTCAGCCTGGAGAAGATCGTTTTTGGTTGTCACCCCCTCCTCAAAAAGTGCGGTCGCAATCTTGAGATGCTGCTCCCGCTGGGAAACCTCATCTTTGGCAATTGCTACAAAGCTGTTTGATTCGAGAATCCCGTAATAAGCCCTGACAACCTGCAATGAGACGTCCTGCCTGACAGCAGCGGTTCCGGCACGGACAGCGCTCTCCTGAAGAGATGCCTGTTCCTTTCTGCTCCCCCTTCTACCAAAATCATAAAGAGTCTGGTAAAGCCCGACCGAAGCAAAAGGAAATGCCGACTGCTGGGTATCAATGGAGGTGGTTCCAACTTTCATTGCCTGCGGCTCCATCAGGGTCGAGTATCCTGCCTGTAGATCAAGCCTGGGAAAGTAGCTGCCTTCAGCCACTTTCACATTTTCCAGCTGGATTGCACTGTCATGACTGGCAAGTTTCAGGGTGTGGTTATTTTTCTCTGCGAGAACAAGACAATCCCGGATTGTCAGACCGGCACCCTGCGAAGAGAGCGCTGAGGTAACCATCAAGAGCAGCTGTAGTGGTATCGACAGAATTAGCAGTCTTTTACGTAACATAAACACTCCTTTCTAATATTTGATTTTCTGCAGGATTGTAATCAGACTTTCCACTTCCTGCGCAGTCAACGGATTTAGAATAGTTGCCTGAAGCTCATCTGCAAGGGGAGCCAGCTCCTTTTCAAGGTTTTTGCCTGTTTCAGTAAGCGAAATCCTGTAGGCTCGCCTGTCCTCAGGGTGGGGCATTCTTTTAACCAGGGCAAGCTGCTCAAGCTTGTCGATCAGACCTCCTATGGTGGTGCGGTCTATCTGGCTTCTGTTTGAAAGCTCCACCTGGGTAATAGCATCCTCTTCCCAGAGAAACCTCATCAGGCCGAACTGTTGTGGAGTAAGCTCGTAGTTGCCAAACTTCTCCTTGTAGAGTGCGCAAGCCCTCTGATAGGCCTTTGCCAGGAGAAACCCTATATTTTGAGAAACATTATTCATTCATAACTCCGTGACAATAATGTTAAAGAAAAGCAGATTATACATATTATCAGCATACTGTCAATTTTCCATTAAAATATCTGTCCCAGTTTTGCAATTAACAATTATATGTGTATACTAATCACAATATGGTTTTTTCCATTCGCGAATGAGGTTAACCTTTGGACTTTGATCTGGATATTATAAATGCAATAAACGCTGGCGACCGGGCCAAATCACATTCGCTTATAAAGGCATGGGCAGAGAATAACAGTTATGACAAGCTTATAGACTGCTTCATCGACTGCCAGCTCAGCAATATCAATCAGTGTAAAACATCGGAAGCCGAGCATACCCGCCTCATCTCCGCAATCGAACAATCCGCAGACGTTATCGTAATAACCGACAAGCTGGGCAACATACGCTACGCCAATCCTGCATTCACTACATCTACCGGCTATCCGGTTGGTGAAGCCATCGGCAAGAACCCGAACATCCTCAAGAGCGGCATGCAGGATGATACCTACTACAAGGGGCTCTGGGAGACCATAACCGCGGGGAAATCCTGGTCCGGCCGCTTAGTAAACAAGAAGAAGGATGGTTCATTCTATATTGAAGATGCGATAATAACACCGGTCAAGGGGGGAAATGGCGAGATTGAAAGCTTTGTTGCAGTCAAACGCGACATCTCCGAGCATCTGAAATTGCACGAAGAGCGTGAGGTTCTTGAAGCCAAACTGATCCAGGCCCAGAAGATGGAGGCAATCGGCAGGCTGGCCGGTGGCATAGCCCACGACTTCAACAACATGCTTAATGTTATTCTCGGCTACACGGAGATTACCCTTAACGAACTTTCCGGAGAGAGCTGGATTAAAAACAATCTTCTTGAAATACAAAATGCCGGTAAACGCTCGGCAGACCTGACAAGGCAGCTGCTGACCTTCTCAAGGAAACAGACTGTTGAACCGGTTGTCGTTGATCTGAACTCGCTGATTGAGGAAAACCTGAAAATGCTCGCCAGAATGATCGGCGAAGAGATAACCATAAACTTCATTCCGGAAAAAACTCTCTGGAAGGTAAAAGTGGACCGATCCCAGGTCAATCAGATCCTGGCAAACCTTGCAATCAACGCCCGCGATGCCATCAACGGCACCGGCAGAATAACAATCGAGACTTCAAATTTTGTTTTTGATGCGGAAGAGAGGATGACTCTGGATCTGCTTCCGGGTGAATATGCCAGCATCACCTTCAGCGACACCGGCTGTGGCATGGGCCCAGAAATTGCGCATCACATCTTCGAGCCTTTCTACACGACAAAAGATGGCGGTAAAGGGACAGGGCTGGGGCTGGCAACGGTCTACGGAATCATCAAGCAGAATGAGGGGGCCATCGAGGTTGAAACCCAGCCGGGCAAGGGGAGTTCATTTACCATCTACCTCCCTGCCGTTCACGAAAGCGTTGAAACCGGCAGATCAGAACAGTCGGCCAGAATCGGGACTGAAAACTACGAAACGATCCTTCTGGTCGAAGATGAGCCGCAGATTCTCGGTTTTATCAAGATAATTCTGGAAGATGCCGGATATCTGGTGCTCGGCGCAATGAGCCCGCAGGAAGCCCTTCACCTCTGTGTGAACCATAATGGTCAGATTAATCTTCTGCTCACAGATGTGGTTATGCCTGAGATGAATGGCAAAGAGCTGTTTATAAAGATCAATGCCATAAGAGATGATATTCGAGTCCTCTTCATGTCCGGCTACACATCGGACATTATTGCCAGAAATGGCATTCTGGAGGAAGGAACCGACTTCATTCACAAGCCGTTTCAGGTGCAAAGCCTTATGAACAAGGTCAGGGCGGTCCTTGACGAGTAGACCGCCTTCTATTTCATCCCGTAAAGCCTTCTGTAAATAGCCTGCACAGCCAGAACCTTCTTCACATAATCCCTTGTTTCGCTAAAGGGGATACTCTCGATAAACTCTTCCCCCTTGAGGTTGGCGTAGGTCTTGAGCCAGCGATTGACATTGTGGGCACCGGCATTGTACGACGCAATTACTGCTGTCTGATTGCCACCGAATTTATCAATAAGCTCCCGCAGATGCTTTGTTCCAAGACGGATGTTCAGCTCAGGATCATAGAGTCTCTCAGGGTCGATTTTCTTTTCGTGCAGCACCATTGCGGCGGTTTGCGGCATCAGCTGCATAAGTCCTCTGGCACCGACCGGAGAGGTTGCCACAGGGGTAAAGGCGCTCTCCGCCCGCATGATTGCGAAGGACAGGCTTGGATCGATTCCGGCCGCCTCTGAATACCTGACAACCAAATCTCCAAAGGCCTTCGGATAAAGAAATGCCCAGGCCATGCTGTTTTCGGTCCGTTTCAGCATGGTACCGTTATAAAGAGCCATGGCACCGTTGTAATTACCCAGTTCAAGGTAAAGCCTTGCTATTGCTGCATCCCCCTTCCCTTTGGAAAGTTTCTTCTTTCCGGCAGACAGCTCCAGGGAAGCATCATCCGTCAGCCCAAGTGAAATAAGCCCTTTCACCCGTTCATAACCATCAGGCAAGGGGAGCGCTTCGACAGGAATCTCCTTTAAAAGTGGTGCCTGACAAACTGTATCTCCCGTGCCTTTAAGTAACAGCGCGTAAAAACCGCACGGGAACTCTCTGGTCAGTAGGGTCAGGCTCTCTGTGGCAGCAGCAGTATCTCCAAGGGCAGATGCAGCACGGCTCTGCCAGTAGAGCCCCTTTTCACGGTACTCTTCAGATGTTGTAACTTTTTTCAACTGTTCCGAAGCCAGAACGTAGTTACCAGACAGATAATTCGCCCAGCCGCTCTCCCAAATCACCCGTTGCTTAAGCTTTGTTGCGGGATAGCTGGCAAGAAGTTTTTCCAGCACTAATGCCGTATCTTTTGGTCTGTACTGGAATTTCCTGACGAAAGCGGCATCAAGTAGAGCGTCGTCAGCTTCGGCGCTATCGGGGAAACTTGTTGCTACTCCTGTGTAAGCTGCAAAAGCCTCTTCATCCCTGCCGCTCTTTTCTACAGCCCGTGCCGCCAGATATGCGGCTTCAGACCTTGTTGCCACCCTGGCATCGGAGCCGGCAAGCTCTTTCATGCTCTTCTCAGCTGCCTGATACTGCTTTGACTTAAGGAGAGCCTGGCCGCTCTTCAGAGCGACGCGATCGGCAAATTCACGCTTCTCATCTTTTGTATTAATAATTCTTAGTGATGCGAGAGCCTGGTCGTAGCGGCGCTGGTCATAGAGTGTGGATGCCCGTTTAAAAAGTTCCTGAGCACTATATGGCTTTATATCGATTTTGGCTGTGGCAAGCCGCTTCAAATCCGCTTCCGCTGCCACTGCCTGCTGGGAACCTGGCGAATTCAGCCATAAAAGGCGCAGCATTACAGCCGCCCCCTTGCCGTCGCCACGCTTCTCAAGGCAGATTGCAAGGCGATAAGACGCCAGCACAGCATCACTTCCCGAGGGGTATTTTTCAATAAACTTCTGGTAGGCCCGCTCGGCTTCGGAATAATTTTCTGAATCAAAGTAAAGATCAGCCTCCTGCAAAAGACTTTTGCGCAGTAGAGGCGAATCGGAATACTCCTTTTGCAGAGAACCCAGCAATGCAGCAGCATCAGCCTTGCTCCCTGCTCTTTTCAAAGCTTCTGCCCGATAGAACATGGCATAGTCGGCAAGAAGCGGATAACTTTTCAGACCTTTTCCCAAAAGGACAGCAGCTTCGGCATTTCGCCCTCTGCGAAACTCAGCCATCCCCATGAGCAGATCCCGCGGACCGGCTGACGAAAGTGAGGCAGCCAGGGTGTATGCTGTAGAGTAGTTTTTGAGCTTCATCTGCAAGCCCGCAGGAGTAAGGAGCTGCTTTTGGGGCACCTGTTCGGCAGATGCTGCAAGCGGCAGTAGAAACAGAGTCAGGGCCGCAGATTTAAGAGATAACTTCATTATAGTTCCCCGTTTTTAATTTTCATGTAAAGGTCAAGGCAGACCCGGGCCTCGTTTTCAGGCGAACAGTTCTGCCTGACGTATGATTGGCCTTGACTGCCAAGTTTTTTCCTGAATTCACTGTCAACTATCAATCGCTCTGCCTTGGCAATAAACTCCTCTTCAGAGGCAAAGAGCAGTCCGTTTACCCCATCTGTCACCAGGGAGCGGTTCCCTTCAACATCCGAAACAAGAACCGCCTTAGCGTGGGCCATCCCTTCGAGAAGGCTGTTGGCCATCCCCCCTTCGGAGATAGAGCAGTTCAAAATCACCTGGCACTCTCTGTACAAAATCGGCATCTCGGCGTGGTCTACCTCGCCAAGCCAGGATGCAAAGGGGTGCGCAGCTACCGACTCCATGACCTCTTCTGTATAGAGGATCTCAAGAACAGGCCCGGCCAGAACAAGTCTCACCTGAGGATAGCTGTGCCAGAGCTGCTCAATCGGTTTGAAGGGGAAAAGGTTATTTTTCACTGGTCTTAATCCAGCCGGAAAGAAAAAGGTGAACAAAGATGATCCGCTCTCTTCACCTTCTTCGGCGGCCAGAGTCACCCCCTGGGGAATGACCGTTATCCGCCCCCCCATTGACGGGACAAGCTCTGCCAGGCGTTTGCCGACATCTTCATGGAAGACGATCAGGGCAGACGCATTATCAAGAATCTCCCTTTCAACAACTGCCGAGAAAGAACTCTCACTGTAGATGTCAGTACCTGTGATGCCGACAACATAAGGGATTGACAGCTCTTTTGCAGCTTCCATGGCAATAGCGCCGCAGTGGATCGCATGGAAGGCATGAACAACATCAGGAGAAAAAGCTGTGACTCTCTCGGCAATTTCTTTTACGCCCATGGCATCAAGCGAAAAAACCTCTACTTCGCAACCAAGCTTTCGAAGTGAAGATTCAATCCGGCGGACAGTTACGGCATTTCCTACTGTGGATTGCAGGTAACAGGGGGTTATCAGGGCAGACTTCAAAGGGGATCTCTCCGGAGCAATCATCTCTAAAGGCGGTTGCAGCAGCTCTTCAGTCATGTTACTGTATGACATTAACTGAAAGGATGCCAGATGAAATTTACCATTTTAGGCAGTGGCACTTCTACCGGCATCCCCATGGTCGGCTGCGGATGCAGAGTCTGCAGATCAACAGACCCCAAAGACAATAGAACCCGCACTTCTCTTCTGGTTGAAAATAACGGTTTTCACATACTGGTCGACACCTCCACAGACCTCCGTTTTCAGGCGCTACGCGAGAACATCCCGGATATTGATGCGGTGATGTTCACCCATACCCATGCTGACCATATTCACGGCATTGACGACTTACGGGGTTTTCACTTCATTCACAGAAACATCGTCCCCTGCTATGCATCACAAGAGACCCTTGCAAGCATAAGCAGCAAGTTTTCCTACATCTTTGACGGCCACGCCGAGTATGGCTACCACCAACTCCTTGAGCCACATCCGGTTGATACTCCTTTTGGACTCTTTGGCATTGAGGTCACTCCGATTCCGCTTCTCCATGGGAACATGAACGCCACCGGCTTCAGGTTCAACAATTTTGCCTATCTGACCGATTGCAGCACAATTCCTGAAAGCTCCATGGATCTGCTCGAAGGTCTGGAAATTCTGGTGATTGATGCTCTCAGACATACGCCCCATCCGCACCACTTCAACATCGACGGAGCAATCAGCATCTCACAGAAAATCGGCGCAAAGAAAACCTTCCTGACCCATCTCACCCATGAAATATCCCATAGCGAGGAAGGCTCTCTGCCAGACGGGGTATTTTTTGCTTATGATGGGCTTAAGATTGAACTTGTGTAATATTGCTGTTGCTGATTACTCAAAAGTGAGTTATTTTTTAACAATTCCACACTGAGAGCTGAAATGTACAAAGACATCCGTCTTCACGGAGCACTGGAAAACAAAATAGAGTACTATGCTATCGCCGCCGGCGTTGATGCACACAAACGCTATTTTTTCAATGTCGACCAGAGCAGTGAGTCGGAGCTCCGTTTTTTCTCCACCAACAATGAATTCATAATAAGCCAGCAGGGGATCATTCACAGGGGGAACGGCGGTTCCTTCTGCGAGTATATGTTCGGAGTGGACCAGCCGCTGACAGACATGGCAAAAGGGGATGTAATTAACCGCCTCGTCATGTACGGCACCCATTTAGACCAGAAAGCCGGAGCTTTAAACTTCAGCGACCGCACAGACGGCTTCCTTACCTTTGACAAGATTTTCTTTGACGGCAATGCTGTTGCCAACTACTTCTTTTTTATCCACTCAAAAGATTTCAGCGAATCAGTAAAAGAGCAGCAGGAGCTTATTCTCCGCCGCCTTGGAAAGATCCTGAAAAGATCGGTTGCAATCGGCAACGGTGACGACAACAGAATCATTGCCGAAGTCAGCGCCAACTGCGGAGTCGATGATCTCCAGCTATTCCTCTTCAAATTAATAAATACCAGGCACGAAGAGTATCGAAACGCCTTCAAAAACCTTTATTTCAGAACAAAACGTATTGCCGATGAAGAGTTCGCTCTTCTGACAGAGCTGGCACAGCGCAATGAAATAGACCGCTATCAGCAGGAGCGGATCAGAATCGATGTCATGTATAAACACCCTGACAATCGCAGGATCGTCGATGAATACCGTAACATCCTCTGCAGCTGCAATCTGCGTGGAGAGATCAATCGCCTCGAAAACGCCCGTCTCACCCGCTTAAAGACCCTCTCGGTAAGGAACAAGATCCCCGGCGCACTCTTCTACACCCTTGACGAGCTGCTTCGGAAAGACCGCAAACTGGTCGAGCTCGAAGAGAGCGACTACATTTCGGAGACCAGACAGATTCTCGAAGGGCTCTTCTTCGGCGAAAGGCAGATAGAGAGCCGCGTTGACCGTGACGACATGCTCAAACTCCTGCACGCGAAAAAACGTGCTTCGGAACACCGCAACCACACATTCGAAGAACTGCTGCTCGATGCCAGCAAGGCCTGCGATGAAAATATCCGTGACGGCGCCGACATCTCTCTTTTGGAAGAGTTCTCCTACATCATCACCTATCTTGACCGTTATGACACAACTTCACAGGTTATCAACCAGCTCGCCTTCATGGAGAATATCCGCATCAGCGAGGATATGCTCAGAAGCATCCTTGGCAACAAAAAGGAGTTTGACACACTTCAGCCGAATCTTTTCAACACCCTGTTTATTGACGGTGTACTCGACAACAAGTACCTTGGCAACTACGGCAGAAGGAAGCTGATAACGCTTGTAAAGGGGATGGAAGAAATCGAGGCCGGAAGCATGAAGTCACAGGAAGTTCTCGACCAGTTGAAAGCCATTGACCGGGAAGAGCAGATTTTTGTCATTCTGCTTCAGCATGTTAGAGAGCGAATAAGGAATTTCTACTCCAAATTTTCAACAAAGAACGATCAGCAGATTCTCAAGCGTGAAGTCACTGAAGAGCTACTTGGCAAGAAGCTGATCAAGGGTGAGATAAATAACGACCTGTTCAACGAAACCATCCTTACCATACAGAAAGAGGCAATATACCTTCACAACCTGCTCCCGCAGATCATCTCGGAAAAAGACATCTCCCTCAGGGAGGATTTTCTCGACAACTCAGGTCTCGACCGCTTCTACGTCGAAGAGCTTGAGCTTGAATATTTCGAACTAAACGACCTGCCCCTGGATGAACTCTATCAGATACGAAAAGGATTGAACTGAAATCGAGTCTGTTTTCAGCCGGCCATCCAAACCCTGGCGACGGGACTCCTAACGACCTGATCGCAAGCCTCAACTATCAGCATTGATCTCCATGCTCCTGTCCAGCTGTTCAACAGCCTGCAACATAAGCGGAATGGCTTCATTAAGCATCTGCTTGTATTCACTGACACCCTCCTGCTGTACAGAGAGATGTAAATCGTAAAATTCGTCATAATGTTTATCAATCAGCGAAATGAGCTGTGGATCAAGTTTGCGATCTGATGAATAGGACTGCATTACCCGTAAACAGGCACCTCGTTTCATGCCGTGGCGGTAATATCGACTTTCACTTAAGGCGGTGAAGACATCAGCAACAGCAATAATACGAGCGCCGATGGGGATTTTGTCCTCGCCAAGATGAAACGGGTAACCGCTGCCGTCCAGACATTCGTGATGAAAAGACGCCCAGCTGCAGATGTCTCCTAACCCACTGATCCCTTTCAAAATCCTGTGAGTGTGATATGGGTGCGCTTTGACGATGGTGCGCTCAACCGCACTCAGGGATCCTGGATTGTCGAGAATCGAGACAGGTGTGGCAAGTTTTCCCAGATCATGAAGATTGCCGGCAACATGAATCTTGATGCAGTCATTACCGGAGAAACCGGCTGCCTTTGCCAGAGCTTCGGCAATATGGGCAACACTACGGGAATGGGTAGCTGTATGCCTGCTACGAAAATCTATGATCATCCGGAAAAGCTCGGAAAGATCAAGAAGCCCTTGCATATCAAGCCCGAGATTCCAGTGAGGAAACGGGCAGCAGCCAATCTGCGGCATGATATCAAAACAGATGTCGAGCCAGAAATCCTCTCTGGCCGATTTCTGGAGAAAAACCTCAACTACATCGGGCAAAAACATGCCGCTCTTTTCGTTTTTAACCCAGTTTCGTATATTTTCAGACTGTGTCAATACGCAGAGACCGGCATCCAGTCTTGCCGAAATCTGGTCAGCCAGGTGGATAATGCTGCTCCCTACAGATTGTTCATAACCGGTTTCGCGAACGCTACTGGCATGTCGATGATGGTTGCGTACAATTTCCGCAGCAGCAGCAAATGGTTTAAAACGTTTCATCAGTCGATAGCCCATTTCTGCATGGTCGTTTACTGAAGAATCGTCGAAAGCTGTATCGACACCCTGGTTAAAAGCAACTACTCCAATATCGTGAAGCATGGCGGCAATGCAGATATCGCTCATTTCCTGGTCGCCAAGCCTGAGTGTTTCAGCAAGCTTATAAGAAAGACCGAAGACCTGGCGATGATGGTTTACCAGCGAAGGGCTGACCAGATCAATGGCGGTTGACAAACCATGCACAAGCTCCATTGTCTGAACTTGAAGGTTACCGGGCATTCTTTACCTCTTGAGATAAGAGTTGTTTCGAATCTGATTTTTTTTGTACCATAAAATCTACGCTTCACGCCTCTGCCATGGACTGTTAAAAGGAATTTCACCTCATTAGTACACACTATTCTTACTGGCGTCAACGCAATTTACTAGCCCCAAAGCGGCACTGACAGCGGAGTTCAGCCTATTCAGCAACAAGCACACAAACAGTTTTCCCGTAGTGACATGAATGTTACTGACTGCAAATAAGGTTCTGATTTTCCACCAGGAGTTCCCCCTCCAGGATTGACAAGAAACTGCGTAATACATATACTCCACTGAGTAATTAAAGCACTCTGGAGCATATATGTCTCAACTTGCAGCCATCCCCGGACTTAGAGAAAAGATTCGTCAATTCGGCAAGGAAAACCTTGACGAGATGCTCCATGCGCTTGCTTCGGGCATAACGACTGCTGCCGGTGAATGTACCGTCCGGATTTATCTGGAGGATCTCACCAAAGGCGCCCTCTCCTGCGCCTACGCAACAGGTATAAACAGCCAGGCAATCAGCAGCACGACCTTCCCGATCATCTCTTCCAGCATACTCGTATCCACAGCCTTTGTTTCACAGCAGATCATAGAAATCCGGTCTTTTTCAACAATTTACGGCTCTGACCGGGATTTTGCGGAACAATTTGACATAACAGCCTCAACACTCTTCCCCATAACAACCTATGGCAAATCCCTCGGCGTACTCTGCTGCGACAGGGACAAGTCAGGTGCGATATTCAGCGGTCAGGACAAATCTGCCATTGGCGAACTGCTGGTTGATATTGCCGACCGCATAGATCAGGCACGTAAATACCATCAGCAACTGCTTCTTGCCAGACAGGTCGACCTCTACAAAAAACGGGAGGCAGCCGGATTCATGGCTCGCTCTGCGGTCAGGCTGATTGACAAGCTCTCTCTGGCCTCGGTTCTTGTCCCTTCCGGCGACGGCAGTCTGGTGATTCTTGCAAGCCACTCTGAAGACCCTCAGATGAAAGCTGAGTATGACTCACTGGGCGCAATCGGCCTTGAAAAGGGTAAATCCCTTATCTCCCGCTACGTTGACGACTCTGCGGTTATAACTGATGACAAGCTCCTTGCCCCCTTATCCTTTCTTGACCTGACCAAGCAGCCGCTGCAAAAAAGCGCCCTGACAGAAAAAATGGCACTTCGCTCTCTTTATGTGGTTCCCAGATATTCAGCCGATACCAGGCGGATCATCTGCCTCGTCAACTACTTTACCAACGAAATCTACCGTTTTTCAGATTTTGAGATGGGACTGCTCCAGACACATGCGGAGATGGTCGAGCGGGTAATCGAGGAAATCGGTGGAGAACACCTGGAGGTCAGGGTTCTGTCCGAAATTTCGCAGATGCTTCAGGAGCGCTCGGAGCGGGTAAATCCGTTTCTGGCAAAAGTCCTCTCCAAGGCAACCGAACTGATCGGCGCTGATACCGGCAGTATTGCCATTGTCCAGGAGCGGGAGGACGGCAAATGGCTTCTGGTTGAAGATGAGAGCGGCAATATTGTCGGAGCGAAACATAAGGAGTGGCTGAAGAAGTTCATCCCCCCCTTCAAGGTCGGCGGCCATGAGCTTCAACCGGAAGAGAGGAGCCTCACCGGCTACTGCGCCTGGGCAAAGGAAGCAAAGATAATCGGCGACATTGACACAGAAAAGAGAGATGGTGGTTTCCACCGGTCAATGCACGAGGAGATCAAGAGCGAGATCGCTGTCCCGGTAATCTGCGATGATGAGGTCATTGCCGTCATCTGTCTGAATTCGCTCAAACCTTCCTACTTCACCGAAGAGCACAAGAGGATTCTCCAGATCATCGAAAGTCTGACATCGCGCCACCTCTCCGACCTTCAGCGCATAGAACGCCTGCAAAACGAGGTGACACGGCTCAACTCCGACGTTGCCTACAAAGATCCGCGAATATCCTCCTATCGCCTCGGCAACATCATCGGCAACAGCAGCAAGGCCAGAGAGATAGTCGACTTCATCAACACCGTTTCCCCCCCTATCTACAACAGAATAAATCTCTGGAGCAAGAATGTGCTTCAGGAGGCAACAATAGGGCTGCCGTCAATCCTTGTTCTCGGCCAGACCGGTTCAGGCAAGGAGTTTTTCTTCAACAACCTCTACAATAAGCTCAACAGCATGTACAGGGACTCTGTCAATTCGGCCGGTGAGCTTCCTGTAAAGAAGACCAACATTGCCGCGTACAGTGGCGAGCTGACCTACTCGGAGCTTTTCGGCCACAAAAAAGGGGCATTTACCGGCGCATATACAGACAGGAAAGGGATTCTTGAAGAGGCTGGCGGCGGTATAGTCTTTCTCGACGAAATCGGTGATGCCGACCCGAAAACCCAGGTTCAGCTCCTCCGCTTCCTCGATAACGGTGGTTTTGTCAGGCTTGGTGATAATCAGCAAAGATACAGCCGGGTTCTTCTGGTAGCCGCGACAAACAAGGACCTGGCAGAGGAGATCAGAAAGGGAAACTTCCGTGAAGACCTCTATCACAGGCTTTCAGAGCTTTCAGTAACTGTTCCCTCACTGAATGACCGGCGTGAGGACATTCCCGATCTTGCAACCCACTTCATGGGTAAGCTCTACCGCACCTATAGAGGGGATAATGAGCAGCGGGACACACCGCCTGCCCTCTCCGAGGAGGCAAAAAGCGCTCTTGTCAATCACCAGTACAAGGGAAATATCCGGGAGTTGAGAAGCCTTCTGCTACGGGCGCTGTTTTTCAGAAGCGGCAACACTATCAGTTCAGCTGACATACGCAGGGCAATAAAGGACGGCATCTGGGAGAACCCGGTCATGCAGCTCCCTGACATGAATGATCAGGTAGCAGAGCGGATAATCAGTGACATATCTGCCGGGGCAGACTTCTGGAGTGCGGTTTATGAACCATATACAGGAAACCACATCTCCAGGGAGGTTGTAAAACTGGTAATTGAAAAGGCAAGGGATCGCTCAGGCAAGAGTATGCCGAAAATAGCCGCGTTTCTGAACGCCGTCGATCCTGCAACGGCAGGGTCCAAAGAAGAAAAACTTATATTTTTCAGGTTCAAGAATTTTCTTTACAAAACAGTCAGGATTTCGTAGC
>JACABD010000040.1 GCA_013377075.1 Geobacteraceae bacterium | reverse complement strand
CTGCCGTTGATACCGATGACCTGCATCGTCTACCTCCTGTGAAGTGGTGCCGGACGCGAAGCTGCCAGCCGGGTTGGATGTTGTTATTCAGTTGCTGCCGCGCCGGGTAACATGGTGGATATTCCGGGAACACATATGCGGCTATTCAAGGCATGGAGAGAAATTAGTACCGAAGGGCGGTGTCGTCAAGTGGGAACATTGGATAGGTAGTAGAAATATGGGAAGCGTCCCGCATTTTCCCGATTGGTTCTTTGCTGCCTGTAAATCTCCTTGTCCGGGGGATGGCACCGTTGCTAGAATACCTACCATGAACAGAGACCAGTTCCAGCAGCTCATCTACGGCTATTTCCGCGAACATCCCCGCTCCCTGCCGTGGCGGAGCACCACCGATCCCTACTGCATCATGGTCTCCGAGGTCATGCTCCAGCAGACCCAGGTGGAGCGTGTTCTTCCCAGATATGCCGCCTTTCTGGACCGCTTCCCGACCGTGGAGACGCTGGCGGCAGCACCGCTTGCCGATCTGCTTGCCCTCTGGCAGGGGCTCGGCTACAACCGCCGCGCTCTGATGCTGCAGCGGGCAGCGGTAGAGATCACGGCACGGCATGGCGGGGTCGTGCCGGACGCAGTTGCCGATCTGGTCCGCCTCCCCGGCATCGGCGCCTACACGGCAGGCGCGATCGCTGCCTTTGCCTTCGGCCGGGCGACCCCGTTCATCGAGACCAACATTCGTAGCGTCTTCATCCACCTGTTCTTTCAAGACAGGACCGTTGTCAGCGACCGCGAGATCCTCCCCCTGGTGGAGCAGACCATGGACCGCGACAATATCCGCGACTGGTACAATGCCCTGATGGACTACGGCGCCATGCTGAAAAAGACCTCCCCCAATCCGTCGCGCCGCAGCCAGGGGCACAGCCGCCAGTCCCCGTTCCGCGGGTCGAACCGGGAGATCAGGGGGGAACTCCTCAGACTGCTGCTGGCGACGCCGGGACTTTCGGCAGAAGAGATCGTCCGGCAGAGTGGCCGGGACGGGGGGTAGTGTAAAGAATATTTCGCTTTTATTTTAGCAGTGCCTGTCAGAAGTTAGATTGCCTCGGCCATTTGAAATTTAAGTTCCAGTTCCTGTTCTTTGAGAAGATCGATATTCAGATAGCGTTTCATTCCCCACTTGGTCCCGGCTATGTGTCTGAGTCTGGCCGCGCACAGCATCAAAGCTGAATGCCCATCCGGGAAAGCGCCAACAACTCTGGTCCGCCTGCGGATCTCTTTCATGATCCGTTCAAGAGCGTTATTGGTTCTGATCCGGATTCGGTGCTCCATCGGAAAATCGTAGTAGGTAAGCGTTTCTACGATTGATTCCTGAATCTTTTTGGCTGCCCCCGTGAGTTTCATTGCCACCAGTTTGGCATAGACTGCTTCTGCCTTTTCCAAGGCGGCTTGCTTGTCTTCAGAAGCATGGATTGCCTTGAGCATGGCAGCTACTTCCGGCATGCGCTTGGCCGGAACGACGCTGAAGACATTCCGATAGAAGTGAACCATGCAACGCTGCCACTTGCTTTTCGGGTAATAGTCAGCCAAGGATTCCACCAACCCTATGCAGGCATCGGTGATAAATAAACGAACACCGGTTAGACCCCGTTCTTTAAGGTGATGCAGGAAGTTAGACCACCCGGCCTTGTCTTCTTTTTCTCCTTCGCAGACACCAAGAATTTTGCGATAGCCATGCTCGTTGACACCGATAGCGACCAGTACGGAAACGTTGCAGACTTCGCCACCCCAGGAGCGTTTCAGAACGATTCCGTCCAGGTAGACATAGGGGTGTTCACCTTTAATAGGCCGGTTACGCCATTCCTCGATTTTGACGTAGACCTTCTTGTTAAGGTTGCTGATGGTGCCGGGACTTACCTTGGTTCCCCACAGGGTTTCGGTTATGTCTTCGATACGTCGAACTGAAACACCGGCCAGATACATTTCGATCAGCGACTCTTCAATAGATGCTTCACGGCGGCGGTAACGCTCGATAATCGCTGTTTCAAAGGTCTGCTGCCGCAGTTTCGGCATGTTGAGAGTTACCTCTCCGGCCTTAGTATGAAGCTTGCGCTGGTAGTGACCAGCCCGTGTATCGGTTCTGGCATCATTACGCTGGTACTTCTCAGCATTGCAAAGCCGATCTGCTTCAGCATCAAGCATACCGTTCAGAGTATCCTCGACGGTGTTTCTAACCATTTCTCCGAGGTGGTCGCGTACTGCACTTTCATTGAGCTGGATTATTTGCGCCTTTTTAGTAGAATGTTCGTCCACGGCAGTGTTCTCCTTTTGGGTTGAATTTGCGTTTGGCGACTCAATTCTAACCACTTCGAGGCACTGCCGTGACTCTTTTTATAAAAGCGAAAAATATTTTACGTTATCGGACGGGGAGCGGGTGCAGGCACTGCTCGGGACGCTTGTGCGCGAAGGGATGCTGCAGGGGCGTGCGGGAGGATACTGGATAGGCTGAGGGGGGCGGTGGTGGTGTCAGGCTATGGGCCGTAGGGTGTCCTAAATAAGTATGGTGTCCCCGGAATTCTGAGTGTCCCTAGTTTTAGGTGTTCCTGTATTTTCCCTACTTGGATTATATCCTATGCTTTCACTGGCCTAAGCTTAAAGATAGTTGTTTCTATATAATCATCCAAAGGTTTGAAGGAAGGACATCTTCGAAGGTTTTCAATAACAATTTTTTCAGAAATTTTCTTATTGTGAACAGTATTAAGATATCTCTTCTTTCCAAGTGTCCAGACAAGACCTGCTAAGTGTTCCTTAGGAGATTGGACCTGTTCACAATTTATGATTTTCTTGGGTGGGGCTTTCAACCCAAAAACACTTTGAATAGCATGTTCGTCGGAAAGAAGCCATGCTTCTAGCTCTTCTATCGGAATAACTATAAATGCGTTTGGATATTGCTCTTTTGGCACTTTCTTAAGAAGAAGCTTTTTAAGTTTAGCTTCATCATTACGGTCCAAATCGTGAAATATTAGCACGTGATGACACCCCGCTTCAAATAACAAAGCAGTCCAACTATCGCACTTGTTTCTGAGTTTTCCGCAGCCGTTTCCTACGAACTTTTTAATAGAAAATTTATTGCGATCGACATACTTTCCAATAAGAGCTGTAATTACGTCAACATCACTTGTGTCTTCTGCAATTATTCCAATAGTTTTAGACATTTTCGAGATCACCATGTTTCCAGTATTCGCCCAAACTTCCATCATTAAGCAGATAGTTTTTCAAGGCTTTTAGTTCAATATGCTTCATATTCCGCTTAATACTCGAAACCTCAGTACCTTTTTCATTAGTGCGCTTCACCTTGAATACATTGTCTATTCGTAGCTTGTCCAATACAGCATCTGAATGCGTTGAAATAATAATTTGTTTGTCTTTAGAATATATGTCGAGCAGTTCAACAATACTGTTAAGCAGTCCATGGTGCACACACACTTCAGGTTCTTCAATCAAAAGTATTGAACTTTTATCAGTAACTAAATAAAAAATTAGTGCTAACGTTTTAAATGTTCCCTCCGACAATTGACTTGGCGACTGTAGCGCGGGAATCTATTTGGCACCAAATGGGAAACGATTTGGCACCAGTTTTTTATTGAAATAGTTCATTGGATTTGATGTTTAAAGGAGGATTTAAGGGGGCTATAAAACCCCCTTTAATTATGCCTATTCTAGCTCTAAATTTGCTCGCCTTGTATTAGTTTTTACTTAACTTAAATTCTATTTTTTCACCTCTTGAAAAATGAATATCGCAGGAGATATTCAGGATGACCCAGGACTGGATTTTTCCGGTTTTGGTTTACCCAACTACGCCTTTACAATAAAGTATCCTAAGCCATTCTCCGGCTTTGCTTTATACTCTTTCTACTACCAAATATCACCTTGGCCTAGCCTGTGGATAACTCATTTTAGGCTATTTTCGATCAGGGCGTATTTAACTGTGCTTCGAGAATGGCTCAAGGGATGACTTTTCCGCCCAGCCCATATGGTACTATGCCTTAAGCAGCTTTTCCATATACGCCTTTCTACTACCAGTTCCTGTAAATCAACTCCTTGCGGCCTTTGCCGGTACCGCCACCCCCGATAGTATAATCAATATCTACTGTCTCGAGAGCGAATCCTTTAAAGACTTTCCGGATATCGGGGTGGTCATTGATTGTAAGAACGGCGCTCCCTTTAATCGATCTCATCAGACCGGCGATCTTCTCGTATTCTTCAAAGGGAAATGGGACGCCGTAACCTTCAGTTTGCCAGTACGGAGGATCAAGAAAGTGCAGCGTGTAGTCCCGATCCCACTTAGTGATACAGGTCTGCCAGTCGAGATGTTCAATCCAGACTCGGGAAAGTCTCATATGTGCCTGGCTCAGATCCTCCTCAAGACGAAGGATATTGAAACGCGGTGGCGAGCTTGGTGAAGTACCGAATGTGCGACCTGTGACTTTACCGCCAAAGGCCAGTTTCTGGAGATAATAGAACCTGGCTGCCCGCTGGATATCGGTGAGGATCTCCGGAGGCGTTTCCTTTGCCCACTCATAAAGCTGGCGGCTGGTAATTGCCCAACGGAACTGCCGGATAAACTCTTCAAGATGATGCTTGATAACCCGATAAAGATTAATAACCTCAGTGTTAATATCATTCAGAACTTCAACCTCTGCTGGAGTGCGCATGAACATCATGGAGCCGCCACCGGCAAAGGCTTCAACGTAACAACTATGCTTTCTGTTTTCAAAGCTCGGAAGAAGTTTCTTAGCCAGGCGACGCTTACCACCAGGCCATGCAAATATTGGATAGTGTTTTATTTTGTGCGCCTCCATTGTAGTTTTTTAAGTGTTATGGTAGGCTGCATCCGCGCTGATCAGTGCGGGCAGCCTTGGTTGGCTCACAGTCACGTTGTGGGTCGACGGTCAGTTGGTATTTTCGGTACCAGCTGGCCGCTGCCTTTTTCTTATTCTAATCCCAGTTTTAATTACTGGAATTCTACCTCAAAGCGCTCACCTATAGCCCCTGTGAAAGTGGTTGCGGTACCATTAATATAACTTACATCAAATACACTACCCTCATAGGCTGGATAAATTAAGCCGCTGTAAACGGTCATATTCTGACTAGACACGCTGCCAGATAGAGCGGTTAAAAACCCAGATGCAACTATCGTAGAAGTTGTACAGGTAGGGCACGTCATATTTATTCGTATAGTTATTTGTCCTGACCCGGCTGGTAAATTATAAACGGGTAGGAGGAAGGTGGCTTTTGCCTTAGTTGCCCCTTCCGGGGCTGTTATAAAAGGTCTAACAGTCATTGTAGCTGTTCCGGTGCTACCGGTTGTTGGAAGTTGAGACGAGCCATATTGACCTGTAATTTCAAAGGTGTTCGTAGTGGGAGTGCTGCCACTTCTCACCCAATAAACTCTATTTAATGCCATACCACTCGGTACAGTACCCGATGTAAATTTTACTGGCTGACCAGGTGATAAACCATGACTGGCCAATGTCACTACAGTAGGAGTGCCAGGCGCGATCGAAGCTGTTGCGTTCGCGGCTATATTATGAGTATTATCGGGATCATAAAGATCCTGTGCCCACTCTAGGATTCCCGAACTAGATGCAGTTATTGAATTAAGTACATTAACCGCAGAGAGTTTCCAGACCCCAGAATTGGTTGTGCTATTGGCGCGCATATAACTTACACATTTCCACCCACCAGCACCCAGGCTAATAAAGGTCGCAACATCTCCTGGGGTAGTAGAAATATTTACAGCACCAGGCAAAATCAAACTCGTAGCATTATGCGTAAGTGTTAGTATGCCGGTAAACTCCACCATCCGGCGAACTCCGGCCTGTGCTGTTCCAAGAGCGGTAATAGTTGTCGTACCGGTCACCTTAATATAATTGCCAGTTGCCGCTCCGATATCCGTAGTCGCTGCACTGGCGATATCCGCACCTTTGGTCTCATTAAGCGCCTCTGAGAGTGTGTTGTAGCTGTTTGCCAGCGGCCCCTTGTTGATCCATGTACTGTTTGCAGCATCCCTCTGCCAGAGGGTGCCAGTACCGGTATCTGCCCACCACATATATGCATAAGTAGTTGTTGGCGCTGTTGCACCACTGTTATTACTTGCCAGCGCCTGGAGAGCTGCATTGATAGCAGCCCGCACTGCAATGCCTGTGTTGGCATCGGCGTTATTAATATCGTAATCCTGTTGACTGCCGCAGGCTGATAGAGTTGTCGCAATCAGCAGCCAAATCATCATGCTCGTGATTCGTAGTGTTTTCATTTTTACCCCCAAAGAATTAACGTGATTTTATTCAGCAGCAAGTCTGGCTCGATGCCGATGATAAGCGCTTTTTTCCCATCCCAACCATAACGACCAGCCATCTGCGGAGTGACAACCGAGCCGATCTGGAAGCTGGATGGTGATATGTCGTAAATATAGAATTTGTATTCAAGAACATCTCTCCGAACAGAATAAAGTCCAAGCCTACGGTCACACTCAGCTTGTGGTAATTCAGCAAAACAACTATCAAAAGCCAACTCGTCGGAAAGCAGGTGCTTCTGTGCCGTGGTCACGGAAGGGGAGAGACATTCCCGATACTCCTGGGCGAGCCATGCCCGACGTGCGGCTGTAACTCCACCAGCAAGACCACTGTTTTGAACTGTCCAGTTTTTCTGGTAACGCAGGCGGATCTGTTTATTCGGTATGCCTGTTGTGGAGACACGATCTACGGATTGGGCGGGTGGAAGGGTTTGAGTGCTGGGCAGCGGTGCCGGATCAACAACCTGGAACACCCTGAATACTCCAAACCTGTCAAAATAATATGCTGCACCAGCTGCTGCGCAGAGTGTATCGAGCAGGTCATCAACATATGTGTCCTGGGTAATGAGTATGCCGACTGGAACAGAACAGGCAACATCGAGAGCGGCAAGCTCGGCTACATTAAATCTGCTGACATCCCAGAGCATATAATCACGGAGAACGCAGCGGATGATCGAGCCGACGGTGTGAGGATCATGACCGTTATTATCCTGGGCGGTACAAGTTACCTGCCCGGTGGGTTGACTGCCGAGGCGGATATAACCGGAGGCAGGGAGTACCCGGTATTGCCCTGCAGTCGGCGCGGTATTAAGCATCTCGAAATCGGTGGCATAATCAGCGCCCTTAGTCAGCTCCAGCCCTGAATCATACACATGGATATCGGTGGTTGAGCAGCCACCACGGCGATATTCAATGCCAAGTGGTGTTGTCACTGCTCCGGAAATAACACTGCCGTCAATATCAGTTAGAGCATCGAGGTTAGTGATAGCATCCCAATCGTTAACACCGAGCAGGCCGGGAGTCGGAGGAGATACCGCGTAAATCAGCTTTGACGTGTTGACGCATTGCAGCGTCATGTTGTGGACTTTGCCGAGCAAGAGCGGTTTCGTCTTACCCTTTAAATCATCGACTGTACCCTCAAGCCCATCCGGAAGAACATTGTCACCACGGTAGACAGCCAGGGGGAGTTTTACGTGCAACTCGGCCATTCTGTCGCGGAAGCTAAGAGTTACTTTGCTATTAAAATCACCGGGAAGGGACATGGTTGCGCACTGCGCAGTGCCGGTGTAGATCGTCTCCCAATCGTCTGGATAAACTGATCCAGAAGGATCTCCCAAAAATGACCGCAAGATCTGGGGGCGTCCATCAAAACCCCAACCAATCATGTCATCGAGCAGGCCCAAAGGATTATCTAAAACCACCTCTCCGTAACCAATTTGAGATTTACCGTAGGTTTTGCCGCCTGAGAAGGCGTTGATGGAGTAATTACCTGGTTGTGTTATTGCCGGGATAAAAGTCTGGCTCGGCGGCGTATCGCCAGCCTTTGTAACAAGGGCTGGAGTGGTGGAGAAGAACTTGGTAATCACCTCGGCGCCGGTGTGGGCGGTGGACTCCAGAGCATAGACTCGCATTGTCATTAGTTCACCGCCGCATTTACAACACGTTTCAACGGCCCTTCAATATCGCCGAGCTTGGAGACAACCTTCGCCATCTCGGTCTGTAGATTTTTTATTGCATCAACCACGTCACGATTGTCAGCAGATCCGGTTACAGGGGCACTGGTCGGATACATTTGAATATCGCTGTAATTCACTACACCCTGGAGTGCAGCCAGCCCTGCAGCATAGTCGTTGCCGTAGGCGTCTGTGCTGGCATTATAGGACTTGCTGGCTTCCAGGAATTTTGTAACAACGCCTGGGAGCCCCTGCATTGCCGTTGTATCGCCAGCAGCAGCCAGGAGGCTCGCGTTGTTAAATGTCGCTTGCGCCTGGGCATACTTCTGCTCTGGGGAGAGCATCGAGAGAGCCCCGCCTGTAATTGATGAAATACTATCTAGGGCAGATTGGCGCATCATCTGGTATAGGTCGAAGTTTGCTTTTGCTGTATCAAGCGCTGTCTGTTGTCCGGCATTAATGTAATCCATCATCGTACCGAATGCTGGAGCGATCTCCAGAAGAGCAGTAGCCGTATATGCTCCGGACTCGCCTGCAGCAAGGGCCGATTTCACCAGATCCTTAAAACTCGCCGTTGTCTGTGGCACAGCCAGACCGATGTCGTTAAAAGTCCGGTTGACAGCATTCTGTGCAACCTCATACTGTGCCTGCTTTCGCTCTGCATCGGTAAAAAGGCTACTGCCGAGGTAGTTATTGAAAGCAGTCTGGGCTTTTTCCGTGCCGCCAAGAGCATCAATCAACGCCTGTGAAGCAGCTGCGCCCTGTATGGATATATCGTAGAGTGTGCCGCCAATGGCTGTGAGGAAATCGTTTGCTGTGTTGAGCGACATCGTCAGTCGATTAAAGGTATCAGTGACCGTTTCACCCTTTTTAACGAAATCCGTGATTGATGGATAGAGAGCCTTGATAATGTCGTTGGTTGCGTCTTTAAAAAAGCTTGTAAACTGCGCCATATTCGCCGCGTTATCCGGACCCAGGGTAATCATCCGTGAAGAGATGTTGAGGTTGCGAAGCATGGAAGTATCGCCGCCCAAAGTTCGCGAACCGTGGACAACAGAGTTAATGATACTATCAAGAGTCGTCTGGAGATTGGCCGCAAGCACATCATCATAAGCGCCCATCACATAGCGGCTGTCAGTGCCGCGCCAGAGACTCTTTTTCTTTTGCTCCAGCGTCCAGCCCTGAGCAGATACATCCCCATTTGCCACTCCCAGTTGATACCCCTGGGACGCTGGCCGCCAGTTTGTACCAAAAGCCCCGCCACCGGACAGATAGTCAATCCACCACGCCGCTCCAGCTGTCAGGGTATTGGCAGATCCCATCTGCATTTTCTGGTCAGTCGTGTGTTGATTCCAGATACCGCCAGAGCCGAGATAGTCGCTCAGCCACTGGTAGGTATAAACAGCCATTGCAGCATAAGGGCCGTAGCCGAGGCCGCCGAAAGTGGACCCGGCTGCTCCAGATCCGGCAGATGCACCTGCTGAAGCTGATGCGCCACCGATAGCAGAAGAGCCCCATGTATAGCCGGCGTCAGATGCAAGTACCCCATAAGATCCTGCCGCACTGCCCGCGGCAGCACCCGCTCCAGACCCGAGCCCGGTCAATCCTGAGCCGATACTCGAGAGCCATGACCAACCGGTCGAATTACCGGCACCACTAATTGCGAAACCTATCCCTGAAACCAGCCCACCCCAGTTGATACTCCCCGAAGAAGCTGAAGACCCGTTGCCAGACATGAGCCCCACGAGCCAGTTTGACAAAGGGCCGGTGATGGACTGCTTCACTGCCATCCGGGCGATATCACTAATCATAGAATCAACCAAGCTACGGAAAGAGAGCTTGCCATCTTTTACAAAGGATACCAGGGCGTCTTCCATCCCTTTCAGAAAGTCAGTGACAACACCTTTTGTCTGTGCGCCTACATCGGTTGCGGCGCGACCGTATTCTTGAAGGGCTGATATGGCTCCGCCGATGGCGGTAGAGTCTGCGAGGATCTTCTTTTGTTCGAGGAGTTGAGTATTGGTGCCAATAATGGATTTACGGAGTTCAGCTTGCAGTAGTTCATTATCACCGGCATTCGCATAAGCCTCTTTATCAAGCGCCAGCGCCTCTTCAAGTAGAGAGATCCGCTTCTCGGCAGCAGCACCGGCGGTGATTTCATAAAACTTCTCAGCGGCATTAATCTCGGCCAGCTGATTATCAAGATTTAGTCGTGAGAGCGCCGCCTGCTTCTTAGTGAACTCCTCCATGGACTTGGCAGCAGCCTTATACATTTTATCCCAGTTGTCGGCGTTGTCTGGCTGGCCTTCGAGCTCCATGGCTTTCTTGAAATTCAAAAGTCCAGTCGCAGCAGAAAACGCACTATCCGTTTCAAGGGCTTTATTCTCTGCCGCTTCAACAGTTTTCCAAGCTTTTTCACTTTCTTCCAGAGCCTTATTCCTACGGACTATCGCACCGGCATCATAAACACCACCAGTGCGCGTTGCCAACATCGTCTGGTCTGCAGCATCAGCTGCTGCCTGTGCTTTTATGGCGGCGGTAAGAAGCAAGTTTTCATCTTTATTGATTGCCGCTTTATCCAGTTCATACTTTTCATTCAGATACTGCTGCTGTGTAACAAGCCCCTGATCATGACGACTCTTCAACTCTAACAACTGTAAAGTTGTCTGATTTTTAATATCTGCTATCTGGCGGTCATCAAAAGCCTTTGAGTAATGCAGATAAGACTCTCGGCTACGCTCCAGATCCTGTTTATATTTATCCTGATCTATCACGCTCTCTTCTGGTTTTGGTGGGGCGATCTTAGGTGTCGCGACAATACCCAATTCTTTCATCATGGATGGACGGAGGTCTTTACCCCCTTCTTCATACATCCACCTCTGGCGCTTCTTTTCATTTTCCCAGTTAGTATCAGCATCAGCAGCGTTCTTTTGCGCCTCAGCAAAGCCTGAATATTTCTGTAAAAGCTCATCCATGTATTTTATGGCGGGCTGTGCAGCAACGACAATGGCTGTAATACCAAGGACTATCCAGCCAATAGGGTTGCTAGCCATAGATGCAGCTATGACAGTAGTTAGTGAGATATAAGCGGTTTCAAATGCCGCAATGCCGCCTACAGCATAAAAAGCAGCGACTCCAATTGGAGCCAGTAATCCAGGCGCTTGTCGGAGAACATCAAAAAACCCTGTAATCCCATTTGTAATAAATTTCACTTCATCAACAACCGTCTTTAATATAGGTAGCGAGCCAACAATTCCTATGTTCAATAAGTCTACAGACCCTTCAATCAACCCTTTAACATTTCGCCAACCGTCTTTAACAGAGCCTCCAATTTCAGTTGAATGCTCACGCAGATATACATTTGCTTTTTGGAGCCAATCAACAGCATCCCGGTAAACTTCAGAGAATCCGGCTCTTGTGATCAGTGAAATAGTGGTTTCCATTGATGATGTCGCAGCCGTCCACGTTTTATTAATGTCAGCAGTGGCCTCATTCATACCAACCAGGTAGGGCTGCAGTCTCTCCAACAGGTCGCCATGTTGCTTACCTAGCTCAACAACTTCCTTTAACCCGTCCTTATATTCCCCTTCCTGCTTAATCGCCTGGTCAATAGCTTTCGATACCTGCGCACGCATATCAACCTGCCCGGACATTAAAGCTCGGGTTTCTTGATAAAATTGTAACTGTTGATCTTGTCCCTTAGTGTACGCCGCTATTGCATTTGATATGGCTGTGGCAGCATCCACCTGTTTTTTATTATTCACATCAAGCAAAACTCCCTGCATGACCATTGTTTGCGTCATTGCCATCAGCCCTTTGTTATTCGCTAAACTATTAGCATCCATTTCTTCTAATTTTAAAGAAAGGACAGCTGCATATTCAGAGGCTTTTTTATAATTATCAGCAACACCCTTAGGCCCCTGCATTTGGGTAATCTGTGCTGCAATCTGGATATTTGACAAGGCGAAGTCATCGACAACCTCCACCCCTTTTTTAATCGCTACAGTTGCTGCAATAAAGGGGGTAGCTATTAACCCAGCAGCCATAGTGAGATTAAAAATCCGGTTAGTTACCGATTGAATACCTTGTTCAACCTCAGACATGCTGCTGGTCACAGAACGCATATGCCCGACATGAGCGGCAGCCATCCGGCCCGTGGCAGTTTCAACATTACCTATCTCCGCTGCCATCTTGCCGGTGGCGGTAGTGGTAGTTCTGGAGGTGTTATCAATAGCCTGATCAACATTACGAAAACCACTGACTACCGCTTTATCGCCATCGATCTCCAGTACCAGTTGCAGTTTTTGTAATGCCATTTAACACCTCTTTAACTACGGTTTACCTTTCTTCTTTTCCGCTTCAGCCCGGACTTTAAACCAGACCGAATCAATCTTAAGAAGCTGCTCTATCTCCCAGGGAGTCGGCCTTGGCTCGATCTGCATCAACTGATGCCATGACGCTATCTCCTGGAAGGTTAAAGGGGCGGGGCCAAACCCGCCCCCTCGGGTTGCTGATAACTGGTAGTACCAGGAGATCAGGTGAGCGACTGCATCCGGCAGCCTCGGTTCATTGGCCAGCCTGGCCGGAGTATTTCCTTTTTGCCTCTGGAGCGCTTCCAGATGCTGGCGAGGGGTTGTGCCGTCATCGTCAGCCAGATCCAGCTCGAAGCTGTAGCGAACGGTGGCGGCTATTTCCTCAGCCAGCTCTACTTCGGCAAAAAATTGCGACGGTCACCGATGAAAGCGTCGACCTGTTCCCTGATCCACTTGTAGCCAAGCTCGGCGTAGATCGCCTTGGCCGCCTCGATGCTGAAAGGAACATACTCGCCCTCTTCAAGCTCGATCTCCTTGCGGACAGCGGTCACTTTCCCCTCTGCATCAACAACATCTTCATCCCAGCCCATGGTGAGACTGGTGAGCAAGTTCAATGCATTTTCTTCAGACTCTTCCGGAGTAGGAAAGTAAATGCCACGGGCTTTCTTCTGCTTTTCGAGACGGGCCACCTCCTGCAGGCGAATGAGGCGCTGATACTCTTTGGAGTCAGAGCCAAGAACGTAGAAGCGGATGCCGTTAGGGACTTGAGTAGCCGGGTCGATAAGGGCGCACGCTACGCCGGAATTTGAGAGTGCGGATGTTTTACTTTTTGCGAGAGCCATTCCTTTTACTCCTCTATTGCCTGCCGGTTACGGGGCAGGCTGTGTGTTTTTTAGAGTTATCATCAGTGCTGCACCATTTGCGTTATTTGCATAGAACCCGGTGATCGGCAGCTTGACCATTACTCCGCCATCGCCATCGATAGTCGGGGTATTGCGGCCAAACTTGAGCTCACAAAACAGGATTTCTAGCGACTCATTGCCAGCCAAGCCTAAGCCTGTGCCGATAATAAACGGGATCTTTAGAGTGGTTTTTGTGCCTGCCATGGCCTTGTTATAGAGTGTCATGGAGTCAAACTGTACGGTCAGGTTGCCGGAGAGCTTGAGTTTTTTTGCCGGTAGAGATGTGCGCTTGCCACCACTGCCACAGACATAGCCAGCTGCATCATCAAGATTATTCTCCAGGGAGAGATCAACTCCGGAAACAGTACCCAGTGTGGTATTTGTTCCGCCAACATCTTCAATAATGGAGCCCATCTGAGCACCGGCAAAAGACTGCTTACCAAGATCAATGGCGGTACTGTCAAAACTGGTAGCGCTCGGTGTTTCATTACTGCCAGTCAGGTTGAACGAAAGAGACTGTGCCCCGTCCGGTTTCATGGTGACAGACATACTGCCAACCTTGACGCCGTTATAAAGGAAATACTCCGGAACATCGGGGAAGCCGATCTCTGCTACAAATGACGGTAGCATTCCGCCTGACTTGAATTTATGCTGGTAGGCAGTAGCAGCGGTGGTGACAGCTTTCAGCGTTCCGGCACCCAGGGTAAATACTCCGGTGACACCGCGAGGTATCCGGCAGATAAACTGGTTTGCCGTCGGCACCTTCATGACTCGCAGGTAGGTGTTGTTAAGGGCAACAGGAGTGGTGATCCCGGCAACCTGGATCACCTTGCCGACGATCAGGCCATGGGCTGTGCAGTTGACGGTCAGCAGCATATTGTACGGGTCAATAGTTGCGGTTGGTGTTGTAAGTGCTGCACCAAGGGCCTCGCCTGTGCCGATCATGGTTGTTTCAATGCTGCCAGTTGCCCCGAAAAGGAGCATGCCGATATACGCCTGAAGCTCGGTGTCAGTAGATCCTTTGACATCGATATTGCCGAGCAGTGGTTCTGAAGGATTTCGGTCGCCAGTGAGGATATCGGAATCATTGAGCTGCTGGCTGGCAGCAAGGCTGGATTTATTGAAATAGATCTTGGTTAGATCCGGAGTCCCAGGGTTAACTCCATAAACCTCCTCATACTGCATCCCTAAAAGGCCGAAGGCCCCGTTTGCTTGTGGCGACATACTTATACCTCCCCGTCAGGTGCTATGACTTTTTCATTTCTTTTCATCTGGCGAGGGTTTGCCGGTGCTGCTGAAGGGTTCGGCTCTTCCACAACAAGCTCTTCCCCTTCCTCTGCCGGATATACCGGTGCAGGCGACTCGTGAAAGTACCCTTTTGCCAGCAGCTGGTCAGCTGCCTCTTCGTCATCGATACTACGCGGCACTCCGGCATCAAAGCGCCCGAGTCCGGTAAAGTTGATACTGGCACCGAGTTCACCGGTGTATGTGACTGTTCTAGCCATTTACTCATTCCTCCTTAATGATTATATTTAACGCTGAATTTAAAGCCGTAAGCTGTCTTGCCGTTCTCACATGCCAGAAACTGAACAGTGGCAGGCCAGAGCAGACCATAGCCGGTATTGAGCCTGGTCAGTCCGGGCGTTACTGCAGGATCTGTCGGCACAGCCGGGTTAATGACTGTGGCTAAAAGTTTAAGTGTGTCCCTGGCACCACTGCTCCGGTCGCGCCGGTTTTCCGTGATAACAATCACTGTCCAGGTCAAGTCCTGGGGGAAAGATGAACTCCCCATAGCTCTTGCCGGATCAAAATCGCCTCCGGAGAAAAGCACATGGGCTGAAGGAAACTTTTGAACTGTATCGAGCAGCTCCTTAACATCGCCCTGCCAAATATCAACGGTCTTGAAATCGGAGATGCCGGTGAGGGTGGTCAGAATCTTTTCAAGGATGGCGATGAACATTTAACAGTCCCTTAGCCGGTCGCGGCCCATGAGTCGTGGACTTGATGAGATAAAAGCTGTATTTGGTGCAGCCACTACAGTGCCAGACAGATCCGGAGCGCCGAGCTTGATATCACCCTTACTGATCGCCGTGAGGAGCTTGGTGGCGTTGGCATAATCATCCTTGACCGACTCCGGACGGGGAAAGTTCTGATTTAATCCGTAGATCTCATAGACCGACTGCTTGATGGCGATACCCCGGATGATGGCCGGGACGGGGTTAAGCGGGATGGTATAGCGAGCCCGCAAGAGATCCTCGATAGAGCCACAGACTCCTGAGATCTTGCCATTCACGGCAACCTCGTTAACTATGCCGAGGTTTTCCTTATCGGTGATCTTGATCAGGGTTTCACTGTCAATCCCTTCAGCAAGTATGTCGTCAATCGAAATGATGGCCACGGGCAGCTCCTTTGGATAATCCAGCGGCGAGAGGCATCACCTCCCGCCGCATCTTCACTACTATTTATTACTTGGGCATTTCGAGTTCGGCTCTACGGGCAACTGCTGCGGCGATAACAGTCTTGCGGCTGTCTTCGCCGAGGATCAATCCGATCTCTTCAACCGTTGCTGCCAGTTTAATCTTTTCGATCAGCTCTTCAGCTGTAGGCGGCTTGACTGAGCCTGGTGCCTTCCCTGCGCCATCGGCGACAATCTCAACAACCAGGTTCGGTTCATCCTGGAGAGCTTTAAGCTGCTCTTTGGTAAATGCATCATCGGCGTATTCGGTGGCCTCTTTCGAGTGGGCCACCCCGGCACGGCGGAAACCGGCAAGTTTTGCTGTTATTCTAATCATTGATTAAATCCTCCCGTTAATTAGGTTGTGCCGTCAGAGCCGCAAGAGAGCTGCCAGAGTGAGTAACCGGCTGCATAACGAGCCTCAGCGCCGAACTTGTACTTACGGCGGTTAAAGACGTCGTCGGCATCCATTCCGGTCTGCTGAACAAAGACAGGCTTTTTACGCTCTTGAAGGATGAACGGTTTAACCGGCATATTGGTGCAGTGGAGAAACCAGGCGGTAGCACTTGTGAGCCTTGGGTTGACGATCAGCGTCGCGGTACCCTTGTACGGGTTCGGGGAGTTGTCATTCAGCTTCTCGCTATTGACAATCAGGTTGCCCATTGCTTCAAGGGCCGGGGGAACTTCAAGCACGTTGGGTATGATTGCCAGAGGGCGGCCTTCATCATCCTTGAAGCTCATAATGGCAGTACGCGCCGCGCCGTAAGATGCCTGAGCAGCGGCAAGAGTGGCATTACTGAGAGCCTTGGTTATCTTGTTAGAGATGGAGAGAGTATTGCCTGCGCCATCACCAACCGGGTGATCAACGTCATAGAAATACTGGCCATCAAAACAGAGACTGGTGAAAGCGGCGTTCTTCAGGTCGGAGATCAGCTCATCCGGAAGCTGCTTGGCAGAGTAACCGGCAGACTCGGCCTGGGGAGCATAGATGCCGAGATTATCATCCTCGATATCATTGCGATCGACTTCAACGGTAGCCTCGAAGTCATCGTTAACCAGGGTGTACTTGAATGCAGCCAGAGACTTGACTACCTTGTCACCGACCCATTTCCGCATGCGTGGAAAATTGGAGAGCCAGGAGTAATCATTCTGTTTGGCCGTTGACGGTACGACCATGGCTGTTTGCTGCCATTGGGCAGTGGCGGCATCAAAAGCACGATTAAAAGTGGTTTTGATGTTGGTGAAGATTGACGCGAGGCTGGCGGCATTGACGATCAGACCGCCGATACCAATAAGGGGAAGCATACTCCCGTCACCATTGGGCAAGGCATGGGCCGCACCGGCAGGATAAAGCAGGATGGACAGTGCGAATATCGCGGCCAAAGTTAAGAAAGTTGAAAATCCTTTACGCATTATTGAAACCTCCTTTAAGGTTTATTGAAGTTATGCTTCTACCCAGACGCCAGCTGCATCGACGGCGAGGATCTTGCCACCAGCAGAGCGGGTGGCACCGCCGTTGGTCTTGGCAACGGTCTGGTCATCGACGATGTAACAGGTGTTGCCGACGTCGGCCTGGACAACCAGATCTGCAGCCAGGTTGGCGAACTGGAAAGCAGCTTTTCGACGGACAAGGACGACTGCTGCACCATTGGCACCGGCGCTGTTATCAACATAGCCCTCAGCACGGCCCATGAAGCGCAGGGTTGTGGCTGTTGCACCAGGAGTGGCATAGCCGTTGGCGTCAACGCAGACGATTGCACCGGCAAAGAACTTTTTAGCAGCGGCGGCGAGAAGAGGAATCAGCTCGCCATCTTTCATCGGGGTGTTACGGTCAGTGGTTAATGCGGCCATTACTGAGTACCTCCATATTTTTTGATGTCTTCAACAGAGTTGCCGAACATACTGGCAATGGTCTGCTCTTCAGCATTGAGTGCTGTGTCATGGTCTGGCTTCTTTTTGTCCAGATCGGTTGTGCCGGCAACAACCGGAGCGGCACCGACAAACGTCTTGAATCTGTCCAGTCCACCCTCCTGACGACACTGGGCAACGTGATAATCCTTTGTGCCTGGGGTGATCTTGCCAGCGGCAAGAGCTGCATCGATCTCGTGATTGATGGCTGTCTCCAGCTGCTCTTTTGCCTGGGTGGCAAGTTTGCCCTCGGCATCGTTGGCACGGTTAAGCGCCAGGTCGTAGTCTGCCTTGGGGACAAACTTGTCGAGGGGTGGACTGTTTGCATGATTGAGAGCTGTGGCATGGTCGCTCTTCAGCGTCATGATGCTGTTAAGCGCAGTCTCCTCTGTGGTTGTCTCGGCCAGGCCGAGCAGGGCTATTACTTTTTTAAGCATAGGTGGAACCTCCTTTTGATTTTCGCGGTTCAGGGCGGGGACGTAAAAGTTAGGGCTGTTAGTGAGGCCAATGGATTTAATGCCGATGATGTTACCGGTGGTTTTATCGAATACGATGGCCGGTGAATAGTAGGAGTACTCGCGGTTGGTTACCATCTCTGCACCCCGTGGAGTCCAGTCAATATTCCCCCAGATAGAACCATCATCATGTGCCGCCAGATCTGTTGCCCATGCCATGGCCGGTGCAGCTTCGCCGATCTTCGCCTTAATTTCTGTGGCATGCTCGATGTCGATAGGAATTTTGAGACCTCGCTCCTGGAAGAAGCGAACAATGGCGGCAGGGTCAGGGTTGTTCCAGGAGCGACCATCGCGCCCGGTAATGACTGCGCCTGCTGGAATGAGTGGAATGGATGCCGGAGGGGTGGAACCTGTCAAAGGAAGTTCAAAATTAAGCGCAATGGTTGACAGCTCGTCACTACTATTCAGAGCAACAGCAAACTGACGGCCAATGCCGCCACTATCATCCACTATCAATATCCTCATAAATACCTCCTGTTGTCCGGTGCAGTTGCACCGTACAACAGGAGGGGTATCTGGTTATAGTTGAAGCGCTTCAATTTTTATCTGCAACTGTTTTCAAAACTATCTTTAAACAGTCTTTAAATTTGCCGACGTTTGAATCATGGAGAGTAGTCCGGGGGTGAGTGCCCTTAAATGAATCTCGGGCAAATTTGGGCGTTTTATGCGGGGATTAAAAAAGCTGCGGCGGCTGCTTCGATTTTACCAATACCTGCAGGGCTGACTTTCATGAATTCGCGCTGTGGCATGTTGATTGTCCAGCCGTTTGAAGTATACGTTCTGGTAGCGGTTCTTTTATGGCTGGATTTGGCAAATACTGCCAGATTAGCTTTAAGGCCTTCTGTCCCTTGCCGTAGTAGATTGCCTTTAGCATCTGTACGGAGCTTGATCCGCATGGAGAAGGGGTGGCGCTTGATCTGCCCGCCAAAATTGTGAATAGCTGCGTATGCCTTGTTTGTGGATACTCCGGAACTGTTCCCGGAAATGAATTCCTGAATCGAGCCTAGTAACTGCCCCTTGTCGATCAGCGTCTGACCGCCCTGTTTCTGTGCCCGCTTCGATACGGGCCATGACGGGTCACGGCCACCGGCCTGGAAGTTCTCATCAACTTCGTTATGCATGATCGCACTGATCTCACGCTGCAGGGGCTTGATGTTTTCACCACGGCTGATCATCTGTGCGATGATGGCTTTGACTTTTTCAGCACCTTTGAGATACGCCTTGATCATTGACAAAATCCTTTAACCTGATTAATATTTAAATCAAGAAGACGCGATTAACGACAGCAGGAAACTCGGTATGCCTGCGGCGTGTGCCTAACGGTTCATGGTATGGAGGGACAACCGGCCTCCCGTTAACCGCGTTTTTTTATTTCCTCGTATCTGGTTCTATCCTCTAATGCCTGCCCGTCAACCTTGAATACAGAATTAACCTCATTTACAACCTTCTTCAACTTGCCGTCATATACATCAGGCTTTACCACGATCTTGATCTTGCGAGGGTCGGCACTGGATGGATAAACGTACAAGAGCTTTCCATCGGTTTTATCGTACAGTTTTATTTCAGGGCTTGAAACTACTTCCGGTAACAGCTTCCATTCTTCTTCCGTTAAAGCGTTCCCTGCCAGGACATGACGGGTCGCCTTCTTACCTGCAACCAGTCTATCATTAATAACAATGGCTGATGTCTCTGGCTCTTTGCCCATCAATTTTAAAAACTCAATCTCATCCTGCCCCATACTGCCAAGCAGAGCATAATCCCGGCGCTGGCTGCCATTTAATGCCGCTGCAAGCCACTCTTCATAATTTGCGTTTATGGATTTGCGGGCTACAGTAGCCACTTCCGCAAACAGATCAGCGCCCATGGTAGCCGGGAGGTTAACAAGTTTTGTTTCCAGGAACTGTGCCAGATTACTTGAAGCGCCCGGATTACTATTCCAGCCAGGATCAGGAGAGAATGAGAACTCCTTGCCGAATTCATCGACGCCACGATAGCGGGCGACAGTAGCGTTTTTACCCTGGGTAATTGGTGTCTCGATGAAGTCAAGATTGCCTGCGGAACTTTCAACTTTAAGCCCTCTGGCAGCTACCTCGGCAGCAGTAAGAGCAATGACGTAACAGCGGCAACGGAAACCATTGGGTGGATAGATGTAGCTCCAGATTGGATCGTCACAGCGGAACACCTTGCCGTGCAGTGCCCGGTGGGCGGGTCTGGTGCGACCGTCAAGCACCGATATATACATCCAGTAAGGTCGGTTCTTGGCGTTTTCCTGCATTGACTGGTAGCGCCCGGCCATATAGGCGGACTGGAGATTTGCCTGGTAAATAGTATCAAGACGGCGGGGGGTGACATAGGCAATCTCACCGGTCTTCTCGTTGAAGATCTCACCCCACCAGCCTTTTTGTTTCAATGTCGGGATAAGATCTTTCTTGAACTGCTGGAGCGTCGTTCCATTCTCCAGTGATTTATCCAGGGCGGAGCGGATATCCACAAGCACGTCCGTCGACATGACCTTAGCTACAGTAAAGGCTTTGGCATGGGCGGCATCAAGGGTTTCATGCCAGTCCCAGCCAATCTTGAAGCCCTTGGACTGGAAATACTCAATGGCCTTTTCCGGGGGGAGACCGAAGGCGTATGCCAGATCAACAGACAATTATTCCCCCTGCCCGGCGCTGATCCGGCCCCAGCAGTCGGCAACGAAGATGGCACGAGCCAGCAGTGATTGCAGCCCGGCTGTGTCCATTTGCGGAAAGGCTTCAGCCAGGCTGTTAAGCGCTGCATCAATATCACCGCTGGCCTGTAGACACTCAATCAGCGGCTTTAACAGGTCGGCCATGGTCTGCTGCAGAGCTGCTCCATCGAGACTGTTAAGGGCGACGTCAAGGGCTTCTTGATCGGGGTACTGGCTAAACGTCTCCGCGTTGAGAGCCAGGTGCCTGTTAAGTGCTGTCTTTTCTGACGTTTTCGGCGGTATTGGTGGTGGCTCTGGCGACCCCAAACAGTCGGCACCTTCAGCCGGATCGGAAAAGCCAAGCATGTCCAGTACCTGGGATTTTTCAACTCTGAGGCCCAGGGGCACCAGCTTGGACAGCGCTTCAGTCATGAGGGGGATATCGGTCTGGTCAGGCTCGCGCAGATGGACGGTCGGATAGTTCTCCTGGGGGCCGTGGTTCAGATCGATGTAGGGAATAACCAGATCGCGTTCCAGTGTCTCGGCCAGCTGCTCGGCGTCGGCGTCACGGATATCCTCTCTGACCTCGTTGTGGACGGTTGCCTGGCTCTGGGAGCTGCCATCATCAGCGGTCATGGTCTGACCGAGGATGCCTTTGCTCATCTGCTTGTCAAACCAGTCTGCAACCCTTTCAAAGAGGCTCTCGCCACCGCTTGACTTGGCGGACTCGATAAACTCGATCAACATTCCTTCAGGGATTACTGCAGCAGCGTCACTGCCCAGGTTGGCAACGGCGCTTTTCAGAATAGCGATGTTATCTTCCGTCTCACCGGGGCGATATTTACCGACGCGCAGCGGCATGCCGAATACTTCACAAAAGGCCATCCAGTCTTTGACTGTAAAGTTTTTAAAGCAGTATGCCCAGGCGGCCAGACGGGCAAGTCCACCCCTGAGAGGGATACCCATTTTCAGGCGTGGCTCGTGAACGATGAACTTGTACGGCGGCAGCGGGATGCCATTCATCATATCGGCTTCATCTTTTAGTCTTAGCTGGCGCAATGTTTCACGGTCATAGAGGAAGAAGCGAGGATCTCGCCACTCGTAGCGTTTTGGCGTCCAGGGAACCTTGCTCTTGTCCCACATAATTTCAGTGACGCTGTAGCCTTTACCGAGGGCATCCAGGCACCCTTCGATCATCCCCTTAATGCCGCGCCTGTTAAAGAGGGCGCGGATCTCGTCGGCAAACTTTACGTCCTTTGGATCATCGCTGTACGCCTCAATTACAATCGGGAGCCTGGCAACGGCACGCTTTCTGGTGCCAAGGACAGAGGCGTAGTGGAGATCCTTCTCCTCCATTTCCTCGGCAAGGGTCAGCTGTCCATCGGCATCGCCTTCGTTGGCCTGCCTGAGCAGGGTGGCGAGTTTATAAGGGGTGAGCCCGCCGGTCACATAGCCATGATTCCAGATGGAGCGGATGCCGCCCATTGATGGCCGGGCAACTTCCTGATCCAGAACAGTCTTGTCGATGGGGCGGTTATATTGATCGTAAAGAGTTACGTCGGCCATAATGATTCCTTTTTACCAGCAGCCTTTTTGCCTGCCGATGCCATGGGTTGTGCTGATCTGTCTGGGGAGGTCGGTGTAGTCGGCTTTTTTTATGCCGTGGTAGGCGTATTGTGCAGGGCCACTATTACCCGCCGCATGGATAGCCAGAGCCAGCGCCCAAAAGCGGTCGGCATGGCCGTTTTCACTCCGTTCGGCAGTGAAACGAATATTCCCTGAAGCTGTAGTCTCCTTAGTGACTGCTCGCAGGTCGGCGCGGATCTCCGGTTTATAGGGGATGCGCAGTTTCTTGTCTTCCATCTTGCCTCGTACCGGATAAGCCAGCTCTTCCTTGACTCTGCCGGTAAAGGTGACGCACTCAACCCGGTACTGGCCGAACTGCTTGACGGCATCATCACCCCAGCCGATACCGAGGCCGGTGTAGTCGAGACAGGTACGGCCTGCCAGCGCCATCCATGGCCAGAGGATCTTCTCCTGGTCTGGCTTACTCATATTGCGCAGCTCAATGACGGCGCGGGTGTAAAGAGTATCGCCGAGCAGCTCCAGTACCCATAGGACGGTGAGGTCTTTTCTCCTGCCGATATCGAGCCCCATAAAGAGCTGCTTCCCCTTCAGGTCGCCGGTGATATCCAGCTGCCAATTATCCTGGCTGCCATATTCGCAGCCGGCAATCAGGTCGTATTCGAGGAAAGCAGAGGCGTCATCAGCCGGGATGCACATGTACTCCTGCTGAAACGACTCTTCATCGGCACAGCCGGACTTGATGAAATCGAAGTAGGCAGCTTCATCCATGGCCTGTTGTTCGGCATCTTCAGGAAGCGCCTGCTGTAGCTTGTAAAGAAAACCCTGGTCAAGGGCTTCTTGCAGGGTGACACGATGGAGGCTGATCTTTTTAGGATTACCATGTTCACGAACGGGGCGAACTATATCGGTGTTGAAAAAGTTGGCGCTTCCACGGTGAGTAGTAACGATCTCCATGGCTCCACCCCAGGTAAGACCTGGATAGGCGATTGACCAGAGCTTGCGAGGATCATTGTGGAGCGCGAATTCGTCGAGAATTCGACCACCACGCTTTCCTGCTTGGGCATCGGGATTACTGGACATTGAGTAGATGCGCCTGCCTGATGCAAAGTGGAGCACATAGGCGCTGATCTTTCTTTCCGGATCAATAACCACCTCACCCAGATCCTGGGCAGCCAGGTCAAACATCTTTGCCCACATTTTACAGTCTTCAAGAAACAGCCGCGCCTGGATATCATCGCGGGAACTTACCCACTGATCCCACTTTGCTCCAACGGCTGCGGTGCGTTCTACCGCCGGGTAGGCAGTACTCCAGGAGATACCGATCTGGCGGGACTTCTCCATAGCTTTAAGACGGGAGCGATCCTTGATCCATTTCTCCTGAAAGGGGAGAAAGAGCGCCTGCGGGTCAGGCGGTAATATCCTGGCGTTTCCTTTTTTCACTCGGCCATCCTTAATATATCTCGGCGGATAATGGCGATAGTTTCAGCGCTGACACCGGCCTGTTTTGCAGTATCTCCAGCTATCTCTGCAGCCTTTTCTGTCGTCTGTTTCCTGATCTCCGCTGCATTCTGCTGATTGCGGGACATGGATTGCTCTGTTCGCCCCAGGGCAAGGGTAAGATTTGTTACCATCTTGGTAAGGCCACCTAGCTCATCCGGATCAACGGACACTGTATTAATCTGCCCCATGAGATCGAACAGCATGGTCTGTAGTGTCTGGATCAGGACAAGTCCGAGGGCACTCTGATCTTTAGCGTCACCCATGATCTGGCTGGCAATTTCACGACTACGGCGAATGCGGGAGCCGACATCCTCCATATTTACCAGTGTGCTGGCGCGGGCGGCTTTACGGGCATCCTGCCACTCAGTACCGGCGCGATCGCGCCACTTGCGCAGTGTATTTTCTGAGACGTACCAACCCTCTTCTTTAGATTTTTGCGAGATCTCCGGAATCTCCATCCCATCGGCATAGAGGCGGATAGCCATGAGTTCATGATCTTGACGTTTCCCCATTACTTACTCCGGAGACGGCGGCTGTACGCCATCAACTACGATGATACCCTTGGCCACGTCATTGCCGCGCTGTTTCGGATAGGCGATGATAAGGCTGTCCAGCCTCTTAAGGGAGACGAGTTCCTGCTCTTCAAGCCAGTTCAAGGCGCTCTTGACCTGGTCGCGGGATGAACTAACACCAAAGTCGTTACAGATCGTTTGCAGGATGGAATCATTGATCCCTCCATTGCCTCCCGGTCCAGCCAGATGCCGGAGGATGGTGAGGCGGCGGTGTTCACTCATTACCTGAAGATATGCGGTACTCATTTCTTATCCTCCATTAAATGCTGCTGCACCATCTTGAGCGTTTGCGTCAAACCTTTAACCCCTCCGGATAGTTCGCGGATATCGCCATGCAGATTATCCAGACGGGTGAACATCTTTTCATCATTGTTCTCCATCCGCTGATGGTTGCCACAGGTGAGTTTGGTATTCAGCTCCAGGCGGAGGCCAGCTATCTCTTGGATAACATCCTCACGGTATTTAGATTGGCCGGTAATGGCGGTACTGGCTTTCAGCTCCGCGTCGGCTGCTTTTTTCTCCGCTGCCGCCAGCCGGTCTTCAAACGATTTGACCTGCTTGTTTAACAGCCATTTAACACCGCCAAGAAGAAAGCCGGTCCAGCCCACTGCCAAGGCAATCAGCCAAGCAACCATTTGCCAAGTTATCGTTATCGTCACATTCCCCTCCCGTGCATGGATTCATACTCAGTTTGACAGATAATGCATTTACAACATCCCGGTGCGGCTTTACGTCTCTCTTCCGGGATTTCGCCACCACAGATACAGCAGGCAGCCAGGCTGGCTCCAATCGGGCGGTTTAGCTGATGAACCTTGAGAGCATCAGCTATTAACTCTTCATTGATCTGCTGGCATAGATCCATGTCGTCGGGCATCTGTCTACTCCCAGCCTATTGCCAAAAGCCTGGCAAAATCGGTCTCGCTGTAGATCCTGTCAATCAACTTTTGCTGATAGCCGAGGATCTGTCCGGAGGCGGACTTGAAGAGGGTGGCGTTTTCCAAGATCTTCTGCGCCATGAGCGCCAGCGGGATACCCCTGGTGCTTGCCATATCTCTGATCATTGAGCAGGGGCAGTTGTTGTCTGTTTGATATAGCGCTGCTTCATCGGCCTGCTGATCCCAGCTTTCGCGCTCTTCTCCACTATAAGGCTGGGTGAGAGCCAACAGCCTTATAGATCCGCCGGAGCGGATTTCACGCTCCTTTGCCGCGCGGATTTGCGGACATGCGGTGAATAGATCTGGGCTAGTGGCAGTGCCGTTGGTGTCGGCAAAAACCCTTGTGCGGCGGGCAGGGTCTGTTGAGTAGGGGCTATAGTTATCCGGTCTGCAGATCTCTTTGCCGAGTCCTGCAGGAGCTGATGCTTGAGCCGGATTGATTATCAACTCTTGTCCATACGGGCCATTCACTGTCACGTACTCCGGAAGCTGCGGAGCTATGTAGATAGTGAAGCCAGCTGCAAAGGCAGAAGGCGTGAACAGTGAACAGAACAGTAGCAGCATGATCAGGCGTTTCATGGTTGCACCCCTGGTGTCGTGTAATAGAGACAGACCGGCTCTGAGGCCGGTGGATAGTTCGGTGTTACTCCTGCCGGGCGGATATTACGGATGTAGTTAGTCGGGCTGGCCTGGCAGATCTGGGCCAGAGCCATGCCGCAAACAAGGAACAGGGCGGCAATGAAGGCGAGTACGGAAATCAAGGCGAACAGTTTCATTTGATCACCAATGCTTTAACGACCAGCGAGCCGTCTGCCTGGAGCTGCAGGAGCGGCGTGCCAGTGACGGCGGCTTTTATCCCAAACTTGGCTGTTGTTGCTGTGTCTGTCGACTGGGCATGTATCCATGTTGACCCGCCGCATAGATCAGTGCGGTGGATATTTCCACCACTGGTTCGAACTGTTCGTCCAGCAAATGTGTCGGCATCACCTGCGCCGCATTGGGTATTAAGGACATCGCCTGTTGCTGCTGCGCCGATGGTTGTATAGAGCTGCTGCTTAGTCTGTGGTGCTGCGGCCTGTCCATCTGCGCCGATTTTAGTGACAGCCACCGGGGCTGTGGCCCTGCAGGTGACACCGGAATATGTGAGCACTACATCAACTCGATTATCGGCAGCGCCTGCCGAATATGTACCAGAAACGGTCGGCGTGAAGGTTGCGCCGCTCGCTGATCCGGAAAGGAGGGAGAGGCTGGCCGGGACGCTCCAGGAGTAAGTGGCGGGGGTAACAACTGAGCCGTTTTCCCGCATTTCAGCGGCAAAGGCAACCATTGATGGCGCTGGGTTTGAGCCGTTTTTGTCGTAGGTGATGGTCTGGACACCGCCGGTGATATAACAGGTATATGACTTGCCATTCACGCCAGGTGCGCCGGTGAGGGTGGCTATGGAGATCAGATCTTTCCAGACATCATCATTGAGGGGCGTAACATATCGCCACTGCACCATGGTTGCTGTGGTGCGCAGCTCGATCTCTTTGCCGTCATAGCCACGGTTAAAGGGCGGTTTGTTGAGGATTTCAGCGACACCGCCGACTGCCAGCCAGTCTGAATTAACCTGTTCGCCTGTGCCGGTGCCTATACCTGGTATCCCCTGAGAGCCTGGCACAACAACTTCAACTATTTCGGTGCCGACGGTATTGACGACAGCGGTGACGGTGACGACCTCCGGTGTGACTACCGTTGATTGTGTCTGCACGGTGATATTTTGCGTCGGGCCGTTAACGATAACTTCTGTTGCGCTATGGGCGACTGTGTAGATCAATGCGTAGATCAGTAATAATATAGAGATAATCACGCGGCTCATTTTGTATTTGTCCCTATGATCCGGACTGTGCCTTTGACCCGGTACTTAACTCTGCCATCAGCGCCGGTCTCCATGATGTCGTAGGTTCCGGCACTGTCGGAGTTGTTACGTGTAGTGGCGCGAGTCAAGCGATAGCGGGTTTGACCGGTTGCGGCATTTGTGACGAAGCTGGAGAAGTTAAGAAACGGCGAGGCGGCGCCACTCTTTTTTGCCTGCATCTTATAAGTGCGGCCAGTCAGGTTTTCCGGAACACCATCGGTCTTGAACGTCATATTCAGCTCGTAGTCCTGATTTGCATAAATCAGGATGTTGTACGTGACAGCAGGGTCAGGCGCGTCAAGGGCAAAGACTGGCTCGTAGCTGGACAGAACCAGCATTATGAGTAGCAGCCGAATCATAGACTTGGCACCTGCGGCTGCTCTGCTTTTAATACTGCAGCGCCTTCGGCAACAGCTGACAGTATCGCTGTGGCATTGCCTGCTTGCTTGCGGATCTCTTCGTAGTGATCGGCCACGGTCAGTGCCGAGGTCGAGAGAGCTGCTGCGCTCTGAATCACATCAGCCGCTTTGTCTGTGACAGGGCCGGTGCCGAGCGCATGGAGACCGTTGGCAGCGAATGTGCTGGCTGCGCCGATGGATGCAGCGTTGACAGGTACTGCGCCGGTTGTCATGCCGTAAACCGTGGCTCCGGATGCTGCAAGTGCCAGAACACCTTTGACTGAGCTGACTGGATCAGCTGCAATGTTGCGGAAAAAGTTTTTGAAGAACGATGCGAATTTTGACATTTGATATCTCCCTTTTATCCCCTGATACCGGCAACTCCAGCCTGTACCAGGTTCTTTTTGTCATTCTTGCCTGCCCAAAATGCCGGGCCGCCGAAGATATGGACGGCCTCAAAATATGCTTTTGCTCTAGCCCTGCGGAGCTTTTTGATGAACCAGAAGGAGTCGGCAGCGTCGATGAGGCGCAGACAGTTATTCAAAAAAACTCTGTCGGCTTCATCTTTGTCGGCAAGGGTCGCGCCAGTCGTATACATCCAGTCGTGGATGTTGCATGCCTCGCTTACATCCAGGCCGTACATCGTGTCCGGAATAAGATCAACTTTCCAGCCGCCAGGGCCGCAACCGTTTGTCACCATGGCGCGGATTTCAGGGGTGGCCCATACATAGTTATCGGGGGCGAAGAGCGTAGCTTTCATGCGCAAATCCTCCTTTTAAGGTCAGCAAGTTCGTTATCGTCAAGAACGCCATCATCCTTTGCTTCAGCCAGTACGAGCTTGATCAGCTCAGGGGCAAGGCCGTCACGCTCTAGCCAGGAGTGGAGGAATTGAATCTGACTTGGTCTGTCGTGAGCTTTTTCGAGTCGGTAGAGGCTGGCAACGATCATGGATTTATGGAGGAGTGCGACCGGATCAGCGGCGTTAATAGCGGCAATGGTCTTGTTGCCAATATCGCCGTCAGCTGTCACGCCTGCTGCTTCCTGTATCCACTGGATGCCACGGCCACCGCCATTAACGGCGTGATCGTAGAGCCAGTCAGCAACGTCCTGATTGATGATTTCGCCCAGCCGGTTGGCATCCCAGAAGTTTTTAGCGTAAAACTCCAGAACCAGCTTTGACAGGGCAGGGATGTTCTTCAGGTTGGCAGGGAAGGTTTTTGCAGTTTTAAGGGCGTCGATCAACTGCCAGCCAGCCCAGCGAGGCCAGAAGTGACGGGCGATGCCGCAATAGGTCTCGCCACCGGCATCAGCTTCGTTGTTGGCGTAGCCGCCTTCATTGATTGCGGTTTTATAGTAGGATTTGAGAAAGTCGGCCATGCAGTCCCCCTGTGTTGTAGGGGGACGTTATCTCAATAGGCGGCGGGGTTATAGTTGAAGCGCTTCAAATAATAAAAGCCCCTGGAACCGTATGGTCAGGGGCTTTTATTGGGGAATGGGTTGCTTGCAATTTCGGCTTATCTCACAAGCAGCGAAAGGGTGTCAAGTTGTTTGTTTATTTTGCCCCTCCCGATAGAAGAAGTTTTTAACGCTATCCATCGTGCGACCTGTCTTCTCACTAATCTCCGAGGCGGTCATACCCTGCGCCTTCATCACCCTCATAGTGATGCGCTCTTCATCGGTATAGGGGCGGCGTTTCGGGGTGGATTGGGATATTTTCAGTTGAGCAAGTTCCCAGTCGGCGGCGTCTACCATCAACATCTTTCGCGGTTCTGTAGATACTGCTTGTGGCAGGGCTGCTGCCACGGCCTGACGGATCAGCTCGGTGAGTTGCACAGGGTTAATGGCCGGGGCGCTATGCTGCAAAGCGGATTCCATCTGGTCAAATTGCTGAATGTAGGCTTCTTTGAACTTGGCTGCTTCAGCGCCTGTGTACCCCATAACAAGGAAAGTGAAACCGTTTTTAGTCAGGTAGTACATTGGCTGCACTTTGCCTTGCTCGTTGACATATGAGGACGGCTCAAAATTGAGCCGTCCGAATTCTTCGGAACAGTCGAGATTATTGATCGATCTAAGTACGTTCTTATGTTCTTTTCCAAACACCTCTGCAACGATCTGACTATTTGTCATCGCATGGTCTTTTTTCATAAATACTGCGCCTTGTGGCAATGAGATCATTTGTCCCATAATTACACCTCCATTTCTATTTGTTTATTTTCCATAGCAACGCCGGACGCACGAAGGCTACTGCCCACATTGGACAGAATGAGGGATAGACCTTGGCTGGCGTCGTGACTAAGGGTGATTTCGTTGCGTTGGGGGTAACAGCCGATGGCTTCGTCGAGGAACGACAGGATGTGAACGCAGTCGTTGACTACGTCTACGATTAGACGGGTTTGCATGGTGGTTCTCCTATTGTTTTCAAGATTGACACTTTCAAGGGTGCCGGGTGCCTTGAACCGTAATAGGAAACGGCGCGGATATTCCCTCTTGCGAGGTATTGTATTACCCGCACACCCGACAGCTCCTTTAGACTGTGGGCGCAAAAATACCGCTACTTCGGGGCGGTTCCGTCCTATTACTCGTGGATTCAAGGCCACTTGAGCAACAGATACGACGGAAGCCGGTATTTTGTCAACAATTTTCACTGTGCTGCCTCAAAGAGGTTCGGTTGACGGCGCTGGAACTCCTGTTCACCGATGGCGGCAATGATGTTGTAAATCTGCCGTTCAGTGAGGTTAAATTCTCTGGCCAGTTGCGCGTGATTACTGCCTGTAAAGCGGCTGTAGATATGGCGATGGGTTTCATCTATAAACCAGAGGTGGCCCTTGCTGACATAGACGCCGGTGCCACCTGTATGGCGCTGAAAACAGCCCATGGCGCAGGCGGCAATATCTTTGGCAAGATCGGGGAGCAGCTTGAACTCAGCTACGAGCGTTTCTGCTGTGGAGAGCATGGCCTGCTCCAAGATCTCGTTGAACTTGCCTCTTTTTACAGTATCTACACGACGGCTTTTACGTGACATTTTCAGCCTCCTATCTTTCCAGCCAATCTTTCAAGGCTTTTTTACAGACTGTTACCTGCCG
>JACABD010000004.1 GCA_013377075.1 Geobacteraceae bacterium | reverse complement strand
CTTTTTGAGTTGTGGGCTTTTTTGCGTCCGACTTGACTCTTATGTTGACTCTGGTTTGTAAGTTAAGTATTTGTATGTCAGTATCAATTGAGCTTTAGTAATATATTAAACTGGAGGATACATCTATGAACTTTAACAATGTACTTATGTTTAATTTTGCGTGTAAAAACATGTTTAGATTGTCTTTAATAGGGCTTCTATTCCTTACTGTCTTAGCTTCACTGGGGTGTGTTTCAAGCAGTGTATCTGAAAGTTCAGACAGCCTGTCAGCATCCATAAAGTCCAGTTCCAAGTCATTTACGAGTTCATCAGGTGAAAGTAAAGAAGCATACTTGAGAGACATTAAGCAGTATACTGTTGTCTATACACGCTCTAACCCTGATATGAATGGTTTTATGAAAGGGCTTACAATTATAAGTGAAAGATATGGAGTTATGAATTGGGAGTCCTATCCCGATACTTTTTTTGGAATAGGTGCAGGTTTTGCCAAAGCCAATATTCCTGAATCACAGATGCATGAGCTTATTTACGTTATTACTAAGGGCGATCCGGTTAAGGTTGCTGCCATTCATAATGGGTTCAGTCAATCTAATTGAAACCCATTGTTTTCGAGAAAAGTAGTTGAGCTGCAATAGCTGTTTGAAATACCTGCTGTTGATAACTACTGTTGTATTAGTCTGTTTTGCTGATGCAGATATTCTGTCTGCCTCAACTAAAACCATAAAATATATCTACATAGAAGCAAATGAAGGTGATTCTGCTGCAGGTCATACTGCAATCCGTTTTGGCAAGGACACATTTCATTTTCAACACGAACCTTCTGGTCTGATTCGCATAAAGCGATTCGACTCTTTAAACTTTGATTACCTATACTCTCAACTTGGAAATAGAGGTTTAAAGGAAAGTTGGATCTCTGTATCAGATGATACGTATGCGTTGATTTTCGATGGATTCAGCCAGTTTCTGCTGATACAGGATGAGCAGTTTAATCTACTCGAGACTCTTCGCAAAGATGTTACTTTTTACGAGTTTCTTCTTCAGCGCAATCAATTGCCAACCAGTTCTGAAAAAATCAGTTCTTACCCATTGAGGGGCCTAGCTTACTTATTCACAAGTGATCTTGACCAACAAGCACTTTCCGTTATAAATCCTGCTGCTGATAATCCCGATAAGCTGTTTAGCAACCTGAAAAATCGAATTAATGATAAATTCGGTGAAAATTATCTAAGTGAGAGAATAACATCTGCTCAGGACTTGCTCCGTAAAAACAGACCCCTTTCTCTGCGCTCTGCTGAATATAAGCCTTCTAAAGATTCATATCCTGCATATGGTATTTCCACATCAACTTTGTTTGAAGATTCCCTGTTAGCTCTTTACGCTCTGGAATATATAAACGCTCCGTTAAGCTCGTTTCCTGATTCTTATTGGAGCATGCCAGGCGACAGCTTCAGACTTTCTTTTGATGAAACAGTGGTGTTAAGGTTGTATGCTGAAAAAATTGAAAATGATCTGCTGGACCTAATAAGTTCTTCAAGAAGTGATTGGGGGTATGCTTTTATTTTAGGACTGGCTCGCCTGGCCTCTATTCACGCTTCAATTTCATCAGGTACTTTTGTTTTTCCAGATATATTCTCCAGCGCACCTTCTCACAAAATCTCAAAAAAACCTCCTGAGTATCTAAAGTCATACAGGGGCGATGTTGAAAAGCTCTTTCAGAAAAGAAGAAAAGAATTTTTTGAGTCGCTAGAGATGCGAGAGTCAGATTATGCTGCACTCGAATATCTTGGTAATAATTTCATGGAGCTTGATCGGGCAATTAACGAAGGAGTTATCCCAAGGGATCTTCCTGAAATACCTGTGCCATCAAGATTGTTAAGGCGTAGCTCTTTGCCACTGCCAGAGTTCGACCAGAAAGAAGTTGAAGCTGAGCTTGAGATTGCACGGTTAACTGAGAAAGAGTATGGATTGTTACTTTCTGAATTATATAACTATGATCTTTTCAAACGTAACTGTGTTACCGAGATTTTCAATATAATTGATGGGGTTCTACAAAAAGATGCAATGCTTAAGGAGAATGCTGCATCAACACTCAAAACAGGACTTGCAAAGGATAATTCAGTTAAAAGACTTGGTGGTTATGTTGATCCTGCAGGCAAACTCAGCTTTATTCCGTTTGTGTCTTCGGGAGAAGTGGACGCTTGTTACTCTGTGACTGAAAAGAGAGTCAAGCGTTCATATCGTTCAGAGAGATTGGCCGAGATGAAACAGCGGGAGTCATCTCTCACTGTTTTCCTCCGCGAATCAAATACAATAACATCGACCATCTATAGCCGCTCTCCTAATGACTCACCGTTTATCTTTTTCACCGATGATACAGTTCTGTTTCGTCCTCTGTTCGGAATTTTCAACCTTATGGCCGGGGTGGGGGAGACTCTGGTTGGAGTGATAACATTGCCTTTCGAAGGATCAAAAAGAGTTTATCTCGGAGCAAAAGGGATACTTTTCAGCCTTCCTGAGCTGTTTTTTATCAATATACGGAAAGGGTCGCTGGAGTATCTTCCTGAAGGTGGGTAGTTACTTATTTACAGGCCGGGTCAATCCCGTCCCAAGAGCCTGAAATTATTTCTCCACGTCCTCTGCAGCCACCTTTACAGCTTTCAGCCATTTCACAGCCGATACAATCTGCCGGGAGTTTAAGAAGCTTTGCGCGAAGTTCCCTTTTAATAACTCCTTTGGCTATTTCCTTAAGAGTCGTTATCTGAAGGTCGCCGATAGGAACAGGCATTACAGGGCAGGGATAGACAACTCCTTTGGGGTCGATGTATAGCATGGTGTTGGCAGCCTGACATCGTCCATTTGGAAAAGGGGTGTTTGGGAAAATTGCACGCCAGACAAAAGGGTCATGAGCCGTTATCTGAAGCAAGGGGGCGGGAGATAATGAAGATAATGCGTCGGAAATAGACACAATACCTTGTGCAGGTAGGTGAAATGGGTGTTCACCTGAATAAAGCCGCTGCATGGGGAATACCAGGCGCTTTATCCCTTTTTCAGAAACAAAGTGGATAAGATCAGGAATCTGCTTCCAGTTGTTCTCGTTAATTGGAAATGAAAAACCCGAGACAGCAGGGTGAGTATAATCGAGAGAGAATATCTCTTCAATAGAGGTTATTTCGAGTAACAGCTCTTTAGGGGGAGCAGTAGAAAGGCTTTCTGCAAGGAGTTTGGTGAAAAAAGCTGCTGATACTGTCAGCGTAATTCCGATTCGCGCTTCAGAGCATTTTTTGATGATGGTAAAGCACGAGTCGGGAATTGATTCACCCGTTACTGCAATATCCAGATTGAGGATTTTCAGGGCAATTATATATTCCGCAATCTTTAGGTGATCTGCGTGAACTAGCGGAACAGGAGTAATATCCCAGTATATTCTTATAGGTGTAGAAAGCTCCGGAAGGCTCATTCTACCCAGCAGTGCGGATCAGGGTTGTTAAAGTCACCTGTCATTGCCAGTGCCCTTGCAGAGCATCCTCCAAGGCAGTCTGCATAGTCACTGCATGAGGCGCATTTCCCTTTTGCTGTCTTATTTCTCAACTTATCGAGAACCTGAGAGTTTCTCCAGACGGTTTTCAGATCATCTGTAACGATATTACCGATAATTGACGGGATAAATCCGCATGGAGTCATATCTCCGTTTGACTTGATATTTAGCGATAACTTGCCACAGACGCTCCCTTTTACCATGGCGGTTTCGTCACGCATGCCAAGAGATGCGATGATCGGGTCGTCAAGAGAAATGTCGATGTCAGTGCACTCCACTTTCCGTTTCATCGCTTCCTTATAGAAGTTCTTCCACTGTTCAGGCGAAAGATCAAGCTCATCCTTGTTGGACATGCCGAGGCCGGAGCATTTAAAATTATGGAAGTTCAGCTGCGAAGCACCGTGCTTTCTGGCCATGGCAATCAAATCATCAATAGTGTTGAAGTTGAATGTGCAGATGACGGTTGAAATGGATGTACGAATGCCTGCCTCTTTAAGGTGATCCAGTGCTGCAAGCGCTTTTACATGGCTTCCAGGCATACCCCTGAAGTTGTCGTGAACTTCTGCCTGGTGGCTGTCAATGCTTATCCCTATTTTTGCAAAGCCGGCTTCTTTCAGAGCAATGGCTTTAGCTGCATCTATAAGATAGCCATTACTGTTCATCGAGACCCTGAAGCCTGCATCAGCAGCATGTCGGCAAATATCAAGAATGTCGGCCCTTAACAGCGGCTCACCGCCACCAAAGTTTACCGCCATAACCCCAGCCTTGGCGCATTTAGTCATACACTCTTTCAGTGTTTCGCTACTGAGTTCATCACCGGTATCAACCCGGCTGTAACAGTGACGACAGCTGAAGTTGCAGCTGTTGTTGAGTGCCCAGTTTATGGTGAGTGGTGCTTTAAGAACGATTTCAGACATATTTGATATACCTTTTCTCTTCAAGTTCATTCAGAAATGCAGCAACATCGCTGCGAAGAACAGGTTCTTCAACATCGAATTCCTGAAGAAGCTCTGCAATGATCTCATCTACGGTCATGCCTTCACAGCGCTTCCAGATTTCTGTGCCAAGGATATTGAGAGTTACCATGGTTCCGTCAGAGAAGAGTATTGCTGTGCCTATTTCATCAGCAGCACCACCGCTCTCCAACAGACTATTGGCCTCTTCGACAGCGTCATCTTCTTCCCGCCAGAGGATGTCCGGATTTCTCTGTATTCGTTTCACACTAGTCTCCGGCTACGGTCATTGATGAAATAACCAGATTTGCAGAGCCTTCGTTGCTGATACCGTGATCTTCAAACGCAGGGACGATGACAATCTGGCCGACAGTAATGGTTTGTGATTTGCCACCGCTGGTAAAAACACCTTCACCTTCAACAACAGTCCATATATGGTTTCCATGATGTGTGTGGGTGTGTACATGTTGCCCAGGCTTCAGGCAGAGGAGGCTGATTTTTGCATGGTCATCTGACCAGATCTCCTCAAGAGAGCGCTTGTCATCGTTGAATTTTTTGAGTTTAGCAAGGTCAAGAATGGTTGTCTTCATGAGTCTCTCCTTTTTTTGTATTAAGCCTTGTGGGTGAGTTTTAGAAACTTTCCGATCATTTCTGCTGCACGGTAGAACATGGGCGCTGCAACTGCAACAGGTATTTTACTCCCAGAATCAGCGCTTCCGTAAAAGGTGAGACCAAAATTTGTTGCAATACGATTGATTGCATTGAAATCAGGATTGTCTCCTGAGACTATTAGAAGTGATCCACCTCTTTGGCTAAATGAAATAATCTCTTTCAGTTCAGATTCGGTCAGAGCTTTTCCCTCAGCGAAAAAAAGCCATAACTGACTCTGCGAATTCAATAATTGAGCAGAGATATTGGGAGTCTCTTTGCGATTTGTAGATTTAAAGTCAATTCCGGTTAGGCTCTTCCCCTGTAGTATGGGTGCCAGCTTGTTTTCCGCGCTGTCTGAGAGGTCATAGAGAATAATATTTTCTTTACTGATACTGTTTGAACTCTGTTCGAGCCATTCGGCAATGTTATTGATATAGCGATCATTGTCCCGCTCAGATTTACTGGCAGCCATGAATCTTAATCTTCCGGCATCGAAGACAACACCACCCTCCTTACCAAGCATGTTTGAATATGTTGCAACAATCGGTTTACCTGCCGGATCCATAACAATCCTGATGTTTTCGCCACTCTTTCTAATAATTGCCGATTTCCCGCCCGATAGCGTGTTAATACCTTTCAGAAGAGAGTTTCCGGTATCTATGCCCGGCAAAAAAAACAGAGCTTGGAGGCTGTAGGTTATTAACAGAGTGCCGACGATGCAGATTGAGAGATAAAGAACAAAAACTCTTTTCTTGAAGATTGTCCAGAACATAACCAGAGTGGGCATTGCTGTAACCGGTCCACCGATCATGAACGCCAGGGCAGCACCGCTGTCAATGGTTCCATTCAGGGAACTCTTTATGTGAAAGAGTATGCTGGAGGCGCTTATCTGATGTAGGAACATAGGCACTGATGCAAGGGTTATCCAGAGCACATTAAGTGGGTCTTTTCTGCCGAAAAAGTAATAGATCCATTCACTGGGAATATATCTTTCGACTATTGCGCCGATAATAACTCCAACAAGTACATATTTGCCGACCATCGAGATCATTTCCGATGATTTTGCAAGGAATATGAGGAATTTGTTGTTTGTTTTGAGAGCAACCCTGTTGCCGAATTTCTGCTTGCAGCCACAGCGGAGTCTCTCATCAGGATAATCTTCATCATGAAAATCTCCACGGACAATTGCACCGTCTATGAACACTTTCTTTGTTTCGATTCCCCATCGTTTAAAATAATGAGTCACTGCTCCGGCAAAAATTCCCATTAGAAGAGCCGCCAGAGTCCGTACTACTGTCCATTCAGGGCCAAGATCATTCAGTGTCAGCAGGTAGGTCGATGGGCTCATGAGGGAAGATGTCACCATGAGTGACATTACAGGTGCAAGTGGAATGCCTGCAAATAGCAGGCTTATGGCAGTTGTCAGTGTTCCGCAGGCACATAGCGGGGTTATGATCCCGATGAATGAGGCGATGAAAATACTCATGACGCCGTATTTTTTTAAGGTGAGTTGAAGCTTAAGAGCAATTTTGTAAGTGCGGATATAACCGGCAAGAAGAATACCAATTATAAAGTATGGAAGGATGTCCCAAAGTTCTGCAATTATGCCATGTTTGTCAACAAGCAGATTCCATAGCTCTGAACCGAGCATTGTTAAAAAAGATCCGGTAGCGGAGGTTGCTTCATGGGGGTGACCGGAAGGTCCGTATGTCCATACGTGCCAGATAATCAGAGCAAAACCGGCAAATACCATTGCAAATAGAGTAAAATTGGCTTTTCTGGCATGGCTGCCGTGGACCTGGCAGGAGTCGGATTTTTTTGATTTATCTGATTCTGTTGACAAAATAGCTACCTTTTAAATCTGCGATACCATGCTGCAATTGTACCGACGGACAGAATGAACATGCCTGTGTAGACTACGTATTTCCCGGGATCGCGGACTATTTGTATGCCGGCGTACGGGCGTTTTTCTGGGTCAAGACTTATCGAAGTATTAAAAATGTCAAGGCCTCTCCAGCTGAAAGGGGCGTTAATTTCAGTTACTCCGCTCTGAATCATGTGTCCATTTTCAAGCAGTTCTAAATCAACCCAAAATCTTTTAATAACAGCATCCTTGAATGCGACGAGCTTAAATGAAAAAGGGAAGTCTGGAGCAAGATTTGAAACTCCTGATGTGTCGGTATTCCCAATAACTTCAGCTCCTTTTGAGATCGTAAAGGAGGCTACCTCTTTCCAGGGGTCAAAGCTGTCAACTTTTACGGAATAAGCTTCCAGCATAAAGGAATCACCGGATTTTAACGTCTTTAAATCATGCTTTTTATCAAGTTTCATAATCCCTATTTGTAGTGAAACAGGGTGAAACTCCTTGTTGATCTTCTTGACTCTTATTTCATGGCTAAAAGGGGTGTCCTGCTTCAAATCCCATCGGTAAACAGTTTTCGAACTCTCCCCTTCATAGATGTTAATAGTTGCAACGTATCCCGTTCCGGTCATAACGGCTCCTGCCAGTGTGATCAGGACCCCCGAATGAACAACAAGCGTTGATTTAGCAAGTAATTTAAACCGCTTAAATGTGCAAAGAGCAAGGTGAAGAGCAAAAATAATTATGAGCAGCTGGAAAAAAGGGTGGCTGTAATACTCCCGTTGTGACTTCAATAGCGTGCCGGGGATTGCAGCAGAAGCGAGGAGTCCGAATAGAATTATTGAGAGCTGTGTTGATGAGAGCCACTCTATGACTTTTCTGCCGGAAGGTAACATCAGGTTTTGGTTTTCGCCTTTTAAATCAGTTTCTTTGATTTCAGGAAATCTTTTGCCAGTTTCTTGGGCTTTTCGTCATTTTTCGATTTCATTATTCTGTTGTAACCGGAATCAGTTGTAATCCCTGACAGCTTTTGCAGAAGTTTCGGGAGAGCAGGAAGTGAGCTGAGAGTTTCGTTTGCAATCACAGGTGCCAGTAATTGTGAAGAACTGCCGCCCTGAACTGCTCCGTATGGCTCAAGCCAGATGAGGTTAAGGCTCTTTTTGTACTCTGCTTTAGCTGATTCAAAACCGGCCTTGCCAGACTCTTTTGGTTTGCCGATCATCTCCAGCGCACGGTCTGTACTCTCTATGACCATGCCGAGTTGCCCCTGTTTTACGGCACTGTACATCTCTTTTTGGCCTTTGTATGTTTCAATTTTTACAGTTGTACCGGTACGTGCTGTTATCAGTTGGGAAGTCATCTCTGCAAGCATCTGCTCGTTCGGATTGTCAAGAATGCCAATATGAAGCGTCTTGCCGACGCAGGCGTTGATTGGTGAAGATATGTACAGTGCTGATACAACAAGAATTAGTGCCCAGAAAACTCTCGACATTGTTGTTTCTCCGAATGTTTATAGACGGTATTTTAATGTGTCATTCTACCGGCAATTGCAAATTAATTGCAACCGGTAATTTCCCCGCCAGCAGTTCAACTTCTCTTAGTTCCGTGCTTTTCCCCTGGGGTGGGAAAAGTGCTGCTGCCCCCAGGAAGTATCTCCCCGGAGGCAGTTTGATATTGTATCTGCCTGAAGCGTCTGTCCATGCAGAAAAATAGTCCGGATTTGTAACGATTATCCGATCGGCTTTTGCAAAAACATAGTAACCGGCCAATGGTTTGCTACTTCTTGAGAGAATGCCGGATATTTCAACAAGCTCTTCACGCCCTTTTAAACGGCTTTGTGCAAGCTCCTGCATGTCAGCGACACTGAAATCCTGACTTATGGTTGACTCTGCATCGGGTTCTATTTTGATCGGTTCTCCTGAATGCCTGTCACCTGGCTGCAAAGGGCCGAAACGTTCACCCTTTTTGACTCGTGCTACGGCCCAGTATGATGCTTTTGGCAGTATCAGCCGATAGACCCCGCTGTCCCCTGTTTTGGGAGAGATGAAATCAGCAGGGCGTCTGCTGTTTTTTGTCGAATAGATATAAATTTCAGCATTTGCTACGGGCTCACCTGACAGTGTGGCAACTTTCCCTTGCAGAGTGATGTTATCTTCTGCACCGTTAGCTGCAAACGGCAGCATTATGACAGCTATTAGGATGATGGCGGCGAGTCTCATTTAACACCAGCCTTTTCAAGATTCACCGGTTCAAGTAGGATCGGGTCAAATATCACCTTGCCGACACCTTCCTCAACTCTTCCATCGTAAATAGTTTGTGCCGGATCCTTGGTGCCCCACCAGTTGCCCGTTGCCGGAATATCCTCACTGTTGAAATCCCCGGAGCGGATATTGTAATCACTGTTTGCAAAGATATTGTTCCGCTTCAAGACAAGGCCGCTTCCTCTTTCGCGGACAAAAACCCCGATTTCATTTCCGGTTATTATGTTCTCTTCTATTTTACCGTTTCCGATGTAGGAGCGAATTCCAATCCCGTTATCACTGAAAACGGACTGTCTTACGATCACAGGACCGCTACGGAATCTCATTCCGCCATTGTTGTGTCGAATCAGTACATGATCCAGCAGCAGGTTGGTGAAGTGTCCATGAATGCCCCAAGTGCCGTACTCAATGACAGTATAGGCAAAAGTGCTGTCAAGTGCCTGTTCAAGGACAATTTCATCCCATGCCCCTGGGCTTTTTATCGAAAGTGATGTGAAGGTTACAGGTTTTGCTGCAGTTCCGTTTGAATTTATTCGGCCTCTTACAGAGAGTCCGGACGACTCCGCAAGCACTACTTTAGTTCCGGGGGAGATCGTCAACGCAGACTCAACCGGAACTGCCATCTGCCCGCTGAAGAGAATATCTCCGGCAAGCGTAATGTTGCCTGAAAGCACGTCAAGCGGCCATTTGAAGGTATGTGCAGAGGGTGCTGTGCTGTCGCTCTTTACAAGGCCACGCGCCGGATCTTTTCGCCTGTCGAAAACAACATTTTCCGGTAAATTGCCTCCCCACCAGTTGTTGTCAGCCGCTATGTCGTCCGGCGACTCTAGGTCTATTGCATAAAGACCGTTTTCGGCAAAGTTGTTGCTGCTTATAACCCCTGAAAAAGAGGTGATGCCTATACCTCTTTCAGTATTGAATGTAAAAAGATTCCCTTTGATTTCGGCTCTGACATCCTGCAAATTAAGGCCGTTTGAGCCATTTCTGCCGAAATAGTTGCCGCTTACTTCAATGTTGTCGACATTCCGTAGTGCAAGGCCAGCTTCACTGCTGTTGGCAATGATGTTTTCGCTGATTGAGCCGTAGAAAATGTCAGCAAGCATCATCCCCTGGCGATTGGCAGTTACCATGTTTCTACGGACAGTTGCATTTCCTTCTCTGATCCGTACCCCTTCCTTGAGGCTTCCGGAAATAAGATTGTTGGTAAACAAAAGGTTGTTTCTGAAGAAATTTACCCCCTGATGGTTGTTGTAAAGCCGGTTGCCATGGAACTTTACAAGAGAATCCCTGCCCTGTATTGCGCTTTTGTTACCAATAAAAGATGAGTCAGAAATCTCTACAGTTGACTCCTGGAACTGGACGCCACGGAAGCTGTTGGCAAAGTAGGAACCGGTAACCTTAACTGTAGAGTAATGAAAGTGCAGGCCGCGATAAGCATCCTCGAAGATGCAGTTTTCGATGAGGTTTTCCGCTTTATCACTGTTCATAAGGTTTACAGAATCCCAGTCACCCATCTTTCTGATAAGCTCGGAGGAGCGGAATATTATCGGGTTTTCTTTTGTCCCTTTTGCTACCATGGCTCCCTGTATGAGGATGCCGTTTTCACCGATTCCGTCGCCATTGGTATCCTTTCTGGAAAATTCGACAACTGTGCCAGGCGTTATAAGCAGCCTGCTTCCTTCAGGAATTCTCAGGTTCCCGTCAACACGGACTCTTCCCCGCCAGACTGTGTCTCCCACCAAGGCTTCATCAGTGTATACACGGGCCGTCATGGTGGTTGCGGACGATGATGCCAGGCTCTTAGGGGGCTCAGGAGAATGGGGGAGATCCTCTTTCCAGAAATCCTTTTTTCTGTTCCCATTTATTGAAGTGCCTTTCAGGTCGGGTTCGATGTCAGAGATCAGGACCAGGCCGTAGTCATTGCCGCTTATACTGCTGTCTCTGATTATAAGGTTTGCCCTTTTGCCGGCGGAGGTTATGCCGTACCTGTTACCGCTTATTGTCAAGCTATTTGCTGCTACAGTGGCATTAATCAGATAGAGTGCCGACTCTGCGCCGCTAATGGTGCAGTTTCTGATAGCAGCTTCGCCACCATCAATAATTATCCCTGCCCACTCGTTCTCCCTGCCGGCCTCGGCAGAAATGAAGGTTACTGGTTCGTCCTTTGTCCCTTCAATGGTGATCCTGCCGCGTACGGTTATCTCAGTTAGCGGGGAGATGAATTCTGGGTCAGTTTTTGTGCTTTCAGCCGGGGATATTTTTATTATTGTTCCGGGTTTTATGGTCAGTGTAACCCCTTGTGGGACAAGGGTGTCTTCAGTTACTGAGACCTCCTTCTGCCAGATAGTGTCGGAAGTTATTACTGCTGCTTCTGCATTATATAAAGGGATAAGGAGCAGAGAGAGTGCGGATAATATGATTCGTTTGATGGTCATTTTACCTTCGCTGTTGATAACTTTAATCTTTATCATAATACACGATAGGGGGATGTAATAGAAATCAAAAAGTCAAAAAAACGGCTCCGATCTATAAAGACCGGAGCCGCAAATTTCAGGTAATTATTTTCCGGCAATAATCCGGAATATAGTTTAGTAAGTCGACCAGACCGGAGATGTTCTGTAGTGACAGTCGATGTTGGAGCAGGACTTCGGACTAACTGAAGATGACTGTCCACTTGTCCCATTGTACTTCGGATGGCTGGCTCCGTACTGACGTGATGTTGAGTTGGTACCGAAGTTTATCAGACGGGAACCGCCGCCGCCGGTGCTGTGCTGTGCCGGATCCCATGTGTGGCAGACACCGCAGATGACCTGGAAAGTGGCACCACCAAAGGTGTCAGTATCCTTGTTAAGTGACACTCCGGTATTTCTGGCAAGCAGGTAGTTGATATGTTTGCTGTGTGCGTTGAAACTTGCCCCTTCAACAGCGTAGCTTGAAGTCCATGTGTCTGTAGGCAAGTAGCTGTGACATGCGTTACAGGATGAAACAAATTCTACAATCCCGTTCATATGCAGATTTTTGTTAATAATGGTGCCGGATCCGTTGACAACCATGCTGTGACATCCGCCGCAACCGGTAGTAGGTGTAGCACTGGCATGTGAGCCGGAGACGCTGTTTGGCGGGTTGCCGTGACACTTGCCGCAGTTGCCACCGGTTGTGAGATCCTGGTTCCATGTCGGAGTTCTTACGGTGCCAACAGTTGAGTCACCGTTTTTCAGGTTGGTGCCGTGGCAGTAGGTGGTGCAGGATGCCGGAGCTACAGCGGTTCCGGCTGTGAATGTCGGTGTAGTGGTGTTCTTTGTGGCAGTTGAAGCCTGCCCAAAGGCCAGTGTCTGGGAGTTGTAACGCTGTGTTGCCATGTGGGTGCCTTCAAACGGAGTAGTAGGCACGGCGTGGCATTCGTTACACTTTATCTTCTTGACGTAGATGGAAGACAGGTGTTTGAAATGGGCACCAACGCGGATATCGGTTGCGACGTTGTTGCCATCGGTGCTGATACCGCCGTTCCAGCCCGGTGCTGCATTGTACTTGTCGGCACGAAGTGCTGTGCCAAGTCCGGTTCCTAAACCGTGGCAATGTAGACAGGTGTTGTCATTATTGGTTGTTGTAGCAGACCATGGATTACGTGTCTTGCCACCGTGGCAGGAAACGTTGCTACAGGTCTTGGAGGTGCCGGTAGAGCCGGACTCTGGTGACTTGTAGGATGTGTAGGTGCCGTATGGCAGCGTGCTGGCGAAAGTTACGTCACGGACGCCGTTAGCATGGCGCTTGACGCCGGTGAAGTTCTTCAGGGCGAGCGGATCGGTTGTTGAAGATGTTTTCGAGTGACAGGTCACGCAGTTGATGTTGGCTGCCGGGTATTTCAGGTGCTGGTAGTGGGTTGTGGACAGGGTGAACCCTTTGCTGCTTCTCGCAGGTGCCCCGGTTCCGGCGGTTCGACCGCCATGACAGGAGAGGCAGTTTCTTGTGGTGGTTCCCCATGGAAGTGTCGTTGCGTTACGGAAAGTACCCATGTTTGCGCCGCGGCCGTTGCTGTGGCAGGAGATGTTGGAGCATGAACCGTCAGGCAGTGTGCCGGCCAGTTTGTTGGTCAGGTAAAGCCTTGATCCGGCCGGTGTGGACAGGGAGGCGCCGGGCAGGATATAGGATGCGCTGGTGCCGAGAACTGCTGTGGAGAAACGTACATGTACAGCACCCTTGACATGGTCATTAGTGCCGCGGTTCGGGTGGCATTTGTTGCAGCTGAATGAGTAGCCTTGACGTGCTGTTACCGATGATGAGTAGCCGGCGTGACGAGCGTGTGTGCCGACCTGTGGTGGAGCTGCTACAGTTGCGCCATGGCAGGAGCCGCAAGTAGCTGTGCCTGTCCAGCGAGGGTTACTGGTCTTGCTGCTGCCGTTCCATGCACCGTGACAGTAGACGTTACAGGAGTTGAGACCGCCAGCTGTTCCCCGAACCAGTGTGGTGGCTACGCTGGTGTCAACCGGAGCATTGCCGCTGCTATTGCCGGAGTATGTGCCGTAAGGGGCACGCGGAGAAGTTGTATTCCAGCCGGTATGGGTGTTGGAGCTGATCCGGAAGAAGATCTGCAGTTTGTTGTCCGGGTGGGTTGCGGCACTGAAGCTGTTATGGCAGGTGTTACATGTCATGCCGTTGTTCTGGTGCTTCAAGTGAGCGCCTGCGCCGGCAGGTGTTGATCCCATGATAAGAGTTGCAGGTTTTACCAGACCGGAGTAGCGACCATAAGTAAGTGTCTGCGGTGGATTGCCGTGACACTTGTTACAGGCGCCGGTTACTGAGGTGTCAACGAGAACGCTTACTAGGCCGTCAAGGTGCAGAGCCTTGTTGATTATCTTGCCGGTTGCATCGGTTACTGTCTTGTGACAGCCGATACAGGAGGTGGTGGCGACTGAACCTACGTGTGCTGAGGATGAACTGCCGAAAGTCGGCGGGTTACCGTGGCAGCTGCCGCAGTTCAGTGTTTGAGTCCACTGCGGACTCCTGTTGGAACCACTGGTGTCGCCTTTCGGCATTTTGGAGCCGTGGCAGTAAGTTGTTGTGCAGGTTGCAGCTGTGCTTGGGCCGCCAACGGTATAAGCCGGCGAGGTGGTGTTCTTGTTGGCTGTGGATGCCTGAGTAAAGACAATGGTGTTCGATGAGTAGCGAGGTGAATCGGTGTGTCCGGCGTCATAAGGGTTTGAGGGGACAAGGTGGCACTCGTTACACTTCATCTTCTTAGTGGAAACTGACGAGAGGTGCTTGAAGTGACCTCCAACCCTCGGGTCGGTGCTAACAATGTTGCCGTCAGTGCTGATACCGGTATTGCCACCTGTGATCCAGCCCGGTGCGGCGTTGTATTTGTCTGCACGGAGAGCTGTACCTGTGCCTGCACCGTAACCGTGGCAGTGGAGGCAGGTGTTATCTTTGTTGATCGAAGTGGCGCTCCAGGCGCTCTTGGTCTTGCCCCCGTGACATGAAACATTTGTACATGTCTTGTTCGCCTTGTAGGAGGTGTATGAGGCGTAGGCAATGTTTGTGAACTTGACATCCGGTGTGCCGTTGGCATGGTAGGTAATGCCGGTGTAGCTCTTCAGTGTTTGATGGTCAGTGACTGTTTTTGAGTGGCAGATGTTGCAGTTGATGTTGGTTGCTGTATATGGTGCTTGCATATGTTGCATATGGGTTGTGGAGAGCTTGAACCCGGAATTGCTGGTAACCATGGTGCCGCCGCTGTTGCGGCCGGCGTGGCAGGCCAGACAGTTACCCGTTGCGCTGCCCCATTGCGGATTTGTGTATTGTGGCGTGCTGCGACCGGTGCTGTGGCAATAGATATTATTGCAGTAACCTAAGGTAAAGGTGTTTCTGACGGCAATGGAACTGGTATTTGTATAGGCGGTATTTGGCAGATTGGACCCAGCTACCTTGATTCTGCCATTAGCATGGTTTAGGGTTGTGTTGTTGCTATGGCAGGCCGTACAGGCCATGCCGTACTGCAGGTCGTCGCCGCCAGTATGCTTTTCGTGTGACCCGACAAAAAGTCCCGGTGGAACATTTCGGGCAGTGCCGTCTTCAGGCGGATTGCCGTGGCAGTCACCGCAGGTAGTAATTTTATTGTAGTTAGTCCCGGCATTTGTTACCGGGTTGATCCCAAAACCGGCCAGTGCGCCGATATTCGTGGCAGTGGTTGTTGATGTGACCGATTCTGCGCTGGCGCTTGAAACCACCTTGTAGGCACCGGAAAGTGCCATGTTGGTGCCGACGTAGTTCCTCAGTCCAGTGTAGCCGGTCGATGCGGTGGTTTCGCCAGAGTTGTTGTTCCAGTTGACAAAGTAGATACTCATGCCGGTGTTGCCTGCTTTAGTGTTGGTATTGCCGGCAGTGAATGCAACAGGGCCGATGGTTGTAGCATTGACGGTGGTGCCAAGGGAACCGGAGTTGCTGATCGGTGTGGTCTGGTCGACCCCGTTGAATACAGCGGCTGTGGCGTAAATGCTCACAAGGTTGGTGTTGGTGGATGGGGCCACGGTAAGGGTCTTGTTGCTGCCTGCGGCAACGATGCCGGCCTCGTTCAGGTAGCCGATCCAGATCTTGTTGTTGCCGGTTGTGTTGTTGACAATAATCCCGCTGTTAACTGTGTTTATTGTCTGCCCACCGTATGTAACCGTGATGGTTGGCGACTGTGCTGACGAGTACTCAGTCGCAACGGCAACAACTAACAGTCGATTGACTCCCGCGCCGATTTTGTAGATGCCAGATGCAGGGCTGGCAGAACTGTTGCTGACAATAGCCGGTGTTACTGGCCACTGGTTGACAAAGTCAACCGATGCTGAAGCCTCATGCGTCGTGAATGCCATAGCTGCAAGGCAGACAAGAAGCGTAATGCCAATCCTGAAGTGTTGAAAGATTCTTTTTAGCTTGAACCAGAACATCTTCTCCATAAATTTTCTCCTTTTTTGTGGTTACTGCTATCCAATTTTGGTTGCACCATGTTGGTAAATGCTCGAAATATCAAATAAAGTCAAAAAGCGGAATCGGGTTCAGCACGCTTTTCGCAAAGATCATACCGTTAAATCAGAAGTGCTTAATATGTCACAATGAGGTAATTGCGATTATGTGCTATTAATGTGACCGCGCCGCACTTGCATTGTCTTTGTTTAATTTATTCTGCATCATTATTTTTTTATAGTATTAGTTAATGAAGTGGGGCGTTAAAAAAAATGTGATTAATGAAGCTGCGATCAGTTGGTAATTGTGTTATTTGGCGGGCTTGAGTTTAATTGGTCTTTTATTTGGCGGAAGTGGTTTAAAGGTGCTTGAAAAAATGGGAGTATCCCTGTAGTCTAACTTTTTTAATAGTGGCTTAAATCAGCAGATTTACTAAGTATGTACCAATTTTACAAAGGCAGGCGCTGTATGACCGAGGAACTTAATGAAGTCTACCTGAGCAGAGTCATGGGTAAGATGGTAATCAATGAACATGGCCATAAAATAGGCTCATTATCTGATATCGTCATGGTGCCAGGAGAGGGGTTCCCTCAGGTTTCACACCTCATAGTCAAGAAGCGTTCTCTGCATGTCATAATACCATGGAGCTCAATTACACTTTTTAACCGCTACGTAGTTTCAGTTAAGGGAAAAGCCGTTGATTTTGAACATTATGATGCAAGTGATGCCGAAATACTTCTCAAGCGAGACATCCTTGACAAGCAGATAGTCGATGTTGATGGAGCAAAAGTTGTTCGTGTTAATGATATAAAACTTGGCAGCTACAAGGGGTTTCTCTGTATTCTGTCGGTTGATATCGGTCTTGGCGGGTTGCTCAGGCGTCTTGGTTATGAGCGGGTCGGGAGCAAGATTGCTTCCATGCTCAAAAGAGAGATCCCGCGTCAGGAGATAAGCTGGGAGTTTGTTCAACCCCTTGAGCAGAATTTGTCCAGACTAACACTGACAATGGCGCAGGATCAGCTTGCCGAGATGCATCCTGCTGATCTGGCTTCGATCATATCGAATATTTCCCATCAGCATATCAAGACAGTTCTTACATCCCTTGATACCGAGACTGCCGGTGAGGCTATACATGAGCTTGACCCTGAGCTTCGTAGCCGGGTTATCTCCGAAATGGACAGCGAACTTGCCTCTGACATCCTTGAAGAGATGGAGCCTGATGAGGCTGCCGATGTTCTCGGCGACCTCTCTGAGGAGAAGGCCAAGGAGCTGCTTGATCTCATGCCTGCCGAGGAAGCTGAAGAGATCCAGGAGTTGATGGAGCATGAGGATGATACAGCCGGCGGTCTGATGAACAACTCATTTCTCAGCATACTACCGGATACTACGGTTGGGGCTGCGTTTGATCTGCTCAGAAGCAATGCATCCGAAGTCGAGATGATCAACTATGTCTATGTTCTCGATGAAAAAGAGCTTCTGCTCGGAGTTGTCAGCCTCAGAGAACTGCTGGTAGCCCCTCCTGAAACCATAGTTACCGAGGTAATGGAGGATAATTTAAAGTCGGTTACGGTAGATGCCGAACCGGAGGATGTCCTTGAAATTATCGCCAAATATAATCTGGTTTCAGTCCCTGTTCTTGATGAGGATGGTGCTATGCTTGGCATCATAACTATTGACGATATTATTGAGCTTTTCATCCCTTATGCCCTGAAGCGCAAGCGTCACAGCTAGTATTCATCCGTCTTTCATATAGAAAATCAGTCACAGCAAAGGTTGTTAAATGTTTAACAGATTATTGAAGCCATTTAGAAAATTCAGCTCTAAAAATATCATGCTTTTTCTGGCGATCCTTGGCCCAGGGATCATCACCGCCAATGTAGATAACGATGCAGGCGGTATCACAACTTACTCTCTTGCTGCAGCCAATTACGGAAATGCAATCCTCTGGATGATGATTCCGACCACAATTGCCCTCGTGGTTGTGCAGGAGATGTGTGCCCGCATGGGGGCTGTAACCGGCAAGGGGCTCGCCGACCTGATACGGGAGTCCTTTGGGGTCAAAGTAACATTTTATGTAATGATTGCCCTTTTCCTTACCAACATGGGTAATTCGATTTCCGAATTCGCCGGTATAGCCGCCAGTCTTGAAATCTTCGGCGTCAGCAAATATATTTCTGTTCCGGTTGCAGCAATCATGGTCTGGCTACTGATCGTCAAGGGGTCATATAAAACAGTTGAAAAAGTCTTTCTGGTGGCCTGTCTTGTCTACCTGGCCTATCCTCTGGCTGCCTTCATGGCCGGGCCGAAGTGGGGAGAAGTACTCAAGGCGACCGTAACACCCACCTTCAAGAGTGACAGTGCCTACATAATGACCCTTATTGGTATTATTGGAACAACCATCGCCCCCTGGATGCAGTTCTACCAGCAGTCAGCCGTGGTGGAGAAGGGGATCACTGCCGAACAGTACGGCTTTACCCGTCTCGATGTTATTATCGGCTGTGTTCTGGCTATTGTAGTGGCTTTTTTCATGATGGTGGCTTGTGCTTCAACTATCCATGTTCAGGGGCTCAAGATCGAGACTGCTGCTGATGCAGCTATGGCGCTGAAACCGCTGGTCGGACAGCATGCCTCTACCCTGTTCGCCTTCGGTCTTTTCAATGCGTCACTTTTTGGAGCCTGCATTCTTCCCCTGTCAACCGCGTTTTACATCTGCGAGGGGATGGGGTGGGAGTCGGGTGTAGACAAGGATTTCCGTAATGCACCACAGTTCTTCTGGCTGTTCACCATCATTATCGTCATAAGTGCCCTGATTATCCTTGTCCCCAATGCTCCATTGATCACAATCATGTACATCTCTCAGGTTGTCAATGGAGCGGTACTCCCCTTTGTTCTCATCTTCATGCTGATTCTCATCAATAATAAGAGACTGATGGGGAAATTTGTGAACGGCCCTTTTTTCAATGCAATCTCCTGGTTTACGGTGGTTGTTATGGTTCTGTTAACTATGCTGATGACTTTTGATATGATGTTTCCGGGGATGTTCGGTCGCTTTTTCAGCAAGTAGTCTGAAAATAAAAAAGGACAGCCTGTTTAAGGCTGCCCCTGATTCTACAAAGATACTCTTAGCGATGTTATTTGACTTTTACTGAAATCTGCTTAGGCTTTGTCTCTTCCTTTTTTGGTAGTGTAATCGTCAAAATCCCCTTGTCGCAAGCTGCCTGAACCTGTTCCTGATCGATACTCTGCGGCAGGGAAAAGCTTCTCTGGAACTGGCCGAAATAGCGTTCGACACGGTGGTAGTTCTCTTTTTTGACTTCCGATGTATGTTTTCTCTCTCCCCGGATTGTCAGAGTGTTGTTTTCGATTTTGATGTCAATATCTTTTTGATCCACATCAGGAATTTCTGCCTTTATAACCACAGATGTTTCATCCTCGTAGATATCAACCGGCGGCTGCCATACCCCCTCTTTCAACTCCTCGCCGAATTCGCGGTTCCATGCCATATCCAGCATTCTGTTCATCTGATCCTGCATTGTTCTCAGTTCCCTGAATGGATTGTACTTGACGATTGCCATATTCATACACCTCCATGATCTGTTTGACTGCCTGATTAAAATATAGTTAGGGCGGGCTTAGAAATCAAGGGTGCTAAAGATGATTTTTGTATGATAATATCCGGCAAAACTTTTTGGAGAACCATAAAATGCTGAAATATAAAGTAGTCGAACTTTCGACTGTTTCTGAAGATATGATTGAGGAGACACTGAACGAGTGGAGTGCAAAAGGGTGGAGCTTTGATGGCATTCATTTTGCCATGCGTGAGTCACAGAAACGTCCATCAATGGCATTTATGCTCTTTACCATTGAAGAGATCTGATACGTGTACATCTACTGCCTTGAGCTGCACCTCTCTTTGCCTACCTTCAGCCTGAAGGAGAAACGCGGCATTATCAAGAGCATCCAGGGGAGGGCGCGAAACCGCTTCAATATTGCCTGTGCAGAGATCGACAGACAGGATAACACCCAAGTGGCGGTGCTTGGTTTTGTGACAGTCAGTTCTGATAAGGTTATTGCCAGGTCGGTTCTGGAGCGGCTTGAGGACTGGATTTACGAGAGCTGGCCCGATGTGGAGATAGCCGGGGCGGATATTGCGGAGATATGAACAAGAACGAATAATTGAACCGCAAAGCCGCAAAGATCACCAAGAAAATGCAAAGTTGTAATCAGAAAACCTTTTTGTTCTTCTTGTCGTTGAATTCTTTGCGTCCTTTGCGGTAGGGTTTAATGCTTTTTTAGTTTTTGCCGCAAACCGGGCACCCCTGCATCGAAAGCGGCTTTTCCAGCCGGCACTCTGTAAGCAACTGCTGATTGGAGAATATTTCCAGCGGCGTTCCATCGGCCTTCACCTTACCCCGCCCAAGCACTATAACCCTGTCGCAAAGCTCCATAACCATATCGAGGTCATGGCTGGTAAATATCTTCGTATGGTGAAAATCCTTCATCAACCCCATGAGCTGCCGTCTTGCATGGGGGTCGAGGCCGTTAGTCGGCTCATCCATGACAAGGATACTCGGTTCCATGGAGAGCACGGTGGCAATGGCGACCCGCTTCTTCTCCCCGCCGGAAAGGTGGTAGGGGGGCTTGTCCCGAAGATGACCTGCCTCCACCTTTGCCAGGGCCGATGTTACCCGCTCTTCCACTGCAGCCGGTGTAAGGCCGAGATTGAAGGGGCCAAAGGCAACATCGTCATAAACGGTCGGCATAAAAAGCTGATCGTCAGGATCCTGAAAGACCATGCCGACAGTTCGTCTGATCTCTGGTAGTGTCTCTTTGGTGATTGGCGTGTGCCCTATCTCGATCTCTCCGCTCGTTGGAGCCAGATAGCCGTTCAGGTGAAGCAGCAGGGTTGATTTGCCGGCACCGTTTGCGCCGATAATGCCGACGGACTCGCCGTGGGTGATGGTGAAGGAGACGCCGTCAAGGGCGACAGTGCCGTCAGGGTAGGTGTGATGAAGCTCTTTTAGCTCGACAATATGATGACTCAAGGGAGCCTCCCGAGAAAAATTGAACCTATCAGTTGGCTCAGATCCACAAACCTGAGCAGCAGTAGGAATATCGACCAGCCGCAGATAAAAACCAGCTCGTTTCTGCCGAATTTTGTCTCTCGCCCCGAGTGAAACCTGCCGTCAAAACCCCTTGAAAGCATGGCTATATGCACACGTTCTGCCCGTTGCCAGGTGCGCAGCAGCAGGTTGCCGATCAGTGTGCCGAAACTCCTTATTCCCATACCCTTTTTCCCGCAGGAGCGCAATTGACGGGCTCTTGCGGCTCTGCCACCTTCTTCGGTTAAAACAAAGATGTAGCGGTAGAGGAAAAGGAGTTGAATCGCAAAAGGGCGTGGCATGCCGAGCTGCTCAAGTGCCCGGCAGACAGCGGGGAAGCCGGTCAGGGCAAGGAGGGTGAAGGCGCTCCCCACAGTGAGGATACTACGGGTGAGGATGGAAAAAAATGAGAGCCAGCCACCGGAGATTGCAAATGGGCCCAGGTGCAGCAGAATCGCTCTGTCTATGAGTGGATTGAAGATACCGACAACAATGACAAAGGGGCAGAGGAGGAGAATCTTTCTTGCAATATAGGTGAAGGGCAGGTTGCCAGCGGCAATCAGGGCAACCGGGAAGATAACGAATGGGAAGAGTGCGGCGAGCTGGTATCTGTCATGGGATACGACCAGCATGACAAAGAGGGCTGTGACGATCACCTTTGCTCTGGCATCCAGCCTGTGGAGAGCCGTGTCACCGAATGCCAGGAGGTCAAGCCGTTTGAAATCGAGTATGGCACCGTCTATGGAAGACATCAGGGTTCCTGAAAAAAGAGAGTAGGGGACAGAGCCTCGTCAATAAAATCATATTGGTGCAGAAAACACAACGCTTCATGACATTTCAATGTTTATGCTCATGACTTTCATGCTCATGATCCGGGTGGTCGTGGCTATGCTCGGCAACCCTGACCTCATGGCTGTGGCGCGGGTTCGGGTCTTCCGGGTGCGGTGCTGAATGGTCATGCACATGGGGGTGAGGATGTGAATGCTCGTGGAAATGCTCATGGGAATGTATCTGGTCGCCATGTCTGTGGGGGTGTTCATGGCCATGTCCATGGGGGTGGGCATGCTCATGGGCATGGGGTTTCATGGCTGCTTTTTCCTGCCGTTTCCTTAGGATTAGGCCGACAAGAACGGCGAGCCCAAGGGTAATGAGGGCGCCGACTATGCCGGAGAGACTTGTCCCCAGCCTGTTCCCTCCCTTTTTCCCATCATTTGCTTGCGGTTCCTGCTCACCTCTGTTTTTAACTTCCGGTTTCTTGAAATTGTAGTCAGGCAGGAAGGCCAGCTTCTCCTGAATTCCTGAAAGAGCGCCATGAATGCCGTCTTTGGAGCCCGCAAGCTCCTCCTTGCCCGTGACCTTATTGATAGACCACTCAAGGCCGTCAGGCTGCTGTGATGCAAACCAGGAGACAAAGCCGCCGGTGATAAGGGCGAGGGCAAGGAATCCCGGGATGATGCTTTTCATGATGCTAGCACTGCTATGGTCGTTATTGGTGAAGATGTCCGGTCTGGCTTTATGGACAAAACCGACGATGAGAGCGGTGACAATCCCCTCAACAATGCCGATCCCCAGATGAATCGGCTGCATCATGGAGACAAAGGCTGTAAAGGGGAGGGCGGAGATGCCGGAGAGTGTTGTCTCAAGAACAACTGCGAAGGCGCCGAGCTGTAGCCCTGCAACTCCCGCAGCCAGCGATGCCGCTACTGTTCTGGCTGTAGAGGGGTTTAGCCCTGCGATTGGTCTGTAGATAAAGGGGTAGGCAATGAATGCCGGGAAAATGCCGAGGTTGATGATGTTGCATCCAAGAGCCAAGAGGCCGCCGTCGGCAAAAAAGAGCGCCTGTACCACCAGAACCGAGGCAATGGTGAGAAAGGCGGCATAGGGGCCAAGGAGAATCGTTAAAAGCAGTCCGCCCCCAAGGTGGCCGCTGGAGCCGGTTGCGGGGATGGTGAAGTTGATCATCTGGGCGGCAAAGAGAAACGCTCCGAGAACCCCCATGAGCGGTACCTTGCGGTCGTCAACCTCTTTGCGAACCTTGGCGGAGCAGTAGGCAATTGATCCTGCTGCCGCTGCCAGCATGGCACCGCCGACAGCAGGTGATAGTAGTGCGTCTGCCATATGCATGGGAATGCTCCTTAAATAGAAGTTAGAATTTGAGAACAGCGCCAAAAAGAGCTGTTGAGTCTGCCTCCGGTTTGCTGAGGCCGAACCTTATCCCGGCATATCCTTCAAGGTGCTTGTTGAATTCGTATTTAGCACCGACAAGGGCGTATACAGGCAGGGTATTACTTGCCCTGTCAGTATTGGTAGCGATTCCTGTGTCGGCCGCAAGCTTTAAACCTTCAACGATTTCAGCTTCACAGGCGATAGAGACGTTGAAGACCTCGCCATGGGAGAAGTTTTTGACAGCAACATCCTTGTAATTGTGGCTTACATAGCCGGCGTTGGCATGGAGCAGGAGCTTACCCTCGGCAAATTCTCCGGTACCAAGCAGTGCTACAGCAAAACCGGCATGGCCGTCGGACAGCCCTTTGCTGGTGTTACCGGTCGGCAGGATAACTCCAGGCTTGATCGCCAGCTTCAGTCCGTTCATCTCCATGAACTGATACTTAAAATCAACGGTCATGTCATTGAGACCTTCGCTTCTTGAGGTCAACTCACCGTTTACTTTTTCTCTGGCGTTGGACGTGTACGGGAGGCCGACGGCAATATCCAGCCTTTTAACGATACCTGCGGTGACAGTGATATCGCCGTCAGTTGAATCGCTTTTCGTGGTAATACCGCTGTTCTTTGATTTGTCATACAGGTAGGAGCCGTTAAGCTCAACCTCGGCATGTTTCGCCTCTACCGGTTCCGCTCCGTCTGTGGCCAGCAGACCGGCATGAGCTATTGTTGTGGCTAGTATTGATACTGTAAAACCTAGCATAACAGTTTTGGTACGTAAACGCATTTTCTTCCCTTGCCTGCATACTGAAAATAATAACGTGTTACCGAAGGTATAAAATTATAAATTATGAGTGTCAATAGTTTATTGTCTGGAGGGGCGGTGGGGCTGAAAAAAAGTTTAAAGGGCCAATAGTTCAGTTATATCTGAAAGCTGAAGCGAATCTAAATATAAAAAAACGCAGTGAAGCCCGGTTTCAGTGAGCTCACTGCGTTCTTATCTGAGCTGTTTATGCTTATTTCGTCACTGGCAGACCATCCGTTTGCCAATCAGCAAAAATCATCTGGGCGATGTTCGGGTAGGCAAGCTTCTGCAGCTTGCGGTAGGCGTTGTAGCTTCGTCCGCCGGAGTTGCAGTAAACGATGATCTGCTTCCCCTTGTCGAGCACTCCGGATCCGGCGGCAAAGGTTTCGACCGGGATGTTTATGGCGCCGGGAACATGCCCTTCGGCAAACTCCTTGGCGTCACGCACGTCAACCACTGTCACGGTTGTTGGTGCTGCATCAAGCAGCACCTTGACAACCGCCGGTTTGATCATGCTGGTCTGCACTTTCTTGTTGTAATCCGGGCCGGCGTAGATCGGATACCCTTTCTCCTCCCAGACCGGCATGCCGTCGGCATAGAGGGATATGTCCGTGTATCCCTGTGAACGGGCAATCAGTGCGGATTTGCCGCTCTTGCCGCATTTGATGCCGTTGCAGTAGAAGACAAGGCGCGAGTTTTTGCCTTGATTCAGCGCTGCGGCATCTTTCTCAAGAACATTCAGCGGGATGCTGATCGCACCCTGGATATGGGCCTCCTGATACTCCTGTTCTGAACGGGCGTCGATCACTGCCAGATTCGCAGACTTGCTTTCGACAAGCGCTTTCAGCTCTTCGCTCGTCACGATCGTAAAGCCGTCCTTGCTCTTTTCCGCAGCAAACGAAACCGTGCATAGCGATAACAGCAGAAGGGCTGCATAGATGATGATTTTCATAATAACTCCTCGATGGTTTGATTAAGACTACTTCTCTTTAAACCCATATCTATAGACAAAACTTTTCGGCTGGTAGAAGTCTATGGCTTTGCCGCCAACTTCGGCGTAGGGGTAGCCAAAGGTGTTGAGAGGCGTTCCTGCCTGGGGTGGGTTGAGGAGAACGTCCCTGCCGGTGGCAAATACAACACGGTAGGCATCGATGCCACCCCAGAAATATTCCTGATAGGTTTTTGTTTTCGGGTCATTCTGCTCAAGCTTTTCCACAAGCATCGCCTTGCGCAGATCGGCAGGATCGGCTGTTACCCAGCCATAACCGGGGAGGAAGAACTCGGCCCAGCAGTGCTGGTATATGGTGATATCCTCTTCGGCTTTTTTGCCGAGTCGGATGCTGAACACCTCCCGTGCCGGTACGCCTGCCGCCCGGCAGAGGGCGATAAAGACCGAAGAGATGTCAGTACATTTACCTCCCGGTTTTTTCAGCAGGGAACAGACGTCCCCCTTGCCACATCCCACCGTGTTCGGGTCGCGGTACATATTGTTGCAGCACCAGTCATAGATGGCACGGGCTTTGGCGAGGACCGTTTTCTTCCCTTTTGTTATGTCGTCAGCCTTTTTCTTCACCTCGCCATCAATGGGGCCAAGGCTGGTCGGTTTAAGGTAATCGGCGTAATCAGCACGGTTCCACTTTGGCTCTTTGGTGGGGAGATTTGTCTGGCGGATCTCCTGGCGCTCAGCCGCAAAGGAGAAGCTGAGCTTGCGGCTCTTTGCGTTTGCAGGCCACTGGGCGTAGAGGATGGAGGTACCGTTTGCCGCGTCAGTATAGACACCGGACGCGCCATAATCCCCGGAGATCCTGATGTCGCTGATCTTCTGGTTGCGATCAGTAACCGGGTAGGGAACCCAGAGTTTCGTCTCATTGCCCGATTCCTGGGCGGACAGGTCAACATCAAGGGTGACAATGCCGGAGCGGCTTGCGGCTGATGCTGCTGTGGCAATCATCAGGGAAGCTGTTGCCATAAATAACAGAAATTTCTTTTTCACTTGTTACTCCTTACTGAACCTGTCTCTACTCTACTTGCCGTAGATTGATTTAATAACGATTTCGACCTTTGAGTTTGGAGCAGGCATCTTGTTCCAGTCGAAGCGGAAGTAGTTTTTCGTCTCTTTCAGCGGCAGGGAGTTGTCAGCAATGATACCGCCGTTGCAGCCCGACGGGCAGACGATGCAGCCGGAGGCAAAATTGATCGCCTCTGCTGTGCCGTGGTAGACGAAATGGGGGGTGTAGGGCTTGATGATGTCCTTTCCTTCAAAGCTGAATTTCTCCTCAATCAGCTCCTCGATGGGGGCTTCAACGGTTTTGCCATCTTTTTTCCATCGGACAGAGATCAGTACCGGATCGCCATCAAGGTAGTCGTCTTTCTGGGTGGTTGCTTTCAGGCCGGAGCGCTGCTTTACCTCTGTCATGGGGATCTGGCGGCGTGACTTTATGCCGACTGACTTGATCGCCTTGTCAATTTCTGTCCGGTTGATTTCGGTGGAAAAGATGAAAAACGGTGCCATCTTGCCATCCTTGGCGCCGAAGAACGCCTGAAAACGGCGGCCCCAGTCGCATACTGACGGCTGGGAGCAGTCTTTCAGCACCGTTGAAGTGACGCGGACTTCACCGGCATTTTTGTCGGTTGTCATGGTGTCAGTCCCTGACTTGACTGTTGTTACGGCTGCGGCTTTCAGCCCGGCAGCAGCTACTGGCAGCGCCATGGCAAAAAGCAGAGCAGAAGAGAGTGTGAAGCGGATTATCGATCTGTACATTGTTAAACCTCCGGTGAATTATCCTGTAAAAACTGAGATGAGAATGCGGACGGTAAGTCCGGCCGAAAAAATGGCAAAGGTGCGCAGTGGCGCAAGGCGAATCGCTCCAATCAGGAGCGCGGGCAGAACAAGCGGCAGCGGCGGCAGCGCCAGTATCAGTGCGGCAGACCAGGAGAGCCATGCTGCACAAGGGGAGAGCGGATTCAGCCCTTTGCTTCTGTTAAGGAGCGGCAGAATGTCGCCAAGAAGAAATCTGCCAATGCAAACTGCAGCGCAGCTGACAATAACTGCGGCAGACCACGAAAGAAGGAGGCCGGTTGTAGTGCCGAAGGCGGTAGCAAAGGCGACAACCGATTTGAGAGCAGAAAAGGGGGCGGCGAATGCCTGCATTGCCTGGCTTGCCAGGGCAATGCCGCCAGCTCTTAAGTGCGACATCGGTCTCAGGTATTCGACAAACTGTGCAAGATCTCCATCTTTGAGTCTGCTGGAGATAAAGAGCAGGTTGAATTCAATGGTGTAGAGATAGGCGTCAATGGCCCAGAAAAACTTCTGGATGACGACATAAACAGCCAGAGCGGTCAGTGCCAGCAGACCGCCGCCCAGTACCTTGCGCTGCAGGCTCTTCTTCAGACTCCAGACTGCTGGCGGCGTTGCAGCCCTTTCTTTGCGGCTCTTCTGCCAGCGAATAATCTTCGGTAGCATTGAGACCAGGGCAATCAGGGTGATGCCGATGAAAAATTCCGGAGAGACCTTCCCCTTGAGCAGCCCCAAAAGTGAGCTGGAAAAGGTGATAAAGGCGATTGTGCCGGGGAGCATGAAGATGAAGGTTGCAATGGCATAATGGAGAAACCGGATCTTTGTCAAGCCAAAGGCGAAGTTGAGCAGGTTGAAAGGGAAGAGTGGTATCAGCCTGGTAAAGGCGACCGCTTTCCAGCCGTTTTCTGCAGTCTCGCTGTCGAGCTTGTTCCAGCGGGAGCCTACCAGACGGCGCTCTACCCATTCCCGGGCGAAATAGCGGGAGATGATAAATGCTACACAGGCTCCCATGGTTGCCCCGATGATGGTGTAGACCACACCCCATACAGGGCCGAAAACAGTGGCTCCGGCAATGCTGATGGGGAGACCGGGGAGCATCAGAGCAGGTGCAAAGGTGTAGAAGGCAATGTAGATCAGTGGCGCGGCAATGCCAAAGCTGGCAAAGAGGGCGCGCAGTTTTTCCGGTTCAAGATACTGGCCGACACCGCTTATCCGTACCAGAAAAATGAGTGCAACCAGGGTGGTGAGAAAGATCAGCGGTTTGAGAATCCCGCTGCCGATTGTGGTTCTCTCCCTGGTGACCTTTGCAGGGACAATCTTTTTGAAGCGGGATTTAAGCCGCAGCCGGTTCAGGTAGGTTATGGGGCCTGACGACGGTTTCGGTGTGTTGAAAATCACGTCGAGGAGGTGGCTGACCTGTAGCCGTTTTCCCAGATGGTTGGCGCACCCTGCACAGTAGGTGATAACCCGGCGTCCTGCTGCTTCAGCGGCTCTTCGTTCACCCCAGCCGTCGGCCAAGTCCGGAGCCAGTGCGCCGACGGTGCCACCTTCGCCGCAGCAGAGGGCTGTCTGCCCTGTGTGGGGCATCTCTTCAATCAGCTGTCCCGCTTTTGCAAGCAGATCCCGTACAGCGGCCTGTGGTGCGGCATTGGCTCTGACCACGCAAGGGTCATGAATTGTTGCCGGAGGTGAATTATTTTTTTGCGTCTGTTCAGGCAGGATATCGGCAAGCGTTTCGTACACCGTTTCAGTCCGGAACTGTGGGGCATATTCGGAAAAGACCTTGTAGCAGTTGGGGCAGGCCACCAATACCCGCTTAACGCCGCCGGTCTCAAGCCAGTCTACCATCTCGCCGAACATCTTGAGAAAATACTCCTGGCGGCCAAGGTCGTGGGACGGTTTGGTGCAGCAGTCCATCACCAGACCTAGTGCCGGGATAGCCTCCTTAAGCTTGTTGTAGACCTCCATGGTTGCTGCCGGGCGCGTGCCGGGCAAGGCGCAGCCGGGGAAAAAGATTGTCGTGCACCCATTCGGCAGCCCGTACCAGCTGAAGCGGCGTGATGTGCCGGTCTTTTCATAACTGATCAGCCCCTTGTGCTCCGGGAAGTTGCCGTGACCCCGCTCAACCGCCTCGCGGCGCATCTCCAGAAAGAGCCCCTGGGGATTAAGTTTTTCCGGACAGACGGCATTGCAGAGGCCGCAGAGGCTGCATTCAAAGCAGACGGCGTTTTTCTTCAGATCTTCCGGATCGTATGCGCGGCAGAGCTCACGGGGAGAACCGTGGAGCCGCAGAAAACCGCACTCTTTTATGCAGACACCGCAACCGCTGCAGCCGCCGATTTCATCGGCAAGCATACCTTGTAACGCGATCCTCATAGGCCTTTTATCACGCAGTGGAGCACTCATTTCAGAGTGGTCTGCTTCGATGCAGGTTTGCAGCAGTCACAGCTTGCCTTACTGGATGCTGCTTCCATCCCGCCCTCAAGAATCAGGATGCGGGAGCGTTTTACACCGGCTTGTGCCAGTGTTTCCCGTGCATTGATCGCATCATTACCACCGGATTTGCTGACCACGACAATTCTCCCCTTTGACGATTTCAGTTTCTCGGCAGTTTTTTTCAAACGGAGCGGATTGTTGCCGGTCGGTATCGAGTCAGTGTAATTATGCTCTTTGAATCCGGCTGGGGTCTGGATGTCAACGATTGCAAGTGGCCGATTTTCATTTATCCATGCAGCAAGTTCATTGTGGCAGACGGTAGATGTTTGGCTGGCAAAAACGATGGCAGGGATTAGCAGCAGAACTAGAATAACGATATGTTTCAAAAAACAATCTCCTGAATTATTGCACTTTTTTTCATCTACCTTTATACGAAGCTATGAATTCATAAGTCAAATTGATATATACAATATTGTAAATGAAGCTAATCGGTTTTATCGATATGGAGCAGCAAATGAATATCAAGCAATTGGAACTGTTTGTGGCGATTGTTACTAGCGGCAGCTTTTCAAAAGGGGCCGAGGCTGCCTGCATTACCCAGTCGACCGCTAGCCAGCATATTGCAACGCTGGAGGATCTTTGCGGCGTCCGTCTGCTGGATCGTACCGGGCGGGGTGTTATGCCGACGGAGGCTGGCAAGGTTCTGCTTTACCATGCCCGGCAGGTGCTGAGAGCCATTAAGGAGACCGAACAGGCGCTGCTGCGCTTTCGACAGGCTGAAGGGGTTGAGCTCTCTGTCGGCGGGAGCACCATCCCGGGTACATACCTGCTGCCAAAGGCGATTGCGGCCCTTCGCCAGACTGATCCGGGGCTTTACGTAAAGGCGATGATTGGCGACAGCAGCGAAATTCTTGAAAAGTTGCTTTCGGAGCAGATTGAGATCGGGGTTGTGGGGAGGGTGGCCGATGATAGGCAGTTTTCTTCTGAGACCCTTGGCCATGACGAGATCCTTCTTGTCGCCCGTCAGGGACATCCATGGTCTGGCCGTGCAGATGTCAAGCCGGAAGAGCTTTTGACTGTGCCGATAATCATGCGTGAAAAAGGTTCGGGCACCAATGAAGTTGTAGCCGCCGCCCTCAGGTCGCAGGGGATAAGAGCTGCCGACTTGAAGGTCGCTGCAACCATGTCAAGCAGCGAGGCGATAAAACAGGGAGTTTTGGCGGATTGCGGTGTAGCCTTTATCTCCAGAATGGCCGTCAGTGAAGAGCTCAGGCAGGGGGGGGTGGTGTCAATAACCATTTGCGGCATGTCAATAACCCGTACTTTCTTTCTGGTGCAGAGAAAAGGGCGGGCGCTCTCTCCAGCTGCAGAACGGTTTTCAGAGGCGCTGCGTCAGGTTACTTGACAGGATTCGAATTGAATCTGGAAACCTTTTAAACCGCAAAGAACGCCAGGAAGACGCAAAGTTTTAAGCAATAAATACCTGATTGGTTTGACTCCTGATACTTCTTTATACAGTTGAATTCTTTGCGCCCTTTGCGGCTTTGCGGCAGGTTATTGTCGTTTCCTTGTTAGAAAAAGAACTTTAATTGCGTATTGGTTTTCGTGCTCGAATCGTTTAAAATTCAGAAATCACCAGAGACGACAGGAGCAAATTATGGGCAACACGGTCAGATTCGGAATCTCGCTTGATGAAAAGCTGCTTGGCAGTTTCGACCAGCTCATTGAACAGAAGAGTTACATGAACCGGTCGGAAGCGATTCGCGACCTGATCCGTGCATCCCTTGTTGAGGAGCGCCTCGGTTCCGAGGATCAGGAAGCGGTCGGCACGGTGACTCTGGTCTATAACCACCATGTACGGGATCTTTCTGAAAAACTTACCGAGCAGCAGCATTCGCACCATGACCAGATAATTTCTGCCCTTCATGTCCATCTTGATGCTCACAACTGTCTTGAGGTCCTTATAATCCGGGGCAGGGTAAAAGATATCAAGCATATTGCCAATGAACTGATCGGCGTCAAGGGGGTCAAGCATGGTAAGCTGGTGATGACGCTTACCGGAAATGAGCTGCATTGAAGGGCAAGAAGATCTATTGAAAATTCTGAAATTTAGGGTAATATATATCAGGCTGTTCGACAGGATAACTCAACAAAGGGGGTATTTATGAAGAAGGCGAAATATGTCTCTCCCAGGATCATCGGGAGCGCAGTTGTTCATCCATGCTAAAAGATCAGAGGCGCTGATAACATTCAGCGCCTTTTGATTTTTCTACCATTTACTCTTCTCGTTCCACTCATTTTCACTTCTTTTCGGCGGCGCACTTCCACCTTTGTTGCCAAACTGCTTCACATGGCATCCTACAAATCCTGCACTGGCAGACTTAACTTTTGAATCCTGCTTCACGTTTTTGTCCGGTAGCCAGGCAAGGCCTATGCTGCTGCTCCTGAGACCGGAAGGCCCCTCCTCGAAGCAGTTTGTCTGCATCAGCCTGGGGAGTCCGGAGTTGTGGGCCTGATGGCATTTGGAGCAGGGGAACGAGTGCTCGCGGTTATCTCCCCACCCCTTGACAGCTTTATGTATCTGGGAATTTTTGCTCTCCCCCCTGGAGCTGAGCCTGCTGTGGCAGTTAAGACAGAGTCCGGCAAATTCATCTACAGTTTCGGCAATTTTCTTTCCATCACCAAACGTGTTCCTGTCAACGTTATACTGCATCCCCTGCATCGATACCGGCCCTTTTGTCGTGCCGGTAGCACCGGGTGCCATGGGTGCTCGTGGCTTTGAAGGTGCACCTTTTCCCGGTGTTACTGCAGGTGAGGCGTCTTCCTTGTATGGTGAAGTCAGCCAGGTTCCTTTGAGGAGCGGTACCGCATACTTCATATTCTTGCCGAGTGTTCTGCTGACTCCGTGGGGGTCATGGCAGGGGGTGCATAGGCCGCCGATACTCTGATCACTTGAGTATTTCAGGAAAGCACCGGCTTTCAGATGGCTGCTGACGATCTCCGAACGCCCCATTCTCTTGGCATAGCGGGATGTTGAGCCTTTGATGCCGGAGTCGAATCTGTGGGTGTCCTTATACCCCATGATCGGGCTCTCTGCATTAAAGGTGTCTCTGTACCCCCATGGAGTCAGCCCTGAGAGCTCTGTCTCATGGCAGTCGAAGCAGAGACCTGCGCCGGGATTGTAGGGGTTTTTGCTGGAAAGGTCTCCGTTTGTTGAAGGGGTGTAGCTGGACCTGTAGCCCCCCTTGCCGCCAACAGTCTGTTTTAACAGGCCGCCGTTCTGTTTTTTGTCAGCATCTTTATAGCTTGAGGTGACTCCGGCTATGTCAGTTCCGTGGGAGTTATGGCAGTCGTAGCACTCGACATTTCTGGCGCCACTGTTACCCCGTGTTACCGGCATTGCGGTATCATAACCGCCGCTGCTGCTCCAGCCCCCCTGATTTGAGGATGCATTGCCATGGGCGGAAAAGGCCTTGGTGACCTGCATTTTCCGGTTACTTGTGGTTGTTGAGTATTTCCCCCATGTGGCAATACCCTTATCTTCATATCTGGCAGAGACGCTCTGTCCGTCCCAGGAGTATCTGCGGGGAGTTCTCGTGTCGCCGCTGAACGGGGTCGTATCGTTATTGTCATCCCGGTGGCAGGATAGGCAGTGACGGCTTAATTTTGCAACTTCTTCCCTTTCGCTTTTTGTGCCGATTGCAGTCGAAGAAAAGAGCAGGGATGTTTTCCCGGAAACATGCTCAGTCGGTCTTGTGCCAGCTCCCCAGAGGACCAGATCTGTCATACCCGGTCTTTTGCGGTGGAACTGCTCGTTAATGCTGCCATCAATGGCTGCTTCCCAATGGCAGGCGTAGCAGTGACCGGAAGTCAGCGGGGTTCCCTGGATGTGGTGCGAACTCCCCTGCATCTGCTTAATGATCCCAGGGTGGCAGTCAAGGCAGACCTCAGCTCTGCCAATGTTTGCGGAGCTGATAAAAAGGAGTGCGGCCAGTGATATTTTGTTCAACGTTGGATAGTTCATGGTTGTCCGATTTTAAGGGTAGGGGATGATCATTCGCCTGTCCAGGGGGGCTGGCTGGACTTTCGCCCTTTCCATGGATGCGTCCCACTCAAGCAGGGGCTTTTTCAGCCGGTTAACGATTTCAGGGTGCTTGTCAGCGACATTGAACCGCTCGATCGGATCGTTTTTGAGGTCGTACAGTTCGAATTCCGATGTGGATTGGGGCGTGCCAGTTATGAACCCCCACCAGGAGACCTTGTTCAGCAGTTGCGGATTCTTGCGGATAATCAGTTTCCAGTCGTCGGTCCTGACAGCGATATCCCCGGGCGGGTAGCCCAGTTCGGTAAAATTCTCTTTCAGAGTCTGCCTGTATTCGGTCAGCTTCAGCTTTTCTAGAGCTGTGAAGTCCCGTCCGTTGGCGCTCTGCATATCCAGATACCATCTGCTGAGGGTGTACTCCCACCAGGGGAGGCGATCGATGAAGACAAGCGGTGTGCCGGTCGCCCCCTTTTTCCCCTTTATCAGCGGGATAACGCTGTTCCCCTGGGCTTCGTTTGGCGGCGGGATCTGCAGATAATCCAGAACCGTCGGCATGACGTCGAGCCCTGTGATCTGTTGCTTGATCCGCTTGCCGCCGTTTTCTCCATGCGGAAAACGGAAGAAGAGGGCATTTTTAATGACCGTGTCGGTGACGTCATAATGGAAATAGAGGCCGTTCTCACCAAGGTCATCGCCATGCATGGACTGCAGGACTATCAGGGTCTTTTCCGTCAGCTTGAGGGAGTCAAGGAGCTTCATCAGATTGCCGATGAAAAGATCGGTATAAAAAACACCGGCATCATAACGGTCAGTAACAAACTGCCTGTCAGCCTTGTTCAGCCGGTAGACCGGCTTGAAATCCTGATAATAGTCGTCATGGAATACCCTTGAGAAGGTGTCATAGGACGGGGCGCTGTCAGCGGTTTCGGGTGCGCCGGAAAACTGCTGCCAGAAAGGTCTGTAGCCCGGATCGTCGTATTTTGTATTGTAAGGCGGCGGCACAGATGCCGAGTAGGGCATGTGGAGAAGCCCGCTGGCGATCCAGAGGAAAAACTTCTTGTCACTGTTGTTCTTGATCCAGTTGAAGGCATCAACCGGCGCTGTCCGCAGGCTTGCCCCTTCCGGCCCCCGTGCAGTCCGGCCAAAGTAGTCAAAGGAGCGGGAAAAGACATCTCCCGGATTGATAACTTCACCGGAGCCGTTGTCAAAACGCATGAAAAATTCCGGTGAGCTGACCGTTGCCGCTGTGGTGTAGCCGTAATATTTGAGCACCTGGGGCAGGGTTCGGGCGGTCACCGTCTCTTTGGCGACCTCAAAGGAGACCATGCCGTTGATGCGCGGGTACTGGGAGGTAAAGACGCTCATCTGGGCGATGGGGGTCAGGTTTGCCTGGGAAATGGCATTTTCGAACAGTACGGAGCTTTTTGCAAGCTTGTCGATGTTAGGGCTGGTATCCCGTTTGTAGCCGTAAACTCCAAGATGGTCCGGGCGCAGGCATTGCAGGGAGATGAGGATTACGTTTGTATTTTCATGCCGGGGAATCTGCTCCACAGGAGGGGGAGATGCCTTTCCTCCAGCGGCAAAACTGTTTACGGAAAAAAACAGAAACCCTGCTGTCAGCAGGATAGTCAGGCTGGCAGGGTTTCTGCCTTTGTTGATCATTTTTTTTGTGCTCCCTTTGCCTGGGAATCATAAACCGGGTTGAGGCCGGTGATCCACTGTTTTGCATTGAGGTCGTGGCCGATGGACTTGAAGTGTGAAAAGAGCTTCTGCTCAAGCTCGTAGGCAATCTTTGGCTCTTTATCAAGCAGGTTTGTCAGCTCTTTCGGATCTTTTTTCAGATTGAAAAGCTCACGGCTCTTGTCTTCAAGGGTATAGATGAACTTCCAGCCATCCCTGGTGATGACAGAGCGTTTGTAGGTGAACTGGCGGTAATCGGTCTCCGAATAGACATCTTTGCTGACAATCTTCCCTTTGAAAGCTGGCGCAAGACTCTTGCCACGTAGCTGGTTTTTGGCGCTGTCGGGCATCTTCACGTCGAGCAGGTCGAGGATGGTCGGCATGACATCGAGGCTGCTGATCTGGTCCTTGATTACCTTGCCTGCCTTGATTTTGGGGAGCTTGATGACAAGCGGCACATGGATCAGTTCGTTATAGAGGCTGAAGCCGTGGTCAAAGCGCTTGTGCTCGTGGAATTCGGTGCCGTGGTCTGAGGTGAGGACAAAAATGGTCTTGTCCATCAGCCCCATCTTTTCATACTCAAGGAGAAATTTCTTGAAGAGGGCATCGGTCCGCTGGATTTTTTCGTCGTAAATGGCGCGCCAGAACTTCACATCTTCGTCCCGCAGGCTGGCAGCCCCCTTTTCAAGCCCCTCTTCGCGCAGCGCCTCCTGCTCTTCCTTGGAACCGGTGAACTTCTTGTCATACCCTTTATCGACAAAACGGTAGTCGAAGCCACCTTCAGGAACTCCCTGGCCGTGGCAGTCATAGCCATGGAGGAACATGAAGAACTTTTTGCCATTGTTACCTTTGAGCCACTCCAGCGCCTTGGGGATACTCACCCCCATGCTGCCGAACTTCCCTTTTTCGTAGAAGTAGGTGTCAAATCCCTGGTCGTAGCCGAACATGCCGCTGACACCGGCATTGCCGGTGAAGCCGCCGGTGGCGTAGCCGTTCTCTTTCAGCACTTCAGCAAGAGTAACCAGTTCGGGGGAGAGTTTTTTCAGGTTTGAAAGCACATTGTTAGGCGGATTGAATACGGAAAACTTGTTGGTCAGACGGTGTTCGGAAGGGTAGACCCCGGTGAACCAGGTCATGGAGGCGGGCACAGTCCAGGAAGCGGTGGAGATGGCATTGCTGAAGCTGAACCCCTCTTTTGCCATGGCATCGATGGTCGGCGTGACGTTCCTGCTGTAGCCAAGGGAGCCGACATGGGCCGCCTGGAGCGCGTCGAAGCTGACGAGGATGACATTGTAATCCTTGTATTTTTCGCGGAGTTTTGACAAGTCTGACTTGGCAGCCAGTGCACTGCCGGCCATCAGGCCGGGAAGGGCCATGGCGAGTGCAAATGCTCCTGTGCCGACGGCGGTGCGCCTGATGAACTCCCTGCGGTTCATCTCAGCCTGCAAAGCGTCTTTCTGATCGTCATTATGTGCCATGCAGTTATCTCCTGACGTGCTTATTATGGTAATCCGATTTAATAAATATCAAAATCCCTGCCAACCGCTATTTTACCTTTATAGCCATTCATCTCATCCAGCAGGTCATCTGGTGTTGACGCCATGGGGCGCTTGTCCGGCCTGAGGGTGATTGGGTTGTGATAGAGAATGAGCAGACCTGGATTTGCCTTGGCTGCGAGCTCGGCCAGCTGCTCTGAAGTGGTGTGGTATTTCGCCACATAAGCTTTTATGTCGTAACCCTGCGAATTCGGGCGCATCGGGTTGTTGATGAATTTCAGGGTCTGGGCCTCATGGAGGAGGATGTCACAGCCGTTGCAGGCGTCAATGGTGGCCTGCACAGGTCTGGTGTCACCGGAGATGACAATGCTGCGGTCGGCGGTGTCAAAGCGGTAGCCGAAGGTCTCTTTCCACTCGCCATGCCTTGTCGGAAAGGCAGTTACAGTCACATTTTCATCCTTGAAGACAACCCCGGTCTTTATTTCGTGAACATGTACCCTGATGCCCTGGGGAGAGGCTTTTTCCATGCCGTCACGTCGGATGGCAATATCCTCTTTGTAGGCTTTAAGGATATTGGTGGTCATACTTTTGATCCCTTTGGGTCCGTAGACTTCAAGAGGAACCTTCCTCCCCATTACCCACGGAGTCAGGATCAGGTCGGGGTATCCGGCTGTGTGGTCGGAATGAAGGTGGGTGAGGAAAACGGTGGTGATTTTTGCAGGATCAAGCTCCGGTATGTTTTTCTCAATTCTTGCACCTTCAGCTCTTCTGACAACTCCGGGGCCGAAATCCACAAGATAGGCCTTGCCGTTTACCACCACCGCCGTTGCCGGGCCACTGCGGTCCGGATCAGGCTGGGGCGTGCCGGTGCCAAGGAGTACGAGTCTGGTCGAGCTTTTGGCAGCGGCAGTCTGCGTAAAAAACAGCAAAAGCAGCGCCAAAACGGTTATAAAGTTCAAGGATTTCACAAAAAAGTCCCCTTAATGAACTGCTACAATACCACTCATAAACTGACTCTGGCAAGAGTTCCTGTTGCACAGGCAAGTCCGCCGGCACCGTTTATGAGCTGGGAGATATGGAGTTCTGCTGCCACCTCGATGCCAGCTTTCTCGTAGAGGGTCTTTGTCTGCGGGCAGCCAGCTGTCATGAATATTTTTGACGGTGCAATGGTGACAATATTCATAGCCTGTCTGCTCCTGATTTCAGGGTTTTCAGGGATGGGGACGACTCTGAATCCCTGATTCGCAAGGAACTCCATGACTTCGGCTGAAATTATCTCCTCACGGACAAGGGCCAGATCCCGGTCAACGATCTGCAATGAACCGAGAAGGTGCTGGGTCCTGTTTTGCGTCGAAGCGAGGAGTACTGCCTTTACCCCCTGAAGTGCGAGAACTTTTCTTATCTGGCCGAATGCTTCGCTGTTGGTGCGGTTGCCGACGCCGACAGCAACTAGCCGCTCATTGATCCATAACGCGTCAGCCCCCTCGAATCGGCCATTGCCGGAGATTCTGTGCAGAAGGGGTATGCCTGCTCTGGCCAGAGCTTTTTCGGCATGGATAACCTCCCCCCTTCGAATGCTGTTTGCCATGCTGGCCAGTATTGCCCCTTGCGGAGTCATGAAAAGCAGATCCCGGCAGAACATCATGTTGTAGTTGGCCGGATCATCCGGCTCTACAGGCTGTTCTATGAGAGTAACGTCAACTTCGGACGCTGAAAATCTCTCGATCAGTACATGAAGCTCATCGGTCAGTTTTTCATGATTTATAGCTGCAAAATGCTGAATTTTAGCAGGAGCAGGGTGGTTGGCAATTGTTGCCGAAGGCTTGTAAAGGAGGACTGAGGAGAGCTTTTGGTATTCCGAATCAAGGCCGAAGATCATCAGAGCCACCCGTCCATTGTCGCGATGTTGTAGCCAAGCTTTTCGCTCATACTGGAGATTTGCGGGTCGTCCATGAGCCGCTTGATCAGGTCTTTGCGTTTTTTCCAGCGATAGAGCTGGGGCGGAAGGGTTGACTGGACGATTGGCAGGGACTCAAGACCGAGGCTGACGGTCTCCTGAGGATCTATGCCGATAAAGTTGAGCATTGCGGCAAACTGTTCTTTTCGAGATTCAACCGAGCGGATAATATCTTCGAACCTGATAGTGCACGAACTGGAACTGCTTCCGGCAAGGTTGTCGAGAATCTCAGCGTTGGCTGAGCGCCACTGCAGTGCACAGACCTCTATCAGCTCCCGGTCTGCATACTCCTCCCATCCCGGCGGAAGATCGAAGTTCCACCAGACATTGCCGTGGGGGTAGATATCGCTGTACCCCTTGATTTTAAGCCTGTTGATATGACCGTGGTTACCGAAGCAGCTGCCGAGGTTGTGGGAAAAGAAGCCGCGGTGATGCCAGCCGTCAAAGATACCGTTGATGGTTGCTGCCGGGTTTCTGACAAGGTGGATGATTCTTTTCTCCGCTTCTGGAAAGAGCCTGTCGAGAAGGTTCATCCGGTAGCAGTCAACCGTTGATTTCAGAAGCAGTGTCGAAGATTGCAGCGCCTCCCTGTCAGCATGGGGCGCCGGGTTGAGGAGTATGAATGGCGGTTCCTCAATGGTGAAGCTGCTTACCGGCGGCGTAGTCGGAATCTCGACCGAAGGGAAGGCCAGGGCGACCCTGTCGGTGCCGATATCGTAATAAAAGGGGTTTATCTGCGGCCATCTGGCTGATAATCTCTCCAGCATTAAGAGGTAAAACTCTTCCGTACAGAATGCAGGATTGGTGGCGGCGTAATCTGTGAATGCGGATTTGATGAGGCTTTGCAGTTCATCGGCATCTGCCTCGATGTCGGTCCACTGCAGCAGAAAGCGGAGCGCCAGGTCGCAAATGTAGGTTTCGGCGTTAATCTCAGCTGTCACGGTCTGCTGCTGTGGCAGGTAGATGTCTGAGATAAAATCCTCGGCAAGGCCGTCAAAGTCGAAGACTTCGTCGAGCAGCTCTGTTGCTACACGCTCTGAAGAGTGGGGATTGAAGCGGCCCAGGCGGATGTTCAATTTGTAAAACGGCGATGCTTCTCCTGTCAGGGATATGATTCCGGGAAGTCTGGAGAGGAGTGAATAGAGTAGGCTTGAACCGGAACGGGAGGAGGAGTTGATGACCATAATCCGGCGGATGTCCGCTATTGACGGGCTTTTCCACCCTTTCTCCCGGAGTATGCTTCTGCGGGCATTTTTGATTCTGTCAACAGCCTGAAGGATTTCGTTCATCAAAGGTATCTGGTCAGCTTTCTGATATTTGCAAGATATGCCATGTAGAGGTTCTTCTTTATCCGGGCCGCGGAGTTTTTGTCGCGCAGGAGGTGGCGCAGTTCGGTTTTCATCTTCATGGAGAGTTCAAAGAGTTGATACTCTGTTTTCTCCACTGTCAGCTTATCATTCATCTGCAACAGATATTCCGCAGAGTTGGCAGGCGCATAGTCAAGTTCCTGTAGCTCATCACCTGCAACTGCCTCAAACAGCCGTATCTCGTGGGTTGACAGGGCAGTACGAAACCGTTCCCTGTTTTGTGACATAACAGGTTTCGAGGTGTTTTCCCAGGAAACGGAGAGGGATCCTGACTTTTTAGCCTCACCCATCCGGTGATATTCAAGCATCCGTGCGTCATAAGGCAGAGCCAGAAATTCACAGAGTGCGGAAACCGTCTTTTCAGGAGCGGTTGTCAACTCCTCGTACCTGAGAAGCCGGATCTGCTCCGGCAACAGCTTTTTCAGCCAGTCAAGGCCGAGTCGCTGCTCACGCTGCCAGCGCCTGGCTGAGTAAAAGACATGGTAGTGGTTGAAGATGGAGGATTTGGCTGAGACTGCCACATCCCTGCCGTCCCTGACCATGAAGATGAAGCGGGCATCCGGATAAAAACGGAGGATGTCGGCAATATGGTCGATCATAAAGGTGCTTTTGCAGCACCAGCGTTTCTTGCCGCTATATTCCAGATACTGGTCGTATATGGCAAAGTAGATGCAGATCAGCTCCCGTGCGGCGGCTTCACGGAAAACCCTACCCCTGTCCGGCCTGATCTCCCACGGATAGGGGTGAAGCTCCACCAGACGGCAGACGTCAGAGATGAGTCGGATAAAGTTCCTGTCATTCGCAAGATCACCGTAGAGCGGCAGCAGAGGGGTGAACAGTTTGACAATATGGGGAGGGTGGGGGACAGCCACATCAGGGTGGCTGTTTAGGATCAGCCGCAGCAGATTGGTTCCGGATCGTTCCGTGCCTATGATGAAAATCGGGGAGCTGCTCATGGGGCTAACATAGATGAGCTACAAAAGTTTTGCAATAATTTCAGCAACTGTTTCCAGATGACAACATCATTGGCTTGCATCTATTGAAAAATCATATATATAAAGTTGAATATCTAGGTTTGGAGGAGACAAGATGAAACATATTGTTGTCGGTGGAGTTGCTGCCGGGATGTCCGCAGCAGCCCGTCTGAGAAGGCTTGACGAACATTGCCAAATTCTGGTGCTGGAGCGGGGCGAATATGTCTCCTACGCCAACTGTGGCCTGCCGTATTACGTCGGCGATGTCATTACCAAGCGGGACGCGCTGCTTTTGCAGACACCGGCATCCTTCAAGAAACGGTTCAATGTTGAGGTGCGGATCAACAGCGAAGTAACCAGTGCCGATCCGGAAGCAAAGAGCGTTCGCATCCGCGACACAAAAACCGGCAAAGTTTATGAAGAAGGTTTTGATAAGCTCCTGCTTGCGCCCGGCGGCTCCCCGGTGAAACCGGCTATCCCCGGCTCCGATCATCCGGCAATCCACACGCTCTGGACTATCCCCGATACCGACAGTCTGCGAACCCTCGTTGATGGCGGCGCTATACGCTCTGCCCTTGTAGTCGGCGCCGGTTTCATCGGCCTTGAAATGGCGGAAAACCTCCATGCCCGCGGTATTCATGTGACAGTTGTTGAGATGGCCGATCAGGCGTTGAGCGTCATCGATTACGAGATGGCAGCAATTGTCCATAATGAGCTGCGGATGAAAGGAATCGAGCTGCGTCTTAAGGATGGGATAACGTCATTCACAAACAGTGAAAATGGCGGAGTAACTGCGCAGCTGACAAGTGGCAGCAGTCTGGCCGCAGATCTGGTACTCCTCTCCATCGGCGTCAAGCCGAATACCGAATTTCTCCAGGATAGCGGCATCGCCCTTGGCAGGCGGGGTCATATCCTCGTTGACGACCACCTTCTTACGTCAAGGGCTGACATCTTTGCCGCCGGAGATGCCATCGAAGTCCTCAATCCGCTTACCGCCAAGCAGACGGCCATTCCCCTGGCAGGGCCGGCCAACAAGCAGGGGCGGATTGCTGCCGACAACATGCATGGCGAAACCATGCGCAGTTACAACGGAACCATGGGGACAGCCATCGCCAAGGTCTGCGACCTTGATGTCGGTGTCACCGGTTTGACGGAAAAGCTCTGCAGGGCTGAAGGGATCCCCTGTGGATCCGTCGTTCTCCACCCCATAGACCATGCCGGTTACTACCCCGGCGCATCCGGCTTCACCCTGAAGCTGGTCTACTCCCCTGAGACCAGGCGGGTTCTGGGTGCACAGGGGGTCGGCTTTGGCGGAGTTGACAAGCGGATTGATGTTATCGCCACGGCGATCATGGGGAAGATGACCGTTGACGACCTGACCGAAATCGAGCATGCCTACGCCCCGCCATACTCCTCGGCAAAAGACCCGGTCAATATGGCAGGTTTTGTCGCTCAAAACGTTCTCGACGGCAAAGTCCGCTCCATCAGCTGGGATCAGCTTCAGCAGGGGCTGGCGGACTTTTATCTGCTGGATGTCCGTACTCCTGGTGAGTTCGCTGATGGTTGCATCAAAGGCTCTGTCAACATCCCGGTAGATAATCTCCGTGAAAGAGTCACCGAGATCCCGAATGACAAACCGATTGCCGTAATCTGCAAAGTCGGTATCAGAGGCTACATTACCGCACGCATTCTGGCTGCACACGGTTTCAACGATTGCCATAACCTCTCCGGTGGCTATGACACCTGGAGGCTGGCAACTGCGGAGTAACGTTTCAAGGGCCATGGTCTACTCTCCATGGCCCTTGAAATCATCCTTTCTCTGTAATGGCCTTTTGCTTTGCAGCAACAATAGCCCTGTCCGCTTCAGGGATACTCTCTTCAGTCATTACCCCATAACAGCCGCTGACCTTGACGATCAGATGTAGTTTGACACCTCAATAAGGTTACTGTCTGGATCTCTAAAATAGACCGAATTGATTGGCCCCATGGCGCCAGTCCTCTTAATAGGCCCATCTTCAACGTCAACACCGCATTTTGCCAGACGTTCCATCACTTCAGCAATCGGCACACCGGTAATCAGGCAAATATCCTGACAGCCCGGTGCTGGTGCATGGGCCTTTGGTTCAAACTCATTACCATACTGGTGCAGGTTGATCTTCTGTATGCCAAAGCTGAGTGCTTTACGCCCTTCGCCAAAGGTCTCGACTTTCATGCCGAGAACTTTTTCATAAAAATCACAGGTTGCCGAGATATCAGCTACGGTAAAAACGATGTGGTCAATTCGTTCAATCACTTTACACCTCCATTTAATATATTGACTAAATCATCTAAAATAGCTGACATGATGTCAATCTTGATTGCGAAATCAACATAAGAGAGGCGGACATGACTCGATATTATTCAGCCAATGAAGCCAGTGAACGGCTTGGGGTTTCTCGTAATACACTTTACTCGTATGTCAGCAGGGGACTGATCCGCTCAGAACCAACAGCTCCCAAATCGAAAACTTGCAAGTATCATGCACTTGATGTTGATCGCATGGTCACGAACAGTGGTCTGTACAAAACACCTGCAAAAGCTTTGCAAGGCTCAACAGCCTGGGGAGTCCCTATTATGGAGTCGGCAATCACCATGATAGACACCGAAACCTTTTATTATCGTGGCCATTGCGTACCGGTTTTGGCGCTAGAGCAGAGTTTTGAGGAGGTGTTGACCATACTCTGGGGGAAATCGGACAAGCAGCCGACAGTGCCAGACTCTTCACTGCAAAGAATCGCTGACAACGCCCTGAAACAGAGGAGCGGTAATTCTACTGTAGATCTCTTCCTGCATGTTTTGGCACAGTTAAATCATGCGGATGTAAGAACATACAGTTTCTCCAGGGAGTCTACAATTAGTGCCGGAGTTATGATGATCAGCAGCTTCTTGCGCATTTTGACCGGCAGATGGTCTGCTCGCAGGATCGCAGAACAGCTTACAGAAGTGTGGCAGCTAGATCACTCTTTGGCACAATTGATTGACAGTGCATTAATCCTGGTGGCTGACCATGAACTGAATATTTCAACATTTACCGCACGCTGCACCGCCTCGGCAGGCTGTTCCCCTTATGCAGCGGTAGCTGCGGCAACACATGCTTTTTGGGGACGCAGGCACGGCGGGAACACGGAACGGATTCGGGGCCTGTTTGATGAGGCATATGGGAAAGGGAGTCTGTATGAGGCTATTAAATCTCGCATGAAACGGGGAGAGGCTCTCCCTGGTTTCGGGCACAAGCTCTATGATGAAGATCCGAGGTCACGTTTTCTGCTGTCAAGGATTCCGGATACCAGGGGCTACATGGCACAGACCTTTGAAGCTTTAGAAAAATTGCCGGGACTTTCATACCCGACAGTAGACTTTGCGCTGGTCGTCATGGAGAAGGAGTTGTCATTGCCAGAGCGTTCAGGGTCATTCCTCTTCTACCTCGGCAGGCTGGCAGGATTGGTGGCTCATATTATGGAACAATATGCGGAAAATCAGCCGATCCGCCCACGAGCGAAATATACCGGAGCCATTCCTGCAAAAAATGAGATTGCTGGATTGGCTGTTCAGGCATTAACGGCATGAAAGGGGAGTAGTCAGGGTTCGTTTCATATGGTTGCCTTTCTACGCCGCTTTAGCCATTCGGGAGCATTCATATCCTGTGGAGTGATTGCATCATCATTCCGGGTGAGCTGAACGCGGAGCCGGTCAGCAGGACTCGCCTGAATTCCTGCCTTTGAGCTGGTCTCAAACAATCCTTAAACCTTTTTATGGCGGTAGTTTTTATCAAAGGGACAGTTCAGGCTGTAACCTGTCAATTTACAGATACAATTTATTGGGTATTCCGTCTGGAAGTTTGATTTTGATGGTAGAAAATTAGTTGGTCTGCTCTCCCCAGAATTCCCCTCTGGATATGCGGGATTCTAATTGAGAATACCTAGTTGGAATCGATACTGTTTTATAGAGATTCAATTGCCTGATTTAAAAGTCCATACATAGTCGAAGGGGAGCGAATGACCACTTTTATCCCGTATTGCAGTGGTGAGAGTTGCTGTATACGTGGTATTCGCTTGTAATGGGCTATAACCATTAACAGATACTGTTGAGCCGTATACATTGTAATAGTAGCTCCAGCGAACTCCTGATAGGTCGCTCACAAAAAATGAAGAAGGCGCAATTGATGCAGGGTCAATTTCACCATTGAACATAGCTGAAACAGTCTGATTCGTGGGCACATTTGTCGCTCCCGATGACGGGTAGGTTGTGAGCACGCCAAACACCGGGAACGCCATAGTTGTAAAGGACCAGGTATAATCCGACATTAGCGAAGAGCCGGAAAGGGATCTCAGGCTGGTTGGGATGGTAACTGTATAGGTTGTATTATAGGAAAGCTGGCTGGCGGGCGTGAAGGTCACGGTCGATTCATTGACCGTACGGGTGCCGGCAACGGCTCCAGTCGGGCCATTAACTAGAAAGGAATAAGAACCAGTGTGAATAGTGTCGCTTAACTGTGCGGCAATAGTCGTATTTAAAAGCACTCCTGTAGCGCCCGACAGAGGTGTGGTTGACAATACGGTTAACGGTGGTGGCGGTATAACTTCAAATGTCATAGTGCCTCCTTTGCCACCAGGGTCATAGGCTGAAATTTGAATTGTGTTGCTGCCGCCAACAACAGGCACATCTGCAGACCACTTGTGCACCCAGTTTGTTCCCGGTCCATAGTAGCTTATTGCATGGCCGGTTACGCCTGTTGTCAGGTTGACATAGGTAACATCGACGCCGGGATAATCATTCGTTCGTGTGGTATCAATAAAGCATGCCAAGCCGATACAGTGGGAGGCATAATAGCTATTGGAAACCCATGAGGTTCCTTGTAAGCTCGCTGTAGTTGTTGAGGTTGAAATAGAAGTGACCTGTGCCCACTCGATATTTGGAGCAGGAGGAGGAGAAGAGCCGCTGCCACCGCAACCATATATTAGCATAGTGGTTAAGGTGACTAATATAATGCTGTATCTGCTTATATGGCGAAGCATGCATAGTAGTTGCATGATATCCTCCCATCTTAAACATTGTAGATTAAGGTGGAATTAACCAGAAACCCGATAAAGGGGTTTTGTGCAAGTAATATAGTGCACCAACGTTGTTATTATATCAGTCATTTTAATAATTAGCATGTCGAATTCCAGAGACTTAAGGTAAAATGCTGACTTGCGAATTATTGCCTTTCTGTCTGTCACATTATCATTGCGAAGTGATGCCTCAAAGAGACTTCTGAGCCGAATCCGGCCTGCTCAGCGATCCGGTCGACCGGTAGAGCGGTAGAGCGTTAGAGCGTTAGAGCGTTAGAGCGGTGGTTTCCAGCAGCCTCTGGGAGAGCATCAAACTCTGGTTCAAAAAGGCCTCTTTCAGTCAAGCAGAGAGTGTTAGATACTGAAATCGTCCAACAGGCATCTGACCGCAGCGTGCGGCTGTGCGATGCCTGACAATCACCATTGACAAGGAGACTAATATGAGCAAGGCGCTACTGGTTATTGACCTGCAAAACGACTATTTTCAGGAGGGCAGATTTCCGCTCTGGAACGACGAGGGGGCACTAAAAAACTGTGTGAGCGCCATTGAAATGGCCAACAGCAAGAAGATCCCGGTCATCATCATTCAGCATATTGCCAACAGCAGCAAGGGGATCGCGCCGTTTTTCAACGAGGGGACAACGGGAGCGGATGTGCACCCCCGTATTCTTGAGGCAGCGCCGGATGCGCCGGTTGTTGTAAAGGAGTATGCCGACAGCTTTTTGAAAACAACACTTGAGGAGACTCTTGCCAGGCTTGGAACGACAGAGCTGCTGGTCTGCGGCATGATGACCCAGAACTGCGTGACCCACACCGCCATTTCAAAATCGGCTGAAAAGTATGTGGTGACAGTTCTGGCTGACTGCTGCACAACCGTATCGGAAATGATTCACTTGATTGCCCTGAATGCACTCTCAACACGGGTGACTCTGGCAGCATCGAACGACGTGCTTTAATCGCCCATGGTTCCAGCCGCCATGGCCGTTTCCACTGCTTTCATGACACCGCTTTCACTGCCGATGAATACCCTGCCTGTTGCATCGTGAACTTACGCTTGAATAGACATTATGACGCCATGTGTGTTACTCTCTGGCCGATTTCAGCTCAAGGGAAACAGAATGATTTCAGCAGAACATGACAAGTTAAAGCGGGGGGCAGCCCGTCTTTCGGTATGCTCAAATTCGATACTGGTGGTAGCCAAGCTGGTGGTCGGGCTTCTGTCCGGCTCCGTATCTATAATGTCTGAGGCTGTTCACTCCGCCATAGATCTGGTGGCTGCGGGGATTGCCTGGTACTCGGTGCGGATATCCGGCAAGCCGGCTGACGACGACCATCACTTCGGCCATGGCAAGATCGAAAATGTTGCCGGGACAGTCGAGGCCGTACTGATTTTTGGCGCTGCCTTTTACATTATCTGGGAAGCGGTACACAAGCTGCGTACTGGAGTTGTGGAAGTTGAAAAACTCGGTCTGGGTGCGGCTGTCATGGCTTGTTCGGCCATCATCAATTACCTTGTGTCCAGACATCTGCTTAATGTTGCTGTAGAGACAGATTCAGTGGCCCTTGAGGCGGATGCGCTGCACCTGAGAACGGATGTCTACACCTCGATCGGTGTTTTAGGCGGTCTGATTGCCATCAAACTCACGGGAGTTACCCTGCTTGACCCGCTCATAGCCATTGCCGTGGCGCTGATGATCATCAAGGCTGCCTGGGATCTTACCAAATCGGCATTCTTCCACATCCTCGACGTCAAACTTCCCGATGACGAAGAGGCGCAGATTCATGATGTCATGATGAATTATAACGGTCGCTTCATCGAATACCACAAGCTGCGAACCCGCAAATCAGGGCATATCAGGCATATTGACATGCATCTGGTCGTGCCGAAACAGATGACCGTTGAGGACGGGCACTCACTCAGTCACCAGATTATGGCAGATATCGGGATACGTCTCCCCCATAGCATCATTCTGGTTCATATCGAGCCTTGCCCCGGGGGATGCCCCGAGTGTGCCGCTCAATGTCCGAAAACATCCCCTATCGGTTAAGCTCTGATCTTCAGCAGCACTTTTAAAGCACATCTTTTTCAGTCCTATGGTGCCGGGAACCGGTTTGCTCAGCCGTATCGCACAAAAAAGCCCTTGAGACAGTCATCTCAAGGGCTCTTCTTGTTTATGCTGAAGCAACCTGTCAGCCCGGTATCACCGGCAGTTCAAGCCCGGCCATCTTTTGCAGCATCCTCACTACCTGGCAGCTGTAACCGAATTCGTTGTCGTACCAGACATAGAGAACGCAGCGGTTCCCTTCGGCAATTGTTGCCAGGGAATCAACTACGCCTGCATGGCGTGAACCGACGAAGTCACTGGAAACAACCTCCGGCGAGTTGGTGTAGTCGATCTGGTTCTGCAGCGGCGAGTTGAGGGAGATACCGCGCAGATAGCCGTTGATGTCGGCAACCGTGACCTTTTGCGCCAGCTCAAGATTGAGGATTGCCAGTGAGACGTTGGGGGTCGGCACGCGGATGGCGTTGCCGGTCAGCTTCCCTGCCAGGTCGGGAATGACCTTGGCAACGGCCTTGGCAGCTCCGGTCTCGGTGATGACCATGTTCAAAGGGGCGCTGCGTCCGCGCCGCGACGCCTTGTGGTAGTTGTCGATCAGGTTCTGGTCGTTGGTGTAGGAGTGGCAGGTCTCCATGTGGCCATGAACGATGCCGAAGCGGTCGTTGATCGCCTTCATGACCGGTACGATGGCGTTGGTGGTACAGCTTGCTGCCGAGAAGATAGTCTCACTCTCGGTAATCAGTTCGTTGTTGATCCCGGCCACTACGTTGGGGATATCCCCTTTGCCAGGTGCGGTGAGGATGACCTTGGAAATCCCCTTTGCTTTGAGGTGTCTGCCGAGACCGTCACGGTCGCGCCACTTGCCGGTGTTGTCGATAAGGATGGCGTTGTGGATGCCGTACTGCTCGTAGTCCACGGTTTCCGGAGCGTCAGAGTAGATGATCCGGATCATGTTGCCGTTGGCGATGATGGCGTTTTCCTCTTCATCAACGGTGATGATACCGTCAAAATGGCCATGGACCGAGTCGCGGCGCAGCAGACTTGCCCTCTTGATCAGGTCATCAGAGCTCCCCTTACGAACAACTGCAGCCCTGAGACGCATCTTCTCGCCGCTTCCTGCCTTTTCAACAAGGATTCGCGCCAACAGTCGGCCGATACGACCGAAACCGTAGAGGACGATGTCACGGGGTTCTGCAAGGAGTGCGGTGCGGCCGGTGAGGAACTCTGCCAGCTCACTGTTGAGGAACTCCTCTACGGACGAGTTGTTGCCGTTTGCCTCATAGAGTGCAGTCAACCTGCCGAGGTCGATACGTGCCGGAGCGAGGTTAAGCTTGCTGATTGCTTCCAATAGCGGATATGTCTGCTCAACGGTCAACTCGCCATCGAGGATCAGTCTGGCAAAGCGGTGCGCCTTGAGGATATCGATTACGGTGCTGTGTACCAGCGAGCGGCCATAAACGGTGATAACGACATTGTTGTCCCGGTAAAGACGGCCGATTTTCGGCAGCATCTTTTCGGCCAGCTCCTCCTGATGTTGCCACACTCTCAGGTGCTGGTCGGATTTGTTCTGATTCATCCTGAACTCCTTTTCCGTAATAAAATAGTTATGTAAACAGTCAGAAATGGGATAATAACTCTAAAAATGAAGAAATTCAACTAGTTGGAAGAAATTAATGTGGGTTGGCCTTGGGAGGTGAGTGTAGGCGGGAATTATAGAGATATTTTAAATCACGATACTTGTAAAATCGGCAGCAGTGTTCCTTTGGCGCTCTAACCGGTGAATCCGGCCAGGTTACTGGCGGCGGTCCTGCGCACCTTGTTTCTGATGAGCGGCGTCCAGCCGAGGAGCATGCCGACCGGCCCCAGTGCCTGCCGTGCCCAGCGATAGAAGCTGAACTCGTCGTGATGGCGATAGATCAGCCTGTCCCTGAATTCAAAACGGGCATCGATGCTGTTATGAACCGGCCGACCGGTTGCGCTGAAGTTGTAATAGACATCCCAGTGGGCAGTTACACCGCTTCCGGTTGCCTGGACGTTGGACAGTTCGATACGCAAACCGGCTCCTTTGGCACAGAGCATTCGCCACATCCGGCCGATTTCAGCACCGTTGAGATCGATGAATACGGCATCGGAAAAATGCGCCTCCGGGTGGTAACACTCGGTCATGGCTTTGCCATCCAGTTTCCGGAAGGCTGCATAGAACTTTTCGACGAGTTTCTGGTTTTCGTTCATTTGAACCTCCCTTTGGTTAACGTCTTAAGGGGATTTTTTTTAGTTTTTCCGCATACAGATTAAGAGGGGGACGAGGTGTTATGAGTTTTTGCCGAGATTGTGGTGAATTGTTGTCTCTTGCATTATTTGCACGCTGCTTCCCAGTGCTCCATACGCATAACACAGGCAGGAGTGTCACGCAAATTACTAGTGTACCAGGCAATCAGCACTTCCTGATTATCATACTGCTGACTATCCAGACGTCAATGTGCTCCCGAAAATACCGTGATATCCGTTGACGTTGTCTCTTCCCAGGTGGTATATCTTCCGTGCCGAATAAGCAAATTCCTTTCGAATAAAGAATCGCCTGTGGCACATGGCCGATCGGCTTTGGACCACGCCACCCTCAGTGTTCCGCTACAGTTTTTTTATCCGCCACCAAAGAAATAGCTGATTGTCTCAATCCAATGATCGATCCGGGAGATGGAATGCATACAGGCGGTGTAGAGTGAAAGAAAAAACGGTGATTATCATCGGTGCAGGCATCGCTGGCCTGGCTGCAGGATGCTATGCCCAGATGAACGGCTTCTCGACCCGTATTTTCGAGATGGACACACGACCTGGTGGGCTCTGCACCTCATGGCAGCGCAGCGGTTACAATATCAACGGTGGCGTCCACACACTGCTTGGTTGTGCGGAACAATCCGCCTTTTTTCAGATCTGGCAGGAACTGGGCGCTTTACAGGGACGGCGCTTTGAAACCTATGAAGACTTTATCTGTTTTGAGGGGACGGATGGCAGGTTCGTCACGCTCTATTCTGATATCGACAAACTGGAAGAACACTTGCTGGCTCTTGCGCCGGAAGACAGCGCGCTGATCAGGGAATTCATCAAAGGGGTGCGTCGTTGCCTCGGGTTCAATCCGCCGATTATCAAGGCCCCGGAACTATACGGCCCGATTGAAGGCCTGCGTATTCTTTTCAATCTGCTCCCCCATCTCATGACTTTCCGGAAGTGGTTTCCAGTATCCATGCGGGACTTTTCCACTCGCTTCAAGAGCATCCTGCTCCGTGAGATGTTTGCGGAGTTGTGGTTTCCGGAGACGCCGCTCTACTTCTTCATGATGTCCCTTGCCATGATGCACCAAAAGATATCCGGCTATCCTCTGGGAGGTTCGTTTGAATTCTCCAGGTCAATTGAACAGCGTTACCTTGGTCTGGGAGGGGAATGCAACTACGGGGCAACTGTTTCCAGAATACTGGTCGAAGACGGACTCGCTGTGGGAATCAAGCTGGAGGACGGGACCGAACATCGTGCGGACTATGTAGTCTCAGCCGCTGACGGACATACGACGATCTTCAAGATGCTGGAAGGCAGATTTCTGAACAAGAAGATCCGGAGTTTTTATGGCGGCAAGCCCATCTTTCCGCCCCTGATCTACATATCGTTGGGACTCAAGCAGCCCTTCGACCTTGCTCTGGGAAGTTCTACCGGTTTAAACTTTCCGCTGAAAGAACCGTTAATCATCGCCGGTGAAAAGATAACCCGGATGGGTATACGTGTCAGCAGTTTCGATCCCGGCTCGGCTCCTTCCGGTAAAACCCTGGTTAAGGTCCTGTTCCCGTCAAATATGACCTACTGGGAGCCTTTCAGTAAAGATGAACAACAATACCGGGCTCAGAAGGAACAGATCATTGACCAGGTGGTTTCAATAATGGACCAGCGTTTTCCCGGTTTTGGCGACTTGATTGAAATGCGCGACATGGCCACGCCGCTTACATATGTCCGTTATACGGGGAATTGGCAGGGATCTCACCAGGGGTGGATGATCACCCCCCAAACCGGATTGCTGCGCGCCATGAACAGGTTGCCCCATCTCAAAAACTTCTTCATGGCCGGACATTGGGCTCTACCCGGCGGCGGTGTCCCTTCTGCAGCCCTGTCGGCCCGGAATGTCGTCCAGCTTCTCTGTAAACAGAATAGAATAGACTTTGTAACAACCGTTCCGTGATGACAGTGTCTGCGCCCTTGTGTCCCCTTTTGCCGATCAGAAATTAATGCCCCATCGTCTTTTCCCGCGCTTTTTTGATCTGTTCATCTGCCTGGTTTATTGATTGACGGGCAGGGTTCTGGGCACCATCGAGTTTCTGACGATCCTGCCGTATCTTTTCCTCATTCAGGTTTTGTTGCTGTCGGGCTGTATTGGCCTCACCCGGAGCATTGCTAAACGCCCTCCGCTGCTTTTTTTTCTCCGGAGTATGATGTTTGCTCTTTTTCACTTTTTTGGCTGCCGAACCTGACGACAAGTTAGTCAGCGGGCTTTCGGCAGCTTTAGAATTGCCTTTCACGCTTTCCGCAGGCGCTCTTCCCGGCATGATATTCAGATTGGAATTCACATTATCAATTGTCGCATTCTGCCGGTAACGGACGGGTATTTTGCCAAGGTCGTCGCTAAAGTTGACACCACCGCTGTCATCGATCCAGCGATATGTTTCTGCCTGAATATTGGTAATGGGCAATATGAATAAAAGTGCTGTTGCCAGGCTGCGGAGTGTCATTAAGCGCTTTGTCATAGCTCCCTCCATAAATAGGTTGCAGAATAAAGAAAAGGGTAAGGAATGCTGTCGGAAAATGCAACGCGTAATTGACCGGTTAGACCGGTGTATATACCAGTAGATGCTTTTGCCGGTTTTGCTGCTTGTCCAATCCATCTACAGATATATGCTTTTCGTGGGCTGTTGAGGGATCAATCATTCAATGGTTTTAAAAACATGACCATTTCTCAGAGTGGAAATCAGCCGATTCGTGATCGAAAATATACGCAAGCTCTTTGAGTATGTAAATTAAAAAACTGAAATGGGATCTTGTTGCGAAGTGACTTGAGGGGGGCTGTAAAGGGAGTGTTTATGGGCCTGTTCAGCCTTGCCGGGTGGCAAGGCACTCCAGCAGAACTATCCTGTTCTCTTCCAGATTCCGCACCTGATTCCTCGCCATTTGCGGAAAGTCGCTGCCGAAAAGAAGATGAACTCCCAGGGGGTGTGGCGTGCCGGATGCTGTCCTCTCTGCCAGATGTTTGAACCAGATTCTCCCTTCATCGGTCAGGTCATTCCATAATGTGATGGAAAACCCAGATCCCTCAAGAAGCGCTGTCAGTTCCGCTGGCGTGGCCAGATGGCTCTGCTGTGCCGTCATTGCCCATGGCACAGGTGTGTGAATCTCGCCCCCTTCACCTTTGAGGATATCGTAGAGCGCCAGGGTTCCGCCCGGTTTGAGTACCCTGCTGATCTCGCGATAAAGACCCGCTTTGTCCGGAATATTCATGGCAGTGTGGATGGTCCAGACCATGTCGAAACAGCTGTCCGGGAAGGGGAGGGTGGTGGCGTCTCCCTGGACAAAGGTGGTTCTGCCTTCAAGGGAGGTCAGTTCGCCGAGTCGCTTTGCACCATGGCAGTAGTCGTAGGTCAGGTCGATGCCGGTAACGTTACAGCCAGAAGTCCCGGCAAGATAGCGTGCTGCACCACCAAGGCCGGAGCCGATGTCGAGAACCCGCAGGCCCGGTTGCAACGGGAGTTTCCCGGCAAGTTCCATAGTTGCCTTGCGACCGCGGACATGGAGCTCGTCTATGGGGGCAAGGTCGTGGGTGGTGATGCTGGAGAGATCTTTACCTGAAGAGGTGAGGGCTGTCAGAATGGCTTCTGTCAGGCCTGTGCGGTTGTAGTGATTTGTTGATATTGGCATAAGAAAAGGGGGTGCAAAAAGCACCCCCTGATATTTTTAAGCCAGAGCCGCATGGGCGGCGGCGAGGCGGGCGATCGGCACCCTGAACGGTGAGCAGGAGACATAGTCGAGACCGGCGTTGTGGCAGAAGATGACCGAGGCCGGATCACCACCATGCTCGCCGCAGATGCCGAGCTTGATGCCCGGTCGTGCAGCGCGGCCAAGCTCGCAGGCCATCTTTACAAGCTTGCCGACTCCGCCCTGATCGAGGGAGACAAACGGATCTTCAGGGAGGAGGCCGTTTTCCACATAGAAGGGGAGGAACTTGCCGGCATCATCGCGGGAGAGGCCGAATGTGGTCTGGGTAAGATCGTTGGTGCCGAAGGAGAAGAATTCGGCCTCTGTGGCGATCTCGTCGGCTGTCAGGGCGGCCCGTGGCAGCTCTATCATGGTGCCGATCAGGTACTCGACTTTGACGCCGTATCTGGCGATAACCTCTTCACAGACCCTGATGGCGTTGGCTCTGAGCTCTTTCAGTTCGGACACGGTTGCAATCAGCGGGATCATGATTTCCGGGACAATGGCGAACCCTTCGTTTTTCACCAGTTCGCAGGCAGCCTCCATGATGGCCTGAACCTGCATGTCATAGATTTCAGGGTAGGTGAGGCCGAGACGGCAGCCCCGGTGGCCGAGCATCGGGTTGAATTCGTGGAGGAACTCAACCTTGTGGCGCAGCTGCTGGGTTGATACGCTCAGCGACTTGGCAAGTGCTTCGATATCCTTATCCTCCTGGGGGAGGAACTCGTGGAGCGGCGGATCAAGGAGGCGGATGGTGACCGGCAGCCCCTTCATTTCGCGGAAGATACCGATAAAATCCCCTTTCTGCATGGGGAGAATCTTGGCAAGGGCCTTCTGACGCCCTTCCAGATCTTCCGAGAGGATCATCTCACGCACTGCGGAGATTCTTTCGGCATCGAAGAACATATGCTCGGTACGGCAGAGGCCGATCCCTTCTGCGCCAAACTGACGGGCAACCTTGGAGTCGTAAGGGGTGTCGGCATTGGTGCGGACTTTGAGCGTTCTAAAGCTGTCAACCCACCCCATGAGTGTGCCGAAGTCACCGGTCATCTCGGGGGATACGGTCGGGACCTCACCAAGCATCACTTCGCCGGTGGAGCCGTCCAGGGTGATAATGTCACCTTTGCTGACCATCTGACCGTTTCTGGCCATGAACTTTTCATTGGCATAATCAACCTTGATGTCGCCGCAACCGGCAACGCAGCATTTTCCCATGCCGCGGGCAACGACGGCTGCGTGGGAGGTCATGCCACCGCGGGCAGTAAGGATCCCCTGGGCTGCGTGCATGCCGTGAATATCTTCCGGGCTTGTCTCGATCCTGACGAGTATGACCCGCTTGCCGACCTTGGCTTCTGCTTCTGCTTCATCAGCAGTAAAGACAACGGCACCTGAAGCTGCGCCGGGAGAGGCGGGAAGCCCTTTGGCAATGACTTTTTTCGGCGCCTTCGGATCAAGGGACGGGTGGAGAAGCTGGTCGAGCTGGGAAGGGGCAACCCTGAGAACAGCAGTCTTTTCGTCGATCAGCCCCTCTCTTACCATGTCGACAGCAGTCTTGATGGCGGCCTTGGCGGTACGCTTGCCGTTACGGGTCTGGAGCATGAAGAGCTTACCTTTTTCAATGGTGAACTCGATGTCCTGCATGTCTTTGTAATGTTTTTCAAGGCTGGAACGGATATCGGCAAGCTGCCTGTAACATTCGGGCAACACCTCTTCCATGGAGGGGAGATCCCCCTCTTTTTTCTGAAAAAGATTTAGCGGTTGAGGGGTGCGGATACCGGCAACAACATCCTCCCCCTGGGCGTTGACAAGGTATTCGCCGTAGAAATAGTTTTCGCCGGTTGACGGATCGCGGGTAAAGGCAACGCCGGTGGCGCAGTCGTCACCCATGTTGCCGAATACCATGGACTGGACGTTGACAGCTGTTCCCCATTCTGAAGGGATGCTGTTCAGTCTGCGGTAGGTAATTGCCCGCTGGTTCATCCATGAGCCGAATACTGCGCCAACTGCACCCCAGAGCTGGTCCTTCGGATCTTCCGGGAACTCCTGGCCGAGATGCTCTCTGATGGCCAGTTTAAAGGAGGCAACAAGCTCTTTCCAGTCGGCAGCGGTCAGTTCGGTATCGAGGTGAACCCCTTTCTCCTCTTTCTTCATCTCAAGCTGGTGCTCAAGAACATGCTTGTCCATTCCCATGACAACGTCAGAGTACATCTGCACAAAACGGCGGTAGGCATCATAGGCGAAGCGCTCGTCACCGCTCTGGGCGATGATCCCCTGAACTGTGATGTCGTTGAGGCCGAGATTGAGGATGGTATCCATCATGCCGGGCATTGATGCACGGGCACCGGAGCGGACAGAGACCAGAAGCGGGTTTTTCGGGTCGCCGAAGGTTCTCCCCATGATCTTCTCGACTTCGCTCAGGTTGGTATTTACTTCATTTTCAAGGCTCTGGGGGTAGGTGTCACCGTTGGCATAGTAGTAGGTGCAGACTTCAGTCGAAATAGTGAAACCGGGGGGGACGGGAAGACCGATACTGGTCATTTCGGCCAGATTGGCCCCCTTGCCACCGAGAAGATTTTTCATCTTTGCATCGCCTTCAGCTTTGCCGTTTCCGAAAAAATAGACGTACTTTGATGACATCTGTTGCTCCTTTAGTTTTGAGTGTTTGAACCTTGAAATTCAATTTTGCGGGTATATATACACTCTAGAACGAGTAATAGCAACCCTTATTGCGCCGTAAGTAGTTAATTTTACTAATGGTAAATGAGTTTAAGGCGGGGTGAAAAGCCATGCAATGCTACCTTGTTATGAAATAGGTACATAAGAGAAACGCGGCTGCCAGCATTAACAGAATTATCCATGGAAGCAGACATGGACTTGTTTGCATATCTATGTCTATCTGGGTCGGTGGTTGACGTCGTTTCTGCATCCTTGAAGATAATAAAAAGATGATGATGCCAAGGATGCAGACCATGCCTGACAGAAGGATATCTGCCAAGGAATTGCCGTCCTTCCTCGTCAAGGTGACGATCGCAGCAGCAAAGCCGAAGATAGCCATGATCCCGCCAAGCAGTTTAGCCAGCATGTAAGGCAGCAGCCTGAGCTCGGTTTTGACCTGGCTTGACAGATTTCCCATGATTATCTCCTGTTTTAATTGAATGGCTGCTTTTTCATAACTTACTGAAGTGGCGGCAGGTCCATTCGTGCCCCGTCCCAGCCGATGGCATTGCAGTGTTTGATGCTTTCAATGGTAGTTGCCGTACTGCAAGCCTCGACTAGCGCCGAGCGGAGGTTTGCAAGTCTGGCGGTCATTTCGTCACTCAATTCTTTCACCTTCAGCCATTTTTCAAATCTTCCCTTTATCCGCGTATCAAGCCCGTCCATGGCGGTTTTTTGTCTTTTAAAAATGTCTTCCATGGGGGCAAGCTGATTTTTTTCAAAAGATTCGGTGTCTCGGTCGACGGCACTGACAATAGCGGTTACTGTCGGCTCCAGACGTGCCTTTTCTGCCTGACAGCTTTTGAAGGCCGGTTCCGGCAGTTCACCGACACGATTTGCGTCACATCTGGCGTTCCATGCTTCAACCATGGCATTTGCCGAGCCGATCCTTGCGGCTATGTCTTTCTTGAAATTATCCACCATAGATTGTTTCTTTGCGGCAAGCTGGCCGAAGCTCTCGCTGTAAGCGGTGTACTCCTTCAAATCCCGCTCGTTCTGGGCAGTAAGGTTCTCTTTCTCGGCGTTCACTTCGGCAAGTTTTACCTTGCCGCTGCGCATCTGCTCGACCATGGACGTCAGGCCGGAACAGCTGGCGCTGCCGACTGTCGCCACTAAAAAGAGAGCCGTCAGACCGGTTGACACTGTTACTTGGCGATTGAACATGATCATTTCCCTCTGTTCGAGATAGTGGCCTTTTTTGCAATGGCAGTCGGATAGCGCAGATCAAAGCTTTCCACTTCTTTGGGCAGATAAAAGGCGATCCGAAGAATAAGGGGAGAAGCAGCGTAAACCTCTATGGAATTGGTGCTGACCCCTTCAGTGGAAATCTGCCAGCTGTCAGTAGTAGTGACACCGGCAGCATGGCTCGATACGGTTCTGATTTTCTTTACCCCGGTGCTGCTCGTGACAGACTGGTCATAGAGGGCGACGAATTCTGCTGAATCATAGGTGAGTCGACAGGGGGAGGGGATGCTCCCCTTGAGCGTGACAACAACGATCTTCTTGCCTTCAGGAGCCCTGTAATAGGAGCTGCTCTCACTCTCTTCGTCAGGGGTGGCTGCCATGGATTGCATGTAGCCTGGTAGCTTTTCCACGGTAGTTGTCTCGATAATTTTCAGCCGCAGCTTTGATAGATCTGCCATGAGAGGCAGTTCCTTGGCTGACAGAGCTGCCGGGAAGATAAAAACCAGAACAGCAACTGAAAAGATGATGGCGTTTTGCAGTCTTTTAAACATGGTGGGACCCCCTTATTTCTGTTTCTGAGCAGCCTTGCAGTTGTCGAAATCAACTTTAAGCCGGACAGTTTTGCCCTTTTCGGTGTTTTTTATGACAACGCTGGCCGGAAGTTGCAGCCCGCCAGTTTTGCTGTATTTGAGATCCCAGGTTGACATGAACTGGCCGTCATTACGTATTGTGGTCAACCTCGACAGGAGCAGCCCCTGGCCGGTGCTGTCGAACTTGGGCCAGAAAATCGTTTCAGCAGTTTGCGGATTTTTGATGCGGATCAGTATTTCCGTGATCAGATAGTCCCTGGTCATCGTTATTTCAGACGTGGCTTCGGAATCATCCATGGTAATCAAATACTCTTCCTTTTTATCTGTCAGGGTGAAATCATTTTCCAGAATCGAAAATGGTGTCTTGATGACATTCATCTGGACCATCTGGAAAAAGCCGGACAAAAGCTCACCCAGCTTGTTGGCCATGTAGGCGCTGCTGCCGCTGATTGTACCGCCCCCTTCACGGTAAGGCGTCAGGTCAAGCATGCCGGATTGATCGAGAGAGACGGAAAATCGGATCTTCCCGATTCGGCTGCGGGTGGCCGGATCGTCATAACCCTCCAGCTGCTGCTCGAAAAACTCCTGCCAGTCGGGCACTACCGTGCAGTTAAAGGATGTAAGCCCTTGCCGTTCAAGACTGTAATAGGCAGCGGTTGCCTTTCGTACGACCTCGTGCTTGTCGAGAGCAACTGCCTGGGTGCAGCAGAGTAGGGTGAGGATAATGCCCGTCCAGAGCGTCTGTCTGCGAAACTGTTTCATTGTGATCCTCTTGGCCGACTTGATTTATCTCCAGCGGAACTGGGAGTTAAATACGGCATTGATATGCTCAGACTGCGCTTTTAATCTGGCCGCTTCCTGTTCAAGCCCCAGCTCATTTGCCATGCTGATCGCCTTTGCCAGAGACATGAGGGCATCATCCCGGTCGTCCTTTGGATAACCGGATTCATACATCCGGGCATATGCAAGTTCTCCCTTTTCAACATGGATGCGGATCTCCTTTATCTTGTGCAGGTCAAAGAAGCGTCTGCCTGCCCAGGTGTCAAGATGGCTGTCGTGTGGCTCGATGTTGTCGTAAATAAACGGTCTGTCGAATTGCCACGGCGAGCCGTTGATATAAACGCAAAAAAGGTCATCTTCACGTCCTGACAGGCGTAATTTCTCAATAAACTGCTGTAGCCACCTGCCGTTATCCAGTCTGAATTCGTCGTGAGGAAGACCTGCTTCAATTGCTACAATGTCGAGTCCAATGGTGCCGCAGATCACAGGATAGCTGTTTATCAGCGTGCAGAGAAACTCCCTGAAAAGATAACGTTTTGCCGATGGTTCAGCATGGGCAGCACTCTCATCGGTGTCAGCGGCAAAGACGAGACTGGCCATGGTCAACGATTCGCACGGTGATTCACGCAGCAGCAGGGTGGCGTCCTGGGTGCCGCCCAGATCCATCCGCAGGGAGAGCGAAAACGCCCGCCATTTTTTTGCCGGATCGGTCGGGTCGGGTCTGCCATCTTCGTAACCAATGATCATCTCCTCAAATTCCGGCTCCGGGGTGGTTATCTCCATGGCAAAGGGAAGATGGCGCAACTGAGTGAAGAAACTGTCAAGGAAATATGCCCTGTTCGGCGGCCCCGGCAGGATAGCGGAATCAGTCCGGTCTTCCCGTGCAGCATGGATCCGGTCGTCAATCGCCGCTTCGTAGGCGTTACTTGCCATAAGGAAACTTGCTACATAAGGTTTTGGGAAGTGAGATGACATGTCTGTTCCTTTGAAACCGTTCAACCTCTCCCCGGTGGTGGCGGTGCATAGCCGCCATTGTCCCAGAGTCGGTTGCCCGGATGTTTCGGGGTTCTACATGAGATTATGCCGTTTTGGCAGAGGGTTTCGCGCCATTCGTACTTGATGAGGACCTTCTGCATTGCCGTCTTCTCTGCCTCGAATTCAACCCTGGTGACCGGCGAATACTCTTCGTGGCCATAGCCGGTGCCGGCGCTGTCAGCCATGCTTTCGGCTTTTTTGGCCTGTTTTGCCATGGAAGGTGCCGCTGCACCTGCCCCACGCCACGACTGCTCCCGGTAGAACTCAACCGGTGGATCAACGCGTCGTACCTCAGGAAAGGCGGCAACTGCGATCACCCCAAGGGCCGATTCATCGTTGAAGGCCGCTGCATAGGAGTCGTCAGCTGTTGTAAAGTAGAAACGGTTGACCTTGTCGTCGCCGCTGCGCCAGCCGGTGAACTCGCCTGATCCGTACGGTTCGAGAATGTACATCTGTTCGTTACTTTTCAGCCAGGATTTTTGGCCGGAGATGATGTTGCGACCATCCACGGCAACTACCACGCCGACGCGCCGCCCAGTCTTGTTGTGGATGAAGATCCGGTAGTTATCCCCCTTGACAGCTTCCGCATAAAGTCTGGTCTGCTGCCTGCCATCCCCTTTTGCCGGATAGAAGGGGAGCTCTCTCCCTTGATCGGTTTTTATCTGCACCTCGACGGCATCGTTTCTGTAGCTCCCCCATGCTGAAGCGGTCATTGCCAGCAGTGCCACTGTTACCCAAAAAGTTTTCATCTCTTCCCCCTGTTTTGCCGAAAATTATCTGCTTTAACCGGTTAGACAAGAGGGGTGAGGAAAAAGTTCCCGAAAATCTGAAAATATTTTACCAGCGGATTGTCAGGTTGATCTTGCCATTAACTGAGCTGCTGAGGTCGGGTCTGGTTGTCAACCTGCCGATTCGCTCCAGACGGCCTGTCAGCTCAGGCAGGGCACCCATCTCCAGTTGTACAACGAGAAGATGACCATCATCGGCGTAACTGCGGCGGATGATCCTTCCGCCAAGATCGGTGACCGCTCTTTCAATTGATTCGACTGCTTTTAACGGATCGGCAACTGTGAGGCTGACAGCCTTGCCAGAGAACCCATCTGCTGCGCCTGGTCGGGAGGCTTCGGCTTTCTCCTGACGGTAGGTCTGAAATGTCCCGTCATTACCCATTGTGGCAGCAGGGGATGGGCTCTTCTTCATACTACGGGCGGCTTTGTGCCCTTCCGACTTTTGCATGGCCTCCATTTCTGTGACATACCTACGGGCTGCGTCCCGTTGCTGCATTCCGTAGTCGGGCTGGTTCCAATCTTTTGCGGCTGGAGGAGCCTGAGGTGCCGTGATCCGGGGCTCGGCAGGGGGGGGATGGATTGGCGCAGCCGTTGATTGTGGCGGCGGTGGTGCATATTCTGCTTTTCTGTCATCCGGTTTCTGTGGAACAGCCTTTTTAGCTGCTTGAGGCTCTGGCGATGTCTGCGGAATGGCGGCAGGCTGCTGTTTCAGCTCCGGTTGTGCCTGCGGCGATTGCACTGGAACCTCTGTCGGTGCAACCGGTGATTCATTCATGCGAGCCAGATAGAATCCGGTAACGCAGATGCAGAGCAGCGCCAGCGCTTCCAGGGGGAGCTTGATATGCAGTGGCAGCAGCAGTTTCTGCCAGAAACTCCGCTTCTGACCTGCCTCTTCCCGCACCGTTGCCATGATTCTGGTCGTCAGCCATGGGGGCGGTTCGACCTCGGGCAGCTCTTTGAGATGGGCCAGGGTCTGTTCAAGCTCGTGCAGTGCCCGGCTACAGCTGGCGCAGCCTGCAAGATGCCCGTTTATGGTCTCTCTGGTGGCCGGATCAACGGCGTCATCAATGTAGGCGGACAGGTTGCGGCGTACTTCAGTATGCTCCATCAGAGCTCTCCCACTGCCTGTTTCAGGCAGTCCTTGACCATCTCCCTGGCACGGAACAGCCTTGACTTGACGGTTCCTTCCTTCACCTTGAGAATGGCGCCGATCTCCCCATAGGAAGAATCCTGTAGATCGCGCAAGACGATGGTTTCGCGAAACTCCTCCCCAAGGCCGTTGATGCAATCCTGGAGTTTTTCGTGCAGATCGAGCCTCTCCAGCCGGTCATGGGCTGAAAGAGAAGGGGATGGCAGCTCCCGACCGGTTCTGCTGCTATTGTCAGAAGCGGTTTCATTCATGGACCATGCTTCGTGCTGCTGCCGTGACTGAACCTGCTGTCTGCGGTTTCGGGCCAGATTAATGACAATGCTGGTCAACCAGGTGGTAAAACGTGCTGTGCCCCGAAATGAGCCGATCTCCCGGTATGCTGCCACAAAGGCGTCCTGGGTTATTTCGCAGGCATCTTCGTAATTGCCGCTAATCCGAAAGGCAATATTCAGCATCCGTTTCTGGTGTTTTCGAACCAGTGCCTCAAAAGAGGCCGGATCCCCGCTTCGCCAGGATGCAACCAGGCTGGCATCTTCATCGGTAATTTGGGTTTTCAGCTCACTCATGATATTTGACAACCGAAGTGGCACAAATGTTCCCGACGCGATCTGTTTTTCCACTGATACGAAAACAGCCCATTGCCGGGAAAGTTTCTGATCTCCGGGAATGGGCTGTTTAACATGCTTTGCCTCCAGTACAGACTGGTTGCTTCAAGTGGGATGATACGTCCGTTTTAGCGCAATTACAATATACATTTATATCTCATTAGCCGGGATGAAAAGGGGCTACACCGGCGCTTCAATCAGCCCGGTTGCCGCCTCTTCTCCAACCCCTCCAAAACGTTCGTGAACAACAGCTGCGCGGCTCAGGGCCGAGGTTATGTTCGGCAGGATGTTCCTTGCGCCGATCATTTTGGGGAGCGAAGATGTGTAGATCAGCCTTTTGGGCTGACTTCTTGCGCCGCAGAGGAGCAGCGTCTTTCCCGAGTCATGGACGCGTTGATGGAACTGCTCTATTGCGTAAAGTCCGGTTGCGTCTATGGCGGTCATATAGCGCAGGCGAAGTATGACAATTTCGTTTAGACCTTCCATCGTGGCATTATTAAGCTTCTCAGCTACACCGAATAGAAACGGCCCCTGAATATGATAGATGCTCACGTAGTGGGGTATGGTGTGGTCCTGAACCCTGTGTGCGCGGGCCTTTTCAATGGCTTCGATTGTAAGGGGGGCGACGACGGTGGTCTTTGAGACCTGATAGATATAAAGCAGGGCAGCCAGGGTCATCCCCACTTCAACTGCAATGGTCAGATCCGCAAGCACGGTAAGTGCAAAGGTAAGAAACCAGACAGCGATATCTTTTGGTTCCTGCCTTATGATCATCGGGATTTCCCGCCATTCTCCCATGTTGTAGGCAACCACGAAGAGGACTGCCGCAAGGGTGCCAAGGGGGATGAATCTGGCAAGGGGGGCTGCAAAGAGGATGATTAAAAGGAGAGTCAGGGCATGAATAATCCCTGACATCGGCGTTCTTGCGCCGCTTCTGATGTTGGTTGCTGTCCTGGCAATTGCTCCTGTTACCGGAATACCTCCAAAGAGTGGCACCGTAAGATTTGCAATCCCCTGGGCAACCAGCTCAACATTGGAGTTATGGCGGTCGCCGCTCATGGAGTCGGCAACAACGGCTGAGAGGAGACTCTCTATTGCGGCAAGAAGGGCTACGGTAATAGCCGAGGGGATAAGCGGAATGACCAGGTCGAGGCGAAACTGCGGCATCTGGAACTGGGGCAGTCCTGTGGGAATGCCACCAAACCGTGAGCCGATGGTTTCAACGGGAATGTTGAAAAGAGGAATGCATGATGTTGCCACGAGGAGGGCGATGATTGAGCCGGGAACTCTTTTTGTCAGACGTGGTGTCAGCAGGATCACCAGAAGCGAAGAGGACGCAAGGATTATAGTTATCGGCTGCGCCGAGGAGATGTTATCCCACAGATAGTGCATTCGATGGAGAAACTCACTCGGGACACTCCCCGTTGCGTTGATGCCGAGAAAATCCTTGATCTGGGTAGAGGCGATGAGAACCGCTATGCCGTTGGTAAAGCCGATAATTACCGGTCTCGGGATGAATTTGACCGCACTGCCAAGGCCGGTGAGTCCCAAAAAGAGGAGGATTGCTCCGGCCATCATGGTCACCATCATAAGACCTGACAGGCCATGCTTGGCAATGATTGCGGCTATAACGACGACAAATGCGCCGGTTGGTCCGCCGATCTGGGTTCTGGAACCGCCAAGGGCCGAGATGAGAAAGCCGGCAATGACGGCGGTGTAGATCCCGGCCTGTGGTGTGACGCCGGAAGAGATGCCAAAGGCCATTGCCAGCGGCAGCGCCACAAGGCCAACAGTCAGGCCGGCAATGAGGTCGGCGCTGAAATCCTTTTTGCTGTAGTTTGACAGGGCTTCTACGGATTTTGGCAGCCATGCTTGCAACTTTGATAAGGAGATCATGATTTTTTACCCGCTTTTTTGTTTTTGGGGAGGTTTACTTCGGAAGTGCCGATCAGGGTGGGTGGCATATCTGTTGCCTCAAGAATGCCAGCAAGTCGGTCAAGGCCGTGGTAGATAATTGTCAGCTCAGGCATGGAGAGGGATTCCAGCCCGTGGGTGATCTTGTTGGAGGCGACTTCAGGCGATTTTTCTACCAGTCTGCACCCCTCTTCAGTCAGTGCCACATCAACAACGCGCCGGTCTTCCCGGGAGCGGATCCGGCAAACGAGGCCTCTTTTTTCAAGGCGATCAAGTATGCCAACCACGGTAGTCGGGTGGAGGTACATTTTCTTGGCAAGGTCAGAAACCCGGATAGTGCCATGCTCGGCAATGACCTTGATTCCCCAGACCTGGGGGCCGGTCAGGCCGGTTTCACGCTCAACCTGTTTTGACTGCTCATTTACAACCTGAAAGACTCTTCTGATGTTGTCCATTATTTCGGCAACCATGACATCCGGCTTTGGCTTAGGCACTGGCAATACTCCCAAAATTAATTTGTATGCAAATTAATTCTATACAAAACATTCCGTTACAAGCAATGAAATAATTACTTGATCAAACCATTAGGTCCACGAATGACACGTTAGTCAGCGGAATTCAGGGGTAGTTTACCTGGTTCTGATATTGATATGATTTGGTTGGTGAGGTGTAGCTGGACCGGGAAGTGTTGAGGCGCTTATGTTTTGTCAGGATAAATCTATATTCTGATCCTTGACGCAGCGGGCGATCTCTTCTTTAAGCCTGGACGAATTGAACGGTTTGGAAACGTATCCGTCAAACCCGAGTTGCAAAAACTTCTCTCTGTCTGCGCTCATGGCATGGGCTGTCAGAGCGATTATCGGTATGTGACTGCCAGCCTCTTTTTGCCTGATGATTCTGGTGGCTTCAACGCCATCCATACCAGGCATCTGGACATCCATAATGATAATATCCTGGCCACCCTTTTCCCACTGCTCGACTGCCTCCATTCCATTGGTGGCAATGACCAGAGAGTGCCCGGCCTGCTTCAGTATGATAGTGAAAAGATCCCTGTTGATTTCATTGTCTTCTGCCAAAAGAATATGTAGCGGCCCTGTTTCAGGTACTGCCTGATCATGGATGGGGATCCGTTCGGTAGAAATTGTTTCATTTTCGTTGACAATAAAAGGAATGGATATATGGAACGTGCTCCCTTTGCCTTCAACGCTTTCGACACTTACTTCTCCCCCCATTAGTTCAGTCAGTTTCTTGCATATGGTGAGTCCCAGCCCAGTTCCGCCGTATTTTCTTGTGGTTGAGCTGTCAGCCTGGCTGAAAGGGTCGAATATGTTGTTTATTGCATCTGATTTGATGCCTATGCCGGTATCAGCAACATTAAACCGGAAAAATCCAGTGTCACCATCCCGCTTTTGCAGCACAACCGATATTGTAATGCCCCCCTGATCGGTAAATTTGATGGCATTGCCGATCAGGTTGAGAAGAACCTGTTTGAGTCGCAGCTGGTCGCCGGTCACAATATCAGGCAGATTTTCCGCAAACTCTATTTCCAGGGAGAGCCCCTTGTTTTGAGCCAGAAATATCTGGGATTTGACAATAGTTGAAACGCTCTCCCGCAGACTGAACATCAGCTGCTCCAGCTCCATCATGGAAGACTCGATCTTTGAGAGATCAAGGATCTCGGAGATGAGTGAGAGGAGATTCCCGGAGGAGATTCTGATCACTTCAAGGTATTTTTGCTGTTCATCGGTAAGACTGGTGGATTCCAACAGCTCAACCATGCCAATCAAACCGTTCATAGGTGTACGGATTTCGTGGCTCATGTTGGCGAGGAAATTGCTCTTGGCTCTGTTGGCGGATTCGGCTGCTGCCATTGCCTGAAGCATTGCCTCTTCTGCGCTCTTCTGTCTGCTGATGTCCCGGCCTATCCCAAGAAATGAAAAGTCATTGCTCTCCGGGTTGCGAAGGAGTGAGCCATTGGCTGAATACCAGACATAGCGTCCGTCCTTTGTGAGTACGCGATATTCCACATCCCGCTGTTTTTCGCCGGTAGTAATTACCAGCTGAAGGAAGTTAAGGCAGCTCTGGATGTCATCGGGGTGCACATACGGGGCAAACGGTTGACCGATAGTTTCGGAAATTTCATATCCGAAAGCCTCCTGCCAGTTTGGCGATACATAGGTGAAAACTCCCTCTTTCGAGAGCGAGAAGGTGATGTCTGTGGCATTTTCTACGTAGTAGCGAAAGATGTCTTCGCTTTTCTGTAATGATTTCTCTTTTTTGAGCAGTTCAGCGGTCATTTCATCGAACGAACTGCCCAACTCGCCGAGTTCCCCCCCTGAAACAAGGTCAGAAACCCGAATGTTCAGGTTTCCACCGGCAATTTTGCCGGTGCTGTCTTTCAGAATGGCGATTTTTTCAAGTATCCCTTTTTTACTGAAGTAATAGGCTCCCCCGGTAGTAATAAGTAACAGGATCAACATTATTCCCATTTCGAATATAAATCTGGATCTGGTTTTGGCTAAAACGGTTTCAACCGGTATGCCGACTCGTACATACATGTATGGGGTTGATTCACCTTTAAGTCTGATTTTCTGGTAGGCATAATAACGATTGACCCCAAAGTTGCCTACAGCCTCAAAAATCCCTTTATCGCCTCCTTCAGACATCCGCCGGAAGAGGTCATCCCTGTCCCTTTTCCCGGCGAATTCCGGGACGGTTAAACTGAACAGGGTTACACCTTTGTGGTCGGTCAGAAATAGTGAGGTTTGGGGGGGGAAGTTTGTGGATTTGTACCTTTGCTGGTATCTATCCAGGGTAAAAACTGCGATAGCAACATCCGTAACTTTGCCCGTAGCGTCCTTTATGGGGTAAGCAAAATTCATAACCGGCTTTTTCAGATTTCTTCCGATGATGTACTCTCCGGAAGAGAATTGTCCAGAGGTAATCGCATTCTGAAAATAACGCCTGTCGGCAAGTGATGCCAGGTCTGATGCCGGAGTTGCCGCCGCCCACTGGATTCCGTTACTATCTGCTATGATCAGATTGGCATACTGGGGATTCTTATTGACAAGTTCCTCAAGGAGAGAGTTTACTGACTTTATTTCATGTTTCTGTACGGTCTGGATATGGGAAAGGGTACTTAAAAGTTGCTCAGCACCAGAGACAAGGACTTTCTGGTCGTCACAAAAATCCTCGGCAATTCGCTCGACGAACTGCCGAGCCTCCCGTACGTCGCTCAAGCGCTGGTTGTACGACGAAAACAGAATTATCCCTACCGGTACGATCGTCATAACGGCAATCAGGATAATTATCTGTTTGCGAACCGTCAGTGAAAAGAGTCTGAACATTTGATTATTCCACTCCCTGGCACACTGTTTTTGTAGAAAGTATATCTGCTTGATTATTAGTTGCGTTTAGTAATAATAACCTGTTATCAAAAAGTGTAAAGAAAAAGGGGATGCTGAAATTGCATCCCCTTGTCTTTTTCAATGATGTTTCATCTTTCTAGTTTAGCCTGCCGAAATCGGCAATCCCTGCGAAAAGCCGTGATATGGAGGTGAGCAGGGTTAGTCTGTTCTGCCGAACTTTCTCATCCTCTGCCATGACCATGACCTTGTCGAAAAACTCATCAACATCACCGCGTAGTGAGGCAATCTCCGTAAAGGCAGTAACATAGTTCTGCACGCCGATTGCGGCTGCCACTGTCATTTCGACATTATTCACAGAAGCGGCCAGGGCATTTTCAGCAGGATTTTCAAAAAGATCCTTGCTGACTTTCCCCTGAACACCTTCTTTAACAATATTGCCGACCCTCTTGAAGGTCACGGCAAGTTCGCCGAAATCCGGTCTGGATTTAAATGCTGCAAGGGCGGCAATCCGTGAGACGGCATCGGGCAGGTCATCAAATGATACTGCAACCGCAGCATCAACGGCGTCTGACGGGTAGCGGTCGGACATGAGATTGACAAAGCGGCCGCGGAAAAAATCGAGCAGGTCGGCTTTTACTTCAGCTGCTGGTCTGACTAGTTTAGCTGCAAGCAGCGTCAGCGACTCATCAATCAGTGTTGATAGGGAGAGCTTGTACTCTTTTTCAATAATGATGTTGATGATGCCAAGGGCAGAGCGGCGCAGGGCATATGGGTCTGCCGATCCGGTCGGAATAAGGCCGACGCCGAAGCAGCCGCAGATGGTGTCGATCTTGTCGGCTATTGAAACAAATGCACCGATGTCCGAGGCCGGAAGCTCTCCGCCTGCCTGGGTCGGCATGTAGTGTTCGGCAATTGCATTGGCAACTTCAGCAGGTTCACCCTCAAGCAGTGCATATTCGCGTCCCATGATACCCTGGACTTCCGGGAACTCGCAGACCATTCCGGAAACAAGATCAGCCTTGCAAAGGGTGGCAGCCCTTGCCGTCTGTACTTTTACAGCTGGATTCAGCTTTGCAGACAACCCTTCAGCAAGAGCCCTGAAACGCTCCATTTTCTCATATGATGTGCCGAGTTTCTGCTGGTAGACGACCTTTTTCAGGGCTTCCACACGGTCGTCGAGTTTTACCTTCTTGTCTTCCTCGAAGAAGAAGCGGGCGTCCGAGAGCCTGGCCCTGAGAACCCGCTCGTTCCCCTTGACCACGACTGAAGGGTCGTCGGTGAGGGTGTTGTTGATGGTGATAAAACAGTTGAGGAGCTTGCCATCCTTGTCCAGTACCGAGAAATAGCGCTGGTGGCTCTTCATGGATGTTATCAGTACCTCTTTGGGAACTTCGAGGAAGTCAGCAGAGAATGTGCCGTGAACTGCGCTCGGGTATTCACAGAGGAAAGTAACCTCTTCAAGCAGTGCCTCATCAGGAAGCAACCGTCCGCCTGCCGCTTCGGCAGTGCGGTGGATTTCGCGGCGGATGATCTCCTTGCGCTTTTCTGGGTCGACTATGACGAAATGACGCTCGCACTCATCAAGATAACTGGCAAAATCACGCACCGGGAAGGTTGTGTTGCCCATGAAGCGGTGACCGCGGGAGATGGTGCCACTCTCTATGGGGCCAAAGCTGAAGGGGACGACTATGCCGTCGAAGAGGGCGACGATCCAGTGGATCGGCCTTGCAAAACGGACATCGAAATCACCCCAGCGCATCGATTTTTTGAAGGAGATGTTCCCCATAAGCCGCGGCAGAATTTCTGAGAGGAGCTGGTGGGTCGGTCTGCCGGTTTCCATTTTGACAGCAGCCACATATTCGCCTTTGTCTGTCGTAATGACGGTCAACTGGCTGACATCAACACCCTGGCCGCGGGCAAACCCTTCTGCTGCCTTTGAAGGCTTGCCTTCGGCACCAAAGGCGATGGATTTTGCCGGACCCATGGCGGTTGTTTCTGCATCGGGTTGCAATGCCGGTATGCCGGTTACGTGGAGAACCAGACGTCGCGGGGTGGCAAGGGTTTTTATGCTGTCGTATGTCAACCGGGCGCTCCCAAGCTCTTTGGCTATGAGAGTTTCCATTTCGGCCATTGCTTTGGGGAGGAATCCAGCCGGAATCTCCTCGGTGCCTATTTCAAGAAAAAGTTCTTTGCTGCTCATCAGGCCTTACCCCCTTTCAGCATCGGATACCCAAGTCTCTCTCTTTGTCGTACATATCCTTCGGCACAAAGCCTGGCAACGTTGCGAACCCTGCCGATGTAGGAGGCACGCTCAGTCACGGAGATGGCGCCGCGGGCGTCGAGGAGGTTGAAAGTGTGGGAGCATTTCATGACGAAATCGTAGGCCGGGAAGACCAGATCCTTTTCGATCAGGCGGATGCATTCGCTCTCAAAATTGGAGAACGATTCCAGAAGAAGCGGGACATTGGCCTCTTCGAAGTTGTAGGTGGAGAACTCAACCTCGGTCATATGGTGAATATCGCCGTAGCTTACATCCTCTGTCCATTTAAGGTCGTAGACATTGTCAACTCCTTGCAGGTACATAGCGATACGTTCGCAGCCGTAGGTGATCTCTCCTGATACAGGTTTCAGATCAATGCCACCTGCCTGCTGGAAGTAGGTGAACTGGGTGATCTCCATACCGTCGAGCCAGACCTCCCAGCCAAGCCCCCAGGCTCCCAGTGTCGGTGACTCCCAGTCATCCTCGACAAAGCGGATGTCATGCTTCTTCGGGTCAATGCCGATGGAACGGAGTGAGTCCAGATAAAGTTCCAGTATATTGGATGGGTTCGGTTTCAAGATTACCTGAAACTGGTAGTAGTGCTGAAGACGGTTCGGGTTCTCGCCGTAACGGCCGTCGGTAGGGCGACGTGAAGGCTCTACATATGCGACGTTCCAGGGCTCGGGGCCGAGAACACGGAGAAATGTTGCCGGATTAAAGGTTCCGGCACCCTTTTCTGTATCATAAGGCTGCTGGATAACGCACCCCTGCTTTGCCCAGTAGCCTTGCAGGGAGAGAATCATGTCCTGAAATGTCACGAAAATACCTCCGGATTAGTAGTGGACTGTATTGAAAATGAAAAAATCCAATGAGTTAGGCGGCAAAATTACACGAAAACAGCGGTTTATGTCAAGGGGAAAGGATCATTTGATAAGGGGGAAGTAATATTGTCAGAAGCAAAATTGATCCTTGCAACAAGTCCGCTTCGTGTGGTATAAGTTCCGTTCAGATTTTGTGAAACAGTTGTAGAAACAAGACGCGAGAGTGGCGGAATTGGCAGACGCACCAGACTTAGGATCTGGCACCGAAGGGTATAGGAGTTCAAGTCTCCTCTCTCGCACCAACTTTAATTTTACATGGCCATAACTATTTGATAGTTATGGCTTTTTGTTTGTCTGCATCAATTTCTGGTATTGGCGATGCTTATTCCAGGAAAATTTTTGCGGGCAGACCATATGCCAAGAAAGACCAGCTTCTTCTCAAGAAGATTGTTCCCACTGAAGTTTTGAGAAGATTAAGAATCAGGTAACAGCAAAGCAAGCCAAAAAGTAGATTGATCCTGATAAACTAAAACATGAAAGCCTCGGCAATAGTCGGGGCTATTTTATTGGTATTGCTGTATATAATTAAATCTCTGAGTTACATTAAAAACCTGGGCATGATTTTTCTAAGAGTTTTCTTTTGACAGATAAACTCTTGATTACTGCAGGCTGGAGAAGAGGTTGTTTCGATTGAAGAAGGAGATTATATGCCGCAACAAGATATTAACCGATATGAGGGAATGGTATGCACCTGTGGTGAATTGCACAAAGGCCATATTTGTTGGCTGACTAATATGGGGCTATTGGCTGAAGTTTATCATTTATCGAACAGCCCTAAAATTCAATGTTTGAAATGCGGTGCAAAAGCTAACAAACCACATAACGTATGCTTTCCTGACAAGCAAAGTACAGAATAATGGCGGAGAAGAAGGTCATTCTTTCCAAGGCAGAAATGCTTAGAAAAGATTAAGTGCATGACGGGGAAGTAGGAGGATAATCATGAACATAAGCCAGATTTGCGTTCTGTCAGTAGTTCTACCGGTCTTACTTTTGATGTCAGGAAATGTTCGCGCTGGTAATGAATTTGACAAATGTATCCAGGATGAAAAGTCCCTGAAAGCAGAGGAGACAAGTAGCTGCAGCGGATTAAATTATGTCTTTAACCCAAATGCATGCTTTGCAACTCGAAAAGAATTGAAGAAGTATACATCTACGGATAAATGCACAAAGATTGGAATTGTTGAAAATGTTGACGTCAAGACCCCTCCTGTTGCACCGGTAGAACAGGTCAAAGCTAAAGACCAGGTTGATATTAATAAGGCAGCACCTGAAATTCAGTCACACAAAAGTTACTGCGAACAGTTGAAAGACGAGAATATTCTTCTCAAAGAAGAAGTCTATCGCCTTATAGTAGAGAATGAACAGCTCAGAAAGACAGGACGATAACGTGGCTGATAAGCTTGGAAAAGAAGAGGTCGTTTCAATTGAATAATTGGCAGTAAAGCTTGCTGTTTGAAAATAATGGTTCATTTAACCCCCCGGGGAGAAGGGTTATTCTTTCAAGGGATGAATTGCTTACAAAGATCAAGAATATGAGGGCTAAAAAATAAGGTTGCCATGGCTGAGACTCATGGGGGTGACACCAAATTAGCTTTACAATCCATTTTCTTGATACCTAAGGAGGTGGGTCTTGATGGTCAATTACACACAGAAGCAAAATATAATTTGTAATCAATAATTAAAGTTGAAGTTATCTACAGGAGGCTGTGGATAAGTGCCGTTATCCTGTGGATTAGTTTTGAAAATGTAACGTATACATAGCAGTTTTTACGCTTTGCACGCTTTTTAAGCATGGCCGCTAAGTTGCTGTAATTGCGTGTCAATACTAAATATTAGGTGTATGCAGTATTTAATTAAGTGTGGAGCTGTGGACTAGAGGAAATCAACTGGCAAAAAGTGGATAACTCTTCAGAAGTTCAAGGCAATTCTACAGAAATCAACACTCATTATTAGAAAGGAAGACCTGTTTAGGTCGACCATCTTTCTCCACACAAAGAGATTTGACGATGTGACACAACAGATTATTCGGTTAACAAGAAGCATCTTCTAAACCTCGCACTTTTTGTATGAAAATGATCAATTTACTGGTGCGCGTTTAGGGGAAATACTTAAGCTTGTCTGAAAATTATGCCTGAAAGCGCAAAAACAAGAGATGCGATTGTAGCCACAACGCATATAACAGCAAGAGCATGATCGTAGATCTTTTCCCGTCTTTTTTCTGAATATCCCAGGACCATGCCAAGCAGCATCCCGCCGATGAGTCCACCACCATGACCCCAGTTATTGATTCCGGGGAACACTAGTCCGAAAATGAAAATACTGATTACCCATCCTTTTAGTTCGTTATAAATGGAACTTCCATAGGATCCACCTCTACTCTTGCCGTAATAGAGAAGCGCCCCTACAAGGCTGCATATTGCTGCAGAAGCGCCTATGGTAAAGGGTACTCCCGCAAAATAAGACACCAGAAAGCCAAAGGCGCCCCCCACGGTGTAAATTGTAATGACTCTCGATGCACCGTACTCGTTAATTGCCAAAGGGGCGATCTGTCGAAAAGCCATCAGGTTGAAAATTAAGTGAATAATGCCGCCATGAAGATAGTTGGCGGTGAGCAGTGACCAGTAATTGCCATAGTTATTTATGGGGGTTGTGCCAGTAGCCCCGAGGATCATCATGCTGTAATGGCTTGGGGATAATAGTCCAACAGGTGGGGAGATTAAAATCGAAATCCCATAGTAAATAATATTGAGGGTTATGATCGCGTTTATGAGCCCATCAGTTGCCATGATGCTTTTTGACCAACTGAGGACTTTCCAGAATGAAGCAGAACGCGATGTGCCACACCATGAGCAGACGGTTTCTTCACTTCCTATCAGTTGTCTGCAGCGAGGGCAGAGAGTTGCACGTGCCATAGATTTATTAGCTCCGGTAGAATCTGTTTTTATCTTACTTAGATATTGGCTGTTACAGAGGATACATTGAGGCGTATCAAAAGCGGAGGTTTGAAATCATCCAGAAAGACAATCAGTAAGTTGGAAAAATACAAGCTGTTTGGCTATTCAATGCTGACAACGGATGATGAATAATAGTGTAACTTCAAAACTATACTCCGATAAAAAAATTAAAAATAGACTGTTTTTTTAATTTTAGTGGGATATATTTGAATCAGTAGTAAGGCAGTTGATTGGAAGCAAAGAGGTTGACGAACAGAAGTAAGTATCAGTTTAACAGAAGTAAAGTAGTTGTTTGACAGGTGTAATTTCACAGATTGGATGTAAGGCGCAGTCAACCGAAGTAAGCTTGTGATTAACCCGTAACAAGGTAGTTGTTCAATCTGCTCAAAAGGAGGAATAGTTTTCACATGGAGGATACTCCGCCTGAGAGGTAAATGTAGTTTTAATACTGATTGTGCAGTATTACTCCGGAGGTAGGTAGGGCCGGAACAGACCTTGAAAAGGTATGCCAAGAAGTTTAAATACAAAGAAGCCCACCGAGACATTTGGTGGGCTTTTCATCTTTATATTACTGATTGAGTTTCAGGCATAACAAAAATCGTAAGCGGAGAGTGGAATAATGAGTGGATATATCGCGGTAGAAAAGGGATCTACCCTTTCGGTGGGACTTATTCAGTCTTTTATGTAAATGTCTAATCGGTTAATAACTCAAGTACAATCAAGTGCTTTTCTCACTTTAAACGCAAGATCTGGTAATAAGAACGGCTTCTGGATAAAGTTCACCCCTTCTTCAAGCACACCATGCTGAGATATTACATCTGCCGTATATCCGGACATAAATATGCTCTTGAGTTGCGGATTCAGTGACTGTAGGGCGTGAGACAGTTTCTTGCCATTCATTTCTGGCATGATCAAGTCTGTGATGAGAAGATTAATTCTTCCGGCGTATTCTTGAGCCAGGCGCAAGGCTTCCGTTGAAGAGTTTGCTGATAATACTGTGTAGCCCTGTCTGGTAAGTGTCATTGCAGCCATATTCAGGATTGCCAGTTCGTCCTCCACCAGCAGAATTGTTTCCAGCCCACGTGGTGTCGGAATTGTTGCCCTTTCAGGCTCGATCTCTTCAAACTTTCCCCTGTAACGGGGTAGATAGATGGTGAATGTCGTACCGACTCCCGGTTCACTGTAGACGTTGATGATTCCATTGTTCTGCTTGACGATTCCAAATACCGTAGCCAGTCCCAGGCCGGTGCCTTTGCCTTCCTCTTTGGTCGTGAAGAACGGCTCGAATATGCGATCAATCGTATCCTTGTCCATTCCACATCCATTGTCGCTTAGTGCAATCTTCACATAATCTCCCGTCAGTACATCCGGGTAACGGGTGATATAGCTTTCGTCGATAGTGCTGTTTTCTGTTTCGATTGAGATCTTGCCATTTTCAGATATTGAGTCTCTTGCATTTACGCACAGGTTGGCAAGTATTTGGTCAATCTGGGACGGGTCGAATTTGATGGGCCACAGGTCGGATTTCGTCTGCCAGTCAAGATGGATGTTTTCACCAATGAGTCGATTCAGCATTTTGAACATGCCGGTAACAGTCTTGTTCAGATCCAGAATTTTGGGTGTTATGGTCTGCTGGCGAGCAAAGGCAAGCAGTTGACGGGTAAGATCAGCGGAACTCTCGGCTGCTTTACAAATTTCTTGAAGATGGCTGTGAATATTAGATCCCGAGCCTGCCACCATTTGCGCCAGTTGTGCATAACCGAGGATGACACTCAATTTATTGTTGAAGTCATGAGCTACTCCACCCGCAAGACTACCAATGGACTCCATTTTTTGGGCCTGGTGAAGTTGAGCTTCCAGTTTGGCTTTTTCGTTTTCAGCCTTCTTACGCTCGGTTATGTCTTGAATAGTACCTAATAAAGACAGTATGGTGCCATCGTTGTCGAATTCAGCTTTACCTCTACCATCTAACCATAGTATCTCGCCGTCATTCTGGCGAATGATTCGGTATTCCTTGGAGAATGTTTTGTGGTTGGAAATGACCTCTTCCATCAGGTACCTGTCCATCGTGTCCCTGTCATCAGGATGCACTATTCTCAGCCACCCTTGAATACTCCGGTCATAATCAGCGTCAATTCCAAAAATGGTATCGAGGACTTCAGTTGATTCCCACTTCCCTGCAATGAAGTCACACTTGTATGAGCCTATCATCGCCGCCTGTTGCGATTCCCTGAACAAGAATTCTTTCTCCTTGAGCAGTTTTTCGGTTTCTTTGCTATCCGTTACATCCCGGTTTATGCCAAGCATCCTTATAGGCGATCCATCTTGGCCCCATAAGACCTCTCCGTTCGCTTTGATCCAGCGAACCACTCCATCAGGGCGTATAATTCGGAATTCATAGTTCCAGTCAGATTCGCCGCGCAGTGCCGATTGACAATCCTCCCAGGTAGCTTCCAGTTCGTCGGGGTGGAGGCAATTTTGCCATGCTTCGATCCCACCAGAAAATGTTTGCCGAGTATGCCCATAGAGTGCCATCATCTGGTCGTCCCAGATCATAACATTGTCTTTGACGTTCCAGTCCCATACACCAAGACTTGCCGAGGCGGTTGCCAGTTCCAGACGCCATGCTGTTTCCTCAATCTTTTTTTCTGACTCTCTTCGTTCAGTAATGTCCAGGAAACTCCCCCGAACCAACCTCCCACTTTCTGAAGGGAGTCTGACAAGATGGAGTTCGCATATAAGATCTCTGCCGTCAGCGGTTCGGATGCTCCGCTCTGTTTTCACTATTTCACCGGCAAGCATTCGCTGGTTATTTTCGGCCATTGAATCTTCGACTGCGTGGCCATCAGGCTGGGACTGAGTATAGAAACGCTGGGGGCCTCCAATAAGTAGTTCGTCTTGGCTGCAACCAAATAACCGTTCCGCAGCAGGGTTGGCGGTAACTATCTTTCCCAAGTCTGCATCGAAAACAACGATGGCCTCCGGCGCCTGTTCGATCAGGGCACGGAAGCGCTCCTCGCTATCCTTGATAGTTTTGGCGGCATTTCTTGTCTCTGTGAGGCTTGCAGAAAGAAACATCCCTGTAGCAGCCAGGATGCTGATAAACAGCTGCGCAATCAGCAACCGCTCCTGTGGAGTATCCCCGCCCCAAAGAAGTGGCCCCGCACTTACGTTTTCCCCGGTAACGGCAATTATCGCCAGAATCAGAGTACTGCTTGCAATTGTGGTTACGTTTAACCGTAATGCACCCCATGAAATCACGGCAAACAGCAGAAACGGGTATAAGCCGATATATAAAGTGCCAAAATCAGTGTGAAAAATGAAAAATGCACATAGGATCATTACACCATAGAAGCACACTGTTTCGATAAACTGGCCGAATCGGAATTGTTTCGGAATACTACCCGTTAAGCACCATGATACGATAACCGGTGTGACAATCAAGAGGCCAAGCCCGTCAGCAACCCACCAAGTCAGCCAGTATGTTTTAAAAGCTCCAATCCCGATCATAAAGGCAAAAGTGCTGCTGACAGTGGCCGAGGCTGCGTTCGCAAGGGTGGCGGCACACACCAGAGCAGACATTTCTCGTGTTTTGTTGAATCGGACATTCTCGCCGCACCATCTGGTGATCAGCCAGGCGCTACCATAGGATTCAAGGCAGTTTGCAGTCATAAAGCAGAGGCTGTTGAGGAGGGGACGACCTGTGATAAGGTTGGCGATGTTGCCCGCCATGAATATGACGGCCAGCACACGCGACCAAGATGTGCGTGGCGAAAGGAGTAATGCAGCCAAACCCACCCCGGCGGCGGGCCACACAGCGGCGAGGACTCTTTCAGCATCAGGAAACAGCAAAGCAATCTTATTGGTGGCAAAATAGGCCAGACCTATGAGGGCAAGCCTTATAATATCAGCATTCACATGTATTCCGCCAGTTTGAGGCTTCTGGAGCAAATTGTCTTCCGGGGTCATATGACCTCTTATCCCTGTGATTTTACATGTGACTGCATTGACATTATAGCGCTTTAATTGACATAATATCAGCTTTCAGTATTTTATCAATCTATCCTCAAATCTGATGCTGAATTGATTAAATGCTGACTTCCAGTCATATATCGTTTTGAGATCAGCGGTAACTTCTTTGCGCTGCTTCCAGGATACATAATTAAGGCTGTGCCGTACTATGTGCACGATGCAGAGTTGAATTTGAGTGTTTGGAAAGACCGTCTCTATTGCCTCTGGAAAGTCCTTGAGGCCGTCCATACCGGCGATGAAGATGTCCTTCACACCACGGTTTTTCAGCTCAGAGACAACCTGAAGCCAAAACTTTGCGACTTCTGTCTCGGCTGCCCACATGCCAAGGACTTCCTTGACCCCTTCCATGGTGAAGGCAATAGCTAGATAGGCGATCTTGATTATGACGTGGCCGTTATGTCGCACCTTGTTCCAGACTGCATCGAGGTAGACAATCGGGCATACATGGAAATGATCTTGTCATTGAAACCGGTAAAGCAGCTTTCTCTTTTGGGAAGAATCACCGGATCAAAGGTAGCGTTCCGGTCTTTGAGGACGGATACGGAGAGTTTGTCAAACTCACCCTTGACGGTTTTCTGATACCTGCCGTTACGGGAGTTGCCACTCTTTTACCTGCGGGGGCATGTTTCTCATAGCCACGATGATCAGTCATCTCAGCCTGCATTGCCTGTTTTAGAAGGCGTTTAGTGAATTGTTTTAGAAACCCGTTTTCGACAATCAAGTCCACGGGTTTCTTGTAGTCCTTCATCAGTTTATCAAGCAATTCGTCGGTCGTGTGGCTATCGGTTCCTCCAGTTGGGGATTTCAACCGATTTTGGCCATTTACACAATCTATTTTACATGTTCTTTCGGTGCCGCAAAAGTACCATCCCGTCTTTGATCTGGGCCAATTCAAGACTCTCCTCAAGTAGCTTTCATCTTACGCAATTTACGGGCAGGTTCCGGCATTCGGATTGAATGACGCCGTCGTACTCCCCAGAACATTACTGTAGTTGGAAGTTGCCGTTCCCTTGAACGCCCGCACCTTGTAGCTGTAGTTTTTAAGCGGCTCTATATTCGTCTTGTCTGTAAATGTAGTTACATTCGCCGTTGTTGCCAGCAGCGCCCACTCTCCATTCATGGCCAGTCGCCAGATCTCGAAACCGTCCGGTACCGGTGCGCATGGGATCGGGGTGCAGGTCGCAGGGTTGTATGTCCAGCCAAGCTGAATCGAGCGTGTGACCGGTGATGCTGTGACTGTGCTTAGAACCGGCCCGCCAACGGAGAGGGTGTTAGCACATACGGTGCTGCTTGGAGATGAGTCACCAATGACCGAGTTCCAGGCTTTGACCTGGTAGCAGTAGTTGGTGTTTTCCGTCAGACCGGTATCGGCGTAGTTGGTAAATACCGGGACGAGTGTGCTGCAATCCATGCTTGGTGTTGAGTAGAGGCCGCAGTATTTGCTTGAGTAGGCAACTGCCTGGTTCGTGACCTGGGTCCATGGGCCGCTTGCGCCTATGGAGCGGAAGAGTTTGTAATTTGTTGCACCGGTAACTACCTGCCAGGATAGATTGATTGCGGATTCAGATGCGGTGGTTGCTGATGCTATGGCCGGGGTCGGCAGGGGTGTTGTGGCGTTCAGTACATTGCTGAATGCGGTGAAGGTACCTGCACCGTCCTTTGCCTGCCCGCGATAGTAATATTTTGTGCCGCTGCTCAGTCCTGAGTTGCTGTAGCTTGTAACCCCAGGATCGGTGGTAACAACATCTGTCCAGGTATAGTTATCAGGGCTTCGCTGGAGTTTGTACCCGTTGTTGCCTGTCACATCGGACCAGATAACCGTGATCTGGGATGAAGAGTCCACCGTCAGTCCGGTCAGGGTCATATTCCCAAGGGCCAGGGTTGATTTGCTTGTGGGAGAGCTCAGTTTGGAGACTGACAGGCCACTACTGCCGCCATTTTGAACTCTGGTGGAGATCCGGTACTGGTAGGCGGTGTTGGAGACCAGACCGCTATCGGTATAACTGGTAGCTCCTGCTATGGTGTTGTTTACCGTGCTCCAGATCGGGCCGCAGGTCCCCCAGATCGGATAGGGGTTCCAGCAGCCATAGTAGGATGGGTAGCGCTCGATCTGGTAGCCGTTGTTGCCGGGGACAGTGCTCCAGGAGAGGGGGATGGTTGAGACTGTGGATGTGCCGAGGGTAAATGTTGTCGGCGGAGGCAGGTAGATGGCGGCTGTGCCGAAATTGGAAGCTCCTGATTCATTGCTGGCTGCAACTTTGAAGCACCATGAGCCTGTATTTGACAGGCCAGGATTGTATGAGGTCGAAGTTGTTGTTGTCAGTTGACTCCATGCGGTTCCGCTGGAGCAGTCGCTTCCTGTCGGCTGCATGTACTGAATCGTGTAGAGTGTGGCGCCGGGGCTCTGGTACCAGGAAAGGTACATTCCGTTTGTGTATGCGTTTGTCGGAGTGGCAGGCGCCATCCGCTTCCAGAGCCCTGAATCGCTCCCCCAACCGGATAACGCTGGGCCGGGAAACTTCACCTGCACCTGATATTTGTAGGCGTTTCCGGCTGAAATGGTGCTGTCAATAAAAGAGACTGCGTCCTGGGCGACCATGGTTGAAACATAGCCGTCATCATACCAGTAGGTTGGCGTGGCTTCTGAGCTGTGCAATCTTTTGACATTATAGCCAAGGTTACCGGCAACGTTGCTCCAGTTTACTGTTATCTGGTTACCGGCAAGGGAAAGTGTCGTTATTGCCGGGCCGCCTGAGAGGGTGGTCGCTGGCAGAACCGTGCTGAGAGCCTGGGGTGTAACCACTCCGCTGCTTGTTACCCGGTAGTAGTATGTGGTTGCAGGTGAGCGCCCTGTGTCGTTATAGCCGTAACTGGTCGGATAGACATTGCCGGTGCTGGTGTAGATGGTTGTCCAGCCGTTGGTTCCGTTCAGGCTCCTTTCAAGGATATTACTGGTGGTGACGTTCGCAGTGGACCAGCTCACATTCACTGAGGTGTCGGTGACGGTTGCGCTCAAGGTTGTAGCCTGGGGAGGGGTCCATGTTTTGAGGGTATTGCTGGCGGGTGAAGCGCTTGAAGATGCTGTTGCCACGACGTAGTAGCTGCTGCGGGCTCCGATCGGTGCACCGTTTCGGGTAAATACAGTTGAATCATGCCCACTGACTGTTCCAACCTGAGTTGGATTACTCCAGCTTATGTACTGGGGATAAAGGTCACAGTTATTGGGTGAAACAGCGACCGGAACCCAGACTGACTGGGCGTTGTTGTAGCCGGTAAAGCTGACCCAGCTATTGCTGCAGGTTGACTCCCAGATTGTGTAGCCGGTTGCACCGGCGCTGCCGGCCCAGGAGAGGCTGACCTGATTGGGTGCTATGGCTGTCACCGAATTCAGAACAGGTGCCACTGGCCAGCTCTGGGCCGAACGGACGAGGCTGGGTATTGATGTGCCTGCATTGGTAACGACTTTGAGACGGTAGTAGTAGGTTACTCCCGGTGGAAGTAGGGGGTTTTGATAGGTGGTTGTCAGCTGTGAGGCAATCTGGTTCCAGGTTGCATTGTCAATGCTGTTCTCAAGAAGATAGGCTGTTGCACCGCTGACAGATGGCCAGGCGAGATCTATTTCACTACTGGAGACAGCTGTTGCGCTTGTAAGGACGGGGGCTGTCTGGACTGTTGTCAGGGAGGGGCCGAATGCACTCAGGGTGCTGACCCGGTAGTAGTAGACCTGGCCTGCAGTAAGGCTGCTGTCATGAAAGATGGTTGTATCGACCGGGAGGTTGGCGCCAAGCTGGCTCCAGGTGATGTTGTCGGTGCTCCGCTCAAGTTTGTAGCCGCTGTTGCCGGGAATATTTGTCCAGCTGATGTCGATTGCTGTTGCCGAAACAAGGCTTAATGACATCACGGGCTGGGGGAGGGTTGTGGTGGCGCAGCTGATGAGCTGTTTGGAGAAGAAGCTGCCGCTGAACGCTTCTATCCGGTAGCAGTAGTTTGTCCCGGGGTTGAGGCCGTTGTCTGTGTAGCCGGTACTTCCGGGGCCTGCTGTGTTGATGAGAGTCCAGGTGCTGCCTGAGCTGACAGGCCCGGGGGTCCTTTCGATCCGGAAGCTGCTGCCTGGCAGGTTGTTGCTCCAGGCAAGGCTGATCTTGCTGTAGTCGGCCTGCTGGGTTGCGGCAAAGGGGGTGGGGATCGGGATGATGTAGTTGCTGCTGGACTGTTTCAGGATGATATAGCTGGAGTTGCCATCTGCCTTCACTGTTGAGCCGCCGATGAATGCTTCGCCTTTGCTGTCGGTAACAACGCCGATTGCCTGATCGAAACTGTGACCGCTGCCATCAAAAGTCGAGTAGGCAAGGATGTTTCCTGTAGGGTCAAGTATGACGGAAAGGATATCGACGCTCATGCCGCTACTGGTGTCTCCGGCGAGGTAGATGGTGCCGGATGGATCTATTGCCATGCCGGTGAGGGTGTCGTCGTTATTGGGGCGAAGTACTGTTTTTTGCCAGAGGGGATCTCCGGCCGGACTGTAGCGCAGGGCGGCGAAGTCGTTGTTACCGCTGCCGGTCAGGGTTGTGCCGGCAACGACTAGTGCGCCGTCATAGGGGTCTAACTTGATGCTGACACCGTTGTCATCGCCGTGGCCTGTGCCGTCAAATGAGTGTTCCCAGAGACGCTGGGGGATACTGCTGCTGCCGCTGTATTTGATGGTGTATATGTCGCTGTTGCCCGATGCATTTGTGGCGCGGCCGGTGATGTAGACGTCGCCTGCGGCATCAACGACGATTGCGTTGCTGCGGTTGTCGCCGTTTACTTGGGGGGTGTAAAGATCTGACCAGATGAGGGCGCCGCTGCTGCCGTTGTATTTTGCGGTGAAGAGGTTGTATCTGCCGCTAGCGGTTGCTGTTTCGCTGTAACCGGTTACATAGATGCTGCCGTCCGGGCCGAATGCGGCGCCACTGGGGATGTCATGACCATGTCCGGGACCGTCAAAGGGGGGTGCAGCCCAGGCAAGTGCGCCTGTTTTTGTGTATTTGAGGACGTAGATGTCGATGTTTTCAGCGCTGTTCAGGCCATAGCCGACAACTGCGACACTGTTTGCTGAGTCAATTGAGGCAGCTACGGCTCTGGGGCGGTCATCTATCCCTCCTGGACCGTTATACTGCTTGGTCCAGCTCTCCGGTGGGCCGTATGACGGGTATTTCAGGGTGAGAATGGAGGGGATGTTCTTGCCGACAAGGCTGTAGTAAAGGTTCGCATGGCCGGAGACCATGGTGCTGTTGTTTGAGTCCACTACCATGCAGAGAGCTTCGTCAGTGCCGCTGTCAGGGTCGTCGTACTGGGCGTTCCAGATTGTGCTCAGGTCGGACCGGTTCAGTTTCAGGGTGAGGTAGTTGTTGCCAAATGCTGCGGTCTGGCTGTAGCCGGTCATTACCGGGTTCTCGTCCGGGCCCATTGCAAGGGCGGTCGGGGTGTCATTAAGGTTGTCGGGGCTGGTGTAGATGGCTGTTCTGGCAAAGGCGATGTTGTTGTAGGTGGCGGTGAGGGCGTGGGCTTCGTTGCTGTAGTGGGAGAACCCCTGGGCTGTGTTGTAGGCCCTTACCCGGTAGTAGTAGGTGTTGTTGATGCTGAGGCCGATGTCGCTGTAGCTGGTGCTGCCCGGGTCAAGGGTGGCAACGGTGCTGTAACTTCCGTTTTCGCCAAGTTTGCGCTCTACGCTGAAGCTCTCTTCACTGCTGGAGTTATCTGCCCAGGTCAGCTGGATGCTGCTGTTGGAAAGGGTGGTGGCAACAAGGGCGGTCGGTCTTGGCAGCTGTTCAGGGTCGAGCTTGAGGGCGTAAAAGTCAGGATTGTTGTTTCCGGCTTCGGACCAGCCACCAAGAAGGACTTCTCCGATTGGCGACATGCTGATGCCGACGGGACGGTCATTCAAGCTGGCTGCGCCGTTAAAGGGGAATAACCATCTCTCAAGGCCGCTGTCACGCTGGTATTTGATGGTGAGGAAGTCGTAGTTGCCGCCGGAGACTGTGTAGCCGGTTACATAGACGTCGCCGCTGCCATCAACGGTGATGGCGACTGCTTCGTCGGCATCTCCGCCGGAATTGGAGGTGGCATCCCAGAGGAGAGCTCCTGCGGTGCCGCTGTATCTGGCGGTGTAGAAGACTTTGTTCAGTCCGGCGTTGAGGAAGGTGTAGCCGGTTAGAAAGACTTCACCGGTTGTGTCAACGTAGAGGTCATTGGCCTCTTCGTCGCTGCCATCGGAGCTTGAGTAGGTTCTCTCCCAGAGTTTGCTGCCGTCACTGCTTTTGTATTTGGCGGTGTAGATGTTTTTTGATACGGCATCTGCTGCATAGCCGGTGACTATGACGTTGCCGCTGGCATCCATTTTTACTTTTTTACCCATTGCGCCGCCAACTGACTGGTAGCGGCTCTCCCAGAGCTTGTTGCCGGAGAGGTCGTATTTGATGGTGAGCATGTCAAAGCTGCTGCCGTTATAGGACCAGCCGGTGGCGGCTATGCCGCTTGCTCCGGCGGTCAGGTCATAGAGATTGTCCATGCCGTTTGCCGGGCCGTTGTAGCTGACCTGCCAGGCAGGGAGGTTGTTTAAGGGGCCGGTGGCGAGGTATTTGATGATGACGAGGTCATCGGCGCCGGAAGTCCCTTGCGTTGAGCCGCCGACATAGATGTTGTTGAGATTGTCGATTGCAACTGCAGCGGCCCGGTCATTGCCGTTGGCAGCGCCGTTCCAGGTGTGCTGCCAGAGGACTGTGCCGTCACTGCCGCTGTATTTGATGGTCTGGATGTCGTTGTTGACGCCGTTCCAGGCATAGCCTGTGACTATGACGTTGTCGCTACTGTCAATTGCGACGGCTGTTGCCTGGCAGTTACCGTTTGCCCGGGCAAAGGTGGCACGCCATGCCACGCCGCTGCCGTCTGCCTTGAATTTGGTGGTCATATAACTGTCATAGCTGCCAAGGTTCTGATAGCCGGTGACGATTACGCTACCCTGGCTGTCGCTTGCCGAGGACTTGGCTATCTGTTTGCCGCTCTGGCCGTCGCCAGCCTGCCAGATGATGGCGCCTCCGGCGGCAAAGGTCTGTTGCACGGTTCCGGCCACAAACAGTAGCGCCATGACAAAAAGGAGTAGCCTGTCAGCTAATCTTCTGAATTTAGAGGTTCTCTGTATCATTAGAACTCCCCTGCTTTTCATTAATTCGGATATTCCATATGTTTTTACCATGGCGTCACCACGTTCCATGAGTTGTCAGGCCAGGCTCCGGGATGGCAGTCGGGCATCTGACCCCCGCCACTACCCGGGCCGTTTTCTGAACCATCCGGCCCGCCTGGATCCCAATAATTGCTGTTTCCATCTGCCGGGTACGACCCGCCCGACTGTTGCTGACCACGGTGCTTCCAGTCAAAGCAGTTCGTTACCAGCAGCCGCGGCATATTGCCGGAGTGGGGTGCATGACACTTTGAGCAGGTGTAGGAGTGCTGGATTTTATTGTTTGAACTTTTCCAGTCCCTGACCGATTCGTGAACCCTGTCCTTGCTCTTCCAGGAGTTTGGTCGCCAGGTTGCGCCGCTGGACTTGCATTGGGAGCTGTTGTTATTGAATGCAGGGTTGGAGCAGGCGTCTTTTGTAAGAGTGCTTTTGTTGTGACAGCGCAGGCATAGCCCGGCAAACTGGCTGTCGCTCTGGGAAATCCTGTTGCCATCGAATGAACGCTGATCCGTGAACGCCAGTGGTGCAGGGTCGAGATTTGGCGGGCCTACGTAGCCGCCATTGACAGGCATTGCCGCATCTTCACGATATGGCGAGGTCATCCAGGTCCCTTTCAATAGCGGAATTGCATAGGCCTGCTTGCTCCCCAGTGTCGGGCTGACACCGTGTGGATCATGGCAGGGTGTGCAGAGCCCGTTTATCTTGTTTTGTGCAGAGGTAGTCCTGTTGAGGAAACTCTCGGCTTTCATATGGCCGCCGACAGCCGGTCTGTTCCGCTTGTAGGCGTACTGGCTCGGACTGCTGCCAGTGACACCGAAGCGGAGCGAGTCGTTGTAGCCGCTTACCGGTGCGGTTGCACCGAATGTCGACTGGTATCCCCATGGTGTTGTGCCGCTGTTCTGGCTGTTATGGCAGTCGAAGCACTGGCCGGCTCCGGCATTATACGGGTTGATTGCCCCTGAAGTCGTGTTGGCAGAGGCTCTGTAGCTCATGCCGTAACCACCCTTGCCTGCCTGGGTCTCTTTCAGGTTTGCACCGTTGTAGGTGCCGTTGAAAGTCATATAGCTTGATGTCACGCCGGTCACCTTGGAGCCGTGGGAGCTGTGGCAGTCGTAGCACTGGACGTTCTGGCTGCCGCGCAGATTCGGGATGCTGCTGTCTGTGCCGCTTGTCAGGCTGTAGCCACCCTGGTTATTGGCAGCATTGCCGTGGGCAGAGAATGCCTTGGTGACAGTGTCTTTCTGGTTGGCATTTGGGTATGCAGTTGAATTGACCTTGCCCCACTGGGTTGTGCCGATCTGGGAATAGCGTGCAGCAACGCTCTGGAAGTCCCAGGCATACTGACGCGGGGTTTTGCAGTCACCAAAAGGATCGGTGTTGTTGTTCTGGTCGCTGTGACAACCAAGGCAGTGGTTGGTGACCTTGGCCGCCTCTGCCCGTTCTCCGGATGTACCAACATTTTTAGCAAGAAACTGCACTGCAGTAGTCGAACTGTAAAAAGTAGGCCGCACGCCAGCCTGCCAGATTACCAGGTCGACCTTTGCATTCGGTACAGAAGTATAGACTTTATAGTCATATCCCTCATGATATTTGCGATCGATAAAGCCCTCTGCCGTGGCCTCCCAGTGACATTTGTAGCACTGCTTGTTTGTTACGGCTACACCCTGAATATGGTGGGAGTTGCCGTTAAACTGCCCCATGATATCCATGCGCTTGTTGATGATGCCGCTGTGGCATTTGGTGCAGTCCTGGGGCAGGCCGAATGCCGCATGTTTCGGCACTGGCTTGCTGTTGGCGTGGCAGCTGTTGCACGGATTGCCATTGGCATGGCTGTCAGCAAAACGGTGCTGATGGCAGTCAGTACAGATTCTGCCGGAGTTATGCCCGTCACCTCTGGTCGCCGTATAGTGCCTGCTGGCAGCAGTATGGCAGACATTGCAGATGCCGTTATACGGCTTGAACGGATCAGAGTTGGCATAATCTGAGCCGCTCTGCTTTTTGGTGAAGACGACGGTTGCCCTGGTCAGCGGAATGCCGAACTTGCCGTCAGTGGTTGTAGCGACCTTGTCGTGGATCATGTAGATGTTGCTGTCGCCATGGGGATCATGGCAGTCCCAGCAGAACTTGCCGCCGCGCCAGATTCCCTTTGTATGGCCGTTTGAATCCAGCTCCCAGCCGCCTGATGAAAGAAATCCGGCGTAATGCTTCATGCCGAAGTGAGCGGAAGAGGCGCGGGCTTTTTTCGGTTTTCTGAAGCCGGTGCCAGGATCAAAACCAAGCTGATATTTGGGAAGACTGTAATCATGGCAGCCATTACACTGGTTGGCAGAGTCATCGTCATGGCATTTAAGGCAGACCCCCATCATGACATACTGGTTTTTTACATCGGTCTTCTGATCGGCTGTCCAGAAACTTGTAACACCTGATTTATGCATCTTTGCGTCGCTGTCGTGGCAGCTTGAAACAGTACAGCCACTGAGATAGGTGACGCCGCTATGTTTTGTAATCACGATTGATGATTTAAGCTGCGGAGATAGTGATTCAACCGAGTTGTGGCAGCCGAGACATTCGCTGTCGTAGCCCTGCATGTGGCAGTATACGCACTCCTTGTCAAAACGCTTGCTGAACTGGTCATGCTGGCGCAGGCGGAACGGGTTTGTTGCGTCATTATGAAGGACGCTGTTGTCATGACAGTACCAACACGGGTTGTCGATGGGAAACCCTGCTGCCGGATTGCCTGACACCGGATATTTTCCGGTTAGAGCCGCCGATGAATAGCGACCATGGCCGCTGAATGACCATTCATCAAGGTTGATTTTTGCCCGGGTCGTATTGGCAGCAAAACCGTAGCTGTCAACATCCCCTCCGGTTGCGGTTGTCGTCTTATGGCATGAGATGCAGATTATGATAGTGTTGACCGATCCTCCCCAAACCGGATCTACACCGATATGGCAGGCGGTACTGCTGCACTTTTTGGTGTTTTCGTCATAGGTTCCGCCATCCTTGAAATCGACATCTTTCCTTTTGTTAACATGTTTTTCCGGATTTACATGGGCAACTTCGGACATTGTACCGCTTGGAATACCGGTAGTGTGACAGACTGTACATGTGCCATTGACAACGGTCTTCGCATGGCAGTTATCGCACGTCATATTGGTCTGGATATGGCGTGCATGGGAGTTTGCATGAGCTGTCCCCTGTCCCTCATTGAGGAACATCGGCATGGCCCCCATCCACTCACTCCCTGCGGGCCAGCCTGTTAATACTGCCCAGGTTTTGCCATTGCTGTCGGTTCTGCCGTCGTGACACAAAACTGTGTTGCAGGTTCCGCGTGGATGGCCGTGACAGGAGTTGCAGTCCGTCTTCTCAGACCAGCCTATCTGTCTGATATCTTCAGGAATTGCCGTGCCGTCGCTGTGGCAGTAGAGGTTTGTGCATGCTTTTGTTGTGCTGTTAAAGCTTGCCGGAGGCAGACCCACTACGTTCCACTGTGAGGCGATTGCCACATTTACAGTACCGTTTACATGCCTTGTCGAAAAATTTACAAAGCGGATTCCGCCATCTCCGGTAATCTTTCCGTTTGCATCGAAAACTTCGGCAACTGACTGGTTATGGCAATAGGTGCAAGGGTATTTCCTGATCCATTGCGGCCCGACCAGGCGATGGTGGCCGTTGCTGGACATGGTGACGTCAGGAGTACAGATGTTACGGGCACTGCTCCAGGCCCCCTGGATTGAGACACAGTTGGCCTGGGTGCTGTCGCCGGAAGCACCTTTGTGGCAGGAGAAACACTTTGTACTGTTGGGGTCTGACCATCTCGGCGCTATGGTCGGCGGGCCGCCACGACCGTCACTATGGCAGTAGATGGCGGTGCAGGTTCCGTTTCGCGCAGGATTCTGACTGGGCAGATAATTTGGATAGCCTGTGCTGCCGCTTGTGTAGCGGCCTTGCATGTTAGTCCCGCTGAACTGGACATTGAGTGGCCGTTTGCCGGACTCTAACGCATGGTCCAGATTTGACTGATGGTCGGGATGGCATTTTGTACAGCTAGCCTGATCAGTGCCATAGTAAAGGCCATGCTTCTTGCCGTGAGCTCCATCGGTTGGCGGCGTTTGGTGACAACTTGAGCATGAATTCCTGGACAGAGGTAGGCTCCCCCATGTCAGGGTATCTGATTCAAAGTGACAGTTGACATTGCTGCAGTTACCTAAAGCAGGGGTAGTAGTCTGTGGGATGGCTGTCATGCCGCTTCTATAGCCGGCTGCCAGAGGAGAGGAGTTGATCCTGTTTGAAAGTTCTATGACTCCGTTTCGGTGCGAGGAGTTGTAGCCTGAACTCCCGGGGTGGCAGGGCGCACAATCTGCTGCCCGTGCAGAAGACTGCAGATGGGTTCGATGGTTGCCTTGAAAGCCGCCTGAAGATCTGTTTCTGAAGGCGTCATCAAGAGGACGATAGTCTTGCCCGCTCTTGCTGCCGTGACAGTCATAACACTGTGCAGCAGCATGAAGAGTGCCGTAAGTTGCTAAAATCAGAGGGCAGATAAGCAGTAATGGAATCAGACGAGATAAAATAATTAGACGCTTCAAGCTGGACCTCCAATTTGGAAGGCAATAATTGTGGGCAAGATTGTCAACAATTAATGAAACAATGTGTTAAATAGCTGGCGATTTCGTTATATGACGTAAATTAAGCTATGTATATTTTACTGTGGAGAGGCCCTTGAGAGCAGGTTTGAAGTTACCGGTCTAATGACGGAAGCTTCTGTTTTTAAGTTTAATGAGAACTTTATTGGTGTGGTGTCGAGATGTGAAATGGAGATGTTTTCATGGATATGGTAATTGAAATGGAGGTGAAATGTATCGTCAGAGTCTTCCAGTGGGTCATCAGAGCTGCTAAGGGAGGCAGGTTGGTTGTTGTAGTTGCAGGCATGGGAATCGCAAACAGCTGAAAACAGCGCCAGGGAAAATGTGAAAAAAGTGCAGGCCAACAACAGCCAGGATGTAAGTTTTATTGTTTTCATGGCAGCCACAATATTCGAGATATTCTAACTGAAATATCTATTGAGCAATAAAAGTACCTATTTGTAGAATTTAATAATTATATTTGCGTAATGTGCTGACGGAGGCTCTGTCAGCATGGCAATGCTTTTGCAAATATGACGCGGCTTTCACCTTGACGTAAGAATGTGCATGTTGTTATTATGCAAAACCTTTTTTGATAAGTATTTGTAGAGGATCGGAGCGGTCATGAAGCTTGAGCGTGGATGTGTCCAGGTTTATACAGGCAACTGCAAGGGGAAGACTACAGCGGCTTTGGGACTGGCGTTCCGTGCCGTGGGGCGCGGTCTTAAAGTAATCATGATTCAGTTCATGAAAGGTGGCGGACCCTACGGCGAGCATCTTGCCGCCGAGAAGTTTGCACCACTTTTGACAATAATCCCGACCGGTAGGGAGGGTTGGGTCAATAAGGACAATCCAGCCAAAGAGGATATCGACCTGGCTCAGGCAGCTCTTACCCTGGGGCGTGAGAAGCTCATCAGCGGCGATTACGATATCGTCATTCTCGACGAGGCTAACGGCGCTGTCGGCTTCGGACTGATAAGTGTCGAAGACATTCTTGAGCTGATCAGGCAGCGTCCTGCACATGTGGAGCTGGTTCTGACCGGCCGCGGTGCCGATCCGAGAGTCATTGAGGCTGCTGATCTTGTAACAGAAATGATGGAGATAAAGCATTACTACAAGGCTGGAATCCCTTCCAGAATTGGAATTGAGAAATAACAAGGAGATGTGCACATGGCTGAAAGAAAATTGAGAATTCTTGTTGGCAAGCCGGGTCTTGACGGGCATGACAGGGGTGCGAAGGTTGTTGCAAGGGCATTTCGTGATGCCGGTCTTGAAGTTATCTACACAGGTCTCCACCAGACCCCTGAGCAGATAGTCTCTGCGGCTATTCAGGAAGATGTCGACTGTATCGGCCTCTCTATTCTGTCAGGTGCCCATAATACACTCCTGCCCCGGGTCTGCGATCTTCTCAAGGAGAAAAAGGCCGATGACATTACTGTCTTTTGCGGTGGAGTCATTCCTGAAGATGACATTCCAGGCCTCAAACTTGCCGGTCTCAAAGAGGTTTTTACTCCGGGAACATCCACCGAGGATATTGTTGCCTGGGTGAAAGCCAACGTAGGCTGCTGAAACAATGGCTCTTGCAGAAAGAATAATGGCTGGCGAGATCCGCGCCGCTGCCCGCCTGATGCGGGATGTTGATGATGGTTTTTCTTCTGCCCTTGAAGAGTTGAAAATCCTCTACCCCTATACCGGCAATGCCTGGATAATCGGCATTACCGGCCCTCCGGGGGCAGGCAAATCCACTCTTACCGACCAGATTACCGCTGCCTTTCGCGCCCAGGGCAAAAGGGTCGGCATTGTGGCAATTGATCCAACCAGCCCATTTACCGGCGGCGCAATCCTTGGAGACAGGATCAGGATGAACCGTCACGCCGATGACGAGGGTGTTTTTATCCGCAGTCTTGCCACCCGAGGCGCTCTGGGGGGTATCTCCCGATCCACCGGTGATGTGGTCAATATCATGGATGCCATGGGGATGGATATTGTCATTATCGAGACGGTCGGTGTCGGCCAGGATGAGATTGACATTGTCAGGATGGCCCATACAACTGTTGTTGTCATGGTTCCGGGCCTTGGTGATGATATCCAGGCCATAAAGGCCGGTATCCTCGAAATAGCCGATGTATTTGTGGTGAACAAGGCTGATCGTGACGGTGCCGATAGAACCGCCCGCGAGCTTTCCATGATGCTTGATATGGGAAAACGCAAGGATGGTGAGTGGCTGCCCAAGGTCATGAAGACCGAAGCTGCACGCGGTGTCGGGATTGATGACCTTGTAGCAGAATTTGATCTCCATAAGACATGGTTGCTGGATACCGGAGTTATTAACAGATTTCTGGCAGAGAAGAACAGCACTGTATTTGCAGATATGCTCAAAGAGCGGCTTTTTGCGGAAGTGCATGGCCGCCTGGTTCAGTCCGGAGAGCTGGGGACAATTGTTGAGGGTATGGGGACAAGGGCTGTGGATCCCTATTCAGCGGTCGAAAAGGTGTTGTCCGGTATTTCTTTGGTTGAACAGCCGCAAAGCCGATGATCAGGAGCTACTGCAGGATTTTAAGCCTTTTATTTGCACTCGCAGTGATTTTTGCAATTACCCTTTACAAGCCGTCTTTAACTGCAGAACCCGGTGCAAGCCCGCTTGATGCGGCCAAAGAGGACCTTTCAAGAGTCGAGTATCCCAGTCAGAAAAATATGAAATGGCACAGCAGATTCGTTCAACCCGGTGAGTCCCTTGAGACGATGTTCGGCAGTGACTGGCAGCTGGTAGCCCGTTTCAACAGGATCGACAGGCGCCACGTTTATCCGGGAATGACCATAAAAGTTCCTGACAACATGGATGACATCAGAAGTTACACCCCGCTGCCGCAGTTCTATGAGCCTGCCAAGAGACATGAAAAATATATTCTGGTGAATATGACCGAGCAGTGGCTGGGTGCCTATGAGTATGGAAAACTTAAGTTCTCCAACCCTGCTGCAACAGGCCGTCCTGGCTTTGAAACTCCGACCGGTCTCTTCAGGATTACGGCCCGTGACAGGCATCATACTTCATCCCTTTATAAAACCGATAATGACGAAGAACAGTACCCGATGGACAATGCCATGCGCTTTCATGTGGCTACTGACGGGGTTGCCTACTGGCTTCATGCCCGAGACCTGCCGGGACGACCTGCTTCCCATGGCTGCATAGGGCTTTTTGATGAGGCGATGCAGAACCGGATGTTTGATACACCTGATAATCCGGTGTTGCTCGATTCTCAGAGACTTTATACCTGGGCTGTCGGGGAGAATGAGTACGAGGATGACTCAGGGAATCAGGAAGAACTTGAGGATGGGCCTGTTGTCGAAGTGATCGGTCAGAATCCGGTTTACAGGGATAAAAAATAGGTTGAAAGTCTAAGGCTGAAGGCCGAAGGCCGATTTTGCACAACAAAGGAGAATTTATGAGGAAAATATTCATTGCTGTTGCTGCACTTGTCACACTCGCTGTAGCGCCGCTTCATGCGGCTCCGCTGGTTGCAAAGCCTGAAGCTGCACTAAAAAAGGCATTCCCCCAGATCCGGATCGACAGCATGACTGCAAGCCAGATTCCCGGCCTGTACGAGGTTATTTCAGGGCAGAATATTTTCTACTACAATCCTGAAAAAGATCTGCTCCTTGTCGGCGATATGTACACATCGGCAGGGCAGAATCTGACAGGGGAGAAAAAGCGTGATCTCAAGGAGAAACAGGCGGCAAAGACCCTTGAAAAGCTGAAGGATCTCCCCCTTGACAAGGCTGTGAAGGTTGGCACCGGTCCGAAAAAAGTGGTCGAATTTACCGACCCTGACTGTCCGTACTGCCGCCGTGCATCAGAAGCTTTGAAGGGACGTACCGATATTACCCGTTACGTTTTTCTGACACCGCTTGCTCATCCGAATGCCATTACGAAGGTTCACTATATTCTCAGTTCCAAGGATCAGGAACAAGCCTATCACGAGATGATGGAGGGGAAACCTCTGCCGGCAACGGCAACCGAATTCAGTAAAGCGGTTAAGGATCAGGCTGCCCAGTATATGGAGCTTGCCAGGTCACTGGCCGTTGAAGGTACGCCGACATTCTTTATAAACGGTCAGTCGGTTGTAGGTGCGGATATGGAGAAGATCAACGAGCTTTTGAAGTAGATTCAAACGACATGAAGGAAGGTAAAGGGGCGCGGGGGACTGCGCCCCTTTTATTTTTACCGGAATCAGACCATCTGAATCTTGTTCCTCATAATCAGGAACTTTCCAGATAACTGCTCTCTTTTTTCGCCATCCAGCCTCTTAACAGAGGCATTTGGGGAAGAAAAAAGGCTGAGAGGATGTGTCTTGATTACCGGGTGCGATTCAGTCAGTGGTATGGGGATCATTTTAAGTCTCCGTTAAATTGTCTCCCGGACAAACCTGCCGAATGCTACGTGTTTTAAAGACAACGATTATAATCTTATCATTTACCCGACACAGGTTGCGTTGCTCTCTGGCAAAAGTTCAAGAGACCCAGGTGAACGCAGTAAATAATTCATTATTACTGTGTGTTAAGTGTGTCATGCCAACTCATAGATAATGAACGCGCAAATGAAAACCATAAATGCAAGAGCTGCAAAAAATATCTCTTCGGCCAATCTTTCCAGTCGATTTCGTCGACCTTTACGCCTGTTCTTCAGGGCAAAGTAGGATAGAAAACAAGCGCCGAGAAAGAAGAAAGCATCTATTGCCAATAACACCTCACCGAAGCTCTTAACATGAGCAAGCCGGCGACTCATAATAAATATGCCGATGACCGTCAGGCAAACACCGACCAGAGTTGCTGAAACAGTAAAAACATGGATGGTGATATCAACGTCAATTGCTTCGCTTGAGGGTTCAGGGCGGGGTTTATGAGAAACTGATTTCTTTTTGCGTGCAGTCTCCATGTTTACCCCAAAAGTAGCATTTTAAGGCCTATAGCTACTAAAACTGCTCCAAACGTCCGTGTCAGTATTTCTGTCGGAAGCCGAATTGCCAGATCAGCGCCAAGGACACTGCCGAGCAGAAATCCCAGGCAAATAAGTCCAGCTGTTTTAATGTCTACATATCCCTGTCGGTAATAGGTCAATGCCGCTAATATCCCCAGTGGTGGGACCATCAGTGCCAGAGTTGTCCCTTGTGCCATTTGCTGAGAAAACCCAAAGAACAGCACCAGTGCCGGAACGATAATGATTCCACCGCCGATGCCGATGAGGCCGCTTGTTACTCCTGCCAGTCCACCAAGTAGAATGAGAGCAATGAAAGTTGGCATTAATCACTCCTTTTTTTTACGGCTGGCTTGGTCTTGCCGGGTTTTGTTTTCCTCGTATTTACCGGTTTTTTCTTTGAGGGTACCTTCGGCTGTTTTGGGTGAGTGACAACTAGTGTGCTCAAAAGTTCAACCGGTTCCTGTAATTCCGGATCGGCTTTGCGTGCAGACGTGAACGCATCCTTCGCTTTTTCATTGTAGCCGGTTTTCAGGTAGATTTTGCCCATGGCATTGAGCGCCCTGGCATGGTCAGATTTTAATTTAAGAGTTTCCTGGAACTGGGCGAGAGCATCGTCATTTTTTCCATTATAGGAATAGATGATACCAAGCCGATAATGGCTATCCGGGATATCAGGATTCAACAGTGCATCTTCTTTGAGCAGTTGAGTGGTCTCTTCATAGCGTTTTTTCTTCACATAGATGGAGATCAGGCTGTTCCTGGCTTCATTGTCTCTCGGGTTGAGTTTCAAGACTTCCCGCAGATGTTTCTCAGCTTCCTCGGGGGCTCTCCGTTTGAGATAGAGAAGGGCAATGCCACGGTGCGCTTCAATATTGTCTGGATCCAGCCTGATCGCTTTTTTGTAGGCGCTGGTGGCTTGCGTATAGTCTCGCTTTTTTTCCAGCAAACGGGCCAGTTTGTAATAGCTCAGAGGATTGTCGCCATGCCGGGCAATTATTTCATTATATTCACTGATCGCTGCCGTAAAGTCTCCACGGAGTGTATAGATTTCGCCAAGCCGTCTCCGGGCATCACTGTTACCTGAATCGAGTCTGATTGCTCCGGAAAATTTGTGAATTGCCTCGTCCAGATCGCCTTTACGTTCGTAGAGCGTACCTAGATTGTACCAGATTCTGGTAGAGCCCTCGTTTCGGCGTAGGGCTTCTTCATATACAGCAATTGCTTCGCTGTCCTGGCCGGCTTTCAACCTGGCATCGCCAAGTTTTTCACGTATGCCCGGAGAGTCTTGTTGAATGAGCAGCAGAGTCTCATATTCAGCCGCTTCCTTGCTGAACCCCCCTGCGGCGAGATACATTTCTGCCTTACGGAGATGATCAATCGGGCTGACAGTGCGTTCAATACCGGCAAGAACATATTCTTTATCGGCCTCTTCAGATTTATCCTGGAGTTCTAATAGCTTAGCCAGAGCGTAATGAGTGTCACGGCTTCCCGGATTAGTAATAAGGATTGATCGAAATTCAGTCACAGCCTTGTCGTACAGTTTCAATTCACGATAGATTCCGGCCAACTCCAGGTGGGCAATTTCGCTACCGGGTTCCAGTCGGAGCGCTTCCTCCAGAGCAGTGCGCGAGGCTGTAATTTTCCCTAAACCGAGGAAACACTTGGCAATGCCAATATGCGTGCAGGCATCTGAAGCAGATGCCGGCAATGACCGTTGATATTGATCAAGTGCCAGGGCATACAATTTCCCCTCCAGAAAAATATCAGCCAGTTTTCTTGAATATTGAGGGTCCGCTTTGAGTTGTAGCGCTTCAAATAAAGCAACCGAGGCTTCTTGTTGCGCGCCTTTTTTCAGCAATAACAAGCCAAGTCGCCCTTTAGCGGCGGCCAGTAATGGATCTTTCTGGCTGGCAGTCCGGTATGCCTCGATTGCGCCAGCTTCGTTATTGCCTGCTTCGAGGGAAAGTCCTTTCAGGTAGTAAGCAGCGCCACCATCCTGACATAGTTTCAGAATGCTCTTCTCTGCCTGAACACGCTTAGCATCAGACGTTTCCGGAGAAAGTGTTTCGCCGATTATTCTTGCATCTCCACATTGGTCTTTCGTACCGAATCCCCAGGTGAAACCGCAGTTCAGAAAGGCAATAACCAAAAGACCGAGGCCATATTTCTTGTTGTTGTGTGTCTGCTGCATAATTCCTCGATAAAAGCGGAACTAAAATTTTGTCCAATGCAGCCAAATACGCGGAAAATAAGAACTCGCAGGCATTTGAGGAACCCGCAAAATATCGTTTCTACACTTTTTGGCTACAGGTTGTCAGAGCCGTTCAGCCGATTGCTATATCAGTCTGTTTCCAGTATGCCGACTATCGAAGTGATGAGTCCCGGAAGATCAGACTGGCTTTGAATGTATCTGGACGCCTCCGTATTTTCGTCTTTGCCAATATGGATACCGAAAACATCGACGTCTATTAATCCAAAGACTTCTTCATCCGCTTCGTCTTCGCCAAAATATATTGCTTTCCTCGAACCAAAAAGCTCCATCGACGCCAAAAGGTTTTCTCCTCTTGTGATGGTATTACCTGGAAGCAGATGAACAAAAAGCTTGCCGTAAATCTTACGCGGCTGCGGGTTAAGATTCTCAATTGCAGCATTAATAAGCGATAGTGCTAGCTCAGGGTTATCTGCTTTACAAAAACGGAGTAAAATTGATTCACCAAAAAACTCAATTTCCAACCCTTTGATATACCCGATCATGTCATAAATCTGTTCTCGCCATTTGAGGCAGAGTTTGACATTTTCCCAGTTCCGGCTATTTCCCTGCGAACGCGGTGCCGTACCGTAATTTCCGGTGAGCAGATGTGGTTCAAATCCGAGAATGTCCAGAGCATCGTTGTGTGATCTCCAGGAAAAAACCATTACATTTGCGACGTCCATCAGCCTCTGCAAGGATGCTTTTACCGGATTAGTTATATAGACTAAAGAATACTCGGCAATATTCTGTGCCAGAATGCTTTCAAGGTTAAAGGCGAACAGCGTGTCAGTTCTTACATATCTGGCAAGTGCGCTCATACCTGTTGATGAAAATAGATGCGAATCTGTCACAATCGTCCTCCATTACTTGGTGCCCGTCCCCCACTCAAGTGCAAGCAGGGGCTGTTTTTGGAGTTGGTTTCTTTGCAGACGGAGCCGATAACTCGGCTCCGTCTGCACAAAATCACTAGTTTGTTATGACAAAGTCATCCCGTCGGTTCTTTGCCCGGGCGTTTTCATCGTGGCCTGGATCAGCAGGCTTTTCCTTGCCGTAACTGATTGTAGAGAGCCGTTTGCCGGAAATACCCAGAGTTGTCAGGTAGCTGGCTGCCGCTTGTGCCCGTCGCTCGCCAAGGGCCAGGTTGTATTCGTCTGAGCCGAGTTCATCACAATTACCCTCTATTCGGATTTGAGCCTCTGGAACTTGTTTTAAAACAGCAAAATTTCTGGTTAGAGCTTGTCGTGCGCTATCGCTCAATGAGAAGGAGTCAAAATCGAAAAATATTTTTTCCAGTTTTTTCTGTAGATCAGCAGTTAATGCAGCAGTGCTGGTTTTATCTGATTTAATAGGGTCCTTATTGACTGGAGATGCTGATTTCGTATTTGAGGTGGCAATTGTTTTATCTGGTGACTTTACAGAAGTTTGAGTCTGCTTGGCAGTTATGGTTTCAGCAGGTTTCGCCGCTACAGGGGCTATTGGTGGGTCACTCTTGACGACGCCTTGTTTAGCGCAACCTGAATATAAAAACAATCCCGCAAATAAGATCGGCATAAGCCGATTTATAGATCTTTTCATGGTGTTCTCTCCTATGTAGTTGATAAATAAATAGAGCGCTCCCCAAACCATGTATGCAAGCGCAAGTGCACTGGCACTGAGGGACAGGGGGTTAACTTTTAAATACAGCTTTTATCAGGACAGAAATGCAGGAGGAGCGCGAGATGAGTTAGGGAAAAGGGTTGGAACTGCAGAAGTGGAGAACGTAAAGATAAGCTCAGTTTGGTAGATAAACGCTGTCTGGATCTGAGGAGGTTTTACTGGGAGGGCAAAAAAATCTATGGAATTATCGACTATATGCTGAGAGGTCTTGACTTGACTCTCGATGACGGCCCTCTGACTCGGCTTGGGCCGATGAGGACGTGACAGGTCTGGCACTCGCATTCCGGCCACAAGCAGGCAGAAAGCGACAATGAAGGTGGCCAGAAAGTAAAAATGTTTTTGATGCGAGTGGTTATCTATCATTTGAATTCATTTGTTCGTTAGATGGATACCTCATTTTTAATCTATATCTTGTTTCAATTAAAAAAACAAGTATCGGCTATACCATAAATGTGGTGGCTTAAATCGTTGATAATTTTTTATTGTCTAAGGGGTAGCCGATCGGTTCGCCCTTCTTTTAGTCTGTCCGGTGGTGATCATACCATCTGAATCTTGTTCCGCATAATAAGAATCTCAAAAGCCATGGCGCTTTTGACTGCGATCTTCTGGAGTTCGTTCAGGGAGCGGGTCAGCTTTTCCAGGGTGTCTATCACGCAGAGGATTGCCACGACACGGTTCATGAGAATTATCGGCAGGAGGATTGCCGGATTGTCATGGGCTCCCACCACTGAAGCAATTTTGAAATCTGTCGGGCTTAAGAGTTGCCCCATGCAGAAGCTTTTTGACTCGATCACCTGAAGAAAGGATGACGGCTGCTGCATGTCCACCCTCACTTCGGAGAAGTTTTCCAGATAACCTTTCTCATCTGTTGCCAGCCATCCTGTCAGAACAGGCTCTTTGGGCAGGAAAAGTGCGCTACGGAAGTGTCTTGACCGCAGGTACTCCATCAGCGCTTCACCGATCTGTTCCCTCGCTGTTGCACCTGCCAGCGCGCTACAGAGGTCGGTCATGTTGTAGGCGTTGGCAGCCTCATCCCGGGGGGCAATCGTCTTCACCGGCTCAGGCGCATCAGGTATCTCAACCTTGTCAAAACCGTCAAATTCAGGAATCTCGATAAACTCTTCCTCTGCCTCTTCAACTTTTACTTCAATTATTTTCTCCACCGCTTTGGGCGGCTTGATTTCGTTTGTTTCGCCGCTTGAGTCAAGCTGCCTAGGAAATCTTTTCATATCCTGTGCAATAGGGATGTAGCGGGTTTCGCGTCTTATCTTGTAGTAGCGCTCAAGGGCCATGAAAAGCAGCAGTTCCGGAATCACCACAGGGTTTATGTACATCCCGGTCATGAATGATAGTTTGTCTATGGCATCCAGGTTGTTCGGGTCAGCCATGGCAACCGTAAGCCGTTTCTTTTCCAGGCTGACAGGGATGGCCATATATTTCTTTGCGGTTTCTGAGGTGATCAGGGCAATTACATCGGGTGGGACTGAATGGAGATGTGAGATGTTGACCTGGGGGAAACCATTATGTCTGGAGAGGGCTTCACAGAGGCGCTCTGCGGTTATGTAACCCAGTTCGACCAGATTTGTGCCGATCTTGCCGCCAAAGATGACCTGATTGCGAAGAGCCTCCTCAAGCTCCGCCTCCGTAATGATCCTCTCCTGGACCAGCATACTTCCGACTTTCATCCGCATAAGAGTTCCTTGTACAAAAACTGGTAAGAGATTGTTACTTCAGGATTTACATTTATACTGTATCAAATGGTTATTTACAATATGTTAGCGAGTTTTTAAATGAATCTACTCCCGCAGATTCTTCAAGGTTTTTGCAAGCATGGCAACCGCTGCGCAATTGTCTATCGCAGTGGCATAAGGCGATTCAGTTACAGCTATGACGACCTTTGGCTAAACGCCTGCAAAATGGCGTCTTTTCTGGCTGCGCAAGGGGTGAACCCGGGAGACCGGGTGATCATTTGGGGCCCGAACCACCCATGCTGGGCGTTTGCCTTTTGGGGGATTGTTGCCCGGGGGGCTGTTGCTGTACCAGTCGATTTCATGTCCGGGGCTGAGCGTGCCCAGAGCATTACCGATCTCTCCGGGGCACGTTTTGCAGTGCAGAGTAGACTTAAAGGTGAGCCACTTAAAGGGATAAGCACCGTTATAATGGAAGATCTGGAACTGCATCTGAAGGGGTGTGATCCGGTTTTGGAGCTTTTCAAAAGCGCAGACGATGATCTCTGCGAGCTTGTCTATACCTCCGGGACAACTGGTGCGCCCAAGGGTGTTGCCCTTTCCCACAGAAATCTGACTGCCAATGTCAAACAGCTCTGCGCCCATATCCCCGAGGTCGACTTGAACTTTTGCTTTCTTTCGCTGCTCCCCTTGTCACACATGTTTGAGCAGACTGCCGGTTTTCTGGTGCCACTCTCTCTCGGCAGCACCATAATCTATCTGCGCACGCTTAAACCATCGGCGATCATGGAGGCTTTTTCCGAAGAGGATGTTTTCGCCATGATCGCAGTGCCGCGGCTTTTGCAGCTCCTGAAAAGCTCCATAGAGCGGGAGCTTGAGGCAAAGGGGCTGCTCTCTCTTTTTTGCAGATTTGGCTCTTTTGCCCAAGGATTTTCCCTGGAGGCAAGACAGAAGCTCTTCTTGCCGATCCAGAGGAAATTCGGCTCCAATTTCCGGATGTTCGTCTCCGGCGGTGCGCCCCTCTCTCCGGATACCTTCCGTTTCTGGAGCAGTTTCGGTTTCAGGGTGTTGGAGGGGTACGGGCTCAGCGAAACCTCTCCGGTGCTGGTTGCAAACAGTATGAAAAAGCAGGCCTGCGGGGCCGTCGGCTGGGCGCTGCCGGGGGTTGAGATCCGCATTCTGGATGGAGAGGTGCAGGCCAGGGGGGATAATGTTTTTAAAGGTTATTTCAATAACGATGCTGCGACCAGAGACGCTTTCACGGCTGACGGCTGGTTCAGGACTGGAGATCTTGGCGTTTATAATGCTGAAGGCGCTCTGGTTATCAAGGGAAGGGCGAAGGAGGTAATCGTCACCGGTGCCGGTATAAATGTCTATCCGGACGAGCTTGAGCCAATCCTCCAGAAAACAGCCGGTCTGATAGATGCCTGTGTAATCGGCCTTGACAGGGGAGCTGGGGAGGAGGTTCATGCCGTAATCGTTCCTGACGGCTTTGGCAGGCGCTGCGAGGAGATAATTGCCGAGGTGAACCAGTCCCTGGATGAACTGCATCGGATCACCGGATTTTCCATCTGGCCCGATCCTGAACTGCCAAAGACAACCACCCTGAAAGTGCAGAAGTTTATTGTCAAAAAGAGGCTGCTTGAGCCGGTTGCGGCCCCGTCAGGTGGCGCTACAGGTGTTACAGACAAGCTCTGCGGCATGATTGCCCGTGTTCTTGGCTGTCCGCCGTCCGATGTCAGGGAGGAGTCGTTTCTGGTGGCTGATCTGGGGCTGACCTCCATTGCCAGGCTGGAGCTGGCAAATGCCATTGAACAGGAGTTTCGCACCGATCTGGATGATGGGGCAATAGGTCCCCAGGCACGGGTTTGTGATCTGCGCAGCATAATTATCAAACGGGAAAAGTCGCCAAAACCAAGGGGCTTAAGGCTCTGGACCGCCACCCCCTGTGTGCAGTGGCTTCGCCGTCTGGTTGACACTGTTGTTCACAGGCCGCTCTTTGCAATCTATGTCAATCTGAAGCCTGAATCTGCCGACAGGATAATCGCTTTGGGGACCCCGGTGATGTTCATCTCAAACCATGTCAGCTATCTTGATCAGCCGACGGTCATGGGCGCAATCCCGTCACAACTCCGCTACAGAACCGCAACTGCCGCCTGGGCAGAGTTTTTCTTCGTCAATTTCAGCACACTTTTGGGGCGTCTCTGGAAGACGGTCGCTTTTCAATACTGTTCCGTACTGATGGGGGTATTCCCGCTCCCCCAGTCGTCCGGTTTTCGGGCAACCATGCAGCATATGGGGAGGCTCGTTGACAGGGGGAATTCGCTGCTTATCTTCCCGGAAGGGGAGAGGACGGAACATAGCGGCCTTTTGCCGTTTCAGAAAGGGCTTGGCGTCATGGTGCAGGAGCTTGGCATACCGGTTGTGCCGGTGGCAATCATCGGCCTGGAGAAGATCCTGCCAAGGGGGGCCAACTGGCCTGTGCCAGGTAATGTGCGGGTGGTTTTCGGTGATCCAATCGATTTTAAAGGAAAAACCCCGGACGAAATCGTCCGGGGTTCTGAAGATGCGGTGAGGAAGCTGATAAGCGGTTAAACTATAATGCTTTCAAGATATCATGGCTTAAACATTATCGTAATTATCGAGGATTTGTTGCTTACAGTATCATAGCCTAAAAACTTTAGAACCCACGGAGATGTGAGATCAGTAAGTAAAGTGTTCTTGTCAATTGAAACGCTACCACTGGTGGTGAAAGAGGCTGAAGAGGTGGTCGGATCGGCATTATTCGTTGTGTAGTAGATTGTTACCGGTGCAGAACCAATATCAGTTCCGTTCAAGGTTACAGAGACTGATGGCGGTATGGTCTTGTGATACGTAGTACTGTTGGTAAAGATTGTACTTCCTATAGTTGCTGTCACTGTCGGTGGTGTAGTGTCCTGAACCTTCGGGAACCACTCGAAGCTGCTACCGCCGCATGCGGTAAGTGTAGCTGCAATAAATATGAATAGTGCGATTAATGGTGTTTTCATTTCCAGCCTCCTTGTTTAAATTTGGTAAATTGTACCAGAATGTTTTTAAACTGCAAACTCATTCAGCCAGTCGTTAAATATCCTGACTTTATTTTCCGAGAATTTTGCCAGATCATCTCTTATCTGCTCGACAGTTTTTTCAGTCGAAAGGCTCCGCTTTTTCTTGGAGTAGAAGAGATCCGCAAGGGCAATGATTTTCTCTTCAGGGGCGAGCGGCAGCATGTCGCGGTGTGGCAGCGGCAGATTCTGGCTGATTATGTCCTCCACTGTCAGGCCTACGCCGATATGGCGTTCGCAGACAAGAGCGTGCCTTGGCAGCCCGGCTTTTTCAAGAAGAGCTCTGCCAAGAACACCGTGACAGATATAAGGCTCAAGGCCGTGGCAGTCCAGTGACGGGGCATCGGTGAGAGATACGCCGATATCGTGGAGCAGAGCAGCCTCTTCGATGAAAACAAGATCCAGTGATCCGGCAGAAGGGGCGTTCCTGGCAATCTGCAAAGCCTTGTTAGCCACAAAGCGGCTGTGTTCGAGGATAATCGGCAGAGCCAGTGACGAGAAATGTTCTGAAAGAAGCGCTTCAGGATTCATTCTGCAAGTATCCATCTCTTCACCCGTCATGTCAAGAGCTGCCTGAATTCTTGACCATGGCAGGGTTATCGGCTATCTTCATTTTTCAGGCTGAAGGCTGAAGACTGAAGGCTTTTAGCCTGACAGCTTTTAAACCTTTAGCCTTCAACCTTCAGCCTGCCTTTTAAGGAGTCCTTTTATGTCCAGACCGACCTGGGACGAATATTTCATGGAGATTACCCATCTTGTGGCGCGCCGTTCCACCTGCCTTCGCAGGCAGGTGGGTGCTGTGCTGGTGAAAGATAAAAATGTCCTGGCGACCGGCTATAACGGCTCTCCTTCAGGGGTTGCCCACTGTCTTGATGTCGGCTGTCTGCGGGAGAAGATGGGGATCCCCTCCGGCGAGCGCCATGAGCTCTGCCGCGGCCTCCATGCCGAGCAGAATGCCATCATCCAGGCTGCCAAGCATGGCACGAATATCGATGGAGCAACCCTTTACTGCACCAATATGCCCTGCATCATCTGCTCGAAGATGATCATCAACGCAGGTATCAAGCGGGTTGTCTACGAACATGGCTATCCCGATGGGCTGGCAGCGGAGATGATTGCCGAAACCGGTATTGAGGTTGATCTCTTTACAAGCGCAACCAGTGCGGAGGCTGCTGTATGAAGTGCCCGTTCTGTTCATTTGCCGATACAAAAGTAATCGATTCCAGGCCGGACAAGGATAGCTCGGCAATCCGCCGCCGTCGCGAGTGCGAGTCCTGTTCACGCCGCTTTACCACCCATGAGCGGATTGAAGAGGTGCTGCCGATGATCCT
>JACABD010000039.1:3487-31500 GCA_013377075.1 Geobacteraceae bacterium | reverse complement strand
CATGTCAGCCGCCCTTAAGTTTTCACGGGGATAAAAAAAGCCGCATCCGAAGATGAAGACCTACGCTTTAACCATGCCGCTCTACAGTCATTTCGTGACTACATTTGACTACATCTTACATTTGAAGGGAGGGATAAAGAACATGCAGACTATCACAATCTTAAACCTTGAGCAGATAGGCGAGCAAATCCACTACAAGGCCTCCACTATGCGAACGATGATAGCAAAGGGTGAACATGGCAGACTTCCTCCGATGTTCAAGCGGGATCGTCGTTGGTTTGCCAGGTACGAAGATGTTGAGACATGGAAAGCTGAACATTTTGTAAAAGAGGGGTTATGGTAATGACATCTAGATTGGACTTTTGCTCATTTTTGAGCGAAAGCGGTGGTCGGCCTTCAAAAGAGTACGGCAAGAGGCAAATATAACAAGATCAATTTTCACTTCATGCCTGCAAGCCTTGACAGGGGCTCCAATATTTTGCCTATAGCTTCACTTTTCTCGGCAAAATTACCCCATAGCAGAAACAGGCCAATAAAGGCTAAAGTACAAAGGAACGATAGAATAAAGTAATCATCATATAAAACCGTCACAACGACATATCCTAGCATCGCAGGCCAGTAAATAATTATCCACCCCATCAGCATAAACGGTGCTCTCAAGATTGGCATTATCAGCGACATTTACAGACTCCTTTTATTTGCTTATTATTACAATAATGGATATTAATAAATAATATCTTAAATAAATTATAAACTTTCCGCATTGGGAGGGTCAGACAATGTCAAAAGAAAACTTACGTCCTCGATTTTTAGTAGACGTGGACGCATCAAGCCAATAGGGGGCAGAGAGTCTTGACGGAATCAAACGGACGGACTACACTTAAATTATTCCCTCCATCGTTTTTAGACGTAGAGTCCAAGGCAGATATTATTTCTTCTCCTCTTTTGAACCCGCTCCCAGGGTAGAACGACTAAACGTAGGTCTGCTCTGCGTAGTGCCGGATTTAGTACCAACCTTGCCGGTCACATCGGGTTCAATAACAAAAAAAGCCACCCCATCACTGAGGTGGCTTTTGCATTTCAATAATGGTAACTGTTACTTTTTAGGCTTTCCGAACATCAGGGAAAGTACGTTCCCGCGCCCCTCTGAAAGCTCAATCATGCCCTGTACCGTCTTGTTAATTTGCCCTGAAGGATACTGCCCGACAATGCCGCCTAAATTGTTCGCAGACTTCCAGAAAGCAACGTCAGCTTCGCCTTGCCCCGCCTGCTTTGCGAACTTGCCAACCTCAGCGAATATCCGCGCCCCTGCTGGCCCTTCGTAGCCATTGAAACCGCTTACCAGACTACTCATTTGATTTAATCCAGGGAAGGGGACGATAACCCCGCCTATGAGCTTTGAATAAAATCCCTTCCAGAATTTGTCCTCGTCAGGATCTCCACCAATAGCCGATTGAATAGCTACATCAAAGACCGCTGCCGAGATAGCAGCAGGGACAACATAGAGCATCGTTAAATCGACAATAAACTTGCCCATCTCAGCAGGACTTTTAAAGTTGGTCTTGCCTGCCGATTCTGCTGTCAAGTTCCACGTCCTGAAGAAGTAGCTTGAGAACATGGTGAACATCTTCATCAGGGGTGCGCCCCTCTGGAACCTTGCAAGGTCTTTAACTTGTCCGTGTGCCTGTGCGTCAATGACTGCCTGATCTGCTTCAGCAATACGCAAATGCAATAAAGGCAGGTCGCAAGTTGGGGATTCCTGCTTCTATCCTTCCCAAGAACCCTGTTGAACTGAGGCGGCTTGAATATCCAAACACTCTTGATGGTCTTGATCCTTCCTCGGCAACAGCAAGCTTTTTGAGTGAGCCAGGAAATATGGCAGTTGGTCACGATGACATTGAAAACCTTTCCGCCATAGAAAAGACTTTCGACGTATTAAAGCGAAGCGGGGGCAGTCTTGCCGCTTCCCTCTGGTCTACATCTGAGGGGCTTTGGGGTGTGCCTCGTGCTGCTGGTGACTTCCTGCAAGGGGTAACAAAGCCTTTAGCTGATGCAACCGGCCTGCCTGTTGATTTGGGCGGGGCAATATCTGAATACGCGAAGAAAGAACAGCACTATGCCGGTCAGTGGGCTGCATGGGCGCGGGGTGATAACTCTAAAGTTGGAGGCTTTGAAAACTCAGTCTATCAAGGCTTTGAATCTTTGGGCGGTAATCTTCTTCTTGCGCCTATAACGATAGCTTCAGGAACTCCCACGCCTATGCTTGTGGGAATGTCTGGCTCTGCTGGCGGTAAGTCTTACGGTGAGGCAAGAGATAAGAACCTAAGCCCTGTTACTTCTCTTACGCTGGAAGGAAGTCCGGTTGCTGAAGTGGGAAGATTACCGCAACGGGCAAATAAGGATTGACGCGCCAAAAACGACTGAGGCGCTCATTGCGGTTCCGTCTGTGCTGCAAGAGTGGTTCAACTTGAATAAACAGCCTGAGGGGTGGATTTTCGTTGGTTACAAGGGGCAACCGTACTACAAGATAGGGCACTTTTTCGCGAAGTTTAAGCAGGAGACCGGAATAGCGTTGAGCGCTCATTTACTGAGACATGCAGGGGCAATATTTCTTGAGGAACAGAGCAACGGGAATATCTATGCAGTTAATCAATTTCTACGTCATGAGAGCCTTGGAACGACGGCAACATATTTGCGGAAATATTCAGCCAATAAGCTGCGAGACAGCGCCAACACTATCTGTGACTACGTAGTCTCAAGTAAAAACGCTAAAAGTTGAATAATTACAGTAATTTACAATAAAAAAAGCCGCATCCGAAGATGCGGCTTTTTTTATTCTCTATGAAAAGAAGATTACTTTGCAGCAGGAGCAGCAGCAGGAGCAGCTTCTTCTTTCTTCTCAGCTTTCTTTGCTTTCTTTGCTTTCTTTGCTTTCTTAGCAGGCTTTGCTTCTTCTTTCTTCTCTGCAGCAGGAGCAGCAGCAGCAGGAGCAGCAGCAGGAGCAGCTTCTTTCTTAGCTTCAGCAGCAAAACATACACCAGCGAATGCAACAGCAACGATAGCAGCAACGATTGAGGACATAACTTTTTTCATTTTGAATCTCCTTTGTTTTGGGTGGTGCTTAATTTTTGAATCGATGACTTTCTTAAAGCATGTCCCGTGCCAAGTCAGCAAAAAACTTGTAAGTGGCCGATAATGCGTGAGTATATGCTTTGAGATGTTGCTTTTGCTGGCCGGTTTATTAATATCGCGACTCATTTCAGGCAATCTGTGCCTTATTTGCGGTATTTGATTATTTACAATCCTTGCCACTATCACTCTCTGCTGTTAGTATGACGCGTATTTACTAAATCAGTGAGGAAATAGATGATAGATAGCAGTTTGCTGAATGTAGACAAACCAGCTCGATACATGGGCGGTGAGGTTGGGATAATTCGCAAGGAGGTGGCAGAGATCCGATTTGTCCTTGCCTTCCCTGATGTTTATGAAATTGGCATGAGTCACCTCGGTTTTCAGATACTTTACAATATTCTCAATAGCCATGATTGGCTTGCCGCGGAGAGAATTTATTCACCATGGCCTGATCGCGAGGACCAGCTTAAGGCTGGCGGTGCTATGCTGACAACTCTGGAGAGCGGACTGCCGCTTGCCGATGTGGACATAATTGGCTTCACTCTGCAGCACGAACTCTCCTACACGAATATTGTAAATATGCTGAGGATGTCACGGATTCCGCTTTTGGCAGAAGAGCGTCTTGATACCTGGCCTCTCGTTCTTGGAGGTGGTCCATGCGCCTATAACCCCGAACCCCTTGCAGATTTCTTTGATGCTTTTCTGATTGGTGACGGTGAAGAGGCCGTTTGTGAGATTGCGGCTCTTTGTCGAGAGGCGAAAAAAAATGGTACGACGAAAAGTGACCTGCTGGAAAAACTTGCCGAAATTGCTGGTGTCTATGTTCCATCATTTTTCAGGGTCGAGTACCTCGAAGATGGTCGTTTGAAGGAGATAATCCCGCTTAAAATGGGGATTGAAAAGGTCAGGAGGAGATTTCTTGCCGACCTGGAAAGCGCTCCATACCCTACTGCACCTGTCATCCCGTTTATGAAAACAGTGCACGACAGGGTGAGCATGGAGATCGGTCGGGGGTGTACCAGGGGCTGTCGTTTTTGCCAGGCCGGATATATCTATCGCCCGTTGAGAGAGCGCTCTCCTGAAAAGATACTCGAATCGGTTGCCGCAACACTCAAGCATACAGGTTATGAAGAAGTGTCTCTGCTTTCGCTGGCAGCAGGCGATTACGGCTGTCTTACGCCGCTACTCAAGGAGCTGATGAACAGTTATGCCGAGAGCCGAATTGCAATATCACTCCCATCTCTGCGTGTCGGTACCCTCTCCGAAGAGCTTGTGGAGGAGGTCAAAAAAGTCCGTAAAACCGGTTTGACGCTTGCCCCTGAGGCCGGCAGCGAGCGACTACGCCAGGTGATAAACAAGGGGATCACTGAAGATGCGCTGCTCCAGGATGCCAATGCCGCATTCAGCGCCGGCTGGAGGCTGATCAAACTTTACTTTATGATAGGCCTGCCGACAGAAAATATGGCTGATATTGAGGCGATTGTTGACCTCTCAAAAAGGGTGAAGAGTGAAGGAAGGGCAAGCAAGACCGGCGGTGATGTGAATGTTTCCGTATCGAGCTTTGTTCCAAAGGCTCATACACCTTTTCAGTGGGAAGAGCAGATCAGTTATGAAGGTATTCTTCAAAAGCAGGAATATCTGCGCAACGAACTGAAAAAACGCAAGCTCAAGTTCAAGTGGCATGATGCACCGCTTTCTGTAGTGGAGGGGGCATTTGCCCGGGGTGACAGACGTCTTGGCAAGGTTCTTGTCGAGGCTGTTGAGCTTGGCTGCCGTTTTGACAGCTGGGGTGATCACTTCAGCTTTTCCAAGTGGCAGAAAGCATTTGCCACGGCAGGTATTGATCCACGATATTATCTTCGTGCAAGGGGGATAGAGGAGGTTTTGCCGTGGGATCATATTGATAGCGGTGTCAGCAGAGAGTTTTTGCTGAAAGAGCGGGCTCTGTCTATGGATGGAGTTTTTACCGCTGACTGTAGAAATAATGTTTGTACCGGCTGTGGAGTCTGCGACTTTAAAGAGGTAAAGAATCACCTTGCGGCTGTGGATGGAGAGCTTTCAAGCGGGCAGAGTAAGCCGCTTGAGTCATCTGAAGCCGCTCAGGATGCTGTCGGACGGATCAGGGTGCGATACTCCAAAATCGGCAAGATGATTTTCCTGAGTCACCTGGAACTGCTTACTCTTTTTATAAGGGCAGTGAAAAGGGCTGATATCCCTGTAAAATATTCGCAAGGCTTTCATCCTCATCCCAAATTCTCGTTTGCAACTGCGCTCTCTGTCGGTGTAGAATCCAGCGCCGAGTACCTGGATATTGAGGTTGCGCCCGACTTTACAGCCGACTCACTGAAAAAAGCGTTGAACGGATCTTTGCCCGAAGGGATTTCGGTTCTTGAGGCATGGAAGATTGATCCAAAGAGCCCGACTCTTTCGATGATCATGGACACGGTGCGCTACCGGGTAACGGTTCCTGAGAATGCCGGTATAATCGATCTGGCAGCTGGCGCAGCCCGTTTCATGGAGCTTGACAGCTACCCCTTCTTCAGGGTGAAGAAGAACGGCGAGCAGCACTATGACCTGCGTCACGAGCTGCATGATCTTACTGTAGATAGTAACTCCCTGACTATGGAGATAGGGCGCGGCAAGCCGCTGGAGTTTGTCTCCGCAATTACTGGGACATCGATAAAAGATCTCGAGGATTGCCGGATCGAGAAGCTTGAAGTTATTTTTAAAGATTCTTTTTTACATATATAAATTCAGATAAAGGGATAATCCATGGCTAATGAGTTGGTAATCAACACCACCTCCCACGAAACCCGAGTCGCCCTCATCGAGAACGGCACCATTGCCGAGCTTTATATCGAGCGGACAAAGGTCAAGGGGATTGTGGGAAATATCTACAAAGGGAGAGTCGTCAGAGTTCTTCCGGGGATGCAGGCGGCATTTGTCGATATTGGACTGGAGAAGGCGGCATTTCTTTATGTTGCCGATGTATATGATCCGTTGGAAGAGTTCGAATCGTTCATGGAGCGGAGCGGCAACGGCGGCGACAGCCATGTAGACGGTGAAGCGCCTGACATGCAGCCGATGCATCCGATAGAGGATCTCCTTCAGGAAGGCCAGGAACTCATGGTGCAGATATCCAAGGAGCCTATCGGTACCAAAGGGGCGAGAATAACAGCCCACATCTCGCTACCAGGACGTCATCTCGTCTACATGCCGACGGTTGATCATGTCGGAATCTCGCGCCGGATTGAGGACGAGGAGGAGCGGGAACGGTTAAAGGAGATTGTTGATCGAATCAAGCCCGCCGGAAGCGGTTTCATAGTTCGTACCGTCTCTGAGGGGAAGAGTGAAGATGATCTGCTTGCTGACATGAAGTATCTCATCAAGCTCTGGGATGAGATCGACAAGCGTAAAGATAAAGGGAATCCGCCACTTCTTATTCACTCTGATCTGGATATGACCCAGAAGGTTGTGCGCGATATTCTCACCGAGTCAGTTGATAAAATTGTAGTAGATTCAAAGCCGGAGCACGACCGGATCGTCCAGTTTATAACCACCTTCATGCCGAAGATGAAGTACTCTATTGAGCTGTATGACGAAGAAGAGCCGATGTTCGACAACTACGGCCTGGAGGTTGAGATCAGCCGGGCGCTGGGGCGCAAGGTCTGGCTCAAAAGCGGCGGCTACATCATCATCGAACAGACAGAGGCGCTGACGGCAATTGATGTCAATACCGGCAGGTACGTCGGCAAACATAACCTTGAAGATACGATTTTAAAAACCAACCTCGAAGCGGTGAAGGAGATTGCCTACCAACTGCGGTTGCGCAATATTGGCGGCATCATCATCATCGACTTCATTGACATGGAGAAAGAGGTTAACCGGGAGAAAGTATACGGCGCGCTGGAAGAGGCGCTCAAGGCTGATAAGTCCAAGACAAATATTCTGAAGATCTCAGAACTGGGTCTTGTGGAGATGACCAGAAAGCGTGTTCGTGAAAGTATGGGGCGGATGATGTGCGAGCCATGTCCGTACTGTGAAGGGCGCGGCTATGTGAAGTCAAAGACAACGGTCTGTTATGAAATTTTCCGTGAACTTCGCCGTGAAATGCTCGACATTCGCGGAACAAAGGCTACACTTACCGTGCATCCGCAGGTTGCCGATCTGCTCTATGATGAAGAGAGGAGAGGGCTTGAGGAGCTGGAGAAGAAGTTCAAGAAGAGAATTACAGTGAGGGCGAAGCCGGGGTTTCATCAGGAACAGTTCGAGATAGCAATAAGCTGAAACGCGACTTTTCAGCCCTGGCTGCGTAAGTCTTCGGTTTCGCTTGTGCGGGGTAGCGTTGCTATGCCTCCGCGCTCTGCCTCTACAGCCTTGTCAGGACTAAAAATTCAAGTTTCAGAAGTTTTACAAGGGGGGAATCGATATGGTTTTTGCCGCCAAAGTCAGAGAAGTCCCGAATTTCGGAAAGAAAGTGGTTAGAGTGAATGGTCAGGATGTTGTTCTCGTCAACATCAAGGGCGAAATATTTGCCTGTGAGAATGAGTGTCCTCACCAGGGGGCGCCGTTGACCTCCGGAATTGTGAAAGACGGCTATCTATCTTGTCCCAGGCACGGCTATCGCTTTGAACTTAAAAGCGGTAAGTGTCTTGATAATCCGGATTATACCCTCAAGATTTTCCCGACTTCGATTCAAGGGGATGAGATCCACGTAGATCTCGGTTGATAAAATGCCTTGACAGGGTGACATGGTTTAATGTATTTTTCCAAGCTCAGTCAAAAATATGGTAAAGGTGGTGAGCAGAATGTACGCAGTTGTTAAAACCGGAGGGAAGCAGTATAAAGTTTCCGTAGGCGACTTTCTTAAAGTCGAAAAACTCGAAGGTGTTGTGGGTGATACCATTACACTGGAAGAAATCCTGATGGTTGGCGGCGATACGGTTAAAATCGGAACACCGGTAGTGCCCAGCGCCTCTGTAGTCGGCAAAATTGTCGAGCAGGGGAAGGACAAAAAAATTCTTGTTTTCAAGTCCAAGCGCCGGAAAAACTCCCGAAAACTTAACGGGCACCGCCAACTCAGAACCGTTCTCAAGATAGAATCGATCAACGCATAAACAGTTACCCTTCACCGGTAACAGGCAAAAGTTTGGAGGTTAACTCAAATGGCACACAAGAAAGGGGTCGGGAGCTCAAGAAACGGCCGTGATTCAGACGGTCAGCGACTCGGCTGTAAAAAATTCGGTGGTGAGACTGTAAAAGCTGGGAACATCATTTACCGTCAACGTGGTACATCCATTCACCCAGGCAACAATGTAGGTTGCGGTAAAGACTATACACTCTTCGCCCTTATTGAAGGGGTTGTGAAATTTGAGCGTATGGGTCGTGACCGCAAGAAAGTTTCTGTCTACCCGGCAAACTAGGGACGGCAGGCAACTGACTATCAACTGGAAAGCCCGGGGCTGCATTGCCTCCGGGCTTTTGTTGTTTCTTTAAAGCTTAACTTTATCCAATCGGCAGTTGGTAGTTGCCGTAGAGAGTGCTTCGACCCTATTCCGTCGTAATTCTTGGTGAAAATGGAGCGTCAACAGCAGATATTGTTTGAGCGAAGCGAGTTTAGCTGCTGTAGCGAAATGAACCTAGAACTACAGAAATCGAGCAGTCACACGAACGAAGGCAGCTACCAACTGCCGAACCGGGAAAACATATGAGTTTCATAGATGAAGTAAAATTATTCGCAAGTGCCGGTGACGGCGGTTCTGGTTGTGTTGCTTTCCGCAGGGAGAAGTTCATCCCTCTGGGCGGGCCCAACGGCGGTGACGGTGGCAAAGGTGGTGACCTCATCCTTCAGGTCTCTCCACAGGTCTCAACACTTCACGACCTTCGTCTCCACCCTCATCAGCGTGCGCAGCGAGGCAAGAACGGTATGGGAAGTGATCGTCACGGCGCAGGGGGGGAAGATCTAGTCCTCATTGTGCCACTCGGGACGATTGTAAAAAATATGGAAACAGATGAGATCATCGCTGACATGACAGAGCCTGAGCAGAGAATTATTCTTCTCAAAGGTGGACGCGGCGGCCAGGGGAATGCCCGATTCATGACCTCCACCAACAAGGCGCCGAAGTTTGCCCAGCCTGGTGAACCGGGTGAAGAAATGACAATCAGGCTTGAACTTAAACTGATGGCTGACGTCGGGCTGCTCGGCTTTCCAAGCGTTGGCAAGTCGTCCTTTATCACCAAAGTTTCGGCAGCAAGACCTAAAATTGCCGACTATCCCTTCACAACCCTAAAGCCCCATCTGGGTGTTGTTGAATATAAAAACTACCGCACTTTTGTCATGGCAGATATCCCGGGAATCATCGAAGGGGCCCATGAAGGGGCAGGGCTTGGTCACCGCTTCCTCCGCCACGTTGAACGTACCAGGATTCTTCTGCATCTTCTTGATCCGTGCCGCACCCATGACTCCAACCCTCTTGACGATTATGAGACTCTGAACAGGGAGCTTGCGCTTTTTAACCCTGAGCTGTCAGACAAACCGCAGATCATCGTTATCAACAAGATTGACCTGCCGGATGTTCAGGCACTGATTCCAGAGATAACTCCTTATTTTGACAAACTCGGTCTGAAAGTTTTTCCAATCTCTGCCGCAACTGGCGAAGGTATTCCTCCGCTGCTGGATGAAATAGCAAAAACAATCTGGTAGCGGTGCTGCACAGCCATCTTGTCCGCGTAAATCTTAACTAAAGCTGCTACCTTCCGTTGACTTTCCTCCGTTGCGTAATGTATTTAAATGCTGCAACTTTATTATGTATTTGAGGGTGATATAGGGATGGTTGAGGATAGACAACTGATGAAGCCACACTGAACGGGGATGCTCGTGTGTGTGGCTTTTTTCATTCAGTCTGATTTGCTTCAACCTCAACTTCTCAACCCTGACAACTCCCGCAAGTCTGCTACTACATAACCATAAAGAACCTACCCGCCAAGATAGGCGTGAAGAACCCTTTCATCCTGAAGAAGCTCTTTGGACGGCCCGGAGAAGGAGATCTGTCCGGCTTCAAGAAGGTAGGTGCGGTGGGAGTGCTGCATTGCCAGCCTGGCGTTCTGCTCTACCAGGAGGATGGTTGTCCCTGCTTCGTTCAAGGCGCGGATGATGGAGAAAATTTCGAGGACGATGAGTGGCGCGAGGCCAAGGCTTGGTTCGTCGAGGAGGAGCAGCCTCGGGCGGCTCATCAGGGCTCTGGCGATGGCGAGCATCTGCTGTTCGCCCCCGGACAGGGTTCCGGCTGACTGGTCTTTCCTCTCCCTGAGGCGGGGGAAAAGCCTGTACATCCGCAGCAGATCCTCATGTATGGAGCTTTTGTCATTGCGGACATAGGCGCCGAGAAGAAGGTTGTCCTCCACACTCTGCCTGGCCAGAACCTGTCTCCCTTCGGGGGAGTGGGCTATTCCCATCTTTACAACGGCGTGGGGTGGGGCGCTGGTAATATCTTTGCCGTCAAAGCGGATCTTCCCTTCTTTCAGTCCCAAAAGACGTGAAATCCCCCGCAATGTAGTGCTTTTTCCTGCGCCGTTGGCACCGATGAGGGTGACTATCTCCCCTTGGTGGACTTCAAGGGAGAGCTTTCGTAGCGCCTGAATAGCCCCGTAGTTTATGCTGAGGTTCTCAAGTTCCAGAAGCGCCATTACTCCCCTCCAAGATATGCTTCGATAACAGCCGTATTTTTCTGCACATCTGCCGGGTTGCCGACAGTGATCAGCTCGCCGAAATTGAGTACCGCAATCCTGTCGCAGAGGTTCATGACCAGTGGCACATGGTGTTCGATGAGGAGCACCGTCAGCTTGAACTGATCCCTGATCTGGCGGATGAATCCGGTGAGTTCATGCTTTTCCGAAGAGTTCATGCCGGCTGCTGGCTCGTCGAGCAGGAGCAGCGCCGGCTCCAGCGCCAGGGCACGGGCTATCTCAAGGCGGCGCTGTTCACCGTAGGAGAAGTTCTCGGCAAGCTCAGTGCCACGGTCTGACAGACCGACAAGACGCAGGATCTCCCACGCTTTTTCATCGGCACATTTCTCTTCAGTCCGGCAAGAAGGGGTGCTGATGATGCTGCTCCAAAGGCCGCTGCTTGTTTTGATGTGACGGGCAATCTTCACATTCTCCACTGCGGAGAGCCCCTTGAAGAGGCGGATATTCTGGAAGGTTCTGCCGATCCCTTTGGCAGCTATTTTGTGTGGCGGAAGGCCGGTGAGGAGCTCTCCGCAGTAGTGGAGCTCGCCGCTGCTCACTGGTGTCAGGCCGGTCATCAGGTTGAAGAGGGTGGTTTTCCCGGCGCCGTTGGGGCCGATCAGGCCGAAGATTTCCCCTTCAGCCACGTCAAAGGAGACATTGTTTACCGCCATAAGTCCGCCGAAATTACGGCTCATGGTTTTCAGTTGGAGGATGGTTTTCATGCTTCACCCCCGTTTTTGCGGCTTTTCCAGGTCAGGGAGCGTTTTAGCCTGGAGATGACTCCGGCAATCCCTTTGGGCATATAGATACTGGCAAAGACCAGCACCAGACCGTTGATGATCAGCCGTGAATCTTTCAGAGGCCGAAGCACTTCGGGGAGAGCCGAAAGCATTGCCCCGCCAAGGAGCGGTCCCCAGATGGAGCGGCTGCCGCCGATGAGGACGTAGGCCAGATAGGCGATTGAGGCGTCGAAGGTCCCCTGGCGGGCGTTCCAGGTGTTGAGGAACGGGGCGCTCATGGCGCCGACGATCCCTGCCAGTACGGCGCCGATGACAAAGGCGAGTACCTTGTAGCGGGTCGGGTTGATCCCCATGGAGTCCGCTGCCAGTTCATCCTCGCGGATCGCCTGAAATGCACGTCCGGTGCGGGACTTTTCCAGGCGATAGCTGAAGAAGAGCATCATGACCAGAAGGGGGCCGAAGATCCAGATGTAGCTCCATCTGCTCTCGAAAAGCTGCGGGACGTCAAAGATACCGATGGCGCCGCCGGTGATGGTGAGGTTGAGGCAGAGGACGCGGAGGATCTCAACAAAGGCGATGGTCGCCAGGGCAAGGTAGATGCCACGTAGCCGGAGGGCCGGTATGCCGACGATCAGGGCTAGAATGGCGCTTAAAACCCCGGCGACGAGCCATTCAAGCGGGAACGCCAGCCAGCCGATACTCTCCCGCAAAGGGGTGAAAAACTCGTGTGTGCCGATGATAGCGGCCGTATAGCCGCCGAGGGCATAGAAGCCGGGGCTGGCAAGGCTCAGTTGACCAGCCATGAGCGGATAGTAGAGGCTCATGGCAAGGAGTGACTGCTGCACCATGGTGACAATCAGGAATCCGCTGTTTTGAAGGAACTCTTCCATGGAGGATCAGACCTTTTGAATCATGGGGCGGCCAAGGAGTCCCTGTGGGCGGAGAAGAAGGATAATAAAGAGGAAGGCGAAAGCAACCGCCTCCTTGTAGGCGCTGTAATCGGCCGGAACAAATGCCTCGGCAAGGCCGATGACCATGCCGCCGAGCACTGCGCCCGGGATGCTGCCAAGACCGCCGAGGACGATGACTGCCAGTCCTTTTAATCCGTAGGTAACGCCGAAGTATGGCCCGGCAATGCCGAAGCTTGTGCCGACCAGGGTTCCTGCCATGCCGCCGAGAAAGCCGGAGAGGAAAAAGGTGAAAAGGATGATCCTGTCAACATTGATACCGAGCAGGCTGGCCGTAGCCTGATTTTCGGCCACCGCCTGCAGAGCCTTGCCAATTCTGGTGCGGCTGATGAGAAAACCGAGAATTGCCAGCACAAACATGCAGACAGCAAAGATGATCACCTGCACGGTACGGATGACAACCGGCTGCTCTCCTACCTTGAACATGATTGCCGGTTTCATGGTGCCGTAGACCTCGGCCGGGAAGGTGTAGATTTCGGCGCCGACCAGATACTGGATGGCATTGACCAGCACCAGGGCCACTCCGAGGCTGCTTACCAGCGCCAGGAGCTGATCGCCACCCCGCGAACGGAGCGGCTTGAAGGCAAGGCGTTCAAGGAGCACGCCGACAAGTCCGGCAAGGGTTGAGCCGATGATAATGGCGAGGTAAAAAGGGAGATGGTTGTCAATGGTGAGACCGGCAAGAAGACCGTTGATGCCGAACTGGCCGACGGTCAGGGTGTAGGTGAAATAGGCGCCAAGGGTAAAGACCGCGCCATGGGCAAAGTTGATGATGCCCAGGATGGAGAATACCAGTGTATAGCCCAGGGCAAAGATCGCATAGACACTGCCGATGCTGATGCCGTTAAGGAAGTTCTGGATGAATTGTGCAGTGCCCATTGGTGGTGCTCCGGGGAAACTGAGGATCAAAACCAACCCCCCTCAGTCCCCCCTTGACAGGGGGGAGGTTTTAAAGTCTCCCTTGTTAAGGGGAGATTTAGAGGGGTTGGTTTTTACTTCACATAAATATATTTGCCGGTCTTGTTATCAGGATTCATCTTGATCTTGGCCACATAGAAGTTCTCCTGATGGATTTCCCCTTCATGGTCAAGACTGATCTTGCCGAGTGGCGTGATGTAGGTGCCGACACGGATCTGTTTGTTCAGCTCTTCGCGCACCTTTGCCAGTTCCATCTGGGTGATCTTCTTTTTGGTGGCGGCCTCCACCTTTTTCAGTGCCTCGACAAATACCTGCACTGCAGTGAAGGTCTGGGCGGTGAACTGGGGGGGGTCTTTTTTGTACTTGTCGCGATAGGCCTTGACCAGCGCGTTGTTGATGGCGTTTTTCGGATCAGCCGACGGGCTGTAGGCCTGGGCGATGAGGATGCCGTCGCAGTACTGGCCGCAGACCGGGAAGATATTGACCGTATTGAGACCATTGCCGCCGATGATCGGCCCCTTGTAGCCGAGCTGGCGAAGCTGCTTCACCAGATTGCCGCCGTCTGCGGAAAGACCGGAGACAATTGCCAGATCAACATTGGCGCCAAGTACGGCAGTGACCTGGGTGGTGAAGTCGGTGTCGGTTGTCTGGAACTTCTGGATGGTGGCAATCTGCAAGCCCATTTTCTTCACGGTCTCCTGGAAGGTGCCGGATTCGGAGGTGTTGAAGGCATCATTCTGGGCATAGAGAACTGCAACCTTCTTGATGTTCGGATGCTCTTTCAGAGCCTGTTTTACTGCATTTGGAGCGACAACCGCCACCGGAGCGGAGACGCGACCAACATACTCACCAATCTGGGGAATCCCCTTGGCCGTGTTGGATGGGCCGATGACCGGAACTTTGGCGCGATTGGCAATGGGGTCGGCGCTGAAAGCCTGCTGAGATAGGGTCGGGCCGACAATGCCGACAACCTTATCGCGGTTCATCAGATTCTGGAAAGAGTTGATCGCCCCGGCTTCATCACCGCCCGTATCCTGAAAGATCAGCTTGAACGGCGTTCCATTGATGCCGCCGTTGTCATTGAAATATTTTTCCGCAATCTTTGCGCCGTTAACCTCTTCTTCACCAAGCAGGGCAACGTTACTTGTTTGCGCCACGCCGATACCGATTGGAATAGGTTTGCCGACAAGCTCGGCCTGGGCAACTGTTGCTACGGCTAAGAGCGATATTGCTGCAATTGCAACTCTTTTCATTGAAACCCCCTTTAGCTGAACCATAAAATTTAACGGAGCTGCCATGCAGCCGTTACATGCAAGTATTTGTATAAAACCTCTAACAACATAAGTCAATCAGAACAAAGTTTTACGGTGTGAGAACATAGTTAAACTGCAGGTATTTTTCTCAATGCAGCTGTCTAGTTGTTTCCTGTAGATTGATTATAGTGCTGCTGATGACTGTTTGGGCAAGCAAATGCACCCATGTTTCTCTGGGAGTTGGGAATTGATGGTCTGTTAACTGATTGATGGCTATTTACTGGTAGTTCTAAATTTAATTAGAATAAATAGAACGCCTTTGCATGAATATGTGTTATATTTTTTATCTTGTTTTTAAACTGAGCTAATCTATTGAGAGCTATAATGGACATCCCTGTCAACAGAGTGAGCCTGAAAACAAAAATGGCAGTAGCCATTTCGCTTCTTTTTATCGTCGCTTTTGCTGTTCTTGCCTATTTTTCCCTGGCCTGGTTTGTACGCGAGTTCAAGACTAGCATATCGCTCCAGCAATTTTCTCTGGTAACTTCCGAGGCAGACAATATTGACGGCAAGCTCAGGCTTGCCCATAAATCATTAACTTCAGTAGCGGCACATATCCCCCCTGAAATCATCGCCAAATCCGATAATGCACAGCGTTTCCTCGACAATAACTCTTCGTTACTGGCAACATTTGACAATGGCCTTTTTCTCTTTTCAAGGGAGGGGAAGCTTATTGCAGAAACCCCTTTTCAGGAGAACCGTCGTGGCAAAGACTTCTCCTATCGCGAATATTTCAAGAAAACCATTGACAGTGGCAAACCATTTATCTCCAGTCCATACATCTCTTCCCGCAATCACGGCCACCCTGCGGTCATGTTGACAGCACCGCTGTACGATGAGCAGAAAAATCTGATAGCTGTTTTTGCAGGGAGCTTAGACCTTTTGGGTAGCAATTTTCTCGAAGAGTTTTCGCGCAGAAAGATCGGCAAAAGTGGCTACCTTTTTATATTAGACACAAATCGTACCATGATAATTCATCCAGACAAAACCAGGATTATGAAGCAGGATGTACCTGCTGGTGCCAACAAGCTTCTTGACAGGGCACTTGGCGGATTTGAGGGTAGCGGTGAAACCTTGAATTCCAGAGGACTTGCCACAATTGCTTCTTTTAAACATCTGGAAACAGTTGACTGGATTCTGGGTGCTAATTTCCCCGTTGCTGAAGCCTATGCGCCACTTTTAAAATTAAAAACCTATTTCATGGTCGGCATTATCCTCGCTACAGCAATCATACTGGTGCTGGTCTGGCTGCTGATGAGGCATCTTACCAAGCCTTTGCTGGCAATTACCCGGCATGTGGAGTCGTTGGCCGTTAACCCGGAGTTACAGCAGCTGATCGAAATTTCCACAGGAGACGAGATCGAAACTCTTGGCAAGGCTTTCAATAGTATGGTGATAACTCTTGAGCAACAGCAACGGGCGCTCAGGGAAAGTGAGAGTAATTTCCGGGCGCTGGCCGATAACGCTAATGATGGCATGCTGATAATTATCGGCAGAAAGTCTTTTGCATATGTAAATCGTCGTGCCGCAGAAATCACCGGTTACTCCATCAGCGAACTTCTTAGCCTTGAGATAACGGCACTGGTGCATCCTGAATATCAGACGATGATTAGGGACCGCTATGCTGCCGTTGCCCGCAAAGAACAGGTAGCCCGGCAGTTTGAGACTCTCTTTGTCACACAAGACGGTCGTTTTCTGCCGATTGAAGTTACGAGTGCGCGTACCGAGTGGGAAGGAAAAGCTGCAGAGCTTGTCATCATACGCGATATAAGCGAGAGAAAAGAGACCGAAAAGGCACTGGTGGCCAGTGAAGAGCGCTACCGTATGCTTGTGGAGAATCAGAGTGATCTGGTCATAAAGACCGATGTCGACGGCAACTTTCTCTTTGTAAGTCCCTCATTCTGTGAAGTTTTCGGCAAGTCTGAAGATGAACTCCTCGGCAAACCGTTCAATCCGCTGGTTTTTGCAGAGGACCGGGAGGTGACCCTGGAGAGCCGTCGTGATCTCCATACCCCACCTTATAGCTGTTATTATGAACAGCGTGCCTTGACCGGAACGGGAGTCCGCTGGCTCGGCTGGTCTGAGAAGGCGATACTGGATGAACAGAACAGGGTAGAGGCTATTGTCGGCATGGGGCGGGATATCACCGACCGCAAAAAGGCAGAGGCAGAGATTCAGCAGCTCGCATACTACGACAGCCTGACAGGTCTCCCCAATAGAGTGCTGCTCCATGACAGGCTCAGCCAGGCAATTGCCCTTGCGAATCGTAATGAACGGCATGTAGCAGTGCTTTTTCTTGACCTTGACCGCTTTAAACTGGTCAATGACACTCTCGGCCATATTGTCGGTGACCGGCTTTTACAGAGTGTAGCAGGCAGGATATCGGCAACAGTGCGCGAATGTGACACGGTATCGCGTCTTGGTGGCGATGAGTTTGTTGTGGTTCTTTCTTCCTTTGATCATGATGAGGATATCACCAAGGTAGCAGAAAAGATCCTTGCCGTTATTGCCGGCGTTACCATGATCGATAACCGTGAAATCTATACCACTGCCAGTATCGGCATCTCAATTTTCCCCAATGATGGCACAGATATCAACTTTTTGATGAAAAATGCCGATATTGCCATGTACCAGGCCAAAGAGCTGGGACGCAACAACTTCCAGTATTTTTCCATGGAGTTGAACGTCAAGACTCTGGAACATCTTATGCTGGAGTCGAGTCTTCGCCGGGCCATGGAACGGGACGAGCTGTTTCTTGTCTATCAGCCACAGATGGACCTGCAGAGTGGAGTTGTTGCCGGCATGGAAGCGTTATTGCGCTGGAAGCATCCTGAACTCGGCCTGATTGACCCATCAAGGTTCATCCCCGTTGCCGAGGAGACGGGAATGATCATCCAGATTGGCGAATGGGTATTGAGAAATGCCTGTGCACAGAACCGGGCCTGGCAGGAGTGTGGCTATATGCACCTTCGGGTAGCGGTTAACATTTCCGGTTACCAGTTCAGGCAGCCAAATTTTATCGAGATGGTGGCCGGTATTTTAGCAGAAACCGGGCTAGATGCCGCCTTTCTCGATCTGGAGCTGACGGAAAGCAACCTTATGACAAATGCTACAGCCACGGTTACGCTCCTGCATCGTCTCAATGCCATGGGGGTAACACTTTCAATCGATGATTTCGGCACCGGCTACTCTTCACTTAGCTACCTTAAGCATTTCCCCATAAACCGGGTCAAAATCGACCGTTCTTTTGTCAGAGACATTATCAGTAACCCTGACGACGCCGTCATTGCAGCAGCGATCATTGCCATGTCTCACAGCCTGAATCTCAAGGTTACAGCCGAAGGGGTGGAGCATCAGGAACAGCTGGACTTCCTTGTATCCCGGGGCTGCGATGAAATCCAGGGATTTCTTCTGTCTAAACCGCTGACAGTCGCGGAGTTTACCAACTTTCTTGACGGCGCAATGATGATTGAAGGAGAGTAAGGACTGTGCAGCCGCTGCCGATTAAATATCTGCTGATGCGGTCAGCGCGGCGTCACAGTGGTCAGCCAGATGCCGGAGAAGATCATTAGAATCCCCGGCAGGTGATAGGTGTGCAGAGTCTCGCCGAGAAAGGCGATGGAGAGGAGTGTGCCGAATACCGGCATGAGATGGAGAAAGAGCCCGGCTCGGCTGGGGCTGGTTTCGGCAACCGCCTGATTCCAGAAGACAAAGGAGAGGATCGAGGGGAAGAGTGCCACATAGGCCAGGCTTGCTGCCGTGGCCGGGCCGTAGATCATCTTCAGCCCCCTGGCAAGTTCGATTGCGTAGAGTGGTGCAAGGGGGATCAATCCAAGGAAGATGATGGCTGACAGAAAACTGAACGGGTGCATGCCGGCCGGTCTGTTTCTGAGGAGCCAGGTGTAGAGGGCCCAGCTGACAACAGCCAGCATTACCCAGAGATCCCCCGGATTGAAGGAAAGAGAGCGGAGCAGACCTGCATTTCCTTTACAGATGATTGTTATGACCCCGGCAAGGGAGACTGCCATACCGAGCCACTGTCTTGCCGGAATCATTGTCCTGCCGAAGAGTACTGAAAGCAGGACGATCACAACCGGAATGGTGGAATTGAGAAGCAGGGCATTTGTTGCAGTTGTCGTATGCATCGCCAGATAGATGAAGGTGTTGAAGCAGGATACGCCGAGAACCGCATAGATGAAGAGCTGGAGCCAGTGCTTGCGCAGCAGCGGCCAGTCTGTTCTGACATGCTTCAAGGCAAATGGGAGCAGTATCAGTAAGGCCCCTGCCCAGCGCCAGAATACAAGGGCAACCGGAGGTATGAGCTCATGAACGGCTCTGCCGAGAACAAAGTTGCCTGCCCAGAAAAGGGTGGCGAGCACAAGGAGAAAATAGGGGTTTGCATGGAGTCTCATAGCCAGGATTAAATCATGATTCAAATGGGTGATGCAACCATTTGCACCTTACTGCTTCTTGAAGTTTGCCATTATTTTCATAAAGTGCTATAGAATCAGGTCATTATGCTTAAAGGAGAGCCCCCAAACTGCTCCACTCTGAACTTTTCAAAAATACCAAGCGTATTGTTATAAAAATCGGCAGCCGGATTCTTACCTGTGAAAACGGCGACCTGAACAGGGAGTGGATCACCGCACTCTCCAGCGAAGTCTCCGCCCTGAAGGCGAGCGGCCACGAAGTCATTATTGTCTCCTCCGGTGCGGTTGCTGCCGGGCGGATGTTGCTTGGCAGCGAAAAACCGGGGACGATTCCGCTGAAACAGGCAGCAGCGGCCCTTGGCCAGCCGCGGCTCATGCGGGAGTACGAAGAGGCTTTTGGCTCCAATGGCTGCAAGGTTGCCCAGATTCTCCTTACCCGTGAAGATCTGGCAGACCGGCAGCGCTTTCTCAATGCCCGTGGCACTATCGACACCCTGATTGAATACGGCATCATCCCGATCATTAATGAAAACGACACCGTTGCTGTCGAAGAGATAAAGTTTGGTGATAACGACAACCTCTCTGCCCTGGTCACTAATCTGGCTGATGCGGCGCTTTTGATAATTCTCACCGATATTGACGGCCTTTACGATGCCGATCCTCGCTCAAATCCCCAAGCCAGACTGATTCCAATTGTACGCAGTATTACAAAGGAGATGGAGCGGGCAGCGGGGGGGAGTGGTTCAAACGTTGGCACAGGCGGTATGGCGACAAAGCTGGCTGCGGCAAGAAAGGCCGGGCGTTCTGGGGCGATGGCAATCATACTCAATGGCAGCAGTCCTGATATTATCGGCAGGCTAAAAAACGGTGAGAGTGCAGGGACGCTCTTTATCCCACCGGCACGGAGCCTCTCCAGCAGAAAACACTGGATCGCCTTTGCTCTCCGCTCCCAGGCAAGGGTTTTTGTGGACGCAGGTGCAGCAAAGGTTTTGCGCCAGGATGGCAAAAGCCTCCTGCCATCGGGTGTTGTCCGGGTTGAGGGGATCTTCGAGCGGGGAACGGCTGTCAAAATATGCGATCCTGACGGGGCAGAGTTTGCCTGTGGTATCGCTGACTACTCAAACAGCGAAGTAACGCAGATAATGGGTCACAAGAGTCTTGAAATAGAGGAAATCCTCGGCTATCGCTACGGCGATGCGCTGATTCACCGGGATAATCTGGTACTGTTGTAGGTGGGTAGCTGCAATCCAGGTAAACCCTTTAGCGTATAGATCATGGTGCCCAGTTCAGGGTCAGACCGCTGACAGCGGCACTCTCTTCAAATGCTTCCGGGCCCAGATCTTCGAAGCGGACAATGATATCTGTGCCCCCCCCCTCACCGACACGCTGTCTGGCATTGTCGATGGCGCATCGTGCCAGCCGCTGAACCCAGAATGCGTTTGCAAATCGATCCCCTTTACAATCCTGTTCGCGCTGGACAATCTCTTTTACCCGCTCGAGACCACCTTCATCGATGAGGCAGTTCTGCTTTGCCAGAAATCCGGCAAACATTCCGGCGCAATCCTCGGGTGAGAGCGGCGGAAACTCTATCCTGGTCAGGAGATCCCTGTAGCTGGGGCTGAATTCAAGAAAATTGTCTATCTGTTCGGGAAGTTCGGAAAAAATCACCAGTGTTGAAGCGTATCTCTCTTCTGAAAGAACTTCCAGCAGCGAGTTCATGATCTCGCTACGCATATGGTCATGTTCGTCGAAGACAGGCGAGGACTCGATGATCAACGTGCCACCTTCTGCTGAATCGAGCAGTTCGCTAAACTGTCCGCTGGATTTTAGCAGATAGGAGAGCTTTAGTTCACCCACTGATACAGGGCCGATTATTTTACTGCCGATGCAGCCAAGGGCATGAAGCATTCTCGCCGCAAGCTGGGCAGCAGTTGTCTTGCCGCATCCTGGCGGGCCGGAGAAGACAATCCTTGTGGGAACGGACGGAGGTGTGCCCACGGAGACGGCGGCATAACGCATCGTCCGCTCTGTTTTCGAGAGCCATACCCTGAACGGTTTCTGCCCGGTCAGCCCATGAATCTCACGCCAGATATCGTCGACACTTTTTTCATTGATGATTACATTGGGCACTAATTCCCCCTTACAGAATCAGCCTGATTGCATTGAGTCCGATCTAGATGTTTTCCCAGCCAAACATGCCGCCGCCGACATCGATGCTGGCAATTACCTGGTCACCGTCAGTGACGCCGAGCTGTTCCATGCTGGCGAGACTGACAATGGCCTTGCCGTCGTAGAGGTGCTCACGGTCGTCTTTGATGACGGAAACCGGAAACTTCTTCTTCTTGTTGTTACGAGTATTGGTAAGGACAACTTTCTTGAATGCGCCGGTATTGAAGTGGTCGCTGAGGAAAACTGATGTCACACGATTAATCGAGACCATCTCCATCATGTTGTCCCAGTAGGAACCGCCGGTTTTTCTCAACACCTGTATTGTCAGGAGAACACCCTTGTCACTTGATTTTATCTCAGCAGGAGCCTGAGCCTTGCTCACTGGTGCGGCAAAGGCAACCGCCCCGCCAGTATTAGCCGCCTTATCTGGTGCGGCCTGGGCAGGGACTGGTGCAGATTCGGGTGGAAGTGTTGCGACAAGCCGCTCCAGCTTCTTAACCGCCACATTGAGCGAGATGGACAAAAGCTGCATGTTGACAGCTCTTGTGCAGAGCAGAAGCAGCAGCGAATGTGCCATCGGTCTTACAACAATCCGTGCATCTGCAAAACGGAGATCCATCAAGCCCATGCCGCCGGTTGAGTCCTGCAGGCCGATAGTGCTGTCGGCAAGATAGGTTGCCGCATCCTGTAACATCGTCGTGTCGAAAAGCGGCGGGAAGAGCTGTGCGGCAAGACGCCCTTCGTCATTGCATACCATGCTTCCCACCACACCGGGGACTGAGTTGATCTGAGTCAGCACCGACTGCATACGTCCTCCTATTTTTTGGGGGCCAGAGCTTTGCGAATTTCGGCTTCGACCGCTCCAAGTTGCTGGTCATTTGAAACAGTTACTGCCAGATAGTGGAGCTTCGATTCGAAGAGGAGCATCTGTCCGCTCTTCCCCTGAAGTGCGGCGACTTTGACTTCGCCGACTCCGAAAATGTTTCCCAGATGATCCCCTGTCATGGCCAGATAAAGGGCCTGGGCGGCGAGATTCTCCGCCTCGAAGCTGCTGTTGTTGACAGGTGTTCCATCCTTTGAAAAAAGGACAGAGTTGTTCACCCCGGGAATCTGCGTCAATTTCTCAGAAACAGATGCGCTCATACTGTTAACCTCCGCAACCGCACCTGACTGCGGTTGCTGCTGCTGACGTGTGCGATGGCGATTCTCGTCAATGATACGGCAGGATTCCATGAGCAGAAACTTCCAGCTCTCATGGATGGTTATGCTGGTCGTGCTGATTTTCGGTTCGAGATTGAATTTGCCGCCCGGCCATTGCATGATGGCGTAAAACGCCTGCTCACCGGTCTCACCCTCTTGCTCCGAATGAATGATCTCCCCCTCGCGGAAGAATATTGCTCCGGTCTTCTGGCCATACATAACCGTAATACATCCGGAAAACCGGTTGTGTGCGTTCATCTGAATGATGTCGGACAGAGTCATTCCTGCTACTGCGCCGACAAAGCCTTCGGTATCCTCCAACAACGCCTCCTCCGGACCAAACACTGGGGACCTTACTACTCGGTACTTCAGTTACTCAGAAAGTAAACTGGATTGACATCCTATAACGTGATTTTAATTTTGCAAAGATTAAAATAAAATCTGCTCGATTAAAAAAAATCGGATTGTTGTATTTGAGAGGTAACTATCTGAAATGAAAAAGGAACCGTGAACGGCTCCTTTCGAAAATAGATGTGGTTTTACTGTTTTATCGGCAGACCATTTCTGTACCAGCCATAGATACCGTCTTTCATGTTGTAGACTTCGCTGAAACCGTTTTTGGACAGCCCCTGGGCGGCAATCCTCGATCTGGAGCCGACAGCGCAGTAGACGATTACCGGCCTGTTCTTCGGGATTTCGGAAATTCTTCTCTCAAGTGTGTCGATAGGGATCAGCACTGATCCGGCGATGTACCCCTGTTGCCGCTCCTGTTGGGTTCTGACGTCAAGAATGTAGACGTTTTTGTTTTTACTGATGAGGCTGTTTGCCTCCTGTGAGGTTATGTCCTTTGCGCCGATGGCGGCAAAAGCGGTTACAGTGAAAATAAAAAGTGCGACTGCGGCAATAAAAGCTCTCAACATATTCAGGATCTCCTCTCAAGCATCTCTGCGATTTTGCCTGCCACCTCTCCGGTGAGGATCTGGCAGACCCCTTTCGGGTTCTCCTGTCTGATTATCTTGCAGCAGGTTACGCCATACTGCTCCTTGAACCAGGTGTGCAACTCCTTGGTCAAATGGGTGGTCTGCTTCTTGTCGTTCAGCACCATGCCGATGGCAACCGTGCCTCCTGATACTGCGCCGCAGAGGCAGCCACTGCTGGAGCCGCCGCCAAAGCCGGAGACTGTGGCGACAACCGATTCGGGGGATTGGGGGGAGTACTTTCTGCGGATGCTCTCCATGACTGCTTCGGCACAGTGATGGCTGCCGGAACGGTAAAGCTCCTCTGCTTCATTTTTGCAATTCTCTGCTACGTTTTGGCTCTCCTGCGAGAGCTCAGTTTTTTTCAGCCAGAACAATGTGTTACCCCTTTGCTGTTTTTAGTTTATGTGCCTCCATCTTCGCCTGCACCATGTAGTAGAGTACCGGCACGGTGACGCGTGAGAGGAGGGTTGAGGCGATTTCTCCGAACATCAGGGCAACGGCCATCCCCTGAAATATCGGGTCGAAGATAATGACAAAGCTGCCGACTACAAGTGCAAATGAGGTGAGCAGCATCGGTCTGAACCTGACTGCTCCGGCCTCGATGACCGCCAGATCAAGGGGCATCCCTTCGCTCCGTTTCAGCTCGGTGAAGTCGATAAGGATGATGGAATTTCTGACGATTATGCCGGCAAGGGCGATGAAGCCGATCATGGAGGTTGCAGTGAAGAACGCCTTGAATGCAACGTGAGCAGGGAGTATGCCGATCAGGGTCAGGGGAATCGGCGCCATGATAACCAGCGGCGTTGTGAAGTCCTTGAACCAGGCAACAACGAGTATATAGATTAGCACCATGACAGCGGCAAAGGCAACCCCCAGGTCGCGGAAGACTTCGTAGGTGATATGCCACTCGCCATCCCACTTCATCCCCATATGCTCCTGGGACCAGGGCTGTACCGATGCCAGCACCTCCAGCTTTTTGCCGTCCGATGTCGGGATGGCGGAGATGTCTTTTTGCATATCGAGAATAGCATATACCGGAGCCTCATGTTCACCGGCAACATCGCCGACTACATAGACCACATCGCGCAGATTCTTGCGGTAGAGAGTCTTGGCCTCGATTTCCGGAAGTTTTGTCACCAGTTGGGATAACGGTATGCTCCCTTTACTGCCGGTAACATTGATCGATGCCAGGTCCGATGCCCGCGAACGGCCGTCAGCAGGGAGACGCAGGTTGATGTATGCCGGTTCTTTCTCTTTGGGTAGATGGAGAATGCCGACATTTGCGCCGCCAAGGGCAATGGAGAGGGTCCGGGCAACATCATCCACGGAAACCCCGGAGAGGGCCGCCTTCTCCCGGTCTACGGCCAGAGTCAGCTTCTGCTCGTCGCTCTCCCGGTACCAGTCAACATCAACTACTCCGGCAGTTTTCGTCAGAATAGCCTTCACCTTCGCAGCAACGTCAACCCGGTCTGCATCGCTCTTGCCATAGACTTCTGCAACCAGTGTTGCCAGAACAGGTGGCCCCGGCGGTATTTCAGCTATCTTTACCCGTGCTCCGTACCGGTCGGCAATTTCTTTTAGCAGAGGCCTGATCCGCTTGGCGCTGTCATGGGACTGGTCCTTGCGATCTTCCTTCGGCAGGAGATTTACCTGAATATCGGCAACGTTAGTCCCTTTACGCAAATAGTAGTGGCGGACAAGGCCGTTGAAATTGAACGGTGCGCTGATGCCGATATACATCTGGAAATCGGTCACTTCCGGCACCTTGCGCAGCGCCGCCCCCATCTCCCTGGTAATCCGGGTGGTCTGCTCAAGGGAAGTCCCCTCCGGCGCGTCGATGATGACCTGCAGTTCGTTCTTGTTGTCGAAGGGGAGCATCTTTACGGTCACTGCTTTAAAGTAGATCAGCGACATGCAGGCAAGAAGGAGTACGACCATAGAGACAAGGAAGGTATTGCGCAGTTTTTTCTCGTGAATCAGCCTCCCCATCCAGTGCCTGTAGAATGCCGTCAGACGGGACTCTTTAGTCTCTGCCGTTCCACCTGCGTGGGACTGCCCCCGCATGAAGCGGTAGGCGTAGTATGGGGTGACGCTGAAGGCGACCAGCATGGAAAAGAGCATCGCCATGCTTGCCCCGACTGGAATCGGCCGCATGTACGGCCCCATCAGTCCGCCGACAAAACCCATGGGGAGGATGGAGGCGATGACCGCAAATGTGGCAAGGATCGTCGGGCTGCCGATCTCGTCAACCGCCTTGATTGCCGCCTCAAGCGGTTCCATTACCGTGGTGGTGTAGTAGCGGTGGATGTTTTCGACAATGACGATGGCGTCATCAACCAGTATGCCGATGGAGAAGATCAGGGCAAAGAGGGTGATACGGTTGAGGGTATAGCCGATCAGGTAGAAGGTGACCATGGTCAGTGCCAGGGTCACCGGAATGGCTATGGCAGTGACCGCTCCGGCGCGCCACCCCATGGCAACAGCAATGAGAATCGATACGGAAATTGCTGCCAGGAACATGTGCCAGAGGAGTTCGTTGTTTTTGTGTCGTGCCGTGTCGCCGTAGTTTCTGGTGATTGTCACCTTGACGTCAGCCGGGATCAGTTTTCCTTTTAGGGATTCGATCTTCTTGACAAGGTCATCGGCGACCCAGGTGGCATTTGCCCCTTTGCGCTTGGCAATGGAGATGGTCACTGCCGGGAGATCTGCCGTATCGCGGCTCCCCATGAAGAGGTAGTTCTGCGGCTCTTCAAAACCCTCTTCGATCTTTGCCACGTCGCTCAGATAAACCGGCTTGCCGACGTGAACCCCTACAACAAGGTGCTTCACAGCTTCCGGGCTCTCAAGCAGTCCGCCGGTCTGCACCAGGGTCTCCTTGTCCCGGCCAGAGAAGGAACCTGAGATAATTGACGAATTTCCCTTTTGCAGCGCTGCGGAAACCTGAAGTGGCGAAAGCCCGTAACCGGCCATTCTGGCGGCATCGAGAGTCACCTTGAGCTGGCGGGAGACTCCCCCCTTGATTTCGGCTTCGGCACTGTTGGTGCTCTTTTTCAGTTCATCGGCAACCTCAAGGGCAAGGGTGCGCAGGGTTCCATGGTCGTAGCGCTCCGACCAGAGAGTAGCCGCAAGGATCGGTACATCATCGATGGATTTCGGCGACACCAGCGGCTCACCTGCCCCGGGTGGCAGCAGCGGGCGGTTGCTCATCACCTTGTTGTAGAGCTTGACAAGCGAATCCTCCATCGGCTGGCCGACAAGGTAGCGAACGGTTATGATCCCCATGCCGGGGCGGCTCATGGAGTAGAGATACTCAACCCCCGGAACCTCCCAGATCTTTGCCTCAAACGGTTTGACCACTCGCTCCTGCACTTCCTGGGGTGATGCTCCCGGCATTGGCAGGAAGATGTCAATCATCGGTACGACGATCTGGGGCTCCTCTTCCCGTGGGGTCATAATGATGGCAAAGAGGCCGAGCAAAAGTGATGCGGCAACAATGAGCGGCGTCAGTTTTGAATCAATCAAAGCGCGGGCTATTCGCCCGGCAATACCGAGTTTTTCCATTGCTATTCTACCTTTGCCCCGTCGCTGACCTTCTCGATGGAGCCGGTAATGATCTGCTCACCTTCGGTGATGCCGGAGAGGATCTCGACCCTGTCGCCCAACTGCTTGCCTACCTTGACAATGCGCATATGGGCGGTTTTCGTGCTGTCAACTGTCCAGACCAAGGTCAGGGCACCTCTCTCGGAGATTGCGTTTGCCGGGACTGTTATCCGGGGTTTAGCCGCGCCGAGTTGCATGGCGCCGCGACCGAACATGCCGGATTTTACCCCTTTTTGATTAATCGGAATCTTGGCCACAAAAGTCCTGCTGGCCGGGTCGCTTGACGGGACGATGTCGGTGATCTTCCCTGTGAAGCGGGCAGATACTGCATCTATGGTGACATCAACGCTGCTGCCGCTCTTTATGGTCATTGACATGGACTCGGGTATGGCAAGCTCAAGCTGATAGCCGCGTTCATCTTCGATGGTGAAGAGTGGCTGGCCCGGGAAGAGGGTTGCGCCGAGGTCTGCATGGCGGGCAGTGATGATACCGGCTATAGGGGCGACGATCTTTGTGTAATCGCTGAAAGCGTCAGCACCCTTTGCCTGTTGTCTGGCCTGGCGCAGACGGGCTTCGGCCCTGGCCACACCCTGAATTGCAAGCTCAAGCTCCGTTGCCTTGATGTCAAGCTCCTGGCGGCTTACAGCATCGGCCTTGAAGAGCTTCTCGTAACGGCTGTGCTGGGTTTCGGCAAGGCCCTTTTTTGCCCTGGCTTCATCAAGGGCGCGGCTGGCATCATCAACGCCATCTGCGGCAGCTGCGGCAGCTGCCTGGTTTTCACGTGCATCAAGGCGCGCCAGCAGTTCACCCCTGGCTACTCTCGATCCCTCCCTGG
>JACABD010000039.1:0-3387 GCA_013377075.1 Geobacteraceae bacterium | reverse complement strand
CGTGCATCAAGGCGCGCCAGCAGTTCACCCCTGGCTACTCTCGATCCCTCCCTGGCGCTCATCACCGAAATAACACCGGCGATACGCGGCGATACAATGGCTGACGTCCGTGAGCGGACAGTTCCGGATGCCTCAAGCATGTCAGGGAGCAGGGCGGTTTTCACCGTTTCAACAGAAACCTTGCCGATAGATGGCTGGATCTTGTCCGATGCGGATTTATGTTCATTTCTGCTACAGGAAGCAGATAACGAGATGGCTATCAGCGCAACTATGGACAGGCTTTTTGATCTGGTCATTACGGACTCCGTAAATAAATATATGAATAATTATATATATCACAATTAAAATGTCAAGGCTCTTGTAAATTCTATCAGCCAAAATCAAGGCTTCAATTGACAAAAAGTCACTCTGGTTCTAATATCCACCGCAGACTAACAGCGGGGGAATCTGCTTGATAAATAAAGAAGTATGGAAAGAGCGATTCAAGAAAATCCTCTCGCTTGACAGCCATCCACGCCATATTTCACTCGGCTTCGCAGTCGGTGTCTTCATAAGTTTCACCCCGTTTTTCGGCATACATACGCCATTGGCAATTGCCGCTGCCTTTATCTTTCGCCTTAACAAGCTGACCTGCATCACCGGAGCATGGATAAATACGCCGATTACCGTTGTTCCGGTGCTGGTTGCCAGTCACTCCTTCGGCACCTGGATTCTTGGCAGACCGCACCACTCTTTCAGGGTCAAAAGCCTGGAGTGGGCAGCTTTAAAGGCAAATGCTACTGAAATCCTGCTCGGCTCCTCCTTAATCGGCTTTGTCCTGGCCATTGCAGGATATTTTATCTGCTACTGGCTGATTGTCAGATTCAGGAAGAAGGATGAGATGCTTGATGAGCTGACAAGGGAGATGGAAGCAACCGGCGAGGCGCTGGATGAATGATGGAAAAAAGGAATAACATATATGAATAACCTTCACGCACTGGTTTTAGGCGCAATTCAGGGGCTTACCGAAGTCCTTCCCATAAGCAGTTCCGCCCATCTGATAATTATCCCGAAACTGCTTGGCTGGACCGAGTCCGGGCTTACCTTCGATGTGGCTCTTCATGTCGGTTCACTTATCGCGCTCTGCCTCTATTTCTGGCGAGATATCTTCGATATGTGCTACAGCTTTATAAGTACTGTCAGTGGCAAAGGGTTCCATTCACCTGGAAGCCGCCTCCCCTGGTACATCATCATCGGCACTATCCCGGCAGCAATTGTCGGCAAGACATTTGAAGAGCCCATAGAGAAAGTTTTCCGCCATAGTCCGGCGCTCATCTGCACTTTTTTGATAATCTTCGGCCTTATCCTGGCACTTGCCGATACAACCGGTGCAAAGAGGTGGAAGCTTGACAGGATTACCCTGAAAGCGGCTATGGTTATCGGCCTTGCCCAGTGTCTGGCGCTGATCCCCGGAGTCTCCAGATCCGGTATTACCATTACCGCCGCGCTCTTTCTCGGCTACAACCGCGAGACCTCTGCCCGTTTCTCCTTCCTTCTCTCCCTTCCCATTGTGTTTGGTGCAGCAGTTCTCAAAGTCGGCCATCTCCTGAAAACCGGTATACCGGCCGGTGAGATGACACCGCTCATGATCGGTATTGCAAGCTCTGCGTTTTTCGGCTACTTAAGCGTTGCCCTCCTTCTCAAAGTGGTGCAGCGCTATTCACTTTATCCGTTTGTCTGGTACAGGCTGGCAGCAGGGGTGCTTTTTCTGATTGTACTGTAGGAGAGTCCTATGAAAGGCGGCATCAAGGAGTGGCCCGAGGATGAACGGCCCCGGGAGAAGATGCAGAAAGGGGGGGCAGAGAGCCTCAGCGATGCGGAGCTACTGGCGCTGATCCTGCGGGTCGGCGATCATGCCTCCCACCAGAGCGCCATAGATCTTGGCCGCACCATGCTGCAAACCTTCGGCGATCTGCGCAGACTCTCAACCGCCACCTTTGCCGAACTCTGCACGGTCAGGGGAACAGGCCCGGCAAAAGCCGCATCAATACTGGCTGCCCTGACTCTGGCAAACCGCCTTAAAACCGACAGGCTGGAAAACCTCGAACGATTTACCTCCCCCACCCAGATTTTCAATCATTTCCACTACCGCTTCAGGGACAGACGCAAAGAGTATTTTGTCGCCCTGCTCCTTGACGGCAAAAACCGGATCATCCATGAAGAGCAGGTATCAGAAGGCTCCCTCAACCAGAGTATTGTCCACCCCAGAGAAGTGTTCAGCCGGGCAGTGAAGGACTCCGCAGCTGCTGTCATCCTCCTCCATAACCACCCCTCCGGCGACCCCGGGCCGAGCCGCGAAGACCGGGAGATCACCAGGCGCCTCAAAGAAGCCGGGGATGTTCTCGGTATAAGGGTACTCGACCATATCATCATCGGTGACGGCAGTTACTTCAGCTTTGTGGAGATGGGGCTGTTGTAGGTGAATTACGGGACAACCACGCCGCCGGAAACGACAAATTTGACCGCATCCTCCACGGACATGCCGCTATCCTCAACATCCTCAGCCCGGAAATAGAGAGCAAATCCTGATGTCGGGTTGGGCATTGTCGGTATATAGACGACGACCATGCTGACGCCATTCTGTACGACTTCAGCTGTCACAAAACCGATGGCTTTCACTCCGGGACGGGGCCACTCCACGAACACAGCCTTGCGGTATGAGCTCTTGCCGTCCTGAAAGACCTTGATCAGCTGCTTGCTGGAGCTGTAGATGGATTTGACCAGCGGGATGCGTGTCAGCAGCTCTTCGCCGATTTTAAGGAGCTTGCTGCCGATGATATTGGTGGCAAGTACCCCGGTCAGGTAGATCACCACCGCGCCGGTTATCATGCCGAGACCCGGTATGTGCAGTTCCTGATGGGTAACGAGGCTGAAGAGTTGATCGATGTAGCTGCCAAGAATACCGTCGGCAAGATTGAAAAGAAACTTGAGGATGAAGATGGTGATGCCGATGGGGATTATGATGAACAGACCGGTGATAAATGTCTTGCGTAGATGTCTGATGATGATGTCCACGTTGATCCTCGCTATGTTTGATTTGCAGACGGGTTCATACTCTATTTCATTTCATAACTAAAATCATCAGCAAAAAGGGATTGATGGCTCATGGCTGAAGTTCGTTCATTGCAATTTTTAGCTATTTTCTTGCGCTTGTGTGTTTGCAAAAGTTGGGGTGGCTGTGCGAGGTGTAAGCGGGGGCGGGGGTGATGGATGAGTTAAAAGGAAAACGCCGTGAAGCGCCGTTGAATGGGGCTTCACAGCGGGTTGGTTTTGTCGATTTGTAAAAAGTGCAGGTGCGACCCCTCGGGTGTTGCTGTGTCAATAGAAAAATAACAAGCAGCGTCCCCC
>JACABD010000038.1:27329-31958 GCA_013377075.1 Geobacteraceae bacterium | reverse complement strand
CTGGCGAAGTGTCGTTGGCACATAACGGTGTGCTTTTTCTGGACGAACTGCCGGAATTTAAAAAACACGTCCTCGAAGTTCTCAGGCAACCCCTCGAAGATGGCCGGGTAACCATATCCCGTGCCCTGGCATCAATAACCTATCCGGCCAGAGTCATGCTCGTCTCAGCCCTCAACCCCTGCCCCTGCGGCTATCTGGGGGATCCGCAGCACGCCTGCTCCTGCTCACCCCGTGACGTTCACCGCTACCGTTCCCGCATCTCCGGCCCGCTCATGGACAGAATTGATATCCACATCGAGGTCCCGGCAGTCAAATACCGCGACCTGGCTGACCGCACGGATAGCGAAAGCTCAGCAGCCATAGCCGAAAGGGTTGAGACCTCCCGAGAGATTCAGCGTGAACGGTTCAAGGGGAGTAAAGTTCACTCCAACGCCCAGATGACGCCACGCCACATCAGAAAACACTGCGAGCTTGATACGGCCGGAAACCGGCTGCTGGAGCTTGTCACCGACCGGCTCGGCCTCTCTGCCCGCTCCTACAACCGGATTCTCAAGGTTGCCAGAACCATCGCCGATCTTGGCAGCTCAGAGAATATCCAGGAACAGCACCTTGCTGAAGCGATTCAGTACCGGAGTCTGGACCGTAAGTCCATGTAAATGATTGGCATGACAGGCAGTCATAAAATTCTAAGGCGATAATAACAATCGCCGACAAAACCCTTCCAGCCCAAAACCGGCCTCCCAGGTTGATCTATACAGTTTGTCACATCATGCAGCTACTTTGACCGAGATAATGCTCCCTTCATACTTCCGCCAAACGACTGATAGAGCGCCAGGCAATTTTTGAACTGCGCCAGGCGGACTATCGCCAACGCCCTTTCTGCCTCCCGCCTGTTCTCCTGAGCATCCAGCCATGATTGCAACCCGGTCGAGCCGGCACGATAACGGACCTCGACCAATTGCTCGGCCCTCAGTGCTAATGCCAACGACTCTGTAAGCTGTTTATTCTCCTCTGCATAGTTGGTGCGGGCGGACAAGGCATTCTCGACATCGCTGAGCGCTGAGTAGAGTGTCTGGCGGAAATTGACCACCGCTTCCTCGTAGTCAGCCTTCGCTATCGCCACGTTCAATTCCATTGTTTTCCACTGGATGAACGGCAGGGTCAGGCCCGCACCCAACAGAGTGTAGGGGTTGCGCAGCACGTCTGTCAAGCTGGTGCTGCTTGTCCCTAAAGTACCAGTCAAGGTGAGACTGGGATAGAAACTGGCACGGGTATTGTCGATATTCGCCAGATATTTTCTTAGGCGCTGCTCGGCCGCCTGCAGATCAGGGCGCTGTGCGAGGAGGCTGGCGGGAAGTCCGGCATCGACCTTCGAGAGAGGATTGTCTGGCAGACTTTGCAGTTCCGGCATTTTGTTTTCCGGTGCCTGATCAAAGAGGATCGCCAGGGCATTACGTGCTTCCGTGCGCTGTTGCTGGAGTTGGGTAAGCTGAGCTTTCTGGCTGGCGACGGTCTGCTGTGCCTGGACATTGTCAAGGGCAGAAACGGAACCGGCCTGATATTTCACCTCAGTCAGATCCAGGATCTTTTCTGCATAGGCGATACTGGCCTCCACAGTGGTAATACGTTCATTCAGGTAGGCTATCTGCCAGTAGCTAGTTGCAACCGTGCCGATCAACGCCAGTGCGGTACTCTGGCGATCCGATTCGGTAGCTGCCGCTTCCCATTGACTGCCATCGCGGGCGCTGGCCAGCTTTCCCCAGAGGTCAAGCTCGTAACTTGCTGTGCCGGTGGCGCCGCTTGACTTGTTATCGACGTGGTTGTTCAGATCGAGCCTATAGCTGCTGTTAGCCCCAACAGATACCGTTGGCGTCAGGTTGGTATCGGTCTGCTTGGCAGTGAGCTGAGCACGCCGAACCCTTACAGTGGCAGCTGCCAGATTGTTATTGGCCTTGAGCGCCCGTTCGATGAGGTCGTTCAGGATCGGATCGTTGAAGTCTTGCCACCATTTTTCACTAGTGGCAACTGTTGTACCGGTAGTACTCTCTGTCTGCCACTGTTGCGGAAGAGACACCTCCGGCCTGGTGTATTGGCTGCGAGGAAGCAGGCCGCTGCAGCCGCTCAGCAGGAGTGCAACTGCAAGTAGAAATGATATCGAAATCAGCCGTTTGTATTTAAGGTTCTTGTTCATAATGCTGCTACTCCCTGGCAAGTGCTTCAATCGGATCCAGCCGCGCCGCATTGCGCGCCGGCAGGAAGCCGAAGATAACGCCGATCAGCGTGGAACAAAGGAAAGCCGAGACGATGGACATAATGGAGAATTTCATGGCAAAACTTGTCACGAACAGCGAGAACACCGCTCCCACCACATAGGAAAGGATAATGCCAATCATGCCGCCCAGCAGACAGACCAGAACCGACTCGATCAGGAACTGCTGCATGATATCCTCCTGGCGGGCGCCGACTGCCATGCGGATACCAATTTCGTGGGTCCGCTCGGTGACCGATACCAGCATGATGTTCATCACGCCGATCCCGCCGACGACAAGGGAGATAACGGCAATGGCCGAGATCATCAACTTCAGGGTGGTGGTGGTCTTGTTGATGGTTTTCATAATGCTGTCGCTGCTGTTTGTATAGAAGTCCTTGCGGCCGTGACGCTGCTTGAGCAGCTTGATGATACTCTGCTCGGCAATCTGGTTGGATACACCCTCTTTGACCCGGACTGTTATGGAGCTGAAATACTGTTGGCCCAGAAGCCGGTTCATGGCGGCGCTGGATGGTATCCACGCCTCCAAATTAGAGCTGTTGCCCATCGGGCTTTCCTTTTCTTTGGTAACGCCGATGACCCGACAAGGGAGCGAGCCGATGAAGATGATCTTGCCGAGCGGGTCTTCTTTGGCGAAAAACTTCTTGTTCGTGTTCTGGTCGATCACTGCCACCTGGGCCTGCTGCTTAACATCGTCTGCGGTGAAGGCCATCCCCTTCGCCATTTCATACCCCTTGACCCGGAAATACTGCTCCCCCACGCCGTTGAGCGAGGCATTAGCCGTGACGTTACGGTAACGGAGCAATTGACTGCCACCGGTTGCCGGAGAAGCGCTGTCAACATAGACCTGCGCTTTCAGTGCCTCCAGGTCGGAAGGGACGAGCGTCTGGATAGTGGCGGCATCCTCGTCGCCCCAGTCCTTGCCCGGATTGACATCGATGACATTGGTGCCCATGGAGCTGATGTCCTTGATAACCTTCTGCTGCGCCCCTTGACCCAGCGCCACCACCGAAACGACCGAGGTAATACCGATGACGATACCGAGCATGGTCAGGAGGGTTCGCATCCGATGTGAGGTCATGGCGATCAGGGCCATTTTGAACGCCTCGGCAAAGCGCCCCCAGTTAGCCTTAAGGAAGTTGGTCGACCTCTCAACCGAAGCCTTTTCGGGTAGTCTCTGCGTTTCTGATGCATGCTGGTCCGGATTCGGCTGATCACGGATTATCATGCCGTCGCTGATCTCGATGATCCGCTCGGCATGGTTGGCAACCTGCAGATCATGGGTGACCAGGATGATGGTGTGCCCACGGCCATGCAGTTCATGGAGGACCGCCATCATCTCCTTGCCGCTTTTACTATCAAGGGCACCGGTCGGCTCGTCCGCCAGGATAACGTCGCCGCCGTTCATCAATGCCCTGGCTATACTGACCCGCTGCTGTTGGCCGCCGGACAGCTGGTTGGGGCGATGATCGCACCGGTCTGTCAATCCGAGTCGAGCCAAAAGAGTGCGCGCCCGTTTCTGGCGATCTTGCTTGTTGACCCCGGCATAGATAGCCGGGATTTCGGCATTCTGGGCAGCGGTCAGGTGAGGCATCAGGTGATAACGCTGAAAGATGAAGCCGAAGTAGTCGCGCCGCAGTCGGGCCAGTTCGTTATTGGAAAGTTGGCTGGTTTCCCGGCCGTTGACCTGGTAGCTACCCTCGCTGGGGCGATCCAGACAGCCGAGAATATTCATCAGGGTGGATTTCCCTGAACCGGAGGCGCCGACGATCGCCACCATCTCTCCGGCCATGATCGTAAGATCGACACCCTTCAGCACCGGTATTTCCTGTTCGCCGGTAACGAAACTGCGCCCGAGACCGGAGAGTTCAAGTAACTGCGTGCCCATGGTCAACGTCTCCCTCCAGGTGGTGGCATGGCGCTCGCTTCGGTTTTTGGTAATGACGTACTGTCGCCAACCACCACCTTTTCACCCTCTTTGAGCCCTTCCAGCACCTGGATCTGCACGTTGTTGGAGATACCGGTACGGATCATCCTTGTTTCGGCCTGTTTGCCGACCAGCACCTTTACGCTCACCCGGCCGTCCTTTTGCTTGTCACCCAGGGCAGCAACCGGAATTGTGAGCGCCTGTTTTGCCTGGTTGAGGAGAATCGCCACCTGAGTCGTCATGGAAACTTTCAGCCTGTTGTCAGGATTTGGTACTTCGAACAGCCCGTAATAGTAGATAGCGGAGCTTGAGCTGGCGCTGCTACTGGTGCCTGTTCCACTGGAAACTGGTCCGGGCTCAATAGCGCGCAACTTGCTATAATAGCGGGTGTCGCTATCTCCGAGCAGGGTAAAGTAGGTCGGCAGGCCTGGCT
>JACABD010000038.1:0-27229 GCA_013377075.1 Geobacteraceae bacterium | reverse complement strand
TAATAGCGGGTGTCGCTATCTCCGAGCAGGGTAAAGTAGGTCGGCAGGCCTGGCTTTACCCGGGTGACGTCCGCTTCGGAGATTTTGGCTTTGACGGTCATGGTATCAAGCGTGGCCAGGGTAAGGATCGTCGTCGCCGACTGGTTCGAGACGACTGTCTGCCCCTCCTCGGTATCGATTGAGATCACTGTACCGTCAATTGGTGCGTAGATCCGGGTATAGCCGAGGTTGGCTCTGGCTGTATCGACCGCGATGCCAGCCTTCCTGATCTGGGCATCAATAGCGGCAATGTCATAGCGGGTGCTCTCCAGTTGTGCCTGGGCACTCTCCAGATCAGCCCGAGAGGAGGCTTCTTTGGCGCTCATCTGGCTCTGGCGCTGGAAGGCCAGCTCATACTGCTTTAACAGTGCCTGCTTTGCGCGCTTCTGGGCCTGCAGGTTGTCAACCTGGGCCTCGGAGTCCTTGAGGGTGAACTGCGGCAGCACAGGATCAATCTCTGCCAGCAGCTGGCCCTTTTTCACTTTGTCACCCATAGCGACAAGCAGCTTTTTCAGCTGGCCGTTCACCTGTGCACCGACTGCCACTGTCTTGAATGCCTTCAGGGTGCCACTGGCGAGGACGCTTTCCTCAAGATCCATCCGGACCACATCGGCAGCAATGAATGTCTGGCGCGGCGGAGCAAAGAACCATTGCTTCGCCCCGAGCGCCAGACCGGACAAGAGAACAACAGCAATGACAAAAGCCGTGATAGTACGACGCGACTTTATCATTACTGCACCGTTTCGCTACCGCCGCTCGGCTGGGTTCCAGAGGAATCCCGATAAGGCGTGCCGCTTGGCGGAGCGGGCATTTTGTCCGGCATCGCCACCAACTGTCCGTCCAACTGACGGCAGACGGCAGTGAGGGTGTCCCCACGAGGGGTGATGATGCTGACAGTATCTCCGGCGCTCTTCCCCTTGCAGGCGTCAAATGCCTCCTGCGGCGGTTTACGCCCACGCTCCGGATCCGCTCCCCACGCAGAAACTCCTCCCAGCAGAAACATCACTATCAGGCCAATCGACAAGCTTTCTTTGTTCATAAATAATCTCCTCTTTTATCGCTAGTTGAACAGCATTATCAAAAGATCGATACCAAAGGGCTTGGCAACGATTTTGCTGATACCAGCATTAGCTGCCTGCTCATGCAGATCAGGCATTATTGAGCCAGTCATCAGCACAACTTCCAAGTCCGGCAATTGGCTTTTTGCCGCTCTGGCCAGGCTCAATCCGTCCATCCCCGGCATCATTAAGTCGGTGACGAGCTTTCTATATTTCCCTGATTTCAGCTTAACAAGAGCTGCCTCACCAGTACTTGCCGAATCAATCTTCAGCCCTGATGTCCTGGCAACCAGTTCCACCATATTTAAGAAATTAACGTCATCATCAACGACCAGCACTAGCTTATTCATTCAATCTCCGCCTTCCTGTCGGCAATAATCACATCTCTGGTCGTGGCATATCTTCAGGCGGGGGAGGCATCATTCGGCGCCCCGGCGCTCCCTGTGGCCTCATTTTTTCCGCTTTTGCCCGCTGTTCAGGTGTCAGGATCGCATTGATGCTGTTTCTGATCTTTGCCCGGGAGACAGCCATTTCGACTTCAAGTTCGGCTTTTTGGACAGCGAGAGTCCGTACAGCAGCTTCGTCAAATTTCTCCGCGGTTGCTGCCTCGAAGAGCTGCTCCCTTTTCTCCTCCATCTTCTCCATGAGTGGAGAATTCTTTTCCCGGTCAGCAGTGATAATCGCCTTCACCTGCTCCTGTTGCGCCCCCGTCAGGTTCAAATCCTTTGCCATCTTTTGCAAAAACCCGTCACCGCTTTTTCCCGGTTCACCTTTCGGACAGCCACAGCTCTTTTCAGGAGTCAGCTTCTCCCCAGAGGCTGCTATCGCGACTGTGCTAAAAAAACTGCCGGTCACAGCTGCTGCCATGACGGTGCCAACCACAATCATTCTTTTCACGGTAATTCTCCTTTTTTGATTTTTTCGGTAGCTATAAAAGCCGCCAAATTTATGGATCATAATATCCGTCAAGTGAAATATAACTATTTAATATCCTTGCGGAAAATCACGAGCATAAATGTAGTTGCACAACTTTGAATAAAATATAGCTGCTGAATAGGGAAGAAATATGGAAGAAATAAGGAAAGATGACAGGTTAACGAAACGAATACGATTTACGATTTTGATAAAAATGAATCATTTTAGTGAGAGGTATGATGTATGAGACCCGGCATAAAATAGCGACTTTCCCTCGCAATCCTCGTAATTTCAATACTCTCCGTCATCAGTATGTTCCTGGTGGTGCTCTGGAGCACCGACAGAGTTGTTCTCTGCTACTTGAACAGCCTGGAGGAACAATTATTTGACCTGTTTGAGAATATCCAGCTTTTCTTCCCGGTTGACTCCATCGGTGAATCGACCACGCTGCCGGGAAGTTGCATCAGCAAGGTCGTGCTCGTCTCTGACCACCTGGGGGGTCAGTAGAAGTATTAAATTTGTTTTTTTCTTCTTCATGGACTTGGTCTTGAATAACCAGCCAAGCAGGGGGATCTCGGCGAGAAGAGGGACTTTACTAACCACTTCCTGGTCGCTTTCATTAATGAGTCCGCCGATTACCACGGTCTCCATATTTTTGACTACCACCGATGTCTTTGCAGAGCGCTTGGTTGTAGTTCTATCAGTACTCCCGGAGCCTATGGTTACAGTATCTTTAACCGAAGAGATCTCCTCCACTATGTCCAGGCGGATGAAGTCCCCCTCGTTGATCTGTGGCGTGATCTTAAGTGTAATGCCGGTATCTTTCCTATCTACAGACTGTTGAGTGGTGCCGTTACTGGTGGTGGAGGTCCCGAGAAACGGCACATTCTCACCGACAAAGATCTCAGCCTCCTTGTTATCCGATGTGAGGATTGTCGGACTGGAAAGAACATTGAGAATATCGTTGGATTGAAGAGCCTTCAACACAACTGTGAAGTTAAGCGGAGAGTTCAACGATAGATTAGAGTTTGATACCCCAGAACTACTTAAAGCGCTCAAAGTGTTAGTTAGAGTGCTAAACGTCCCGGAAGGGTCATAGATGCCGGCAGTCGCTACCGTAGTAGTACTGCCGCCGCCGAAGAATCCCCATTGCACACCCAGTTCCTGGAGTTTTTCCAGTGAAACTTCGGCAATGATGGCCTGGACGAACACCTGCCGCCGCGCTTTGTCCATCTTCTGAATCACCTGTAGCAGGTTCTGGTAATCGTTGGGGGAGGCCATGATGATGAGGGCGTTGTTCGCCTTGTCGGCAGTAATGGTGACCTTGCCGGCATCGAAAGGGGATTGCTGCGGAGCGCTCCCCTGTTGTCCCTGTTGGGACTGAGCGGTTGCAGCACCTTTTACCACACTATCCAGCACTTTGGCCATTTCGGTTGCATCTGAATTCTCAAGAGGGTAGAAATTGACTTTGCTGCTGCTATTGGGAGGGGGTACGTCAATCTGGGTGACGAATTTTCTGATCTCCTCTTTGTCCTTGTCACTGCCGAAGATGAAGATGGCGCTCAGACGACTGTCGGCAAGCACCGTGGTACCGAAGGAGCTCTGGGCCGGTTGTCCGGTTGTTTTCTGACTTCTGCTGCCGAGCCGCTCCTGGATGATTTTGGCGATGTTGTCGGCCCCGGCATTTTTCAAGTAGATAATTTCGGCTGCATCCCATTTTTTCTCGGTATCAATGATTTTCAATATATCCAGCACCTTCTGGATATTTAGGGATGAATCGACCACAAGCAGCATGTTGGCAGGGCCAAAGGCCGACAAGTGACCATCCTTGGATACCGTTGGCTGCAAGAAAGTTAGAGCATCCTGCACCGGAATATTTTCCAGTGTTATGACCCTGGCAACATAGGATTCATTGACCGGCGAGTTCTCATTGTCACTGTAGAGGTGGGTTCCGGCCTGTTTGGCCGCAGCCAGAGGAACAACCTTGTAAACCTTGCCTGCCTGAATCAGCGTGAACCCCTTCAGCTCCAGCACCGAAGTGAAGACGTTGAAGGCCTCCTCCGAGGAGAGCCTGGACGGCGAGTAGACAGAGATCTTCCCTTTAACCCGTTCGTCCATGACAAAGTTCTTACCAGTAAGGTCGCTGATAAACTTGACCATGGTGGCGATATCCACGTCGGTAAAGTTGAGGATGACCCCTTTTGCCTGGGCACTATTCGGCGCCAACAGCAGAATTGAAAGGAGCAGTGCTGACAATGTCGAACTTATGTATCGTTTAACAGGTAATACATTCTCCAATTGCTCACTCCTGCAATGTTTGTAGTGCTGTTAATTCAGCTTGACATAACCAGTTGTCGGCGGGGGTGACGTTGTCTCCTTGATCAACGTTTCTAAACCGCAGGCGCTCGGTCAGGCTGTAATGTGATGTATCTCCAGCTATCCCCTCGAACTATCAAGAATCTTAGCGGTATTGAAGGATTGTGACCATTCATGGCCTTTTCGAATGAAACAAGTCCATCGATGGAATTACCGTCAACATCTTTAACGACATCCCCCTCCTTTATTCCGGCCTCATCAGCGACTCCCCCTAATTTAATACTAGCAACCAGGATTCCATAAGCCTCCTTACCCTCAATTCTGCGGATTTCCTCATCAGAAATATCTGCGACTTTGAGACCAAGATTTTCATAAATGAGACTTTTCCGCGCACGCGCCTTAACTTCATTGAGATCTTCGATCAAGACCTCCACCCTCTCCCGTTTATTATTACGCAATAATAGTACTGCCACTTTCGTCCCTACAGGAGTGGCATGAAAACTACTGACGAAATCACTTATATTTCGAATGACCTTTCCATCAAGCTCCAGTATTACATCACCTCGCCTGAGTCCCGCACGATCAGCAGGATCACCCTTGTCGACATTCACAATAAGTAACCCTTCAGAGCTGGACGCTCCAAACGATTTGGCCAGGTCTGGAGTAAGTGGCTGAAAGGAACACCCTATCCAGCCCCTTTTCACGTGACCTGTCGCTTTCAGCTGGGAAAGGACAGTTTTTACCGCATTGATCGGAATGGCAAACCCAAGCCCATCACCTCCAGCTATCTTGGCAGTATTGATCCCGACAACTTCACCATGGCTGTTGACCAGCGGCCCACCCGAGTTGCCGGGATTTATCGAGGCATCGGTTTGAATGAAATTGTCATGATTGTTTTCAGAGAGCATTCTCCCGGTGGCGCTGACGATTCCAGCCGTTACCGTCTGTGTAAGCCCAAAGGGGTTGCCTATTGCTATCACTCCATCACCTACATCTAGAAGATCGCTGTCGCCGAGGTTCGCAACTGGTAGCGGTGGTTCTACTTCGATTTTCAAGAGTGCAAGGTCGAGTTTTCTATCAAGCCCCTTTATTACTGCCGCAAAAGATCGCCCGTCGGAAAGATTCACTTTTACTCGTGCTGCACCATCCACAACATGGCTATTTGTCAGGATATAGCCATCATTGCTGATGATGAATCCCGAACCGGCACTCTGATCCTTATAGGAGCGGGGAGACCGGCCCTCTCCCATGGTCTGCTCATTATCCTCAGGCAAATCATCTCTTTTATCGGTGGCGCCTGTATCCTTTGAGTTACCTTTTTGAGAATAAAGCTTAATGACATTGATGTTGACTACAATGTTCTTGGTGTTCTTGGCAACAGAGCCCCAATCAGAAGGAGGAGTCTGAGCCCATGTAGCGCCTGTCAGGAACAAGTAGACCATTGCTGCCATCAAAGGCCCTGCACTGGCGGTCGTAATTAATCTTGGCATCTGCATTCTCCTTATCAATTCCGGCTGAAACAGTTAGCAGCTGGTTAATCTCTGATCAATTGCCTGATCTGGACGGCGCTGACCGGTTTGACGAGCACTTTCGATACATCGGTCAGAGCAGCCAAACATAAAATCTCAGAGGACATTCCATCGGCAATCATTACAATATCGATATCGGAATCTAGCTCTTTTGCTATCTTCGCCAGTTCATAACCGCCCATACCCGGCATCTGCAGATCGGTGATCAAGGTTGTGAAACGTCTTTTTTGCAAAATTCCCACGGCCTCTTTACCATTTCTCGCGTAGTGAGCCTTGATGCCTTCCTGCTTAATAATGCTCAAGACAAGTTTAAGGAAGACTATGTCATCATCCACAATGAGTACTTCTCTCTTATTCATTGCTATCTCCTCTTAATGCATCGTGAAGCTTGTTGATGAAATTGCCGACTGGCCATCTACCGTCACCGTAATCTGGCCCGTTGTCGCACCCGATGGCACTGAGGCAACAATCGTAGTGCTTGTCGAACTTGTGACAACTGCTGACGTTCCGTTAAACTTGACCGTATTATTTGTTGAAGTCGTAGAGAAGCCGGTGCCGGTGATAGTAACAGTAGCGCCAGAGGAACCAGTTGTTGGTGAAAAACTCGTGATCGCTGGAATTACGCTAAAGTTTGATGAAGATGTTGCCTTGTTACCATCAACCGTTACGATGATCGGACCTGTTGTTGCTCCGGACGGAACGGTGGTGACAATTTCCGTACTCGTGGAACTGGTCACAGTGGCCGACGTTCCATTGAAAGTGACGGCATTATTCGTTGCCGTACTATCGAAATTCGTCCCGGTTAGAGTGATAGTGGTGCCAATTGTACCGGCAGATGGTGAAAAACTCGTAATGCTTGGGGATGCGCTACCGCAACCTGCCAGGATAAGCAGGCCAACCCAGCGTAATTGGGCGAGAAATTGTCGTAATCCGTATGAGCTGTTCATAGATGTCATTCCTTTGTGAGTGATCTGTGTTTTTGTCAACTGCCGTCAATGAACCGGCAAGTAGCCTTAATCGTGTCGCCGCGCGGGGTGGTACCCACCAACGCTTTCCCCTAGCGATTCTCCTTGCAGGTATCTATCGCCTCCTGTGTAAATTTCTGTGACACTTGAACTGAGCCCGGGAGCAGAGCCGTTGCCGCCAGAAGTATTACCCTAGTTACCCTCATGCATTTCTTCATAAATTCTCCTCGAAAGTTTTTTCAACCAATCCGACAAGCTCATCTTGATCACCATGCAACCTTGATCTCTACTTTGCCGAAAGGCGCATTATCCACATGTACGTCGTCCCTGCTCCCGCCGTAAAAAACAAATTTCCTATCAAAAGAGTACCCGCCGTAAATTCCCAATTTAATGAACGGCAGGAGGGATACATCGATTCCGGCAACGCCCCTTATGTCGCTATATCTGATTACGTCTGCTCCGAGTGAAGCGTCATGCAGCTGATATTCGCCCCCTCCGAGTTCGGCGCCGAGGTGGCATTCTACGTCTCTGCGGGGCTTATAGCTGACACCTGTGCGGGGGAAGCCCAATGCAAAACTCCACGTTTCTGAAGGCTTATAGAGAAGCCCTATCATTGGCATAACCGGAACCCCATGACTCCCGCTCGTGTAACCTACTCCACCCTGGAAGGTTAACTCTCTGGATGGTTGATAACGCGCAATTAAGGCTAGCGGCACCCGGATATCACTTGTCGAAACGGTCTTGAAATCGCTGCTGAGTCCCGGAGATATGCTGATACCCATCGTGAGATGGTCAGTTAGCCGGTAATCGCCGCCAAATGAGACGGAAAGCGCCTGCAATGATTCGGGAAGCCGCACGGAATCCGGCGCTTCGAGGTTTTGCAGAGAATAACGCAGCCCAGTGGATAGTGCTAACCGGGGGGTTATCTTAAATCGCCGGACAAACCCGAATTTCACGTCCTCCATGGTAACGTTACCGCTGCTGCCATGAATACTGCTGGCGGGGAGCCAACCGGCTTCGGCAGATGCTTGCCAGCTTGGCAATTGTGGCAGCTCTGCCATTGAAACAACATCACCATGCTGTACTGTGGCGGAAATATCCTGTGCGTGGGAGCGGGAAGATGTCGTAATAATCAGAATGAAACTAATTACTAAAAACATGGGATTGCTTAGCATTGATGTTATTCCTCATGTCGTTTAACGGTGCGTTTTTGGGGAAATTTCTACTAATTGCAGAAAATGTGCTTATACAAATGCCCTATGACCCGACATGAACACTTGAATGTTTTCAAAAAAACGCGGTGCGAGGAGGGCGCGCACCGCGGCCGACTGCACCTCAAATTGTAGTTGAGGCTGCAGCAAGGTCTTGACCATGCGGACTGTAATCCAACCATAACTCAAGGTAATGCTTCGTGCAGACACGCCGCACCAATAGTCTAACCGGCACTTCAGGCACAAGTGACAAAAAGGCTCTGTTTACATCATTAATCGTCGCTGTTTCGACATCGTTAATCTGTAGGACGATATCCCCCCAGCGTATTCCTCCGTTCTCTGCAACGCTTCCCGGCTCAATTCTTGACACGTAGACGCACTCTTCACCCGGCAAACCCAGACGTCCATTCAGTTCGACCCAGACATCTCTGATCGAAATGCCGATTTTCGCTAGTATCCGATCACAAGGAGCCTCTGTTATTGGTAGTACCGTTTGGCACATAAATCTGTCTGCTCCATTAGGACATCGATTCATCCACCTATGGACCTTTTTCTCTAGAAAAAGATCGGAACCAGAGGAGCACGACCTCTCTGTTCTATTTTTGGCTGTTTGTTACTGCTGCTGTCTTGGTGGAACAAGTACTATCTGGAGATTGTGGCTGAAATGTGGAAGAAATAAGGAAATATGCCGTGGTGAAGAAAGATTGTGAATTTCGTACGATAGCTATGCTAAAAATATAAGCAGCACTAACTGAGGTGTCTCTATGCAAATCGGCATCAAACAGCGACTTTTCCTGGCCATAGTGGCCGCATCAATCCTATCGGTCATCAGCATGTTCATGGTTTTGCAATGGAGCCTGGACCGGGGGTTCCTCCGCTACGCGAACAGTCTGGAGCAGAACAGACTTGCCACTCTGGTGGAAACTTTGGAGAGAATCTACACACGTGAAGGGAGCTGGGACTTTCTCAAACTCGCGCCCGGCAGCTGGCATAGCTTTATTGCGGCATCACAGCTTGATATTGACCCCGGCCCTCCTGCTCCATCCAGAGAAACAGATGCTATCAACCGTCCGGAGAGAGATCCGGATCGTCTGCCGCTGCCGCCGAGCATGGAACGCGGCTTTGCCAACAGGGTCTTCCTGCTAGATGCCTCGAAAATGCCGCTGATAGCCGCGATGGAGATCCCCGCCAATGCAGAGAGCAGACCACTGAAACAGGGCAAGACAGTTATCGGTTATCTGGGCCTTCTTCCCCATAAACGTGTATCGGACGAGCGCCAGCTCCGTTTTCTTAAGGAACTGAAAACTGCCTTTGCTATTGTCGCAGGTATAATCGTTTTGCTGGCAGCCGGACTCTCCCTGCCGCTCTCCACAAGGCTGACCAAGCCGCTACGCGCACTGGCAGATGCCAATAACCGGCTCGCTACCGGTGATTATGAGATACGGATGCCGGTGACCTCCACCGATGAACTGGGGCAGCTTGCCCGTGATTTCAATTCTCTGGCTTTGACCTTGGGAAAGAACGAACTGTCGCGCCGGCAGTGGGTTGCAGACATCTCCCATGAACTCCGCACGCCACTGACGATTCTGCGGGGTGAGATCGAAGCGCTACAAGACGGGATACGCTTATTGAATCCGGCGGCAATCAACTCACTTCATCATGAAGCAATGCGGCTCACTCGACTGGTTGACGACCTTTATCAACTATCCCTCTCAGACCTTGGCGCACTCTCCTACCGCAAGGAAGAGATTGACCTTGCACCTATGTTGACATCGATTCTGGCAACATATAAGCATGAGTTTGCTGTCAGAAATATCAATTTTACTGCAGACTTTTCAAATACTAAAAAATTCATCCTCTTCGCTGATACCGCTCGCCTCCTGCAGCTTTTTGGCAACCTGCTGGACAATTCTCTTCAGTATACCGACCCGGGAGGAAGAGCAGTTTTGACAATGACCTGTGCAGACGACTTTGCAGAAATCAGTTTGGAAGACTCTTCTCCAGGCGTAAACGACGGTGATATTGAAAGGCTTTTCGACCGCCTTTACCGGGTTGAAACATCACGCAGTCGCAACAGCGGCGGTGCTGGGCTTGGTCTGGCTATTTGCAACAGAATAGTCGAAGCTCATTCCGGCAGCATTATTGCAGAACACTCGGATATGGGAGGGATCAGGATAAAAGTTTCTTTGCCAATTGCGGAGGGAAGAGGATGAGCAGAAAGGTTCTGATCGTTGAGGATGAGCAGAAACTGGCCCAGTTACTACTTGATTATCTGCAGCAGTCCGGTTTTGAAACCCTGGCGGTTGCAGATGGTGCACATGTTGTTGCCTCAGTACGGCAGCACGTGCCGGATCTGATTCTGCTAGATATTATGCTGCCGAACAGGGATGGTCTTGAAATCTGCCGGGAGATTCGAACATTTTCCAGCGTGCCGATCATTATGGTTACTGCGCGAATTGAGGAGATTGACCGTCTGATCGGGCTCGAACTTGGCGCTGACGACTACATCTGCAAGCCGTTCAGCCCGCGAGAGGTCGTTGCCAGGGTAAAAGCTGTGTTGCGCAGGAGTGACAAGGATGCACCATTACCGATGATCAGGCTGAAGCTTGATGAAGCCCGTTACCGGGCAACACTTGACAGCCGGGAACTGGATTTAACTGCAGTGGAGTTCAAGATGCTGCATTTTCTTGCCACCAATCCAGGGCGGATTTATAGTCGTCAGCAGCTGATGGACAGGATTTATCCTGATGAGCGGATAGTATCGGACCGAACTATTGACAGCCACATCAAGAAGCTGCGCAGAAAAATTGCCGATATCTCTGCTGAAAAAGAGCTGATTCATTCGGTGTACGGTGTCGGCTATAAGTTTGAAGAATTGTGATGAAGGTTCAGTTCATTGGAGAATTGGCTGTTAATCCCCCTACAGGACAGGAACGGGTGAAGTAATAAGTGACAAAAGGTAGCCAGAACATCGCCGACCTTGGCAGCTCCAAAACATCCAGGAACAGCATCTTGCCGAAGCAATCCAGTACCGGAGTCTGGATCGTAAGTCCATGTAACTGATTGGCATGACTGGCAGTCATAAAGTTCTAAGGCGATAATAACAATCGCCGACAGCATGACATCTTTAATTCAAAACCCTTCCAGCCTAAAACCAACCTCTCAGGCTGATCTATAGAGTTTGTCACTATCATCATCTTTCCTTACTCCTACCCTCCTTCTGACTCCCACAATCGCAAACCATGCCACTACTCCACAAGCAGCCATGGTGGCAGTCATTGGCACAGCTGTCCCGCTATGGAGCACCCCCACAAGTGCTCCTGCGCTTGCGCCTATCGAATACTGGATCGTTCCAAGAAGCGCCGACGCACTCCCGGCTGCCTTATCGAAAGGAGCCAAGGCAAGTGCTGTCACATTTGGGTAGAGTAGCCCAGTCATAGTCAAGCAAACAAAAATGAGCACGACTTGAGCAGGAAAGCCGCCTAATCCCGTAACGCCCGCAGTTGTAAGTAACAGGGCTGATACAACATTGACGCTAAGCGCCACCTTCAGGATTCGCTGTACACTAAAATGGCGCAAAAGCCTCCGGTTGACCTGAGACGCTCCGATCAGTCCAAAGGCATTGGCCCCGAAGAAGAGGCCGAAGTGTTGTGGCGAAACACCATGCAACTCGATGAAAAGAAATGGTGCTCCAGAGATATAGGAAAAGTTGATCCCCGCAACACATCCCAGCGCGATGGCGTAACGGACGTATTGGCGGTTGTGAAGAAATTGTTTGTAAATGCCCGCCATGTTGGCAAAATTAATCCGTATGCGCCTGTCCACCGGCAGTGACTCAGGAAGACCTGCAGCTGCTGCCCAAAGTGAAAGCAGTCCGAATAGACCCAGAAAAACAAAAATGCCTCGCCATCCAGTAATCAGCAGTAGCTGTCCACCCGCTATCGGAGCCAAAATCGGTGCAACTCCCATTATAAGTATCAGCAGCGAAAACATTCTTGCAGCCTCTGCAGTGTCGTACAGATCTCGTACTACGGCACGTGAGATTACCATGCCGGCCCCTCCGCCTACCGCCATTACCACACGCCAGAACAGAAGGCCTTCTCCCGTTTGCACGCAGGCACATCCTACAGTTGAAGCAACGTAGAGGGCCAGGCCACAGAGAAGCGGTCTGCGCCTGCCATAGCGGTCGGCAAGTGGGCCGTAAAAGAGCTGCCCTGCAGCCGAACCGAAGAGGAATGCGGAAATGGACAGTTGCACCGTGCCGAGCGACACCTTCAGGTCTTTTGCCATCTGCGGGAAAGCCGGTAAATACATATCGATGGACATGGAGCTAAAGGCGGTTAGTGCGCCAAGGATCAACACCATGTGCACCAACTGCCTACGTGACATATCTGTGGGCTTAACAGCAGAGTAACTGGCAGTCATAACCCTTCCTGTGCCATTTCAATAAAGGTTTCATCCATTATTTCGAAGGGAGATACGCCGGTGTGTGGGCTGGTGCTGCTCGAACATATTGAGCAGGCCACGGTGTCAAGTGCCCGAGTTCCCTGGCAGCGTGGAGCGGCCAATAGGGATCGCGCAGCATTTCCCGGGCCAGCAATACCAGATCGGCTTGTCCTGAACGGATGATGTGATCCGCCTGTGCCGGTGCGGTAATCAGTCCGACTGCACCGCACTTCATGCCGGTCTCGCGACGGATCTGCTCGGCAAAATGAGTCTGATAGCCGGCCCCAAGCGGTATCCGGGCCTGAGGCATGCTGCCACCAGAGGAACAGTCGATCAGATCAACACCCAGTGGCAATAGCTGGCGCACCAGCTCAATAGACTGATCAATATCCCACCCACCTTCAACCCAATCGGTTGCAGAGATTCTCACAAAAAGCGGCAGATTATCCGGCCATTCGCCTCTGACGGCAGTCACAATCTCCCGTAGCAGTCTTGTGCGGTTCTCGAAGCTGCCTCCATACTGATCAGTTCGCTGGTTGCTGAGCGGCGAAAGAAACTGATGCAGCAGGTAACCATGGGCGGCATGGATTTCAACGATCTGAAAACCCGCCAGTAACGCACGCCGGGCTGCCTGTACAAAGGCAGTTACTATTTCCTCAATACCAGCCCCGGACAGTGCAGTTGGAATAACAGAGCAATTATCAAAAGGGATGGCACTTGGTGCAGAAATCGGCCAACCCCCTTCTGCTCCTGTCAAGGTGACAGACCGGTTCTCCCATGGCGGAGGCGAACTGGCCTTGCGGCCAGCATGAGCAAGCTGAATCCCGGCTACACTTCCTCGTTGCTTGATAAAGTGGACGATACGTGCCAGAAAATCTACATGCCTGTCGTCCCATATCCCGAGGTCCTGCGGACTGATTCTCCCTTGAGGGATTACCGCCGTTGCCTCGGTAATAACCAGACCCGCGCCGCCGGCGGCTCGGCTCCCATAATGAACCAGATGCCAGTCATTGGCAAAACCATCAACACTGGAATACTGGCACATGGGCGATACGGCAATCCGATTGGGAAGATTGATGCTGCGCAGCGCAAGTGGCTCGAATAAATGAGACATAATGGTTCTCCTTACCGAGAAAACAGGATGAGTCAACTGATTTTAATTTTATACTATCATAGTATAGGCACATCGACAGCAGGAATGCCTCTCATACGAATGGAGGCTGTTTACAGTTCGATTTATCTCTCATGACTCTTCCGTTTATAGTTCAATCTTCAACGAATTCATTGTAATTACCTAAAACAAGAGCATTCTATAACCATGAAGCAATGGTCGCTCAAAAAACTGAAGCATTTTTTCGTGGCAGTTGTCGGCATTACCATTCTTATTATTGGTATTGCCATGATTGTTCTGCCCGGTCCGGCCATAGTCGTCATTCCGCTGGCACTGGGTATCCTTGCCACCGAGTTTGCCTGGGCTCGCAGGCTACTTCACATGGTGCAGGAGCGGATACAGCGCTCTGGCACCAACACCAAGAACAATAACGGACAAAATCATCGGGATAAATCATTCTGAATTGTCCGATTTACTCGGGAGTTTCTCGCGAAATTGACTTCTTTTAGTAAAAAGGTACCGTTATGGCTCTAAAATCTGACCTACATGAGCATGTTGGACTAACTGTGCAGGAAGCCGCAAGAATTCTCGAAGAAGAAGGTCCCAATGAACTCCCGTCTTCAAAGCAACGTGGGAACCTGCAAATAGCCCTCGACGTAATGCGAGAGCCAATGTTCCTGCTGTTGGTGGCGTGCGGCGCAATCTACCTGATAGTGGGGGATATGCAGGAAGCATTAATGCTTCTTGCTTTTGTCATCTTCGTTATGGGAATAACTCTTTACCAGGAGCGGAAAACTGAACGGGCACTTGAGACCCTCCGGGATCTCTCCAGCCCCCGTGCGCTGGTAATACGCGACGGCACCCAGCAGCGGATTGCCGGTCGTGAAGTGGTTCGTGGCGACATCATCGTCCTGGCCGAAGGGGATCGGGTTCCTGCTGATGCTCTGGTGTTGGACTGCACCAGCCTGTCAACTGATGAATCACTGCTGACCGGAGAATCCGTAGCGGTGCGCAAGATGCCCGGCAATGCCTCCTCAGCTATTGTTCAACCAGGGGGAGACGACCTTCCCCTGGTTTTTTCCGGAACCCTGGTGGTGCGTGGTCAGGGAATTGCCCGCGTGGTTGCCACCGGAGAACAGAGCGCCATCGGCAAAATAGGAAAAGCCTTGCAGACAGTCACCTCTGAAGAGACTCTGCTTCAGAGAGAAACCGGTCGTCTTGTAAAAGTTCTGGCTATTGCAGTCATTGGACTCTGCGCACTCCTGATCCTTGCTTACGGGATAACTCGCGGTGCCTGGATCGATGGAGTGCTGGCAGGGCTAACACTCGCCATGGCGGTCATGCCCAACGAACTGCCGGTGGTACTGACAATTTTCCTGGCACTGGGGGCTTGGCGACTTTCCCGGGTTCACGTGCTTGCCCGCAGTGCGCCCGTGGTAGAGACACTTGGTTCGGCCACTGTCCTCTGTGTGGACAAGACCGGTACCCTTACCTTGAACCGGATGACAGTCACTGCACTCCACTCCGAAGGGAATCTCTGCAAAATTGGAGATTTTCGCAATGACCCGCCACCTGAAACCTTTCATGATCTTGTGGAATTCAGCATCCTCGCCAGCCAACGCGATCCATTTGACCCCATGGAACGGGCTATCAAGGATTTTGGCGAAGAGTACCTAGCCCACACTGAGCATCTCCACGGTGATTGGCACCTGGAAAAGGAATATCCGTTATCTCCTGAACTTCTTGCCATGTCCCATGTCTGGAGGGCTCCTGAGGGGGATGAGTATGTCATTGCCACCAAAGGCGCGCCGGAGGCTGTTGCCGACCTGTGCCATTTCAATGACAGCCAACATAAAGAGATGATGTCGGCTGTGACACAGATGGCTGACGACGGCCTTCGGGTACTGGGAGTTGCGCGCTCATACTTTCGTGAACCCGGTCTTCCGGGTGAACAACATGACTTCAACTTCGAGTTTATAGGTCTCGTGGGATTGGCCGATCCGGTCAGACCAACCGTGTCTGCAGCACTTCAGGATTGCTACCGTGCTGGCGTACGAATGATGATGATCACCGGTGACTATCCTGGCACGGCGCGTAGTATCGCACGTCAAATCGGGCTTTTACAACCGGATGACGTCATAACCGGCCCTGAACTGGATAGTATGACCGAAGAGGATTTAAAGGAGAGAATCAGAACTGTCAACATTTTCGCCAGAGTTGTCCCGGAACAAAAACTCCGTCTGGTAAATGCATTGAAGAACAATGGCGAGGTTGTTGCCATGACCGGAGATGGGGTGAATGATGCTCCGGCGCTTAAATCAGCTCATATAGGTATCGCCATGGGAGGCAGAGGGACAGATGTAGCACGTGAAGCATCCGATCTCGTGCTCTTGGATGATGATTTTGCCTCCATCGTCAGGGCAGTAAAAATGGGGCGACGTATCTTTGACAACCTGAAAAAAGCCATGGCTTATCTACTTGCCATCCATATCCCGATTGCCGGCATGTCTCTCATACCGGTGCTTTTCGAGTGGCCGCTGCTGTTCATGCCGATCCATATCGCCTTCCTCCACCTTATCATAGATCCAGCCTGTTCCATTGTCTATGAGGTCGAGCCTGCAGAGACGGATACGATGAACAGACCGCCCCGCGATCCACAGGAACCGCTGTTCAGCAGGCGCGTCTTGTTATTAAGCACACTTCAAGGAGTGAGTGTTCTGGTGGTACTCCTCATTGTGTTTGGGGTCAGTCTTGTTCGTGGACATGGGGAACTTGAGGCACGTACCCTGGCATTCACTACTCTGATAATCGCCAACCTGGGATTAATGATGACCAACCGTTCCTGGACCAGCACTATCGGCAAAATTCTCCGGGCTCCCAATGCGGCTCTCTGGTGGGTCACCGGCGGTGCTGTTGTCTTTCTCGGCCTTGCGCTGAATATTACCTTTCTTCGGGGGATATTCAGGTTCTCTGTGATCCATCCAGTGGATGTTGCCATATGTGTGTCTGCCGGCATATCAAGCATTATCTGGTTTGAATTATTTAAGTTATTTAGCAGAGTAAAGGACAAAAAGACCAAACTGAGTTGAACTATGACAGCGTCAGGCATTTCGCAATGGCTCTATACCAGTTCAGATCACTGCCTTGCACCTGAATGGAGATTTACATGCTGAATAAAGGGAAGATACTTGTCAGCGACTTTGATGGCACCATGACAGAACGTGATTTTTTTCAAAGTAGCGCTGTCTTACCTGCCTCCAGACGCCGCAGCTCCGTGGACAAAGAATCGGCATTGGCGGTGGCAGAGCGCTGGACGTAGCCAAATATGTGGCTTTTCTGGCAAGACTCCCGAATATTGCATTGCCGACCTCACTATCCAATGATGGTTTCTGTAGCCCAAACGCCAGTTTGAGTATTGGTGGCCGCAAACGGACATTACCTGCTGCCATGCCTTTTGGCGTGATAATAGATACGGATGTTTGCCTGGCCGCACCTGAACAGCTCTGGTTTTCAGGGGTAGGCGATTTGGCTGCAAAACTCACTGCAGTACAAGACTGGAAACTTGCCTTCCACGCCACCAACGAACCGTTCAACGACTTCGCCGCGCTGTTGTCAGATGCCACAGTATCTCAATTCATGTCTCGACCGGTTAAAGATCTGGAGGGAATCAGGCTACTGGGAACTTCTCTGATGCTGAACGGTATCGCAATGGAGGTCTGTAACTCATCACGACCAGCCAGCGGCAGCGAGCACCTGATCTCCCATGCACTGGACCGGATATCTGCGCGACCTCGAATACATGGTCTCCAGGTCGGCGTAGCAACTTACATTATCAGCAAACTTCAAGGGCATAATTCCGATATCATCTCTCAACTGTTTGAAGAATGTGGTTTCTGGGATGCCATCAAGAGCGATCCATTCAGCAGATCGGAATGGCTTGAGGCCGTTCGACTGGCACCATCAATAAAGAAAGGATTCTACACCGTACTTTCGTCACGGGACTGCGTAGAAGAGATCCATTCGATACTTGACGACGATTCAGTGGTTGCCAGCTGCTTCGTTGCGTAACAGTTACTAAATAAGAATAGTGTTCGCCCAACTACCCGCCGAAGCGAGCATGTATCAAAGACTGGATCGCAAGAACCTTTTAAGTCTCTACTTCTCCATATCAAGTCCTGCCTGCCGCCAACCTGACATGTGCCCTTCAAGAAGGGTCACATTCCGGTATCCCATTGATGATATGATACCCTTTGCCATCTGTGCTCGCGGGCCATGTTCGCAGGCAACTACAAGCTCTGCATCATGATCTTTAGGCAGATCAGCTATTCTGAGAAGGATTTTCCATGTCGGCGCATTTAGAGCTCCCGGCACATGTCCTGTCTTGAATTCTCCACCACTACGCACATCAACCACTGTTGGCGGACTACCTGCTTTTACTCTTCTCATCAACTCTATTGCCTGCATATAAAATATTCCCCAATTACTTTTTCGGATTTAACCTCAAAAATCATTTTCGCCAGTAATATATTCGGCAGGCAGATCGCACTCAGAAGGTATCTGAAACGGCACTGGGTATCGAAGCCCTGCCTTATGGGTGGCTGCCAGCCCTTGTGCAGTACGCTCAAACCAGCTTGCCGGGATTCCTACAATAACTTCGTGATCCTGGGTCATGGCAAAGCGTCTGTCCCCCATGCAGGGGATTTCAACGGTCGGTTCGCCGGTCATTGATACCTGAGCCACAGCCCGTGAGCAGACTCCGGCATCCCCTGAAGATTTCATCACGAACTCACCTCCCTGATGATACAAAAACGCCTGAATAAAGCGCATCGCCTGGGCCGAATTGACGTAAATAACCGCCATATCCGGTGAGAGTCCCGAAAATGAACGGGCAAGCGGATAGGTCAGAACCCCGGCAACACCCGGCTCAACACGCGGCATCTTCTGCTGCATCAAAGCTGCAGCCTCTCTGGTCTCCTGATAGACGCCGGCATTGACAGAGCCGTCAATCACCCTTGACGGGGGAGCAATCAGGCCCGTACAAGCGGAGCCAAGAGCACAGTGACCTGTTTTTGCATCCACCCAGGTCGACCAAGAGTACATCCGGCTATAGGCAATCTGCTGACAGACAGCCAGTCGCCTGTCACGAACCTTGATTTTAAGCCCTTCAATCAGTGCCTTGTCCCGTACAAGGTTAACCCCTACCGGCTGCGTCGCAGGGTTTATTGTCTCTTTGATTGTTGCCAAGAAATGCTCCATTACGGTCTCCTTTTGAATGGTCTGTTTTGTCCCCGTCACATAGAATCCATAAACTGCTGCCTGAGTCGTTCATCCGGGTTCTGCTCGTAAAATTCATCCTCGGCAAAAGAGAAGCGGTATTCTGTAACGTACTCATTCAGAATCCGGTATGCGGCATTGATCTTCTGAATGGCCTCATTGCTGTCGGTTTTGCCGCTGTCCGGGTGATGCCATTTGACAAGCTCTCTATGACGGAACTTAAGCTCCTTGAGGGTGCACCTTTCACCGAGTCCAAGGGTCCTCAGTGAGGCTGTTAACTCTCTGTAGGTCATTGCTTTTCTCCGCACCAATTACCAAGAATATTTTGACACCGGACCTGCGTCATATCAGACACTTCAGCCACAGTTGGAACAGGCTGCTGAATTTGCGGCAGTCGCTGCTGAAAAGGATGACAACTCTTTCTTTACATCAACCGAATCGTATAACTGGCATTTTACCGGCCCGGAGTCAGACCTTGGCTCAAACGTTACAAAACATATATTGAACCCTATGCAAGTCTACTCAAAATCTGTATTTTCACCGCCCGCTACATATTCAGAAATATGAATATATAATTACCCGGTCAGCATGTCAACATCATCTATAATAACCACTAACCAGCTATAATGATGTTTACTGTTTTTTATGATATTCAAGGGAGAATGGAACCGAAAACCCTGGGATCTTTTTTGCAATGATTTTTCCGTCAATGACCATTGCCAAGATTATCCTGGTGGAGTTGGCAGCGCTGAAATTCTAGCTGTTAAATCGGCTGTCGATCGTATAGATAAGCAACCCGGTCCAGATGCAGCAGAAACTGATCAGGTGGGCCGTGTCAAAGGTTTCGTGATAGAGAAATACTGCCTGGAAGAAATGGAGCGAAGGGGTGATGTACTGCAGAAAACCGATTGTTGTCAGGCGCAGCCTTCTGGCTGCAGCGGCGAAGAGAATCAGTGGAACAGCAGTGAGAACGCCGGCCATTGGTAGAAAAAATGTATCGGAAGGAAGCCTGCCGACAAAATGCCCGCCATTTGAAAATCCCGTATAGAACAGAAATCCCATAGCCGGAACCGCCAGCATGGCTGTTTCAACTGCCAGGCCGGAGAGCGCCTCAACCGGAGCAATCTTGCGTAAAAGTCCATAAAGCCCGAATGTCGCTGCAAGCACAAGCGCTATCAGCGGAAGTTTGCCGACCATTATCAGTTGGACCGCAACTCCACCCATGGCCAGAACAATACTTGCAATCTGCCAGGGTCTTAGCCTCTCCCGAAGGATGATCACGCCAAGCAACACATTGATAAGCGGTGTCATGAAGTAGCCGAGACTGGACTGCAACACCTCTCCCTTACCTACCGCATAAATGAAGACCAACCAGTTTGTCGAAATCAGCAGCGAGGTAACAAACAGGTACCAAAGCGCCCGTCTGTCGGCTAGCACCCTGCGAATGACTGTAATCTGGCCGTTTGCAACTATAAGGATAGTAAGGAAGATCATGGACCAGAAGATCCGGTGGGAGACTACTTCAAGGGGGTTGAGGTGTTTCAGCTGCTTGAAAAATACCGGAAAAAATCCCCAGATAAAGTAGGCTGCCAGCCCGTAGATAAAGCCGGTTCTGGCTTGCTCATCCCGCATCTAAGTCCCTTTTCGGACGTGAGGCCGCCGTAAACAGATAGAGCCCGGCGAAGATCACCGTGCCACCTGCAATCTGTCTCAATCCGGGATACTCGCGGAGGAAGACAGCTCCCCAAATGATAGCGCCAAGGGACTCCCCGAGGATGCAGACTGCAACGGTCGAAGCCGGCACATACTTGATGACCCAGTTGAAGATCGTGTGACCTCCGACCGTACAGATAGCAGCAAGGGCAAAGAAAAGTAGCCAGTCTGATGATGGATATGGAGCAAACGAGTGTGAATTAAGCAGGGATATGATGACCAGAGTAAGGGCGCTGCATCCGTAGACAACAAAGGTATACGCGCTTAAGGAAACGCTGGATCGGATCTTGCGGCCGATAATCATGTAACCGGAGACAAGAATTGCGGCAAAGAGCGCCAGCAAATCTCCGTAAAATGCGTCCATACCAAGCCTGAAATCACCGGCACCGATGATGAAGCTGCCACAAAGCGCCAGCAGACCGCCGATGGCAGAGAGTCTTGTAATTTTTTCGCGAAACAGCAGCCAGGAACCGATGACAACAAACACCGGCTGCAGTGTCACAATGACTACAGAACTGGCAATGGACGTATATTTCAGCGAGGTAAACCAGGTGGCAAAGTGAAGGGCAAGAAAGACGCCGCTCAGCGCTGCAAGCAGGAGTTCACGGCGCTTCATGAAAAAAAGTTCTTTTCGCCCGTAGACAAGCGTATATGGGGCTATGAGCATGAAAGTGAAGATAAGCCTGTAACTTGCCGTGATAAGCGGCGGCGCAGATGAGAGGCGCACGAAAAGTGCCGAGAATGAAACGGCAAGAACACCGGCAAATATCGCCAGATACGGATTTATAGGGGGTTTATTTGTGGACATAGGCAGTGTTTGATTGAGCAGTTGAGTGGTTAAGTAGTTGAGTTTATCCTTTAACAACGAATCCACTCAACTACTCAACTGATTCACTGTCTTTACTCCCCAAGATATGCCTTACGTACTTCAGGATCTTCGGCAAGATCCTTAGCAATCCCGGACAGAACGACCTCTCCTGTTTCAAGTACGTACGCCCTGTTGGCAATGGAAAGAGCCATGTGGGCATTCTGCTCGACCAGCATGATAGTTGTGCCGCTCTTGTTGATATCAACGATTATCTCGAAAATCTTCTCGACCAGCATCGGCGCAAGCCCCATTGACGGCTCATCAAGGAGTATCAGCTTCGGTGAGGACATGAGTGCACGGCCCATGGCAAGCATCTGCTGCTCCCCGCCAGACAATGTTTTTGCAAGCTGTTTGGAGCGTTCCTTCAGACGGGGAAAGAGTGTGAATGCTCTTTCTATACCGGCATTGACAGCCGCCTTATCTTTAACCGAATATCCCCCCATTTCAAGGTTTTCGTGAACACTCATGTTTGCAAAAACGCGCCGACCCTCGGGGACCTGGCAGATCCCCATCTTGACAATCTCGTGGGGGGGCGTTTTGGTAATATCCGTTCCAGAAAAACTTATCTTGCCGCTGTCAATCGGCAGAATGCCGCTGATGGAGTTAAGAATTGTTGTCTTTCCGGCACCGTTGGCACCGATGAGAGCAACTATCTCCCCCTGATGGACTTCGCATGAAATATTTTTGAGCGCCTTGATTGCGCCGTAATTGACTGTAAGATTCTCTACCTTGAGCATCAGTGTGCAGCTCCTTTCCCGAGATAGGCTTCGATTACCCGGTCGTTACTCCTGACTTCAAGAGGCGTTCCGTCTGCAATCTTGACGCCATAATCAAGAACAGCAATCCGGTCGGAAAGACCCATGACAAACTTCATGTCATGCTCGACAAGAAAAACAGTCAGTCCGGTTTCACGAATCCCTCTTATCATCTGCATCAGGGACATTTTTTCCTGTGGATTCATCCCGGCAGCTGGCTCATCCAACAGGAGAATACGCGGCTTTATCGCCAGTGCACGGGCTATCTCAAGGCGGCGCTGTTCTCCATAAGGAAGACTTCCGGCAGGCTCATAAACCCTGTGTACCAGATCAACCTGTTTCAGACATTCGATAGCCCACTCCTGAAGAGCACCTTCTTCGCGCCTTACCCAGGGGAGATATTTGCAGATTGCCCCGCCAAGCCCTACTTTGCCGCGAGTATGGGCACCGATGAGGACATTTTCAAGGACTGACAGCGTCGAGAAGAGGCGGATGTTCTGGAAAGTCCGGCCAATCCCCCGTGCTGCAATTTTATAAGGCTCGCCGCCACTGATACGCTCGCCGCCAAAGGAAATTTCGCCTTCAGTCGGCGCATAAATTCCCGTTATCAGGTTGAACATGGTGCTTTTGCCTGCACCGTTAGGGCCGATCAAAGCCTGAATCGTTCCCTCTTCAACTTGCAGATTAACACTGTCAACGGCGGTGAGCCCGCCAAAACGTATTGTCACATTTTTAAGGTCAAGAAGTGCCATATCCCCTACTCCCCCTTCTTGCCGTTACGCACGGCCAGTTGAGGTTTTTTACCAAGTTTGCGCAGCACAAGATCAACGAAATTGACACCGCCAAGAAGGCCGTTTGGCCTGAAAACCATCAGGAATACCAGCAGTGCCCCATAGACAAGCATTCTATACTGCGACATGAATCTGAGGAATTCAGGTGCAGCGGCAAGCACCGAAGCGCCGATGACTGCCCCGGGAACACTCCCCAGTCCACCAAGAACTATCATGCTCAGAATATCCACCGACTTTAAGAAGCTGAAGTCGGACGGATTTATATAGCCAAGGAAATGTGCATAAAGAGCTCCGCCAATACCGGCAAAAAAGGTGCCCAGCGCAAAGGAGCTGATCTTGTAGCGAGCCAGGTTTATCCCCATGGACTCAGCTGCAATCTCATCGCCACGGATCGCCTTAAGGGCCCTGCCAAAGCGGGAGTTTTGCAGGAAGGTAACCGCAACTATCGCAAGAATCGCACAGATCCAGACCATTATCGGCATCGGGATCGAAGAATGGGCAGGCGGTACACTAAGGCCAAGAGCCTTGTTGGTTATATCAAGATTAAGGAAGACAACCTTGACAATCTCGGCAAAGCCAAGAGTACAGATGGCAAGATAGTCACCGGTTAACCTCAGAATCGGATAACCGATCATCGCCCCGACCAGTGCGGTTATGGAACCTGCAAGGATCAGATTCAGGCTAAAAGGGAGCCCTGTCTTGATTGTCAGGAGCGCCCCTACAAAGGCACCTATACTCATGAATGCCGCATGACCAAGCGAGAGCTGACCGGTCAGACCGGTAATGATGTTCAGGCCGAGAGCCAGAATTATCGCAATGCCGATATTGACTATAATCTGAAGGAAATATGGATCCATTCCAGCGACGAGATTTTGAAGAGATGCGCCCATTCGTTATACCTTTTTCTGAATTTTCCGACCGAGAAGTCCGGTCGGCTTGACAAGAAGAACCAGCACAAGGATTGCAAAGGCAATTGCATCCCTGTATGAAGAGAAACCGGCAGCAACGCCGAGAACCTCGGTTATACCGAGCATGAGCCCGCCGAGCATGGCTCCGGGAATAGAGCCGATGCCACCGAGAACCGCAGCGGCAAATGCCTTGAGACCAGCCATCAGGCCCATGTTAAAGCTTACTGCATTAAAGAGAACACCTACCAGAACACCACCGGCTGCAGCCAGTGCAGAGCCGAGGGCAAAGGTAAAGGAGATGACTCGGTTCACGTTAATTCCCATGAGGGCGGCGGTATTGTAATCCTCGGAAGTAGCCCGCATCGCCTTGCCGATCTTTGTCTTTTTAACTATGAATTCAAGCCCTAGCATAAGCAGGGCGGATATGCCTATTATCAGAAGTTGCAGGGATGATATTTCCGCCTCGCCGATCTTGATCTGCCTGACCGGAAACGCGGTGGAAGGAAAAGCCTTCGCATCGGCACCAAAGACCATCAGAGCCAGCGAAGAGAGAAATATTGAAACGCCGATTGCCGAAATAAGGGCAGAGAGCCTGGATGATTTGCGAAGGGGCCTGTAGGCAATCAGCTCAATGACAACGCCGATTATCATACTGGCAACCATGGCAACAGCCATTGCCACAAAGACATTAACGTTATACTTTGAAACGGCAAGAAGTCCGACGAATGCACCGACCATGAAGATCTCGCCGTGGGCAAAATTGATCAGGGTTATGATGCCGTAAACCATGGTATAACCAAGAGCGATCAAAGCATAGACCGACCCGAGAGCTACTCCGTTTATAAGTTGTTGCAGAAGCATATCCAGCTCCCTTTCTCATTAATTCAGCAGATTACAAAAAAACCGCAGCCCCCCGCCAGGAGAGGCTGCGGCGTACGTTTAAAACTAGTCCATCTTTACTGGAACTTTCTTTTTGAGAACAAACTTGCCACCCTTGACTTCGAGAAGTGCAAGAGGAGACTTGATCGGCTCGCGGGAAGCCTGCATCGAGATTGTTCCGGAAACGCCTTCAAATCCTTTGGTTGCAGCAAGTGATACTTTGAAAAGCTTTGGATCAATGCTGTTTGCGCGCTTCATTGCATCGGCAAGAAGCATTATAGCATCATAACCCTGTGCGTCAAACAGACCCGGCTCGGCATTGTTGAACTTCTTCTTGAATGCCTCGATAAATTTTGCTGTTACAGGAGTTGCCTGCTCAGGAGAGAAACCAAGAGCCGACATTGTTCCTTCAACTGCGTCACCGCCAAGCTCAATAAGCTTAGGAGAGAAGAGTCCGTCACCGCCGAACATGTTTACCTTGAGACCCTGCTTGCGAGCCTCTTTCATGATAAGAGCACCTTCGGTGTAGTAACCTGAGTAGAGGATAACATCAGGTTTCTTGGCTTTGATATTTGTGATCTGAGCGGAGAAATCCTTGTCGCCGTCCTTGATCTTCTCGTCTGCAACAATCTGGATTCCCTTGCCTTTAGCGGCATCGCGGAAAGTCTGGGAAAGGCCGACAGAGTAGTCGTTGTTATCGGAAGTAACGATAGCTACCTTCTTATATTTCATTTCAGTTGCAAAGAAGTCAATACACGCAGGGATTGCGATGGAGTCAAGGAGTGTATCGCGGAAGATGAAATCGCCGTTCTCAACAACACCAGGACCGGTTGCGCCAGCAGAGAGAAGAACCACACCGGCTTTCTGGGCAATAGGTGCAGCAACTTTGGTGATGCCTGTGGTCGGGTCACCAACGATAGCTACAACGTTGTCGCGGCTGATGAGTTTCTGGGTAACAGATGCCCCTTCCTGCTTGTCACCACGGTTGTCAGCCTCAACTATTTCGATCTTCTTGCCGTTGATGCCGCCAGCTGCGTTAATCTCATCGGCAGCCATCTTCATCCCTTCGAGAGTCGGCTTGCCGAACATGGCAACGTCACCTGTAAGCGCGCCAAGGAAACCGATCTTTACGGTATCTCCACCAGCTTTGGGAGCAGCTTCTCCCCCCTCTTTCTTCTTGCAGCCGGCTGCGCCGAAAGCAAGCATTCCTGCGAGAAACAGTGCTGTAACTTTTTTCATTTACAAATCCTCCTTGAAGAATTCAACCTGCCAGGCAGGTTGTAATATTCCCTGCCTGGCAGGGGTCAATTAGAAGCTGTACTTGGCAACAATCTTGAAGTCGTAAGGATTGTCAGGAGTGCCGTTTGTAGCTACGCCCCTGAAGTGGTCGCCAAGGAATACATAAGCAGCACGGGTGCTGATGGACACATTGTCAGTGGCCTTGTAAACCAGCTCGGCGTTGAGCTCGGTGCCAAGGTTCTTCTCTGTGTTTACATCACCTGTTCTTGCTTTATCGTTTCTTGCAAAGCCTACATTAGCACTACCGTCAAGCTTGCTGGTAATCGGCATGTCGTAGCCAAGAGTAGCGAAAATTACACCATGATTAGCGTTGCTAGCATCCATAACAATGGCATTGTCAATTGTAGTTGCATACTTGTCACGGCCAAGGATGACCATTTCGTGTGCATAGTAGCCGGTTTCGCTGTATTTACCGGTGTTGCTTATTGACTGCCATGCATGTGATTTGCTCTTGCCGGCTGCACCGTTGTCACCGGAGGTGTAGAGGATGTCAGCGCGGAGAGCCCCCTTGCCGATTTTCATTTTTGCGCCAACGCTTGCTGCGTAAGCTGAAAGGTCTTTCTGAGTATTTTCTACTTCACCTAACTGGGCAGCAAGGAAACCGTCGAGAGTAACTGCACCAACAACGGATTCAGCATTTACACCAAGTACGTGTATTGTCTGATTTGCGTCAGCAAAATTCTTTGAGTTGTCCTTGACAAAGTAATATGCAGCACCAAGTTTAGTATGCTTGCTCAGGTCATACTTGCCATCAAGAACAAGAACGTCACGTGTCTGACGACCAAGTGTTGTGGTTGCTTTGTCTTCCCAGCGGAAGAATCCGACTGCAGCAGTTGCCTTGTCATAGCTGTGAGAAACCAGTGCGCCAGCCATGTCAGCGTCAACGAATGCCCCTTTGAAGGCATCGCTATAACCCTGCATACCGAGCTTAAGGTTGGTATTCTTTGCTACATTGGCATCAAGGTAAAGGTTCTTGGTTTCGATGTTAACGGTATCAGCGCCGAGGGCGCCACCGCCGCCTCTTGCATTTACGTAGGAACTGTTGCCCCAGTAGTTATAGTCGAGTTCGAACATGCTGACAAATTTCAGATCGTTGTTTGCCTTGGCAGTGTAACCAATACGGGCACGGGAAACCAGGTGATTGGCTGAAGG
>JACABD010000037.1 GCA_013377075.1 Geobacteraceae bacterium | reverse complement strand
TAGCCGATGAATATGGCAAGTACAACATGCAGGGGCTGAAATTCGGCGATACGGTCATGCTGGAGGCGTGGCGTGAAGGCAATGATATGGACGGCAGGGTCTACACCATCACCGCTGTGGTGACGGATTTGGCAGGGAACAGGACGACAAAATCAACTACGGTGATTGTGCCCCACAGTATGGGGAAATAGGTTAGTCAGTTTGCTGTTAATCAAATAAATTATGGGCGATCTGCAAGGGTCGCCCTTTTTTGTGGTTTATCCAACTTGACTAAAATAGTCGGGTATGCTAACAAGACAAGAAAAGGGTTTTTTGCTGAGGTGGCCAATGCTCTCCCGAATGAAAGAAGATATATTATCTGTATTTGATCGTGATCCGGCGGCTCGTAATGTTGTCGAGGTGCTCTTTTGCTACCCTGGTTTGCATGCCATCTGGTTGCACAGGGTTGCCCACTGGTTCTGGACAAACAACATGCTCTTTCTGGGACGGTTTACCTCCCAGGTGTCACGGTTCATTACCGGCATCGAGATCCATCCCGGCGCAAAGATCGGCCGCAGGTTCTTTATCGATCATGGCATGGGGGTTGTCATCGGTGAGACTGCCGAGATTGGCGACCATGTGACCATGTACCATGGTGTAACCCTTGGTGGCGTCACCTGGGACAAGGTGAAGCGTCATCCGACCATCGGCGATAATGTGGTCATCGGCTCAGGTGCCAAGGTTCTGGGGCCGTTTACGGTGGGGGCCAACAGCAAGATCGGCTCTAATTCTGTTGTTGTCAAGGAAGTCCCCCCCAATTCATCGGTTGTCGGTATTCCCGGGCGGGTGGTCATGACCGAGGAGAAACCGCCTGAAAAGCCGGATCTGGAGCATGGCAACATGCCCGACCCGGAGGCAAAGGCAATCTCCTGCCTCTTTGACCAGATCAGGGAGCTGGACCGAAAGTTTCTGGTGCTGCAAAAGGAAAATGATGAGCTGAAAAAGAGAGTTTCCTGACAGGCCGATTATCGGCTTGAATGTAGGGGCGGGGGGCTATAAAATAGCCTCCCGTTTTTCTTGTATCTAAAAGGTAACCAAATGTCTGAAAAGAAAACTATTGCAGTAGCCATGAGCGGCGGGGTCGATTCATCGGTCACGGCCGCACTTCTTAAAACTGCCGGTCATCATGTCTTCGGAATCACCATGAAACTCTGGGATGGTGGCACAGCCGCTGTTGATGATGCTGCCAAGGTTGCCGCCCACCTTGGCATTGAACATCATGTCGCCGATTTTTCCGCAGCCTTCGAGAAGGATATTATGGATTATTTTGCCGCTGAGTATCTTGGCGGCAGGACGCCGAACCCCTGTGCAAAGTGTAACAAGCTGGTCAAGTTCGGGGCACTTCTTGACAAGGCAAAAGAGCTTGGCGCCGATACGCTGGCAACCGGCCATTATGCCCGGATTGTCGGCGGTGATGATGGTGAGCTTCATCTGCAAAAGGCCGTAAACATACCAAAGGACCAGTCCTATTTTCTCTTTTCGCTGCACAGTGATCAGCTTGGGCAGATACTCTTTCCGCTGGGTGGCATGAGCGACAAGGCCGAGGTTCGCAGGATTGCGGCTCAGTATGGTCTTCCGGTGGCAGAGAAGAGTGACAGTCAGGACATCTGTTTCATTCCGGACGGGGATTATACCGGTTTTCTGGAGAGAAGAGGGGTTGTCTCAAACCCGGGGGAGTTTGTGCTGGCCGATGGAACTGTCATAGGCCGTCATATGGGGATTCATCGCTACACGGTCGGTCAGCGCCGCGGCATGGGGATCGCTTGGACAGAGCCACTCTATGTGCTTGAGATTGATCCCATTGGCAACAGGGTCATTGTCGGGGTGGAGACGGAGCTTTACAAGAGCTCCCTGACCATCGGCAGTTGCAACTGGATCCGGCAGCCGAAGCTGGGTGAAAAAGGGCTTGAGTGCAAGATCCGCTATCGCCACAGACAGGTTCCCTGCGAAGTCAGGCTGCTGGCGGATGGGCGGGCTGAAATCAGCTTCGTGAACCCTGAGAAAGGGGTCACGCCGGGGCAGGTGGCGGTTGTTTACCGTGGCGATGAAGTGATTGGTGGCGGGTGGATAGAATAGGGCGGGCTGAAGGCTGAAGGGATGAAGTATGAAAGAGGGGCACTTTAACGTGAGTAGAAGGGTTGCAATAACTACGCTTGGCTGCAAGACGAACCAGTTCGAGTCTGCTTCCATGAGCGAATCGCTGGTCGCAGCCGGATATGAGGCTGTGCCGTTCAGCGAGGCTGCTGACATTTACATAATAAATACCTGTACTGTTACGGCAAAAAGTGATGCGGAGTCGCGACGCCTGATCCGCCGTGCAGCCAGGCAGAACCCTGCTTCCCGGGTGATAGTCACCGGCTGCTATGCCCAGCTTGCCTCTAAAGAGCTTGCCGAGATGCCTAACGTCTCCCTGGTAATGGGAAACAGCGAGAAGCGAGGGGTCGTCGCTCTTCTTGAGACCCTTGACGGGACGGCAAAAGTTCAGGTTGCCGATATTGCCATGGACAGAAGCTCTGAATCACTCCATCTGGAGAGCTTTGCCGAGCATACCAGGGCTTTTTTGCAGGTGCAGAACGGCTGCAACTCCTTCTGCAGTTATTGTATCGTCCCCTATGCCCGTGGCAGAAGCAGGAGCGTCCCTTTTGACGAGGTTCTTGCCGGAGCTCGAAAATCGGCCTCAGCCGGTTTTGGTGAAGTTGTCCTTACCGGCATTCATCTTGGTGTGTATGGTCTCGATCTCGCGCCAAAGAGAAGCCTTCTTGAGCTGATTCAAGCCATTGATGCTGACGGATCGGTGAAGAGGCTTCGAATCGGGTCCGTAGAACCCAATGAGGTCTCTGACGAGTTCATCTCCTTTATTGTCTCTTCAAAAACAGTCTGCCCCCATCTGCACCTCCCTTTGCAGAGCGGATCCGATCCGGTGCTTGCTGCCATGGGAAGAGGCTACGGCAGCGATCTGATCGCTTCTCTTGCTCAAAAGCTGACCGCAGCAATGCCGGATGTCTCCATCGGCTTTGACGTGATTGCCGGTTTCCCCGGGGAGAGCGAAGAGGATCATGCCGCTACCATGATGCTTATCGAGTCGCTGCCGGTTGCCTATCTGCACGTATTTCCCTACTCTTCAAGGCCGGGCACAAAAGCAGCTGCCATGAAGGGGCATCTGCACTCATCGGTCATAAAGCGCCGTGCAGAGGAGCTTCGCAGGCTGGGTGAGAAAAAGAGACAGGCGTTTGCCGAAGGTTTTATCGGACGGGAGCTTGGGGTTCTGATCCAGGGTGACGGCCATAGCGGGATTGCGAGAAATTATCTGACCGTGAAGCTTGAAGATGGGGTTGGCGTCGTCGGTGAAGAGGTTGCTGTCAAGGTTAGTGGAGTTAATTCGGACGGTAGTTGCAACGGGGGAATTCTGCCGTGATGCCGCTTGTGCTGGAGCAATCCTGACTTCCCTGCGCTGCGACCCGGAAAAGTTAATTCAGTTTTTCCAAACACCACCCCTTTTGTTGAGGGCATAGAGCAGATACGTTACGACTGCTATGTTGATGGCAAACAGGGAGACTTTCGGCCAGCTGGCGCCGCGGGTGATTTCATAGAGTTCAATCGGAATATATATCCCGCCTGTCATAACGGCAAACCACTCTGCCCACTTTTTCTCAAGCCATAATCCAGTTGCTTCAATAAACCGCACAATTGCATAAAACAGCGCCGCAGCTGCCAGAGCCCAGAGCTGGCCGTCGGTAATTCGTTCCGAGAGATCAAGAAAAATTCGCGGGTAATGCCTTGCAGGATTCAGATGCAGATGCTCTACCAGCCGAACAGCTGCGTGGTGCAGATCCTTGTGGATAAATGTGAGAAGCTCAAATCCTGCCAAAAGAACGAATGCACCTTTGGCCCCCTCCAGTACAGCAACAGTCCGCAGACCCTTTGAAACTGAAATCTTGCCGATCATTTTTTTGTGCAGGGCCAAATGATGAGTTATTTTACGTGGTTTCAACTGTGATCCGGGTTTGCATCTGAGGCTACAGAAACTTTATCGTTGCGCAACTCTTCAACCATTCGGTGAAGCTCGGCAATGACAATATTTTGAGCCTCAAGATTTTCCAGAATTGCCTTGATTTCGATTTCAGCCTTCAGGTTGACTTCATAATCAATGTGGGCCTCAATTCGATCACGATCAGCCTTGCGGTTTTGACTCATCATGATCATGGGAGCCGTGTACGCTGCCTGAAGAGAGAGGACAAGATTCATCAGGATGAAAGGGTATGGATCCCAATGTTGCATCCAGGCAGTGACATTCAGTATCGCCCAGATGGTCAGAATAGCTGACTGGCTGATGATGAACTGCCATGAGCCGACTTTGTCGGCAATCCAGTCGGAAGCCTTCTGCCCAAAAGTCAGCTGCTCTTTGACAACCTCATTGGCGTTTTTTACCGGTCCGTGTTCATGGCGGTATGGAGGTGGAAAGGGCTGGCGACGCATGGCATCTCCTTAAATTTCAAGGTGTCGATTTAGTCATCTTCCTTTTGCTTGTAGCCGCACTGGGGATGGAGCCATTTGAGGCTTGATACAAGTTCAGGCGTAAGCTGGATACAGTCCGGATTTATCTCGAAGCGCCTGTTATAGACCTTGCACTCTCTTGTGACAATGTCCAGATAGCGGCAAGGTGTCTGGCTGTAGAAGATTGTGCCGTTGTCGTTTTCGTACTTCTCGAAACAGCAGAAGCCGCACTGGTTGCACTTCGATTCCCAGGCAGGAAGGTCTGCCACGATGTTTTCAGTGCTCAACGGTGATCCCTTCATCTTCAAGCCTTCCGACACGGAACTGCCAGGCAGTCTCCTCAAGCTCGGTTACCAGCTCGCTTTCAGCTCCCAGCATAAGTGAGCGGTAAACCCTGTGATTTTCGTTATGGAGCAGCTCAAGCAGTTTCATTATCAGATCGCTATGCTCCTCATCCTCAAATCGGAGGAAAAAAACTTCATCAAAAGTGTGATCCCACTCCCTGTTGAGATCTTCGCTGTTGATGATGTCTGCAACCCCTCCACCGACGGTCAGGGTTTTTTTGAGCAGGATTATCAATAGTTCCTGGTCAATATTAGACAGGAGGTTCAAGGCGAAATTATCATCGGCTGAAAGGATCATGTCGAGCCATTTGGTAGTCCGCTCCAGGGAGATAGTCCATTCGTCCCAGAGATCGAGATCGAGAATAACCCTGGCCTGTTCGATGGTGGCAAACTGGAAGAGTTCGAAAGAGTTTTCCAGGCCGATATCCTGAATGATTGAGTAAATCTCCGTTGCTGAAAGGGCCTGAACGGCAGCTACGGGGTTGGATGAGTTAAAGATCTCCTCCAGTTTTGCTTTTGAATCAATTTCAGATTTCTGTTCAGTGTTCATTTTGTATTCCTTACTCTTTTGCTGATGATTTGCCTATTGAAAGTTCGATTGATTTGCCATTTCTGGTGAGCCTTGCCCTGTCCTGGAGGACCTCTACCACTACAGCGCCTGCCACAATTTCACCGACTCTTGCCGGCTGGCCGTTGATTATTGCCAATCTGTCGGCACTGTCCCTGTTCCAGGCGATTCCGTTGAGCGTCAGTGCCGGTTCTGCTGAAGCATTTAATGATTTGGGCGCTGGTGCTTCAACTCTTGGTGGCTCAGGGGCTTTGAAACCTGGCAACTCGGGTTCAGCGGGTCCTGGCAGATTGTGGGGCGGTGGAGGTGTCTGCACCGTCTGGCTATTTAGCGGTTTAGCTGGGACTGGTGAAATCAGGTGGTTTGTTGTTTTGGGAGCCCCTTCAGCTGCCTTTACAGTCAAAGGTTCCATTGCTGCAGGTGTAGGTGACAACTCAGGTGCAGCAAGAGGCGGAGTCTTTATTGAGGTCGTATCTGACGGCGCTTTGCGAAGCAGCGCGACAATGAGCAGCAGTATGACAACCGCTGAAGCCCCAGCAAGAAGCCAGAGCCACCTGGCGTTAACACCTTTCTCAACCTGCGGCTTGAGAATCTCCCCTGAAACATGGCGCTTACTTTCTTCATGCTGGGCAATCTTCTCATCTTCCAGTTTCTTAAGTGCCTTTAGGATCGAGCTCATCTGCTAATCACCTTGTTTCCTGGCTGTGCCGGATGTTTTTCTGCGACGTCATTCATGCTGCTTTTAACCATGAAAGCACCGATAAGAGTGGCAATAATCAGCAACGCAGCTATGAAAAGCTGGAGAGTAACCTTTCGACCAGATCTAATCCCTCCAGCCGGTCTCTTGATTTCTGAGATCGCCGATGCTGCAATATTTGCGGATATAACGCCGCTGTCCTCTGTGAAGGCAGTAAGCAGGGCCCTGTCGCAAGCTATGTTCATGAGCCGTGGAGAGCCTTTTGAGTAATTAAAAAGCTTCTTAACGGCTGAATCGGAAAAGCTGATCCAGCCACCTCCTCCGGCAATTAAAATCCTGTGCTTTATGTAGCTGCCACACTCAATAAAATCGAGGGGCTTCAGGTGGGAACGAACGGTTATCCGCTGGGCAAGCTGCCGCAGTTCAGGCTTTGCGAGCATCTCTGCAAGCTCGGGCTGACCTGAAAGGATAATCTGGATCAGCTTGTCAGACTCGGTTTCGAGATTGGAGATAAGTCTTATCTGCTCCAGAACCTGGGGGGCCAGATTCTGAGCCTCGTCAATGACGAGGACGACGGTTTTCCCTGCATGGTTTTCACAAAAGAGAAAACGACTTAGTTCATCGAGAAGTTCGCCGTTTTCAAGACCTTCGTGGCGGATCGCAAACTCGCGGTTTATACTGCGGAGCAGTTCGGTTGCCGAGAGGCAGGGATTGAGGATAAGGGCGCTTCGGTAAAGTCCCTCTTCAAGTTCGCCAAGAACAGTCCTTAAAATGGTGGTTTTCCCAGTGCCGACCTCGCCGGTCAGTTCAATGAAACCCGCATGATTTTTTATGCCGTAAAGAAGGTGAGCAATTGCCTCTTTATGGCTTTTGCTCAGGTAGAGAAAACGTGGGTTAGGAGTTATATTAAAAGGCTTTTCCCTGAAACCGAAATAGTTACAGTACATAAGACCTCTGTTTATAGCTACTTAGTGGCACTGTTGCCCGAAGCCGCGGGAGCGGGTTGTTTGAGAGTACTCCCTTTATTGATTGTCGAGAACACATCAAGCCCTTTAAGCATCTCCAGAGAACGTGCTAACTGGTAATCGCTGGCGGTTTCGTCAATTGGCGCTGTTTTTTCCGCAGGCTTTTTTTCCTGTTTCTTTATCTTGATCTCCGGCTTCGCAGGTACAGGTGGTGCTGGAGGAGTCTTTTCCGGCTCACCCTTGAAGTGGCCCTGAATATCTTTTTCTCTCAGCTCCGGCATCGGCTCTTCGCCCGGTTTTGCCTTTTTGGAGAGATCCTGCTGGGCGACTATGATGTCAGGGGTTATCCCCTTGGCCTGGATTGAGCGCCCTTTCGGAGTGTAGTAGCGGGCTGTGGTGATCTTCAGACCATAGCCTTCACGAAGAGGTATAACCGACTGCACCGACCCTTTGCCATAGCTCTGGGTTCCCATGACTATTGCTCTGCCGTTATCCTGAAGGGCACCGGCAAGGATTTCCGAGGCAGAAGCGCTGCCGCCGTTTATCAGAACAACAATCGGGTAATGTGGCTCCTTTTCGCCGACTTTGGCAAAATAACTCATTTTTGCGCCCTGGAGCCTGCCCTTCAATGAAACGATGGTGCCGTCGTCTTTCCCTTCGCCGATAAACTTGTCCGCGACCAGTACAGCGCTGTCTACTAGGCCGCCAGGGTTGTTGCGAAGATCAAGCACAAGGCCTTTGATCCCTTCCGGATTTTCTGCATGGAGATTTTTGAGGGCATTTGCAAAGTCTTCACCGGTTCTCTCCTGAAACTGGATGATGCGTATATAGCCATACCCCGGAACAAGGGTTCGGCTCTTCATGCTTTTTGTCTTGATGATGTCGCGAATAAGGGGGAATGTCAGGGATTTTTTCTCCCCTTCCCGGGCAACATGAATCGTTACCTTTGTCCCTTTTTCACCGCGCATCAGTGACACAGCCTTCTGGATGGAGAGATCCTTGGTCGGGGTGGAGTCAATCTTCCAGATATGGTCATTTGGCTTTAGCCCGGCTCTCCAGGCGGGAGTATCTTCAATCGGCGATATTACGGTCAGCTTGCCATCTTTGATATTGATCTCTATGCCGAGGCCGCCAAAGGATCCGGCCATGTTGACCTTCATCTCCTTGTACGGTTCCGGCGTCATGAACGCGCTGTGGGGGTCGAGCTTGGAGAGCATGCCATCTATGGCGCCCTGAACAAGCTTTTTATTGTCGACCTCTTCGACATAGCTCTTCTTGACAATATCCATTACCTCTTTGACCAGCTTGATCTGGTCAGTACTGGCAGTAACGGTTTCGCCTGTTCTGAGCTTCTTGTAGAGATGTAACCCCATGGCGGTTACTGTCGAAAGGAAGATGATACAGAGGATGACTTTGATTATGTTCCGCATTAAAGGTATACTCTCCTGTAGCATTTTTACAGAGTATCTAATTACAGGTTTTATCCGTAGGCTGTCAATGTTTATGCATTGCCAGGAGTAATTGACTGGATATAAACTCCTGTCTGTAAGTTGTCTACTTATTGATGAAGAGCCTGGTTATAAAAGGAGGCGTTGTTGAAAACAGTTATTATTGAGCTTTTTGTTATTGCTCTGCTGATACTGGTAAATGCATTTTTTGCATGTGCCGAGTTTGCGGTCATTTCCATAAGAAAGAGTCGCGTTGCTCAGCTGGTTGCGGCAGGAGATAAAAGAGCACAGATAATTGAGGCTCTGCAAAAGGATCCGCACAGGCTTCTGGCCGTTGCCCAGATCGGCATGACTGTTGTCGGTGCTACAGCATCGGCACTCGGTGGAGTTGTCGCTGTCACGCACCTAAAGCCGATTCTGCTCGACTCATCAGTTGAATTCATCAGAAGGGGGGCTGAGCCTATTTCAGTCTCTTTTGTCGTCATTGTTCTCTCCTACTTCATTCTCGTTGTCGGAGAGCTGGCTCCAAAGGCAATCGGCCTTCAGTATGCTGACCCGGCGGCACTTCACTTTGCAAGGCCCCTTGATATTTTTGCACGTATCTGTGGAGTTGTCGTCAGTATCCTCTCCTATTCAAGCAGGAGCGTTTTGAAGATCTTTGGTATTCAGGGGAGGGAACAGGGGTTCATAAGCCGGGAAGAGATCCAGTATATCGTTTCTGAAGGGCATGAAGCAGGTACGTTTACCGCCGCAGAAAACGAGTACATAAAGAACATCTTTGACTTTACCCATACGACAGCCAGGGAGGTGATGGTTCCGCGTACAAGGATGGCTGCGGTCGATCTCGAAAAAACAAAAGAGGACATATTTGCAATAATTCTGGAGAGCCAGTACACAAGGTATCCTGTCTATCGCGGGGATATTGAGGAGATCGCAGGTTTCATCCATGCCAAGGATTTTCTTGCACAGATGGTGAAAGATTCATCATTTGACATTCAGTCCATAGTCAGGTCGGCCTTTTATGTCCCAGAAGGGAAGAAGGTGAATGAGCTGTTGAAGGAGATGCAGCGTAAAAGGGTTCATCTTGCCCTTGTCATTGACGAGTATGGCGGCCTCAGCGGTATGGTGACGACAGAGGATCTCCTTGAGGAGCTGGTGGGCGAGATAGAGGATGAGCATGATGAGGGTGAGCCCCTGAGGATTCAGCATGCCGGCGACGGGAGCTATGTTGTTGATGCGCTTCTCTCTATAAACGATCTTGAGGATCTGCTAGAGGTCTCTTTTGGAGAAGACCTGCAATTTGATACTGTTGCCGGGATTATTCTCCAGAGCCTTGGACGTTTTCCGGAAAAGGGTGAGGCGGTCGAGTGGTCGGGGTATCATTTCGGCTGTGTAGAGGTTGCCAAAAACTCCATTGTCAGGGTCAGTGTCAAGAGGTCCGTGAACTAGTCCCTTTACCTTTGGCAAATACTATTGAAGTCAGAATGGAAATCAGCAGCACCCCGAGAATAACCCCCAGCGAGAACTGGGTTGAAAAGCTGTACTGGCTGTGCCCGAGAAGCATCTTTATGCCGACAAAGGCAAGTATGACAGAGACACCCAGCTTCAGGTAGGCAAACATCCCCATGACATTTGCCAGCAGGTAGTAGAGAGAGCGGAGCCCCATGATCGCAAAGGCGTTTGATGTGTAGACGATCAGCGGGTCCCTGGTAACCGAGAGGACGGCCGGAATTGAATCCACTGCAAAGATTACGTCACTGCTTTCGACTACGACTAGAGCTAGAAAGAGAGGGGTGGCAGCCCGAACCCCCTGGCGGTTGATGAAAAACCGGTCGCCGTAAGTTCTTTTGGTTATGGGCATGAAGCGCCTCACCAGCCGTACGGCAAAATTCTTGTCAGGATTTATCGAGTCTTCCTTGCCAAAGGCCATTTTAAAGCCAGTTACAATCAGAATCCCTCCGAAAATGTAGATAGTCCAGCTGAAGCGCTCTATAAGATCGATGCCTGCAATTATGAAGATGGCTCTCAGGACAAGGGCACCGATGACACCCCACTTGAGGATCTTGGGTTGATGATTTTTTCGGATTTTAAAGTAGGAGAAGATCATGATGAAAACAAAGAGATTATCAACGGAAAGAGACTGCTCGATTGTATATCCGGCGAGGAACTCCAGGGCTTTTTCCTTGCCGAGTTCGAAGTAGACACCAATGTTGAAGAGCAGTGCCAGCGCGACCCAGACGGCTGTCCAGGCAGATGCTTCGCGGAAGCTCACTTCATGGGTTTTCCGATTGAAAATGCCAAGGTCAATGGCGAACATTATGCAAAGTGTTATGGTAAATCCGATCCACAAAACAGCCTGGTTGCTCAAAGTAAATCTCCTGTTGGAACTCTTCTACTGTTTCTGGCAGAGTGAGGTTGCTTTTACTCCCCGCAGCCCGTAAAATATACCGTAAATAGCATCTGTGCAAGGTTGTTGATGTCAGAAAATTCAGTCGAAAAAAACTTTCTTTATCTTGTTCTGGTCTCAGTTTTTATTCATGCAGCTATATTTGCACTGCTGCTGAATATGCCCAATGAGAAACCTGTACATTCCCCTGAACCGCAGATGGTAGATCTTGAAGGGATTCCTGCTTATGTCCCGCCAAAAGTTATTCCGCCACCGATTAAAATACCTGTCGACGTGCCACGGACTGAAGCGCCGGAGATCCCTCCGAAAGGGGATTCTTTCAAGGAAAGGGTTACTAATTCTCCATGGCAATCTCCTCCCCCCTCATCCGCTCGTCCTGACCTTGAGCGTGCTGCAAAACCTCAGTTAGGGTATCCATCAGCGCCTGATATTGGTGTGCGTGAGCGCTCCCCCGCAGATGCTCTTTTCAGAAAAAGGGGTGAGGCAAAGGCTCCTGACACTTCAGCGCTTTATCCTGGGGCTGATAAAATGGCGAGGCTTGAGGAGAGTTACAGAAAAAAGTACGGTGATTCTATTGCTGCCGGTGAAACCAGTTTTTTTGATAAAAATGATATGCTGTTTGGTTCATTTATGTCGCGTTTCGGTAAGGCTTTAGATGCTGTCTGGAAATATCCAGAATCTGCCGGAAAGCTTGGTATTGAAGGCATTACAGTAGTAATGATAACCTTTAACCGTCGTGGAGTTATTGTTAAACGGGAGCTTTTGGAGGGTTCCGGTAGCAAGATACTGGATGATGAAGTCTTGCGCGCCATTGACGAACTTGGTCCCGTGGGCTCATTACCTAAGGGCTATGATAAGGATATTTTTAATCTGCTTTTGCGTTGCCACTACATAATTTCCCAAGGAGGGATGAGGTTTATTCGCTGATAAGTTACTGCATAACTTATGATGAAATAGCAAGATAGTTATAACCGAATATTTGCATTAATTTATTGGTAATAGCTTAATTAGCGTGGTATTCATCTGGATAACTTTATTGTGGAGATTGTTATGGACGCTAAGAAACAGCTTGGAACCCTTCTCGTTGAAAAGGAAATCATCTCAAAGACGACTCTTGTCCGGGCGCTGGAACGTCAGAAAGGGAGCGGCAAGAGGCTCGGTGTCCTTCTTGAAGCGATGAAGCGAGGATCAGTTTAAAACTCCAGGTTTGGCCTGAACACAAAGGTGAATCTGTCCCCTTCCTTATCTCTAAGGCCCCCGGAATAGTATTTGTTGTTCTGCCAGATCATCCCCACATCCAGTTTGAGCGCCATATTATAATTCTTGAAAGGGAGTTTTTTGCCGATTATATACTCTTGCCTGAGGATTCCTGCCCCCTTTAGTCCAAAATCCCACCTGAAATCGAAACTGCTGTTCTTAAGCCAGGAGAGAGCTGATGATTTAAAATCAAGATTGCTCCTGCGCAGACCAAGATACATGACATCGGCAATATCAGGATTATCATGAATTTTAGTGCCAAGTCTGAAACTCCAGTTAAGTTTCTCGTCACTGAAGTTCCTTTCCCCCTTCATTTTCCATTCAATTTCAAGAGACTTGTCGTTTATCAGCTGATTGTTTTTTATATGCTGATCGGCAAAGGTAAAGAGATAGCCCATGTACCCCTTGTTTGAGCCGTTGCGTTGTTCACCTGGCTTTACAAAGGTGACAACGTCTCCGAAAAAGAGAGAAAAGGAGTACGGCTCCTGAAAGCCTGCGGTAATTGAACCGATCAGATTGAAATCGTCACTGAAACCGCTGCTGTCGTAAAAACTCCGATTGTTTTTCTTCAGGTATGTCCCCAGAACCGGCATCGGAAAGACGCTGGCTTCAAGAAGAAGAAATCTGGGTGTCAGGGAGTTCCTGAATAGGTCGCTGTAAACCTTCAGTTCGTCAGATTCGCCTACATCACTAATAGGTTGGTTTGTAAGTGGAATATGGATGCCAATGTTTGTGTAGTACGCATCAAGCTCCGGGGTTATCTCAACTTCAGCCCTGGGTATGGGCAGTGGTTGTGTGGTGGGTGGAGGGTCTGCGGCAAAAACTGGAAAAGGAGATAAAAACAGAAATGAAACGGCTAATGCAAAATGGCGTAGATGCACCTTAACTCTCTGAGCGTTTGAGGTAAAAGTAGATAATGAGAAGGAACGGAAGCGGCATGAATGCCGCCTCCAGATTCCCTTTAAACAGGTGCCAGGTGGCAAATACGATAAGAAACAGCGTGAATATAATAATGAGAATTGCCATCGGCTTTTTCATGATCAGTTGTCAAACATCATCTTGCGTTCGAGATCCATAGAATGCGACAGTCTCTTGGCATCCTCCATGGTGATGATGTCCTGTTTGTAGAGCTGTAGCAGGTGCTGGTCGAGTGTCTGCATCTGGTACATGGACTGTCCGTTTTCGATATGTTTTTCGATCTCTTCCAGCCTCCCTTCCCTTATGCAGGACTGGATGGTTGTGGTGGATCTCATTATCTCCACAACAGGGAAGATGTTTTCTCCGGTTTTGTCCTTGATGAGGCGTAACGAAACCACCGCAACCAGTATATCAGCAAGCCTTTGCCTGATTATCTCCTGTGATTCAGGAGGGAATGAGCCAAGAAGCCGGTTGATTGTCGATACCGCACTCTGGGTGTGAAGTGTTGAAAATACCAGGTGGCCTGTTTCTGCCGCCTTTATGCATGAGTCTATCGTTTCCTTGTCCCGTAATTCACCTACCATGATTACATCAGGGTCCATCCGCAGGGAGGCCTTGAGCGCAGCATTAAAATCCTCGGTGTCGATTCCGACTTCTCTCTGGATTATGCAGCTTTTCTGTGATGTGAAGAGGAACTCAATCGGGTCTTCGATGGTTATGATGTTGTAGTTCTGGCTTTCGTTGAGAAGCCGGATCATGGATGCAAGTGTAGTGGATTTACCATTGCCGGTTGGACCGGTAACAAGTATCAGTCCGTTAGGTGCCTTGACAATCTCGGAGAGTACCGGAGGGAGGTTAAGCTCCTGAAGGGTTCCAATATGAGGGGGTATTACGCGCATTATTATGCCGAAATTCCCACGCTGTTTGAAGATGCTGACCCTGAATCTCCCACCGCTTGGCAGGGAGTAGGATGCATCAAGTTCCTTCATGTCGTGGGCGAGTTTACGCCCGTTGTGCTCGAGAACCGTAGTCGCGATAAATTCCGTGTCCTTGGGGGTCAGATTAGGGAGTTTTGAGCGGATAAGCTGGCCTCTGCCACGGAAAAAAGGAGGGTTGTCAACTTCAAAGTGCAGGTCTGAAACCTTCTTCTGAAAAGCGATGTCTAGGATCTGATTGAGTACTTTTGAGTCCATAATGTTATCCTTCCTTGCAAAAAATGTCTTTTGAGCTCAAAACCCGTATGATATCAGGGCTATGTCTGTAGCATCTTTTCAAATTTCTTCCTGTATAGAGCATTCTCATATACAAGCCCTGCGTGCCTCAACAGAATCGAAATCATCTCAGGGTCGATATTTACCTGATGTCTTGAGCCAAAATCACCGTAGCAAACTGCCAGTACCCTACCAAGGCACTTGAATGGTGCAACCAGGATCTGTTTGTCTACAGGAGCACCTATCTGTGAATATACGCATTCATTGAGGAGTTGGTGGTCAGATATGTCGAAGTATATTACTCCGCTTGACATTACCTTCTGGAGTGGTGAATCGCCATCTATCGGGATGCAAATATTAAGGGGCTGGGCAGATTCGGATCGCGAGATGCTTTCGCAAACAAGTTCATTCCTTCTGTGAATGAATGTTATTGCTCTTCCCATGACAGATGATAGGTAACGGTCAATAATAGGAATTATCTCTGAAAGCTCTCGCTTTGTTGAGATTTCTTCCATGCAATCACGGAGGATTACTGGTATTTTATTACTTTTTATTACTGGGGGGACTTTAAGGCACTTTTTGACGGTTTCAAGAAAACGGATGGTATCTTCCACAAATGAGTTCTTGCAGGTAGCAGCGTCAGGTCTTGGTAGTACGGCTCTTGCACCGGAATCCATTGAATCCAGTATGGAACTGAACCCGGCAGGGTTGATCAGGTGAAACAGTGGGATGTCAGGGTTTTTGTCAAGTATTCGCCCTGACAGGCCGAAAATGTCAACCGTTGATGACGGTTCGGGTTGGTCGAGCAGTATGATTGGCTGAAGTTCTTTTGAGTGAGACTGGCTGATTATATGCTCAAGGTTTTCTTCTTCGTCTGTTGAGAAAGTAAAAAAACCTTCGTGCTTGCAGGCTGTCATGACCGTGTGACGGATAAAGTCTGATGCGCTGAATAGTATCAGCGCATGGGTAGGTGAATGAGTATGCTCGGCAGGAGTTTCTTCAGCGCCAGCAGTTGTATTTGAAAGATAGGAATAAAGTCGTTCCTGTTGCTCCTGCGGTATGTCGCCAAGAGATGTTCCGGCTCTCTCTCTGTGGATGGTTGTTGGATCGTGAATTTTTACGGGGGTGAAGAAGCCGGGGATGACCTTTTCTAGATCGTCGAGGACATCGAGTCCAAGGTCGTCAATTGATATAATTTGATCGTCAGCCAGTGGTGGCTCGCAGTCGGAAGGAAAGTCATCAGCAGGCTGGCCGTCTGAGAAAGTCTCAGTCATAAGTGTGCCGTCACGCTTTTTCTCATCGTAGATCCGCAGGGCATCCATCAGGACATTCTGGGTGTTGAGATTAAGATCCAGCTTGAGGTTTTCGGGGATATAGCGATATTCGTCCGAGATTACGGATGTGTCTACATCAAGCTCGAAAGTCCCTTCTGTCCAGGTCAGAACCTCAACAATGGTCATTTCTATGAGAGTTTCAAGCCCCTTGAAGGCATCCTCTTTGTTGAGCTTGCCACTTTCAATCAGGGAGGCAATGAGGGGGGCTCTATCTGCACCGGACTTTTTCTGCTCAAGAAGGGTTTCATCAAGTGTTTCGCGAGAAATCTTGTTCATCTGAACAAGTATCTGGCCAATGCGGACACTGTTGTTTGAGTGGTTTGCGCTGACAATGCAGCCGTCACTGAAAACAAGCTGACTTTCGCCTTTGCTGCTCTTCAGGCAGAGTGTGCCTGATTTCCTTGTGGCGTGAAGTAGTTGTATTACGTCCACTATGGGGAGATGCTCAAGATCACCAACAAAGGACATTAGGGCTCAACCTCTCAATTGATCATATAAGCAGACACTATAGCCTTACTGGGACGTACATTCAAGAGCCTTTTCGTTATAGAGGAACACAAAAAAAGGCCCCGGAAAATCCGGAGCCTTAATCAACCTTTATCTAATAACTGCTCAGACTCTGGTTACGTTTGCAGCCTGAAGGCCTTTAGGGCCTTTTACGAGGTCAAATGTAACTCTGTCGCCTTCTGACAGAGATTTGAAGCCGTCACCGCTGATTGCTGAAAAATGAACGAAAACATCATCGCCATTTTCCTGCTCGAGGAAACCAAAACCCTTGCTGTCGTTAAACCATTTTACTGTACCGTTTGCCATTTTACTTACCTTCTCCTGATCTTTCTTCTTTTTGATATGTCTATGATAATTCGCAGACGAGGCACTATAACAATATGGATCTGCTTGTGTCAAACAGATTCGTTATAAAAAAGCCGCAATTTTGGCTCGATTGATGCTTTGAGTACTCTGACGAATGCTTGCACATGCTTCCGTAATATCTGTAAGGGGGTGAAAAATATGAAGAATGCACTTATATGTACAGCTACTGCCTCAGAGAGTGAACGCCTCAAAATTATGCTGATAGAGTTGGGGTTTGCTGAAATTTTAGAGTCCACTGCTGCCGAGCGGTTAGTTATGCTTGCGGTTGACCACCTTCCCGATGTGGTGATTATCGACACATCTGTTTCTGGAGGAGACTGGTTTCATGCGCTTAAATCCATGCGGGAGAAGATCAAGATTCCGGTCATTCTGTTTGGAGATGCACTCAGTAGTGAATTAATAGATAAAGCCATTGCTGCTGGCGCCGGAGGTTTTCTTGCCAAGCCGTTGCGCAAGGAGGAACTCTGGTCGGCAATAGAGGTTGCAGCGGTTCACGATCACGAATTGAAGGAGCTCAAGGACAAAATTACTGCTCTTGAAGGTGCCATTGAAAACAGGAAGTCGATTGAGCGGGCAAAGGGTGTGTTGATGAGTTTGCACGGGCTGAGCGAACCAGAGGCATTCAGAAGAATGCAGAAGCTTGCTATGGATAAACGGACGACGCTTCTTAGAATCGCCGAAGCTGTCCTGCTTACCGAGGGTGGGGTAAATGGCTCTGTTGCTCGTTAGGCATTTATATAAGCATGAGTGCTCAATCTTTGAGCAGTTATGAATGTGTGGATTCGATAACCAGCCAGGTAATTATTGTTTTAATGTATCTGCTAACTGTAAGTACCCTAAAATACAAGACAACTAATACTGGCACGGCTTATGCTATAAGTTAACTACAATCAGAATGCACAATGTCGTGCATATGATGAAACGCAAGGAAGGCAAAGGCGCCATCTTACCATTACGGAAGAGCGCCTTTTTTATTGGGCGACCTGGAAAAATGAAAAGGTGCCAGTCACCAGATTAAATTACTAAGAGGGGTATTGATTATGAAAAAAATTATTATTGCAGTTTCAGCAGTTTTATCGTTAGCAGTGGCGGCAGTAGCAGTGGCAGAGGATAAGGTTACCGGAGATGTCTATATCAATCCTGCCAGCAAATATGTCTTTAGAGGGCTTGATCTTAGCCAGAGCAGAGGGGTAATGCAGGGTGGAGTTGATGTCAGCTACAAGAACTTTACAGTCAGTTACTGGAGTAATGAGCAGATGTTCAGCGGCTATGATCCTGCAACCACTTTTAAAGCAGGTCAGACTACCGAGACAGACATTACGTTAAATTATGCCTACACACCTGTCGAGGCGCTGACCCTGAACGTCGGTAATACCTACTACACTCTTAGTGGTGCTCCCAATACAAACGAAGTCTATCTGAAGGCAACACTCAACAAACTACTTTCACCGACATTCGCCGTTTACTATGACTGGGACAAGAGCAGGAACACCGGACTTTTCTATTCTCTTTCAGTCGGCCATACAGTTGAGCTGGCAAAGAATCTCGGCCTAAACCTGGGTGCTCTGGCAAGTTACAATATGGAGAACCCTTCTGCATCTGCCGTTAAATATAATAACCTGGACAACTATGAACTTAGCGCCAGTGTCGATTATTCAATTAACGACAAATTCAAAGTCACCCCCAATTATCTCTACTCGAACGCATTTAACTCTGCAGGGAGAATTGGTGGTGTTAAGAATCAGAGCATTGTCGGACTGAAGGCCGCTTTCGTTTTCTGACCAGCCCCGAAGTTTGATTGAAAAATACTTTAATAAGTTCAGGAGGAATATATGAAGCTGATAGAGGCAATTATAAAACCGTTCAAGCTTGACGAAGTAAAGGAAGCGCTTTCCGCGATAGGGATAGAAGGGATAACTGTCAGCGAGGTGAAAGGGTTCGGGCGGCAGAAAGGTCATACAGAACTGTACCGTGGAGCAGAATATGTAGTTGATTTTCTCCCGAAAGTGAAGCTGGAAATCGCCGTATCTGATGAACTTGTCTCAAAGGTTATTGAAACGATAGAGGTTACCGCAAAGACCGGAAGAATTGGTGATGGGAAGATATTTGTAATTCCGCTGGAAAATGCTGTGCGGATCAGAACCGGTGAGGCTGGAGATGAAGCTGTCTGATCTCTTCGCCTTTTGTGAGTTAAACAATAATTTATGGTTTTACGGAGGATAAAATGAAAACAAGAGGATTGTTGATAAAGCTGCTACTACTTTCGACTCTGCTGATGCTCCCATTAATTGCAACAGCCGAAGAGCCAAAGGCTACACCGGCTCAAGTTTCAGTTACAGATCCGGCGGCTCCTGCGGCTAGCGGAGCAACGGCGGCTGTTGTCGCGCCGGCAGAAACGCCGAAACCTAAAAATGTCGAACCGGTTCTCAATACCGGAGACACGGCCTGGATGCTTATTTCGAGCGCGCTGGTACTATTCATGATCCCCGGGCTTGCTTTCTTTTACGGCGGAATGGTGCGCCAGAAGAATGTTCTCTCGACAATGATGCACTCTTTTGTTGCCATGGGGATTGTCGGAGTGCAGTGGGCAGTTATCGGATACTCACTCTCCTTCGGCCCCGATGCATTTATGGGGCTTATCGGTAATACCAGCAAGGCCATGCTGAACGGTCTGCTTACCTTTGGCAAGGACGGTAATCCGATATATGCGCTCTTTCAGAACGTTGCAACTGAACCCGGTTCCATTCCTGAGTATGTGTTTGCCATGTATCAGTGCATGTTTGCTATAATCACAGTTGCCCTTATATCAGGTGCCCTTGCAGAGCGGATCAAGTTCTCTGCTTACTGTCTGTTTGTTCTGCTCTGGACAACGCTGGTATATGATCCACTTGCCCACTGGGTCTGGATGACCGACGGCTGGCTTTTTAAAAAGGGTGCCCTTGATTTTGCTGGTGGAACTGTCGTTCACCTCTCTTCAGGTGTTTCAGCTCTGGCAGCGCTTATTTTTCTTGGCAAGCGTCATGGATTCCCAACGGAAAGGATGGCACCACACAGCCTGCCACTCACCATGCTCGGTGTCGGTATGCTCTGGTTTGGATGGTACGGGTTTAACGCCGGTTCAGCCATTGTCGGTGCGAACTGTTCCGATGCCGCTGGAGGACTTGCCGGTCTTGCTATGACAACCACAACTATAGCTCCGGCGGCAGCAGGTCTTTCCTGGATGATCGCTGAATGGATTCACTCTGGGAAGCCGTCTGCTCTCGGTTTCGGTTCAGGCGTGGTTGCTGGTCTGGTTGTCATCACCCCTGCTGCAGGTTTTGTGCAGCCAGGGGCCGCAATAATTCTCGGTCTGGTTGCCGGTGTCATCTGCTATGGTGGCGTTATGCTCAAGGCCAAACTCAAATATGATGACTCTCTTGATGCTTTCGGTGTTCATGGTATAGGTGGGACCACAGGAGCGATCTTGACCGGTGTCTTTGCGACTGTCGGAGCCAAAGGGCTTCTTGCCGGAGATGTAAAGCAGTTTGTTACCCAGTTGATTGCAGTCGGCGCAGCAGGTGTATACGCCTTTGTGGTTACACTTGTAATAGTGTTTGTACTCCATAAGACAATTGGCTTAAGAGTTGAAAAAGAGGACGAGGTTATGGGGCTTGACCAGACTCAGCATTCGGAGAGTGCATACAACTAGAAAAATACTTTAAGTGTCTAACGTGTTAGGAGGGGGGGTGGAGCTTTAATGAAAAGGCTTCACCCTTTTTTTGTGCATGGGAAGGGGGTTAATGTGTGATGATTAATGGCTGATGGTTTGAAGTTGTTAGCGGAATAAGTATAAATACGCAAATGCCATTGCAGGCAGTGAAATAGCGGTAGCAATATAAGAATTCAGTGAAAGTGCCAGACTTGTGGAAAGCTGACGATGACAATATTGTTGTTAATTAAAGTATGCTATTGGATAACATGGAACCAGTAGCTAAATTATTATAGGCGTTAGCTGCATTGCAGGTCATTAAATGGTGCTAATCATTTTCTATTGCAATGAAATGCGTGAATGGCGATGGAATTGCATAGTTAGAAGAAGAAGGGCCATTTAACCGTTTTATGGCGTAGTTGTGTATGTCTTACTATGTGCCGCCATTGATGGTAAAAGCCTTGAAAAATAAGTGATTTAGAGCGATTTGGACAGTGTTGCTCAGGCCGTATAAGTGGGTTAACATGAAACCTATCTTATTGGTATTGTTGATGTTTAGCAATGTTCAGTCAATTAGCGATTTAGGATAAGACATAATTTATATTTGTACTCGTAACCGAGAGGGAGGTAACTGAAGATGGGAAAACAACTCGTGAATAACATCCGAGGAATGAATCCACTAGCAAGAAGGGGGACGTTATTATTATTGGCGCTCCTTGTCTCCTTCTCGTGTTTGACTCTGCCTCGAAGTGCTGATGCAGCTGTGGCGGCTCTCCAGAACTGGAGGAATACAGCTGGTACTTCGGTAACAGGCACAGCATATTTCCGTGGTACAACCGCACTGCCGACTGCAACCAACGCTTTTGGAGCGGTTCCGGCTGGAAGTAACAGGCTGATGGTTGTTGCTCTGGTTGTTAATACGGCCACTGCAGTTGCCGGGCCGGTGCCGACCATACAATTCGGTGCCCAGACGCTTTCGCTGGCAACATCGGACCAAGCAAGCCTCACCAGGCAGCATACATACCTCTATTATCTCAAAGAGGCTCAAATCGCTGCTGCTGTAGGAACAAACCTTTCTTTCACCTTTACCGGTGGTTCCACCTACACAGGTACATACGCCAATGCCGCGGTATACAGTGGTGTAGATCAGGGAACACCTTTCCAGACTCCGTTACCCTCAACATATAGCAATGCAGGGACAGCAGGAACTGTTGTTGGTCCAATAACACCTTCCCTGGTAATTGCAACTGGTGATTATGCTATCGAAGTAATTGATGGTCTGCGTACCGGAATTGCAACTGCGCCGACAATTACACTACAGACAGGCTGGACAGCCCGGGGAAATACAACCAGGACCGGCGGCACAGGCGCTGCAGCTTATGGTGCAAGACTCGAAGTTGCTTACAGAAATACCGCAGGAACTTACACCTCGCAGCATACATCCAATGCGTCAACTCTTAACAGTATGACAGCCCTGGTGATAAAGCAGTTGGCAATGCCTGGGATTACTACTGGTGTAACACCGCCGCCACTTGATGTTTACGCCGGCGATGCAAACAAGGTTGTTGATGCCTTTACTGTAACAGGGGGTGGCACTCTGACCGGTATTACCATCACAGGTAATGCATACACAACTCCTGCCAATATTTCTAAAGTTTCGATCTATAAAAAAGGGGATGCCAATACAACAGTATACTCGGGATCACCTACTGATACTCTTATTGGATCCGTTTCAAACCCAACATTCCCGGTAACGGTACCGGTATCCGAAACTATTGTGGCAAATACAAACTACATAATTACCTACGACATTAACCCGGCGGCTATTGGCAACGGAACAGCAGTCAAGCTCACTGGAAATATCACCGGGATAACACCGACTGGCGGAACTGTCAGTGATACGGCTGCAACAAGCGCTACACTAACCCTTATGGTGTCTACAGTGATTGGCAACGGCACAGAGCCAGCCGCTGCTCGTGTCAAAAACTCAAGTGCGCCGACTCTTATGGATGCATTTACTGTCAGCCATACTGGCACCTCTCCGACAGATGATGACACTATCACATCAGTCACTGCGACACTTGCCCCCCAATATATCTCCGGTGGTACTGCTGCAACGCTCTCTAAAATAAAGAAGGTGGAGATTATTAAGTGCAGCTCTCTGGAGCCGGATGGCTACAGCTGTTCTGTCGCCAACACCACTTCTTATGGCTCAATGCCGTCAGCATTGGCCGGTGATACCTGGGATATCCCGCTTACAACAGCTATTCCGGTGACATCATCTCCTGCGACCTACTACATTCGCATCAGCACTGCCGACAATATTATCCCATCCCTAAATGACACATCAGGCACTGCAACCGGATACTACGGTGTCAGTGGCAAGATTACCGGCCTGATGCACAGCAAATCCAACAATAAGCTGGTTCTTGGGGATACAGGCAGCCAGACAGTTGCTATTGACTTTGAAAATCCAAACAATGTTCCTGCTTTTAATGCGCTTCCAGCTCAAACAACAGACACTGACGGTACTCTGAATCTTACCTGGACAGCCGCATCCGATCCTAACGGTGGTTCTCTTAATGTCGCCACTCCTTACAAGGTTATGCGCTCTGCTCCGAGTGGAGGCTACCCGAATCCTTACTGTATTGATGGAACTGACATAGGTGTTGCTGGAAATGTGCTTGCATTTACTGATTCCGGACTTGTCAGTACACAGGCAACCAAGTACAAATACCGTATCTGTACAGTCGATCTCCTCGGGAATATCAGCCAGGGGTTGACAGCAGCCGGCACAGCAAAAGTTCATAGCGTCTGCGGTAATCTTCCGCTGGTCAAGCTTGTTCCCGATTCGCAGATAATCAAGTCTACAGGTACACCATACGGCCTGCAGGTTTCCAACATGGATACCGGTGTCTGTCCGGATGTTACCTACGATATTGCAATTGTGAGTGAAACCGCCAGTCAGAATGTCACCGATTTTACCAAGACATTTTCGCCAACAGTTACCCTCGGTACTGGTGGCGCAGGCCATGCCTCCACAGGAACAAGCGTACCTATTACAATCAGCTCTGTAGGTACCAAGCAACAGCTTGACGCCCGCCAACTTGAGAATTACTCTTTCAAGGTTACAGTAACAGCACCAGGATATAACGGTGGTGCTCCAATTTATGCCAATTACCAGACAACCCCGACAATTAACCCGAATATCGGTGCAGCCGTTTCAGGTGTTCTGAATGATATGCCACCGATCGTCCATAACAGTGCCAATATGGGCAAGTTCTCCTATGGTGGTTGGGGCCAGACTTATACCTGCGCAACCTGCCACTCTAACAGTACAACCAATATCAAAGGTATCTTTCAGCAAATTTCAACACCAATCGGACGTCGTAATGTCGTCTTTAACGCAACATCAGGGTCAACCGGTGCATATGGAAACGACCAGCGTGCTGTAAAGAACGGATCGACCATGGTCTGCTCCGTCTGCCATCATAAAACACGTCAGCACCAATACAGCGCCAATAAGCCTTTCGGTGGTCCGACCAATAGCGATACTTATCAGTCAAATCACAATAATTCCCGTGACTGTATAAACTGCCACACCCACAACACCGCTTTCCGCTCAATAACCGGTGTCTGCGGCGATTGTCATGGTACTTCCGTAAGCTTCTTCCCTGTTGACAATGATACGATGGCCAAACCTGCTACAAACGCAATGGGGCCACTACCTTCAAACTATGGTGCTCACAAACGTCATGATGCTATTCAAGTTGGTTGCGCCGCATGTCACAGCAATACCAATCACGGTGCTGCCACATCCGGCTGGCTTGGCAATAATTTCCTGGAGATGGGATTCCTGATTAACAAGGATACCTTTGCCGGCTTTAACACTGACCCATCTGCATCGGTAACAGGTGGCACTTTCTGGGGGACAACAAATCTTAACTTTCCACTAGCCTGGACCGGTGGCCCTGGTACAACTATTAACACAACCAATGATTATAATAACTCCTGCGTAACCTACTGTCACGGTAACTGGCCGGGCAATGCTAATCAGGGTGCCCAGCAGGAGCCTATCTGGGGTGGCGATGGAAACGAAATCGTCTGCGGTAGCTGCCACTATGCAACCGGCACAACTCCTCCCCAGGGTGGAAGCCACCTGAAGCATGCTTCAACAACAGGTGCTGGTCTCGGTATTGCCTGCACAAAGTGTCACGGAACCTATAAATCCTATACCGGAGCAGCTCATATAAACGGTAAGGTTGAATGGTCCATGGCTACATATACCTCATTTGGTACGTCTGCAACGTACAATGGCTCCAATGCCGGTGCAACAACCGGTATGGCAGATAGCACCAAAACATATGGACAGTGTACCAATCTCTACTGCCACAGTGACGTTCGTAATATTACCCAGGCAGCTAATGGTGTTGGCGGTCCTCAGAACTATAAATTTGCAACCTGGGGCGGTACAGCGCCATGCGGAAGCTGTCATGCTCTGCCAAATGCCAGTGGATCGCACCTTAACCATGAAAATGCAGAGGTGGCATTTGACTGCCACGTCTGCCATAGAAACGGTGGTACTACCACACCTGGAAATCATGCTAATGGTTATGTCGACTTCGAGTTTAACGGTCTTGCACAAAACACCGCCTATTCAAAAGGTACAAAAGTAAAAGTAGGAACTGCATTTGGTGTCTGCAATAACAGCGATTGCCACGGTCGTTTCCAGAGAGCGTGGGGAACAGCACCATCCGGCCTTCCGCTTTGTGAGAAGTGTCATGGCTCTGCAACATCAACAGGCGGTTTCTATGGCACAAAAGGGCCAGGCTCTTCTGCCTATGCCAATGAATCCGGTGTCGGTACACATAGTATTCATATACAGAATCTGAATGCTCCGCGAAAAACTGCATTTGCCCGATTCACTTCATACGCTGCACCTTTCAGCTGCAATCAGTGCCACTATGTGCCTACCGGACCATTCTCCCCAGGACACATCGATTCAGCACTACCGGCTGAGTCTACCTTCGCGCACGTCAGCTCAATCTCACATAACGGTGATACTTTCGGTTATTATTCTACACCGACCTTCAACGCAGCCACTAAAACCTGTAACAATATCTGGTGTCACGGTGCAGGTATGAACTCCAACCGCGGTCAGGGAAGTTACGTCGGTCTTGCCCCGGCAAATCGGATAGTGCCCAAATGGAATCAGGAATTCCTCACTGGCAACGGTAATGCCGATTGTACTAGCTGTCATGCCATGCCACCTCTTGGTGCAACCTCACAGCACCTTGGTGGTGTAACCCTTGCGATGTGCAAAGACTGTCACAATCATGTCGGTGGTGACGGCCTCAGCTTCTCCAACAAGAAACTCCACGTTAACGGCAAGATAGACGGCGGTTGCGGCGGATGCCACGGTAATCCTCCTATTAGCTCCACCATAGGAACCGTTGACGGTCTGGCAACACCGGCACAGAACGCGCTGACATCCGGTCAGGCAGGTGCACACAACGCTCACCAGTTGCTGCCGCAGATATCCTCAAATTGTAATACCTGCCATAACGGCTATACCCGAGCAATGCCGAGCAACACGCTAGAGATCGGATTCAATGGTCTTGGCGGTGCAGTTACCACCGGTACCTTTACAGGGTATACCAACAGTGTCAACGGGCCGCACTGGTCTGCCACAAGCGCCGGTACTACATTGGCAAAATCGAATGTCAAGGGAGTCACCTGCTCAAACCTTTACTGCCATGGTGGCGGTACCGGCAATGGGAGTGGTAGCGATAGTAATAACCTGAAGCCTATCGGCGGTGGTGCAAATACAACACCTAACTGGGAAGGTGCTGTTGTCTGTGGTGACTGTCACGGTACTGATAACGCAAACGCACCTACCGGTGGATCTCACCAGCGCCATGCCATTAAAGTTATGGCTGTTGGTTGTCAATCCTGCCACGGTGTTGTTCCGGATAACGGAACACACATCAAGGGAGGTATCTCTTGGCAGCTTGATCGTACCAGCCCGGTATTCGGCCCAAATGCCGCCTATAACGGCATGTCTTCCGGGACTATAATGGGTCTGGTCCCTCGAAATAACGGTACAGACTATCGTACCTGTTCACAAATTTACTGTCATAGCGATGTTCAAGGAAAAACAGGTCTTGGTCAAGGTTTGCCAAACAATTATGCCACACCGCAATGGGGCAAGAGCAGCGATGTTTACTGCGGTTCCTGTCACAAGAACTTCGCTGTTGAGCCTGTCGGAACCTCCACAGGTAGTCACTTCAAACATGCCAACACAACATCCGGTATGAACGTACCTTGCGGTTACTGTCATCAGGATGGTGGCGACGGCTTTGATAACATGCATGCCGATGGCAACGTCTTTGTTAACTTCACCAGTTACATTCAGCTTCAGCCAAATAGTTACTCTGTAGGTTCTGTTTACCTTACTGGTAAATTGAAGCCTTCAGGCTCAGCTGCATTTGGGTCATGTTCCAACACGTTCTGCCACGGCGTTAAATCATCACCTCAGTGGGGCAACGGCACTACCCAGTGTAACTCCTGCCACTCCGCATCAACTAAGGCATCTGACGTTTCATGGTCAGGTCGCCACGCAACACATTACAACTACACATCGCTGCCTACGGTTTATACCGATACAGTTCGTGATATCAGCGACACAAACAGCTACCGTTTCAACTGCGCTCACTGCCATGACGATAACGTAGCCAAACACAGCCTCAAGCCTGCTTCTGCCAACAGCGCTGCCAGGGTATTCTACGGGATCTCCTCTGCGACACCGGCGACCAGCAGCAAACGCGGTATCTACTCATATGGTGGCACTGCAAACAGCAAGAACGACAACGGCTTCAAATTTACTGCCGGTTCATGTAACACAAGTTACTGTCACTCTGATGGCAAAGGTGGGGCACCAAAAATCACCTTCCTTAACTGGACGACGACTCCGGTTGCAGCTGGACAAAACTGTCTCTTCTGTCACGACGGCAAGAAGAGTACGACAGTCCCAGCAAAAAGATCTACCCTTTCAGGTAAGCATGATGCTCACATGAACTACTCTTCAAACCAGTTCATGGGAAGGGGCAACGGTTATAACTGTGTTGACTGTCATGCTCAGGTTATTTCCAATACCAACAACATCACGCTTGCTAATAAGAAACTGCACGTAAATGCAGCAGTGAACTACTCCGGTGCAAAGGCCAATAAAGGTCTTGATACATCTGCCGGGAAAAACGGCAACTGTAATAGCGTCTACTGTCACTCCAACGGTAACCCGCGTGCAATTGTTTATGTAAATATGACTGCCAGCAAAAACTGGAATTCATCTTACACAATTACTACCTGCAACCAGTGCCATGGTCGCAGTAATGCTCTCGGCTATCCTGACTATGTCAACGGTGGTGCTAATTCCCCAACATCCAACCTCCACCAGGGTCACCTTGCCGGCATGGCTGATACAACAGCCTGCGCTGACTGTCACAGAAAAACAGGCGATGCATTGACTGCAAACAGGTTCAGGCCTATCTCAACTGCTCACCTTAATAGCGGACTGGATCTAGTCTTCAATAAAACAAAGGCATATGTAGGACCAAATGCGGCAGCAGTGCAGAACGTCAATCAGGTAACATGCAGCAACGTAATCTGCCACGGCCAGGCACAGCCGGTCTGGGGCGGTGCCAAGTCTGCCAACTCAGGCGCAGCCGGTGTAAGAAGCTGCACCAAGTGTCACGGTACTACAACAACTGCTGACTACCTCACTAACTACTCTTCAGCAATGATCGCTCCGGGCTACAACAATGAGGGTACCGATACATCAATGGTGAACAGTGCAGCGACGTCAGCACGAGTCGGTGCTCACCAACGTCACCTTGTATCTAATGTCATTTCCGCTCCGGTCAAGTGCGGTGAATGTCACCTGCCGGTAACCAATATGAGTTCTGGCAGCCACTGGAACTACTCAACAGCTACCCTCTCTTTCCGTGGGGCAAGGGCTACAATCACAACTCCTACAGTCGGGCGGGTAGGCGGTATCTTCCAGTGTAGCAATGTCTACTGTCACAACGGTCAGAGCAAGACCGGCAGCATGGCTTCACCGTTCTGGAATATTACCGGAATAGTCAGGGAATCCGGCAATACAGTTGGCGAATGTATCAAGTGCCACGCCATGCCGCCACAAACAGGAACACACCTGTCTATCGGCGTAAAGACACTGAGTAACATCAGTTCGATCGCTAAAGTATCCACCAGCTGTAAGACTTGTCACTATAACGTACTAGCAGCACCGACCAGTGTCAGTAACGTCTTTACTGACAAGAATCTCCATGTTAATGGCAGCGTAGAAGTCACCATGTCCTGCAACAGCTGTCACAGTTATCTGCCGACAGATTCATGGACTTCAAACTACGGTGCTAATAACCAGGGGGTCGGCGCTCACATCAAGCATATTAACTACCTGCTTGCCAGAAACCCTGGTGTGACCATGAACGCATCCGGCGATACATTTGGCGGTGCAACCTTTAATGTGATTTGCGGTGTCTGCCATACTACTGATTCGGCACAGCACACAACAGCAACACCTGGCAACCCACGCAGTATTGTTTTTGGTACTGCATCTACATCGCGTCAATTTGGTACGCTGCACGCCAAGTACAATGGTCAGAGCGGAACATCTTCATCGGTTAATCCGAAGTCATGCTCCAACACAGACTGCCACTACAGAACCTCACCAATCTGGTCGACTTACTAACGGGGGGGGGTAAATATGAAACTGAACATAATGTGTGAATATATTTACAGGAGATTAACAATGAAACTAAGAAGCGCTCTCCTTCTTGTACTGGCAGCAACTGTCTGTGCGCTGGGTGGATTGATCTCTCCACAGGTGGCAGCGGCGTCAGTCGACGCTGTCACCCAGTGGCCAGCATTGCCGGCGATTGTCAGCAACTCGGCTTCCGGCAGCCTGACAGGTTCCTTTACTGTTGGTGTTGGCAATAACAGGCTACTCCTTGTGGCGGTTGCTACCAAATACACGTCAGGTACCCCGGCACTTACAGTTACATACGGCGGATCGCCGGTAACAAATATTGCCGCTGCTACCAACACTACCGGTCTCAACAAGATCTGGGTCGGTTATCAAGTGTTGGGGAACGCAACTGCAACATCTAAAGCTAACATTGTAGTAACAAATACTGGTGTCGCCGGTTTGACTGCCACTTACGTTACTGCTGCCGTATATAACGGTGTTAATCAGGGGTCGCCGATAAGCGGTGCTGGTGCTGCCTCAGGGAGCACAGCGACTCTTACTACTGCAAACTTTGCCGTCAGCGGCATAGTCGGCAACAACGGTCTGGCAGCCTTTATTTCCAACTTTGCCGGAGCAACACTTAACACGACTGGTACAGCAGCAAAGGTTCGTGAATATGCCGGTGCAAACATGAATATTGGCGCCGGCGCTGAATCGGTTGTGACAAACGCAGCTGACAACCAGACAGTTACTGCTTCGGCAGCCGTATCCGGTGTCCTTGCCGGTATCGGGCTCACCCCGGTAACAAATACCGGCACTAATTACAATACTGTCAATACCTGTGGTGACTGCCACGGCTATCCTCCTCAGAATGGTACTGCCCGTAACGTCCCGGGTGGTCAATTCGCTGGTTCACACGACAAGCATGCAGGCGGCAACGCTAACCAGTACAACATGGTTTGTACACAGTGCCATTACAACAACACCACCTATGACCACAGTACTGGTTACAAGAATATTTCCGGCAGCAGCGTGCCTGGAAATGCATATTCGGCCGGGAAATTGATCGCAAAAACAAATACTCCTGCATTCGGCTACTGTAACAACGTAAGTTGCCATAGTAACGGACGTACCAACCCCCTTCAGTACGCCACCGGTCTTAACTGGGGCACAACAGACACATGCCTCTCCTGCCACGGCGGTCGTAGTTCAGCTGGCCAAAACAGATACACCACAAGCGCAAATAGATTTAAACTTTCCACCACCCATGGTCAGCATCTTGGCAAATACACCGCTGCGCAGATGAACTGCCAGATTTGTCACGGCAAGACAGCTGCCAGCAACATTGCACTTGTGGACTATACAGGTGCTACCAAACACGCAAACGGTTCAAAAACCATTTACTTCACCAACCTTGCCTATGGCACATACACTGCCTATAAGAAGTCAGGCCAGGGATCTGCTGGTACAGATCAAACCTGCAGGAACATATCCTGTCACGGTGGTAAAACACGTAGCTCATGGTCTGAGCGTTCTTCAGTCAACAATGATAATACCTGCGTCCATTGTCATGGCCAGGCAACGACATCTGCAGCTCTACCAAACACTGCTGCTAACCGCAAGTTCTTTGCTCCAGGCTACGGCACTGGCGTAAACAAAGGTATCAGCACGGACGGAACTGCTTCTTCAAATGACTATCGTGTCGGTTCTCACTTCAAGCACCTCTCCTCTGTTTATATGAAGGCGATCAAGTGTAACGAGTGTCACAGAGTCCCGTCTAATCCGTTTGATGCAGGCCATACCGATACACCACGTTATGGCAATCAAACACTAACATTTGCGCAAGCATCAACTGCAACAATTCTGATTGGTGTTGCTAAAGCTGGTACTCCTTCATATCTCACGGCATTTGCTGGGTACACAGAAGGTACTGCAAACAAGGCAGCAACATGCTCCAGTGTCTATTGTCACGGTAGTCGTATGAAAAACGGTGAGGTCGGTGGTACTTATCGCAAACCTTATTGGAACTATTCGGCGATGATCAATTACACCGATAAAGTTAATGCCTGTTCGAGATGTCACGGTTATCCGCCGACTTCAAATAGCCACTCTGCTTCACAAACCTGCTACACTTGTCATGGTGCTGTTGTCGATGCGTCAAATAATATCAAGGACAAAAATCTCCATATAAACGGTAAAGTAGAAGCATCCGCCCACGTATGGAGTTATGGTGGCTCCAGGCATAAGGCCGATGCTACCGGAGTATATCCATTCACTATGTGTAACAGTTGCCACACTACTGCAACCGGCGGCACCTATCCCCCGGCAGCGCGTAATGATGCAACACTTGTTGTCTGTACAACCTGCCACATAAATAGCACCAACTTCCAGGGCTCTACACCAGGCTGCTGGGATTGCCACGGTTCAGGCGCTGCAGCTGCTAACGCTGCTCCAAATGGTAACGCCTTCCCGAACATCAGCGGTAGCCACTCAGCTCATATGGCATTTGCTTATGCCTGTTCCGTCTGTCACCAGGGTGGCGGTACAGGTACTGCAGTCCATGGTAACTACTCCAGTAAAACGGCCAAAGTAAAGGCTGATGTAGTTGTCAAGCTTGATTCCGCTGTTGCCGGTTCCGGGGCAGGTAACACTCCCCCGTCAGGTACTGTTACATGTAGCTCAGCTGTCTGCCACGGTCAGAAGTCACCGGCCTGGGGCGCTTCAGTTCCAACAGCTAAGTGTCTCCGTTGCCATGGTTCGCAGTCACTTGGTTTCACAAACAATTCTGCAGCTACAGTAGCACCAGGTGGCAGTAATATTGATACCGGTCGCAATACCGGCACAACTGTTCGTGGTGGTACCCATCAGGAGCACCTCAATGCTTCACTGGTGACACCGAACAAGGTTCATTGCGGTTCATGCCATGATGCTACCGCTCTTCCAGGTAAAGCCATAAATCATGCTCAGCTTGATAACAGAACAACTGCAACACTTACTTTCGGTTATCCTTCAAAGAATCAAGGTCATACTCCAATCGTTACCAGGGTTGGCGGTGTTATAACTTGTAGTGCCACCTACTGCCATACCGGCAAGTTCAACTCAGGAACCGGTACTGCTCCGACCTGGAATAATA
>JACABD010000036.1 GCA_013377075.1 Geobacteraceae bacterium | reverse complement strand
TAAAAATTCTTATTGGTGTAGCCGTTCTGATAGCAGTTATTCTCGTCTTTGCCGCCTTCCGGCCCGATACGTTCAGCGTTGAACGCTCGGCCACTATCAAGGCAGCTCCGGAGAAAATATTCCCGCTCATCAATGACTTCCATCAGTGGGACGCCTGGACTCCGTACAACAAAGACCGCGAAATGAAGAAGACCTACAGCGGCGCTGCCAGCGGAGTAGGCGCCAGTTCCGCCTGGATGGGTAACCGGGAAGTCGGTGAGGGAAGCATTACGATCACCGAGTCGGTTCCGCCGACAAGGATCGCCATGGATCTGCAGATGCTCAAGCCGTTCAACTGCCGTAATCGCGTGGAATTCACCCTGATACCCATTGGTGATGCCACCACTGTCAGGTGGGCCATGAGTGGTAAGAGCAACTTTGTCAGCAAGCTGATGGGACTGTTTTTCAACATGGATAAGATGGTCGGACAGGATTTTGAGACAGGGCTGGCAGGATTGAAAAGATTGGCAGAAAAGTAAATAGAGATATATTCAAAAAAGGAGAACAGATCATGACAACCACAGTTAGAAAAATTCCGGAAGGATACCACACGGTCACTCCGTATCTGGTTACAGCAAACGCTGACAAGGCCATTGAATACTATAAAGATGTCTTCGGTGCCAACGAACTGGCTCGCTTGCCGGGGCCTGACGGCAAGGTAATGCACGCCGAAATCAAGATCGGGGATTCGCCGATCATGCTCTGCGACGAATGTCCCGATTGGGATGCACTCGGGCCATTGACACGGGGAGGAACTACGGTGTCGATTGTCCTCTACGTTGAAAATGTGGATGACGTTGTAAAGAGGGCTGTTGAGGCCGGTGCACGGTCGGTGATGCCGGTATCGGATCAGTTCTGGGGTGACCGCATGGGAACGGTTATCGACCCGTTTGGTCACAAGTGGTCCATTGCTACCCACGTCGAAGACGTGTCTCCGGAAGAGATGAGCACGCGGGCATCAGCTCTCTTTTGCACCAAGTAAAGGAGACTGGCGGTTCCGTTCTCAAAACCGGGAACGGAACCGCCAACAACTGACAGCACTTTTGTTGTCCCGGTAAGTGGAAAAACAAGTTGAATACACTGACATAATTCAAGTTTTTCTGAACAGTTTAATCACAAAGGAGAACTGCAATGAGTAAGCAAGCAAAGAACACAATATGTCTTTGGTACGACCGCGACGCCGAGGAGGCAGCGCGGTTTTATGCCGCAACCTTTCCCGATTCATCCGTCGACGCAGTACACCTGGCACCGGGGGACTACCCGTCAGGCAAGCAAGGGGATGTGTTGACGGTCGAGTTTACCGTGATGGGCATCCCCTGCCTCGGGCTCAATGGCGGACCCGAGGTCACGCACAACTGGGCATTCTCGTTTCAGGTTGCAACCGCTGACCAGGAAGAGACAGATCGTTACTGGAACGCCATTGTCGCCAACGGTGGCGAAGAGAGTAACTGCGGCTGGTGCCGGGACAAATGGGGCCTGTCGTGGCAGATTACCCCGGTGGCACTGACGACAGCGGTAACCGATCCCGATCCCGCTGTTGCCAAGCGCGCATTCGAGGCGATGATGCAGATGAAAAAGATCGACATCGCAGCAATCGAAGCGGCACGCCGCGGCTGAGGTTGCATCTTGGAAGCGTTCCGTGGTCGCGAAGAGCGCCGCTGTCATGCTTGTCGAGGAATAGCAGGGGAGTCCCCGCCTCCTACCCGATTAGGCATGGACTGAATCACTAACAGCAAAATTCTTAGAGGAAGAAGATCATGGCACAGTATCTAATTTCATTTCCCAGTGCCGCAATGAATGTACCCGACAGCGAGTGGGAGGCGGTGGGTCGAGACGCTCATGCGGTGATACGCGAGGCGAAGGAAGCGGGCGTCTACGTTTTCGGCGGTGGTATTGATGAAACAGTACCACCCGTTCTAGTTTCGGCCCATGGCTCAGTCGCTGAGGGAGGCTACCCGTGGGCGCCTCCGCTCAATGGTGGATTCACTGTACTTGAGCTGCCTTCAAGTAAGGAGGCCATCGCATGGGCCGCACGTTTAGCGAAAGCGTGTCGCTGTGATCAGGAGCTTCGGGTATTCGGGGTTTATCAAGAGTCGTGAGGTTACTTGGGGTCGTGCCTGCAAAACTGCAAAAAGAGAGTAAAATGCAGCGTTGCAGGCCTGACCCCATCATGCACACACTTGGGCTGAAGGAAGTTGTGAGCCGGAACAGTTCATTGTTGCCGGCGATAAAATCATCGTAATCATACATGAAAGAGTCAGGCTGAAAAACGAGGCTCAGATGCAAACTGACGTGGGCTACTGAAGCTATTGGTCCGGATGGAGGAGAAACTCAGTCATGCGAAAAGTTATTGTGCTTGAACATATCACTCTAGATGGAGTCATCCAGGCCCCGGGCGGGCCGGATGAAGATACCAGCGGCGGTTTTACGTATGGCGGCTGGATAGCGCCCTATGCCGACCCGACTCTGGGAGCGCTTCTGAAAAAGCAGATGAACAAGCCGTTCGACCTGTTGTTAGGGCGCAAGACCTACGATATCTGGGCGCCATACTGGCCGCACCATGGGGACATATGGCCGGGCGTCAATGCTGCGACCAAGTATGTCACCTCGCATACCATGACTTCCGGCGAGTGGCAGCCGTCCCTGTTTGTAAACGGAGATATTGCGGAAAAAGTCGCTGGCATTAAGCACCAGCAAGGGCCGGATCTGCATGTTTGGGGAAGTGGCAACCTCATTCAGACGCTTATCAAGCATGATTTGGTTGATCAGTTTTGGCTGATGATATACCCGCTAACGTTGGGAGTTGGAAAGCGGTTGTTTGCAGAAGGCACGATGCCGACAGCGTTCAAGGTAACTGAAAGCATAGTCACCCCGAATGGCGTCATTGTCGTGAATTATGAGCGTGCAGGCGAAATTGCCGCAGCCGGAGAGCGCTATCCGAAACTTTGATGGCGCGGGTTAATCTGTAGGCTTGAAGTCACCTAAATCATATTTCAAAAGGCGGCCAATTGGCCGCCTTTTGCTTTTCAGAACACCGATAACTGAAGATCAAACAAAATATTTTGGCAGGATCCGCTGGTATGTTGTCATTGTGCCAATTCCGGCTTCGTGCAATGATATCTCCAGACCATCAATGGTTGCAGAGCAGATAGCAAAGCGGAGAGAACATGATGAAATCCATTGCCATCGTCGTCTATGAAGGGGTTGAAATCCACGACACCGCAGGGGTAATCGAGGTTTTTGAGCTGGTTAACAGGGGTATTCGGGAGCAAGGGGGCAGTGAACCTGCCTACGACATCAAACTGCTCGCATCCGAAGCTGGGCCATTTGCCACCTCTTCGGGAGTGCGTATGATCGCCGATGCTGGCTGGCACGATGCCGGCCGGGATATCGATACGCTCGTCGTGATCGGAAGTCCGGATGAGCATCTGAATCGTGCGCTGACAGACAGAAAGCTCATCGAATGGCTGAAAACAAGCGCCCCCAAGGTGCGGCGTCTTGTATCGGTCTGCACCGGGGTGTTCCTGCTGGCGGAAGCCGGGCTCCTGGATGGGCGGCGGGTGACGACGCACTGGATGGATGTTGAGCGCCTGCGCAGGGAATACCCGGGGCTAACGGTTGAACCGGATGCCATCTATGTGCGGGATGGGCAGGTTGCCACCTCGGCAGGTATCAGCACCGGCATAGACCTGATGCTGGCGCTGGTGGAGGAGGATTGCGGCCGGAAGGTGGCCCTGTCGATTGCGCGCAGGATGGTGCTGTATCTGAAGCGACCTGGGGGGCAAACCCAGTTCAGCATCCAGCTGCGGGCGCAAATGGCCGTTGAAGGACCGCTGGCCCGCCTGCTCACCTGGCTGGAGGAAAACGCCCATCTCAAACTTTCAATCGAAGATATGGCTGAAAAGGCCGCCATGAGCCCGCGCAATTTTGCGCGGATATTTTTGAAGGAAACGGGAAAGACGCCGCTGAAATATCTCGACCAGATCCGCCTGGAGCGGGCGATTCGTCTTCTGGAAGACACCGCCTGTCCTATGGAGATGGTAGCAACCGGGAGCGGTTTCTCATCAGCCGAACAGTTGCGGCGAGTGTTCCGCCTGCGTATGGGGATAACCCCGATAGAGTACCGTGAACGGTTTTAATTGTTTTAAACCTTTCGCAGGTTACGCCTGGAATATTTGCGAAAGCGGATAGGCCGGGAGAGAGGAGTAGAGCAATGGAATACCTCCTGAAAAAGGGTGAAGTTATGTCACTGGCATCTGCCTCAAGCCCCGTTATCCGGGTGAAGGAGGGAGCGGTATGGTTGACCCGCGCCGATGATTCCCGTGATTTTTTCCTTAAGCGCGGCGACAGCTTTGTCAGGGAGGGGGAAGGGCTCGTAGTGCTGGAGTCGCTGTCCGATTGCTTTTTTGACATTCAATGTCCCGATGCCGTACCGATACAGTTGACAATCAGGCTGACTCTCGCTGGAGCGCCAAAAGCTGGCATTTGACAACCCAAAAGTCAATGCGGCATTTCTAAGAAGGGAGGAAATTCATGTGAAACTGATCGGCATTATCGGCGGCCTTGGCCCGGAATCAACGGTTGATTACTATAAAAGTATCATCGCGTCATTTCGGATGGAAGGGAGCTTAACTGCTCCGGAAATAGTTATCTACAGCGTTGACCTGGAGGAGGTGCTGGCGCTCGTCTCGCGACAGGAGTGGGGTCGTCTGACATGCCTGCTGGTTGCAAAGATCAAGGCACTGCACCGCGCCGGTGTTGATTTCGCTGTTATTTCGGCCAATACCCCGCACATTGTTTTTGATGAGATTCAGGCAAACTCACCTCTGCCGTTGCTGAGTATTGTCTCGGCGACTCTGGACAAAACAACGGAACTTGGGTTGAAGAAGGTTGGTTTGCTGGGAACAAGGTTCACTATGGAGAGCAACTTCTTCTTACCGCAATTTTCCGCTCGGGGAGTCTCGGTCGTTGTGCCTTCAGCAACTGATCAGGACTATATCCATGACAAGCTGATGACCGAAATAGAGCTCGGAATAATTACCGATGAGACGAGAAAAGGGCTACTGGCTGTTATTGCCCGTATGATAGCCTCGGACGAAATCGACGGAGTGATTCTCGGCTGTACTGAATTGCCGCTGATCCTGGATAAAGGCGATTTTGGCATCCCGTTTCTGAATACGACCGCCATTCATGTGGAGAGTATTGTCAACTACTGCAGACAGGGTTGACAGGAACATTGTTGGCGAAGTATTGCTGTTTACAAGGTGGCTTTCAGGGGGGTGTTCCCTCGGATGCTCAAGATCAGCAGCGCGATGTTCATCGAAACCAATCCGGTGCCGGTCAAGACCGCCCTGATACTGATGGGTAAGGCCTCGGGAGATGTGCGTCTGCCGCTCTGCGCTCTGCCCGCTGGAAGATGGCAATAAGGCAAAATTGGCTGCCAATATGAAGCATTATGAAGGAATACAATCTTATCTGAAAACTGTTTGGACGGATCGGTGGACACGCCGATAGAGGAGAGACAAAACATGATTGACAATGCCTTTGCCGAACATTTTGCAGACGATTGGATCAATGCCTGGAACAGCCACGATCTGGAGCGGGTTCTTGCCCACTATGCCGACGATTTCGAGATGAATTCACCGTACATCGTCCAGATTGCCGGAGAGCCGAGCGGCCGGTTGCACGGCAAGGAAGCGGTGGGCTCCTATTGGGCCAAGGCTCTCGGCCTCATCCCGGATCTGCGCTTCGAGCTGGTAACCATTTTGGTGGGGGTGAACTCAATCACCCTGTATTACAAGGGGGCGAGGGGACGCCTTGCGGCCGAAGTGTTTCATTTTGGCCCGGATGACAAGGTTGTGAAGGTCTTTGCCCATTACGCGTGACTGAGCCTGTAAAAACTAGCAAACCCTTGTGGGCAGCGGCTACGCCGAACAATTGTTGAACTAACAGGAGACAGCCATGCTGAAGCGTACCACCGTCGGCATACTGATTTTTGATGACGTTGAAGTGCTGGACTACTGCGGCCCGTACGAGGTGTTCAGTTCGGTGCGGCTGAATGAGGAGAACCGTCGGGAAGAACCTTCACCGTTCAATGTGCTGCTGGTGGCTGAAAAGGCCGATCTGGTCAGGAACAGCGGCGGCATGCGGACACTGCCCGATGTGACCACAGCCGAATGCCCGCCACTGGATATGTTATTGGTGCCAGGTGGCTGGGGGACGCGGCGGGAGATAAACAACGAGCGGTTGATGAAGTGGATCGCACAGCGGGCAGCTGAAGTGGCGACCCTTACCTCGGTTTGCACCGGCGCCATGCTGCTCGGTAAAGCCGGGCTGCTGGCCGGGCGGCAGGCAACGACCCACTGGAAGTCGCTTTTGTGGATGAAGGAGTCGTTCCCGGATGTGATTGTCGAGGAGCGGCAGCATGTGGTTCGAGACGGCAACCTCTTCACCTCCGCCGGAATCTCGGCCGGGATCGATCTGGCGCTGCTGGTCACCGCAGAGTATTATGGTGAGGCCATTGCCCGCAGCACGGCGTGTCACATGGAGTATCCCTACCCGGAGAGTCTGGAGAGGCGGATTTGAGGGCAATGCAAAAGGATGGATAAATTATGAGTAGTTCTTTTCCCGGATTCTCCCCCCAGGCTTTGGCCTTCTTTGAGGAGCTGGCAGCCAACAACCGGAAGGACTGGTTCGAGGCCCATCGTTCAGATTACGAGGAGTTCCTGCTGGAGCCGCTTAAATCCCTCGTTGCCGCACTGGCCAATACCATGGTGGCTATCGATGGCGAACTGGTTACTATGCCGGCGGTGGACAAAACCATCTCCCGCATCTATCGCGACACCCGCTTTTCACGCGACAAGTCGCCGTATAAATGCCGCATGTGGCTCACCTTCAAGCGTTACCGCCCTGACTGGAAGGAGACTCCCTGTTTCTATTTTGAGATTAACGCCGAAGGCTACCGTTACGGCATGGGTTTCTACTGCGCCGCTAAAGACACCATGGACCGACTTCGGCAGTATATTGAAAGCAGTCCTGAGCGTTTCCGTGAGGAGATTGCCTGGCTGGCCGGACAGGACCGGTTCGTTGTCGCGGGCGAGAGCTACAAACGCCCGTTGAATGCGGCGCTCCCCGATGACCTCCAGCAATGGCATATGCGTAAAAACCTTTACCTGGTCTGCAATCGCCCCCCCAGCCGCCTCTTCTCGGCGCAGCTTTTGGAAGAGATACAGTCCGGCTTTCAGCAGTTGGCTCCGCTCTACCGCCTGCTTTGGCAATTGCGTTGAGCGTACACCAACGAAAGGACAATATTGTGGAAAACGCTCAACGCACCGCCATCATCAGAGAAACCTTTAACACCGTTTCCGACGCTTACGACTCCCCGGCACTGCGGTTTTTTCCTGCCAGCGCCCGGGAGATGGCCGCCTCCCTGAACCTGCGCGGTGATGAACGTGTTATCGACATCGCTACCGGCACCGGCAACGTGGCCCTGGCGCTGGCCGACCGGTTGCCGCACGGTTCGGTGCTGGGGATCGACTTTTCTGCCGGGATGCTGGCGCAGGCCCGTAACAAGAGGGCACAGCAGGGAATAAGCAACGTCGAATTCGTCGAAATGGACATGCAGGATATCGCGCTTAGTGAGGCCGGTTTTGATGTGGCAACCTGCGCTTTCGGCATCTTTTTTGTCGAGGACATGGACACTCAATTGTCCAGCATCGCCGCTCTGGTTCGAGATGGTGGCACGGTGGCCATCTGCAACTTCCAGGAGAGCTACTTCAATCCGCTCCGGGAGCTGATGATCGGGCGGTTGATCGATTACGGCGTGCAACTGCCGCCCCAGACCTGGAAACGCATAGCCACCGAGGCCGGGTGCCGGGAGCTATACGAGCGGGCTGGTCTGACGGATATCCGGGTGGAGCAGAAAAATATGGGTTTCTATCTTGCCGATGCCGGTAACTGGTGGGATCTGATCTGGAACGCCGGTTTTCGCGGTATGCTCAAGCAGCTGCAACCGGACGCCCTGGAGCGTTTCCGGCAGGAGCATTTGCAGGAGGTGGCCAGACTGGCGACCGCAGAAGGGATCTGGCTGGATGTCAGCATACTGTATACTTGCGGAATGAAGGTGCCTATGGGGTATTGAATGGAGATGAAGGTTGAAAATTGGAGGTAGTGCAAATGATAGTAAATCAAAGTCATTGGCAGTCTGAAGAGTCGGCAAATGCTTTTCTCCAGGGTGTTCGCTCAGCGATTCCCGCAGCCAGCTTGCAACTGGAACTGATTGACCATATCGTACGATCCTGGTGCCCACATCCACGTTGCATTCTTGATCTGGGGTGCGGCGACGGTGCGCTGGGCCGCTTTCTGCTTGACCGGTACCCGGATGCCCGGGTGATTTTCGCCGATTTCTCCGATCCCATGCTAGAGGCGGCACAAAAGCAGCTTGAAAACAGAGTGCGAGCTTCAATAATTAAAGTAGATTTCTCTTCGCCCTCTTGGATGGACACGATTGGTTTTCTTGAATCGATTGACGTCGTGGTATCGGGTTTTGCCATTCATCATCAGCCCGATCTTCGAAAAAAAGCGCTGTACTCAGAGATCTTCACAATGGTGAACAGTGGAGGCGTCTTTCTCAATCTTGAGCATGTGGCATCGGCTACACCATCCGGTGAAAACCTATTCGACAATTATTTCATCGACCATCTTTATGAATTCCACCGAGCCAACGACCCGTCGAAATCACGGGAGGAAATCGCTCATGAACATTACAATCGTCCGGACAAGGCCGAGAATATCCTTGCACCGGTTCAGGCTCAGTGCGCATGGCTTCGTGAGATTGGATTTGCGGATGTTGACTGTTTCTTCAAGATATTTGAATTGGCTCTATTCGGTGGGAGAAAATCCAGCAAAACAATTGCTGCCTCGGGGGAGTAAATGGTTGCCGTCATTTTCGAAGTCTACCCGACACAGGAAGGCATGGCCGAATATCTGGCCATTGCCGCCAATTTGCGGGAGTTTCTGCAAAATCGTCCCGGATTCATCTCTATTGAGCGGTTCCGGAGTCTCAATGATGAGGGCAAAGTATTGAGCCTCTCGTTCTGGGAGAACGAAGAGGTGGTGCAGGCGTGGCGCAATCTGCTGGAACACCGGCTGGCGCAGAAGAAAGGGAAGGACGAACTGTTCGAGAAGTACCGCATTCGAGTGGCACAGGTGGTGCGCGATTATACCGATACGGACCGTGATCAGGCCCCGGTCGATGAAGCTGGCTGCTTATTTTAGACATCCCAATACTTGAATCTTATTCATCAGCCAGAGGGTGAGATGGGGCCAGGCAACTAATGCCGTGGATTTGTGCTGAGGATATCGATTAATTGTGGTTCTGCCGCAAATATTGTCCCGGAGATGCCCCGAGCGACTGACGGAACATTTCGATAAACGCGCTAAGGCTCTGATAGCCTAAATCGAAGGCCACACAAGTAACATTTTGGCCTTTTCCCAGGCGGTCGATAGCTTCCTGCAAAAGAAGCCTTTTCCGCCATGCACCAAAAGTCAGACCCGTCTCGCGAACAAATAAGCGTGATAGCGTGCGAGGACTGGCACCGGCAATCGAAGCCAATTCATCCAGTTCACGGGGGGCTCCAGGATTTTTTAGCAATGCCTCTAATACTCGCAGAAGTCTTTCGTCACGGCCCATTGGTAAGTGAAGTTCTGTTGGCTCTGCCTGACGCAGTTCGTCGAGAATCACCATCATAAGCCGATAACCTGGGCTTTCAGGCACATAGTTGTCCCCAACAAGTACGGCTTTTAAAATCAATTCGCGTAACAGGGGCGACACCTTAACAATCGTGCAAACTTTCGGCAAATCTGCTGAAACCGAAGGGGCAATGAAGAGATTGCGCAATGAAACCTCTCCGGGAAAATATACTTCATGTTCGATTTCTGGCGGTACCCATACCGCCTGTGAAGGAGGTACCACCCAGACATCTCGACCGCACACAACCCTCATGACACCACTACTGGCGTAGATAAATTGTCCACGAGGGTGAACATGGGGCGCAGCGCAACCCGCCTGGTTAACCTGCATTGCGAGAGGGATAATCGGTAACGCCGGGTCAATTCTGTATCCAATTTCTATTGGCAACAATTTTGGCAATTTTCCGACACTCATTGTCTAAGCATAGCAAGACAGCCAGACTCATTGCAAGGTATTATCTCCTTACCTCATCATTAAAAGGAGAAGCTATTATGAACCGTCAAAAAGAACAGATGCATCAAGCCAAAATTGACGAACAATTCTCGCGCCAGGCCATTCCGTTTGCACAAGTGCCTGGGCACTTGGATGCTATGCAGACACTCATCAATCTTTCTGGCGTTTGTTCTGATGATACTGTGCTGGACGTTGCGTGCGGTCCGGGGCTGGTCGCCTGCGAATTCGCCCGGCATGCCGGGCATGTGACCGGAGTAGACATTACACCGGCGATGATTGAGCAGGCAAAGAAGCGTCAGCAGGAACAGCAGCTTGAAAACATAACCTGGGCCATTGGAGAAGCGGTCCCGCTGCCCTATGCCGACAACTCATTTTCACTGGTGATAACCCGTTACAGCTTTCATCACTTGCTGACACCGGAAAAGGCGTTGTCGGAAATGATAAGGGTGTGCCGCCCGGGTGGTCGCGTGATGGTTGCAGACGTAGCAGTGGAATCATCAAAGTCTGAGTTTTACGACCAACTGGAAATCATGCGCGATCCTTCCCATACCCACGCCTTGACTCATGAAGAGTTTGCTGCGTTTTTTCAAGATTCCGGTCTGCTTGATTGCCGACAGAGCACCTATGGCGTCAATATCGAGTTGGAAACTCAACTACGGGCATCCTTTCCAAAACCAGGAGACGAACCGAAATTGAGAGACATGGTCACAAATGACATCGGAATAGACCGTCTTGGAATTAATGCTCGGAGAGACGGTGAAACGGTAATGTATACCGTACCAATTGCGGTTTATGTTGGTTGGAAAAAGGAAATTACCCCGAAATGAAACCGGAATTATCGAGGAAGAAAGACGATGCGACACTACGAAATCAGAAATGCCCTTGAGCAAGACTATTTCACAATCAACGAACTGGCGGTTGAGGCATGGCAAGTGCTGAAGCCCGGTTATGACCCCGGCCAGTGGGACGCTATGCTGGCAGCGATTGGGAATATGTCCAGTCTGGCGGCCAAAGGCGAACTGATAGTCGCCGCCGATCAGAGCAGTATTTTAGGCGCGGTCTGCTATATGCCTCCAACGACCTCGAATCCTGACATGTTCCCCGAAGGTTGGCCGACCATCCGTATGCTTGTTACCCATCCGGCCTGTCGGGGAAAAGGGATCGGCAGAAGGCTGACCGAGGAATGCATCCGTCGCGCCCGGCGCGATCGGGCCGACTGCATCGGCCTGCACACCAGCCCGGTTATGAGTGTCGCACTGCCGCTCTATCTACGGATGGGATTTGTGATGGACAAAGTGCTGAATCCCATCGCTGGGGCACCCTACGCGCGCTATAAGTTGGAATTATGACTTAACGCATTATTTATACGTAGAATCGTGAAGGAGTCTGTTTATGATCAGCACCCAATTCCTTATCACCTCGCTCATCGTCGTTCTGATCCCCGGTACCGGCGTGATTTTCACCGTATCCACCGGCATCGCCCAGGGGCGCACGGCCAGCATCCATGCGGCGCTCGGCTGTACTGCCGGGATCATTCCCCATCTACTGGCAACCATCTGCGGTCTGGCCGCCATCATGCACACCAGCGCCCTGGCGTTTCAGGCCCTCAAGTACGCCGGAGCGGCGTACCTGCTTTATATTGCCTACGGGACCTGGCGAGACACCGCAACATTCGCCCTGGACACCACGCCATTGCGAAGCACGGCGCTGTCACTGGTAGTGAAGGGACTGTTGCTCAACATTCTCAACCCCAAGCTGACTATCTTCTTTCTGGCATTCCTGCCGCAGTTCGTGACACAGGGGGGCGCCGCGCCGCTCATGCAACTGCTGCTCTTAAGCGGCGTCTTCATGGCCATGACCTTTGTCGTCTTTGTCATCTACGGGCTGCTGGCCCATGCCTTCCGCACCACCGTCATCGAATCGGAGCCGGTTCAGGTCTGGTTGCGCCGCAGCTTTGCCGCCGCATTTGCCGGATTGGGGGTGCATCTGGCCATAGCGGAGAAGTGATCCATGACAAACGGCGACGCAAGACCGGTTCGGCAATATCTGGAACCTGGCCACCCATGTCGAGGATGTATCGGCGGAGGAACTGCAGAGGCAGATGGCCGCACGCTTCGCACAGTGAGGTGTCAAAAAGGGAGGGATTAGGTGGATAATTAGTTGTTCATTTTTATCTGCGACAATATTTTTTTGCTGCATCGCCACTGATATTGACGCTAACCGTGCTCAGAGAGGGCCAGCGATCATCCGGCACAGCTGATGCAAAATCATGACTGTCAACAAGCTCGTCTATTTTTTCATTTATGTGAATCGTTGTTGTCGGTTCACAAAATATTCATTTGGAGGCAATGAAAATGGCATATTTCCCATGGGAAGATTCGTTCAGTGTCAAGGTGAAGGAGATCGATGATCAGCACAAGGCCTTGATCGATATGCTTAACCGTTTGTATGATGCTCATATTTCTCAGAAAGGTCGTGAGGTTCAGAAAGAAATAATCAATTCAATGATAAGTTATGCCCAGACTCATTTTCAAATGGAAGAAAAGTATATGCAGCGGTTCAATTACCCAGCGTATTCTGCCCATAAGGCCGAGCATGATCAGTTCTCCATAAAGGCACAGGATTTAAATGGGAGACTGGAGAGTGCCGGTTTTGTGTTTACCATAGAAATACTGGATTTTCTCAAGGACTGGCTGCAGAATCACATACTCGGAACGGATATGAAATATTCGAGCCACTTTAACGAGTACGGTCTCTGTTAACAGTCAGTCAGGGCTGACTCTATCATTTTTTCGTACTACAGGCGCCAATTTATGACCCGGATGGTATACTTTACGCACCGAAGGGATGAGAGGAGGCTGCCATGCAAGATCTTCACGCTGAATCCAAAGAGCAGCCAAAGGAATTTAAGCAAGCCATACGTGCTTTTGCTGTACGACTGGCTGCCGGGATCATTTTCGCCAATCTGATCGTACTCTGCCTGGTAGTCATGTTCGCCTGGCACCTTCACCATGAGCACGAAGAACGTGCGAAAATCAGTGCCCAAAATATTTCCCGCCTGCTTGAACATGATATTACCAATATACTCGACAAGATTGACATTGTGCTGCTCTCTGCCTCGGATGAGGCTGTCGAGCTCAACAGATCCGGTGGTTTAAGTAAACAGGCCATGAATAAGGTTTTGGCAAAGCAGCATGTGCGCATTCTTGAGGTGGACAACCTTCTGATGGCAGACTCAAAAGGAGATATTGTCTACGGAGCAGATTTGAAAAGCGACAAGACAGTAAGCATTGCTGACCGTGATTTCTTCAAAACCTGTCGAAAAGACCCCAATGCAGGGCTATTCATCTCGAAACCGATTCTGGGGCGATTGAGCAATAAGTGGCTTGTTGTTGTTGCCCGTCGAATCAACCGGCCGGATGGCGCTTTTCTGGGAGTTGTCTGGGGGACATTATCCCTCGATTTCTTTTCAAAAATATTTGCTTCGCTGGATATCGGCCCAAGCGGAGGCATATCCCTGCGTGACGCTGAAATGGGGATAATTGCCCGTTATCCGGCGCCCAAGGAGATCGGCTCTATCGTCGGCAACAAGACCATGTCACCTGAACTGCGCAGGCTGTTTGATGCCGGTAAGCCGGAGGGGACCTTCTTTACCCCTACCAGCTGGGATAATACCGCCAAAATTGTCTCCTTCCACAAAATCGGCAAGTATCCTCTTTTTGTCAATGTCGGTCTGACAACCAGGGACTATCTTGCCGGATGGCGGTACGACACGGCAAAGATTGTGGCGCTGGCGCTGTTTTACGTTCTGGTCACGATATTTTTGTCATGGGGATTATTCGCCAGATACAAACAGGAGAAACTTGCTGAGGTTAATCTATTCAGGTTGAATGAAGAGCTGGAACAGCGCGTTTCTGATCGTACAACTGAACTGAATCTAAAGAACTTCGAACTGGAGACATCGCTTGCTCGCGTCAAGCAGTTGGAAGGGATCATCCCTATCTGCATGTACTGCAAGAAAATCAGGGATGATAAGAATAGTTGGCAACAACTGGAAAAATATATTACCGACCATTCAGAAGCACTGTTCAGCCACGGTATGTGCCCTGCCTGTGAAGAGGAACAGTTGAAGATTATCAGAGCTTCGAAGCCGCCTTCTGCTTGAATTATGCGGAACTGAAGAACCTACAGGGGGATATCCTATATTTCACCTGCCCAAAGGCAATAAAACCATGAGCTCAAAAATCATTGAAAATACAATTGTCCGCCTCCTCAAAAAGCGCCCGTTCTACGGCTGGCTGCTGGCAGGACTGCGCAAAAGCGGTGGATCATCTGATGCTCCGCTCGGGCTGACCATCAGTTCCGGCATTCCGACCCTCAGAGTGAATGAAACGGCTCTTGCAATTTATCCTCTGCGGGAGCAGGAGGCCCTTCTGGAGCACTGCATCCTGCACCTCCTGCACCTCCACCCCTTGCGCAAGAAGGAGCGTAACCGCCACGACTGGGATATTGCCTGCGACCTGGCTATCAATCCGGCTCTGGAGGGGATGCCCCTTTCTGCCCCTTTTCCCGAATATTTTCACCTGCCGGACGGCCTTGCCGCAGAGGAATATTACCAGAAGCTTGTTGACCACTTTGACACCGGCAACCTGCAAGGTGCCGGAGTCGGAAGCGCCGAGGTCGATGATGCCGGACGTGCCGGAAAAGGCGAAAATGAGAGTCTTTGTTTGCCGATAGACGACCATGCAATCTGGGATGAAGCGGATTCGACACCGCTGCGTCTTGCCGAGGAGATGGTCAGGACAATGGTCAGGGACGCCTTTGAAAAGTGCGACGGTGAGCTCCCCGGTGAGCTTCGGCCACTGGTTGAAGTCTTCCTTGCGCCGCCACGAATTCCGTGGAAGATGATTCTGCGGCAGTTCGTGGCAAATGCCGGTCGGGTCGGCAGAAAATCGACCTGGCAGCGGGAGAACCGCCGTTTTGAGCATCAAACCCCGGGAGCGAGAAAGCGACACCGGCTGAACCTCCTTGTCGGCATCGATGTCAGCGACTCGACCAATACTCCGCAGTTACGTGAAGCGTTTGCCGCCGAACTTGTCAGGATTGCCAGGGGGGGAGATTCGGCAATTACGGTTCTTTATGCTAACAGCCGTATTCAGCGGATCGAGAGTTTTAATAGCGGCTTCGTCCCGGTTGAAAGCTATAGTGGCGGCGGCTTCACCGACCTGAGGCCGGTGTTCGACTATGCCAGGACAATGCAGCCAAGACCTGCGGCTGTCATATATCTGACCGACGGTATCGGCCCGGCTCCAGGGGAGATGGAGTTTCCGACACTCTGGGTACTGACCGGTGATGGTGAGAAGCCGGTGCCATGGGGGGTTGAGCTGAGACTTGAATCATAGTTGACAGCCTTGGCAACCATGATAAAGTTCAAATAAAATTTTCTGCGAGGTAGATCATGAAATATTTGCTGTTCGTACCCCTGCTTCTCTTCGCCATGCTTAGCGGATGCAGCACTTCAGCCAGTTTCAAGCTTCCACCTGACACCGACCTGATGATTAAGGGGGAGCGGGTTGTGTTTGAGTCTGAAAAAGATGAAAAAGGGAATCCGATCCTCAAAACAACCCCTTTTTTCTGGGATGTTGCGGCTGACATAAACTACAGCCTTGTTCAAAAGGATAAAGTAGTTAAACAGGGGCAGATTCCGGCCCAGTTCCGGATCATCTCGATTTTCTGGCCACCCTATGCGTTTGTTTACTGGCCCTTCGGCTTTCGCCTCAACTGCAACGATCTGACAAAGGATTTTGTCGAGGAATGTCTGCCGCAAAAAAACAACTGAAACAGACCCTGCAATTCGGGGTATCCGGACGATCTGCGGTCAATCCCGATACCCCCTTCACTTTATCCCCCCATTGTGCTAGATTCCCATGACTTTTAACTGACAGAGGATTAAAATGCTTCGCATCTTCAATACCATGACTTCCGCCAAGGAAGAGTTCAAGCCCATCACCCCCGGGAAAGTCGGCATGTATGTCTGCGGCGTCACCGTCTATGACAACTGCCATATCGGCCATGCCCGTGCAAATGTCGCCTTTGATGTGGTCTACAGATATCTTCGCCATAGCGGTTACGACGTCACCTATGTCCGCAACTATACCGATATCGACGACAAGATCATCAACCGCGCCAACCGTGACGGAGTAGAATTCAACGTCATCTCGGAGCGCTACATCAAGGCGTTTGACGAGGATATGGCACGGCTCAATCTGGCCCTGCCGACCCATCAGCCCAAAGCCACCGAATATGTCGATGAAATCATTGCCCTTGTTGCACGGCTTATCGCAGCCGGAGCCGCCTACCCTGCCGATGGTGATGTCTATTTTTCCGTTGAAAAATACGAAGAGTACCTGAAACTGTCGAAACGTAATCTTGAGGATATGCAGGCCGGTGCACGTGTGGATGTTGACGAACGCAAACAGCATCCAATGGACTTTGCCCTCTGGAAGGGAGCCAAGCCGGGTGAACCCTTCTGGACCTCACCCTGGGGGAACGGTCGCCCCGGCTGGCATATCGAGTGCTCAGCCATGAGTATGAAGCTTCTCGGTGAAACCTTCGACATCCACGGCGGCGGCAAGGATCTGGTCTTCCCCCATCACGAAAACGAGATCGCCCAGTCAGAAGCTGCCAGCGGAAAACCTTTCGTCCACTACTGGATGCACAACGGCTTCGTTAATATCAATTCCGAGAAGATGAGCAAGTCACTTGGCAATTTCTTTACAATCAGGGACATTCTCGACACCTATGACAGCGAAGTGCTGCGTTTTTTCCTCCTCTCGGCCCACTACCGCTCACCCATAGATTTCTCCGATCAAAACCTCTCCGATGCAGAGGCAGGACTGGAGAGGATCTACAGCTCACTTGCCGCCATGGACGAACTCCTTGCCTCTGCCGGAACTGCAAGCAATTCAGCAGATGAACTTGTCGAAAAAGTCGAATCACTTCATGGACGCTTCTGCGAGGCGATGGATGATGACTTCAACACAGCCCTGGCCATTGCCCATCTTTTTGATCTGGTTCGCGCCCTGAACAAGGCCATTGCCGAAAAATCTGCCAGTGCAGAGCTTCTGGGCAGGTTAAAAGCCGAGATCGCCCGACTGGCCGAAGTTCTTGGCGTATTTAATTCGGTTCCGGCTGAATTCCTTGCAAGGATCAAGTCCCGAAAAAGCTCGGAACTGAGCATTTCCACCGATGAGATTGAAGCACTGGTAGAGCAGCGTAGTGCCGCAAGAAAAGCCAGGGATTTCAAACTGAGTGATGCCATCAGGGATCAGCTTCTTGCAAAAGGGATCGAGCTTCTCGATACCGCCACCGGAACCGAGTGGAAGATTAAATAGCGGATTAACTTTTTCAGAGGGCTTTACTCTTGACAACTCCCCCTGTTGCTGTATTATTCATCCGCTTTTTGGCAGATATTAATTTTTAAAATTCAGAAGATTCGGAGCAATAACAAATGGTTGAAAAAGCAGAGGAAATGAGAGAAGTTCTGCTCAAACTCAAGGAAGAGGCATTCGAGGAGATCGGGAAAACACTCAAATCCGGTACCGAGTCCCTTACTGACGAGCCGAGCGGTGACATATACGACCAGGCATCAAACGAACGCGACCGGGAACTTACCCTTCTTCTTGGAGATCGTGAGCGGGAGAAGATCAGAAACATCGATGAAGCACTTGCCAGACTTGATGAAGGTGAGTACGGCGTGTGCGAGGATTGTGAAGAGGAGATTCCTCTTGGCCGCCTCAAAGCCATGCCGTTTGCCCGCCTTTGCGTGAAGTGCAAAGCAGACCTGGAGAAGCTCCAGGCACAGACCAAACGCTTCGAAGAAGACAGGGTTTATCGTGAGATTGCATCAAGCGAAGAGGAAGAGTCCTGATTTGTTACTTCAGATCAGACATGCTCATTACAAAGGGGAGATCGCGAAAGTGGTCTCCCCTTTGCTTTCCCCCTGTTTTTCTTGATTTTTGAAGCTTTTTCAGGTAGATAAATAGTTTTCTGTAAAATAGTGTAATCAGGTGAAAATCAATGGGAAATACCGTTTTTACTGTAGCTGCAAGCGCTGCTTCAGTTGATGCTCTTCGCAAAATAGGCTCTGCACTCTCCATCAATGCATCCGGGGAGCCTGCCTCAATGACCGCTGGTCTGAACGCATTTGCTCCGCCTGTTCTCCCCGCAAACCTTGGTTGCAGCCGTTTCTGCAAGGATCTCGGCATCCGCTATCCCTACATTGGCGGCTCCATGGCCAAGGGGATCAGCTCGGCGCTGATGGCCGAAGAGTTCGGCAAAGCCGGGATGCTCGGCTTTTTTGGCGCTGCCGGTCTGCCACTCCATGAAGTGGAGGCTGCCGTTGACAGGCTGAAAAGCTCCCTTGGGGACACCCCCTTCGGCTTCAACCTGATCCACTCCCCCCATGAACCCGATCTTGAAGAGGCCCTGGTATCCCTCTACATAAAAAAAGGTGTCCGGCTGATCGAGGCTTCCGCCTTTCTCTCCCTGACTCTGACCCTTGTCAGATACCGCCTTCACGGCATCTGCCGCCTTGCTGACGGCACGGTTCATACCCCAAACAGGATCATTGCCAAAGTATCACGGGAAGAGCTTGCCGCCCGCTTCTTCTCGCCGCCGCCGGAAAAGTTCCTCAAGGAACTGGTTGCAAAAGGGGAGATAACCCCTGAGCAGGCCGAGATGGCAAAAGAAGTCCCCATGGCCCAGTATGTTACGGCAGAGGCTGACTCCGGCGGACATACGGACAATCGTCCGGCCATCGTCCTCTTCCCCACCATCAAGTCCCTTGCAGAGCGGATGCAGCAGGAACAAGGCTACAGATGCCGCCTCAGCGTCGGCCTTGGCGGCGGCATCTCCACTCCGGCTTCGGCAGCAGCGGCCTTTGCCATGGGAGCAGCCTATATCGTCACCGGCTCGGTCAATCAGGCCTGCATCGAGTCAGGGACCTCGGACACCGTCCGGGCAATGCTGGTGGAAACCCGCCAGGCCGATGTCACCATGGCTCCGGCAGCCGACATGTTTGAAATGGGTGTGACTGTACAGGTACTGAAACGTGGTACAATGTTCCCGATGCGGGCTCAGAAGCTCTATGAAATCTACAAAAGCTGCGCCAGCATCGACGACATTCCGGCTGCGGAGCGGGAGAAGCTGGAGAAGACCCTTTTCCTTGCGCCACTTGATCAAATCTGGCGTGACACCAGAGCCTTCTTTGAAAAACGTGACCCGAAACAGGTGGAGCGGGCAGAACGCGAGCCGAAGCATCTCATGGCACTGGTCTTCAGATGGTATCTGGGACAGGGGGCCCACTGGGCCAAGGACGGTCATCCATCCCGCAAGATGGATTATCAGGTCTGGGCAGGTCCTGCCATGGGTGCTTTCAATGAGTGGGCAGCGGGCTCTCTCCTTGCCGAGGCAAAAGAGCGGCGGGTTGTCACCGTTGCCAGAAACATTCTTTATGGAGCAGCTTTTCTTACCAGAGTGGCGATGCTCCGTGCCCAGGGGGTTGAACTCCCTGCCGAAGCTGTAAAAATCACCCCTGTTCAGGATAATGAGCTGAAGGAGTATTTCAGTGAGAAGTGATAACCAAGCAGTAGCTGAAGGGAAAGACCGGCTGGCGATAATCGGTATCGGCTGTCTTTTCCCGAAAGCGGCTGAGAAGTCCGCCTACTGGGCAAATATCCGCGAAGGGGTCGATGCGATCAGCGAAATCCCCACAACCCACTGGAACCCGGCTGATTACTATAATGCCGATCAGAAAAAGCCCGATTTCACCTATGGCCAGCGTGGCGGTTTCCTCGATCCACTCCAGTTCAATCCGATGGAGTACAATATCCCGCCGAACACCCTGGAGGCCATCGATACCTCCCAGCTCCTCGGCATGGTTGCTGCCGGACAGGCGCTCACCGATGCCGGTTACGGCACTGACAAGCAGTTTGACCGGAGCAGAACCAGCGTCATTCTTGGCGTCACCGGAACCCTTGAGCTGGTGATCCCCCTCGGCGCGAGGCTCGGCCACCCAATCTGGCGCAATGCCCTGAAAGACGCCGGCGTTGACGACACGACCGCCGAAGACGTTGTGCAGCGCATATCCGACAGTTACGTACCCTGGCAGGAGAACTCCTTCCCCGGACTTCTCGGCAATGTCGTTGCCGGAAGAATCAGCAAGCAGTTTGACCTCGGCGGCACCAACTGCGTCGTTGATGCAGCCTGCGCCAGCTCCTTCAGCGCCCTGCATCTGGCTGGCCTTGAGCTCCTCTCCGGCAAATCTGACATGGTTGTCACCGGCGGTATTGATACCTTTAACGACATCTTCATGTACATGTGCTTCAGCAAGACTCCCGCACTTTCGCCAAGCGGCAATGCCAAACCTTTTGACGCCAATGGTGACGGCACTATTCTCGGCGAAGGTCTCGGCGTGGTAGTACTGAAGCGCTTGTCTGATGCCGAGCGCGATGGCGACCGGATCTACGCGGTTATCCGCGGCATCGGCTCCTCCAGCGACGGCAAGGGGGATGCAATCTACGCCCCCAGCTCACAAGGGCAGAAACGGGCGCTGCTCGATGCCTACTCAATCGCCGGAACAGATCCACAGAGTATCGGCCTGATCGAAGCCCATGGTACCGGTACAAAAGTCGGCGATGCCGTAGAAGTCTCGGCGCTGCGTGATGTCTATGGCGAGAGCGACTTGCCATGGTGCGCCCTTGGCTCGGTAAAGTCGCAAATCGGCCATACTAAAGCTTCTGCAGGTGCTGCCGGACTGATCAAGGCAGCGATGGCCCTGCACTATAAAGTCATTCCACCAACCATCAAGGTAACAAAACCGCTGGACGAAGTTACCAGGGGGAACACCCCTTTCTATATTTCCACAGAAAAGCGCCCCTGGCTGACCCGGGACGGCATGCCGCGCCGCGCCGCTGTCAGCGCCTTTGGCTTTGGCGGTTCCAACTTCCACACCGTTCTCGAAGAATACTCTCCGAAAAGAGTAGCCACAGACTGGGACGGTAAAGTACAGATCATCCCCTTTACTGCGGACGATGCCAAAGGGATTGAAACGGCCCTCTCCACCCTGCCGACAGCTGCTCCGTGGCTTGACCTGCGCAGCTTCGCCCATAATGCCCGCAAATGCTTCGATGCGTCTGCCAACTGCCGCCTGATCCTTGTTGCCGAAGACGGAAAGAGTGACCTTCCTGCCCTGGCAGCCAAGGCTCTTTCACTACTGAAAAGCAGCCCGGCAGGCAGCTGGAGCACACCCGACGGCATCTGCTACTCAGCGGAAAAACCAGCGGGCAGGACAGCCGCCCTCTTCCCCGGTCAGGGCTCCCAGTACTGCGGCATGCTCCGGGATCTGGCCTGCGCCTTTCCCCAGCTGACCGACTCCCTTGCCGCAGCTGATGACGGCTTTGAACACAGCTCAAACAGACTCCTCTCCGAGCTTATCTATCCTCTTTCCGACTTTACCGATGGGGCAGCAACACGCAATGAAGAGAGCCTCCGGGCAACGGACTGCGCCCAGCCTGCCATCGGCGCGGTGAGCATCGGCGCCCTGCGCCTTCTGGAGTCATTCGGCTTTACAGCAGAAGCTGCTGCCGGTCACAGCTACGGCGAACTGACCGCACTCTGTGCAGGGGGCAGGATTGATGAAGCCGCTCTGCACAGTCTCTCGCGCCTGCGTGGCAAGCTGATGGCAGGCGATGGCGGCGATCGCGGCAGCATGCTGGCTGTCTCCGCACCGCTGGCCACTGTCGAGGCGATCATCGCCGAGGAACGGCTTGATCTGGTCATTGCCAACAAAAATGCTCCGTCACAGGCCGTGCTATCCGGCGCCACAGCCGAGATAGAGCGCGGAGCCGCGATCATGGCCGCACGGGGGGTTACTGCAAAAAAACTTCCCGTTGCCGCAGCTTTTCACAGCCCGCTGGTGGCAGGTGCGGCAGAGCCGTTCCTTGCCGCCCTTGCAAATATCACCATCAATCCGGGCAGTACACCGGTCTACGCCAACAGCAGCGCCGCCATCTATCCATCTGCAGAGGCAGACGCAAGGCAGCTTCTCGCCGGCCAGCTCGCCTCGGCCGTTGAGTTCGTTGCCGAAATCGAGGCGATGTATGCAGACGGTGTACGGACTTTTGTCGAAATCGGTCCCGGAGCACGTCTCACCGGTCTGGTAAAATCGATCCTCGGCGAGCGGGAATTCTTAAGCGTTGCCATTGATGCCTCAAACGGCAAGAAGTCAGGAATCGTTGATCTGGCAAAGGCTCTTGCCCAGCTGGTTGCCAGCGGCCAAACCCTCCATCTGGCCAAGTGGGACGAAGATTTCATTCCCCCAAAGAAGTCGGCCAAACCGGCAATGACAATACCACTCTGCGGAGCGAATTATGTCACTCCGAGGCAGAAGCGGGCTCCTTCGCCTGTCAAACAGGTAGTCAGCAGTCAGGGGCCGGTAGTCAGCAGCCAACCGGGAGCAGCTCCGGTCTCCCGCGATGCCCTGGCAGAGTCGCTACGAGTGACCAGAGAGAGCATGGCCCTTCTCCAGAAGATGCAGGAGGATACGGCAAAGCTCCACCGCCAGTTCCTCGACGGACAGGAGCGGGCTGCCAGAACCTTCCAGACCCTTTTGGAGAGTCAGCAGATGGTGCTTGCAGGCGGAGTTGCAGCTGCTCTTCCCGTATACGAGCCGGTCAGATTTGAGCCTGCCCCGACGGCAGCTTCAAGTTTTACCCCGGCAGCTGTGCCCACTGCTGCGCCAGTGTCGGCACCTGCGCCGGTTGCTTCAAGTGCACCGGCAGTTGACACATCCGCTGTCCTCCTTGCCGTCGTCAGTGAAAAAACCGGTTATCCCGTAGAGATGCTCGATCTCTCCATGGGGCTGGACGCCGATCTCGGCATCGACTCCATCAAGCGGGTCGAGATTCTCTCGGCTGTGCAGGAGAAACTGCCGGGAGCACCGGTTATCGGCCCGGAACACCTCGGAACATTGAACACTCTTGGCGAGATAGCCGCATTTCTCGGAACCGGCGGGGTTGCAGTAACATCCGCTGCACCTGTCGCAGCCAGCGCTCCGGCGGTTGACACTGCAGCAACCCTCCTTGCCGTCGTCAGCGAAAAAACCGGTTACCCGACGGAAATGCTCGATCTCTCCATGGGGCTGGATGCCGATCTCGGCATCGACTCCATCAAGCGGGTCGAGATCCTCTCCGCCGTGCAGGAAAAGCTGCCGGGCGCACCGGTTATCGGTCCCGAGCATCTCGGAACCCTGAACACCCTCGGCGAGATTGCCGCATTTCTCGGACAGGGTGCAGCAGTTGCGTCATCCCCCGTGACTGCCGTTGCCACAGCCGATACCGCATCGGTCCTTCTTGCCGTGGTCAGCGAAAAAACCGGCTACCCGACGGAAATGCTCGACCTATCCATGGGACTTGACGCCGATCTCGGCATCGACTCAATCAAGCGGGTGGAAATTCTCTCGGCTGTGCAGGAGCGATTGCCGCAAGCACCGGTTATCGGCCCTGAACATCTTGGGACATTGAACACCCTGGGCGAGATAGCCAACTTCCTCGGCAATGGCCAGAGCAGTGAGCCTGCAACGGCTGCTGCGCCAGTATCGGTAGCAACCGCCGCCGTTGTGGCTGAAACCGTCATACCAACTGCCAAGGCCGCGCCCATTAACCGCCGTGCCCTCATCCATCAGCCACTTGGCAGCACGGGCCGCGAGCAGCTGGCTCTTGCAGACGGCGAGCTTCTCATTACCGATGACGGTTCACCCTTTGTTGCCGAACTTTACTCCCAGCTGAGCAATCGTGGCGCGAAGCCGCGTCTTATCCAGGTTGATGAAGAGGATGCCTTTGCCAGCGCCCGTATCTCCGGGCTGGTTATCATCGCCCCCCAGTCGGGATGTGACGATGTTTTTCTCGAAGAGTCCTTCCTCCTTCTGAAAAGAGCTGCATCGACTCTGCGCCATTCGGGCGAAGATGGCGGGGCGCTTTTTGCTACCATCTCCCGTCTTGACGGTGCTTTCGGGTCACTGGAGGGATCAACCCTTGCAGATCCTACTTCAGGGGGGCTTGCCGGACTAAGCAAAACCGCAGCCCATGAATGGTCCGATGTAAACTGCGCGGCCCTCGATCTTGGCGAATTTACTGATGCACAGAGCGCGGCAGCAGCAGCCGCCGACGAGCTGCTTAAAAGCGGGCCGGTTGAGCGCGGCCTCTCTGCAAGCGGCACGACAGCCCTTTGTCTCATCGATCTCCCTGCTGCGCCGACACCTGACCGCTATCCGCTGAACAGTGATGATGTGGTGGTTATCACCGGCGGCGGCCGTGGCGTAACCGCAGCAGCTGCGCAGGCTCTTTCCAGGGCCTGCAATCCGACACTTCTGCTGCTTGGCCGCACAGCCATGCCGAAAGCGGAGCCGGACTGGCTGACAGGCCTCAGCGAAGAGCCGAAGATCAAGCGCGCCATCCTCGAAAATGCCGATGGCAAGCTCCATCCGAAAGATATTGAAGAACGTTATCAGCAGGTTGTTGCCGGTCGGGAGCTGCGGGAGACACTTGACAGGATCGCCGCCGAAGGTGGCAGGGCTCTTTACCGCACTGTCGACATCAGAAACAGCGATGAGGTTGCCGCTCTTTTCAATGAGATTCGCTCCACTGTGGGCCCCATCAGCGGCATTGTCCATGGCGCCGGGGTACTTGCCGACAGGCTCATCACCGACAAATCCAGAGAGCAGTTCGCCTCTGTCTACGGAACCAAGGTGTCGGGTCTCCGCTCCCTTCTCGAAGCGACCTCCAGGGACAATCTCAAGGTGATAGCACTCTTCTCCTCTACCACCGGCAGATTCGGCAGAACCGGACAGGTCGACTATGCGGTGGCCAACGAGGTACTCAACAAGATTGCCCAGGATGAGTCACGAAAGCGGCCTGAATGCCGCACCGTAAGTATTAACTGGGGTCCCTGGGATGGCGGCATGGTGACGCCTTCTCTGAAAAAGCTTTTTGATGGCGAAGGTATCGGCCTTATCGGCCTTGCCGAGGGGGGGGACTTCCTTGTCAGGGAGATTGCCGCAGAATCTGCTCCGGTGGAGATCATCGCCCTGGCAGAGAACGACCATGCCCCGTCAGAAGCGGTATCACAGAAGACCCGCAGCCTCACCGAGGCGCTGGCCATAAATCTCAATCTCGGTGACTATCCGTTTCTCCGCTCCCATATCATTGACAATAAAGCAGTGCTCCCCATGGCAGTGATCGCCGAATGGCTTGCCCATGCTGCTCTGCATGGCAATCCCGGGCTCCGTTTCCACGGTTTCAACGACCTGCGCATCTGCAAAGGTGTTGTGCTCGAAAAGGAGAAAAGCTGCAAGCTGACCGTCATGGCCGGCAAGGCAGAGAAGCGGGACTCCTTTTACATCGTGCCGGTGGAACTTACCGGAGTGAACGGTGGCGGCAGGTCACTTCTTCATGCCAGGGCAGAAATCATCCTTGCCACCAGGCTGCCTGAAGGACTTCCTTCCATCAAGGAGATCCCGATGACCCCCTATCCCCATGACAGCAGCCAGGTCTATGATAGCGGCAGACTCTTCCACGGCCCTGATCTGCACGGCATTGAAACTGTCACCGGCTGCTCGGAAAAGGGGATCGCCGCAATTGCCAGAAAAGCACCAAACCCCGGGGCATGGTTCAAACAGCCACTACGCAGCAGCTGGCTCACCGATCCGCTCCTTCTTGACACGGCATTCCAGATGATGATCCTCTGGAGCTTCGAGCGCTACGGCTTTGGCTCGCTCCCCTGCTTTGCCGGCAGATACCGTCAGTACCAGGACGCATTCCCCAAAGACGGCGTGATGATCGTCATCAGGGTGACCGAAGAGCGTCAGAACAGTGCCCATGCAAATATCGAATTCCTTGATCGCCAGAGCGGCAAGCTGGTGGCCCGTCTTGAAGATTACGAGTGCACCATCGATGCCAGCCTCGGGGTAGCGTTCAGCAAAAACCGCCCTGAGCTGAGCGGCACGGGGGCACTCTGACAAGTGCCTGACCTGCCATGAAACAGAAAGTTACCCCCCCTTTTGGTACCGTAGCGATTGTCGGCATCGGGGGCATCTACCCGGATGCCCCTGATCTTGATCGTTTCTGGGAAAACATCCTCTCTGCCCAGTCAGCCAGCCGTGATATCCCGTCTGACAGATGGGCGGTCTCCCCTGATGACGTCTACTCTCCCGAGGCTGGTAAAAAGGATTCGGTTTACTCGAAAAAGGGGTGCTTTCTTGCCGGCACCCCGCGCACGCCCCATTCGACAGGCGTTGCCAATGAACCGAAAATCCCCTCCGGTCTTGACCCGCTTTTCCATGTTCTTCTCCATGCAGGGAAACAGGCCTATGCCGATGGCATCACCGCACCGCTTGATCCATCCCGCATCGGCGTCATTATCGGTAACCTTGCCCTCCCAACGGAAAAATCATCGCTTTTTTCACGGGAGATAATCGGTAAAACCCTGGAAGAGAAACTATTCGGGACCAGCCGGACAAAACTCTCCACCGATCCGCTCAACCGATATCCGGCCGGACTCCCTGCAGGACTCCTTGCCTATGCCCTGGGGCTTGGCGGCGGCGCCTGTACCCTTGATGCAGCCTGCGCCTCATCGCTCTATGCCATAAAACTTGCGTCAGAGGAACTCCTCTCCGGCCGCGCCGATGCCATGCTCTCCGGCGGCGTCTCCCGTCCTGATCCGCTCTACACCCAGATGGGTTTCTCCCAGCTCCGCGCCCTCTCCAAACGTGGTATCTGTTCACCCTTTGATGCCGCCGGTGACGGTCTCGTGGTTGGTGAAGGTGCCGGTATTTTCCTCCTGAAGCGGACTGAAGACGCCATCGCCCATGGTGACAGGATCTACGGCATCATCCGCGGGGCAGGTCTTGCCAACGATGTGGGTGGCAGCCTCCTTGCGCCCATGTCCGAAGGGCAGCTGAGGGCAATGAACGCCGCCTATTGCTCTGCCGGTCTGAGGCCCGACGACATCGACCTGATCGAGTGTCATGCCACCGGCACCCCGGTTGGCGACGCCACCGAAGTGGCAAGCCTCAAAGAGCTCTGGAGCGGAATGGATAATGGCAGAAGCTGCGTAATCGGCTCGGTCAAGTCCAACATCGGTCACCTCTTGACCGCAGCCGGTGCAGCAGCCCTGACCAAGACTCTTCTTGCCATGCGCGCAGGAATTCTCCCGCCGACTGCCAACTTCAACGCACCCCAGCCGGGGATGGAACTGGAAAGTAGCCCGTTTCGCGTCCTTTCGAAGGGAGAGGAGTGGCAACGAAGAGGGGACGGCATTCCGCGCCGTGCCGCTGTCAGCGCGTTTGGTTTTGGCGGCATCAATGCCCATCTGCTTGTTGAAGAGTGGCTCCCGGAGATGGCCGATATGGCCGCCACCATTGCCGTTGCCAACAACTGGCAGGGGCAGGCGTCACCTGCTGCGCCCGAAGCGGTCGACATTGCCATTATCGGTATGGATGCCCGTCTGGCAGGCTCCACTTCCCTGAAGGAGTTTCAGGATATCGCCTTTGGTGTTACCGCGCCGCCAGAGCCTGCAGACCCCCGTCAATGGTGGGGTGCCCAGGATTCGAACTGGCTGAAAGGGCTCCTGAACGGTGGCTACCTCAAGGGGAGATACCTGGACGGTGTTACCATCTCCACCGACAAATTCCGCATTCCGCCACTTGAGCTTCAGGAAATGCTCCCTCAGCAGCTGCTGATGCTGGAGAGCGCCGCTGCCGCTTTTGAGGATGCAGGACTGGACCGGAGCGGCAACATCAACACCGGCGTCTTCATCGGTATAGCCCTCGATCTGAACAGCACCGGCTTCAGCCTGCGCTGGACTCTCCCCCGCATGGTGAAAACCTGGGCCGAGACAAGGGGGCTCCCCAAAGACGAGCTGGATAGCTGGACCGAAGCCCTTAAAGATGCAGTTTCACCGGCGCTGACCGCCAACCGGACAATGGGGGCCCTCGGCAACATCGTTGCCAGCAGGATCGCCCGTGAATTCAAGTGCGGCGGTCCAAGCTTCACCTTCTCCAGTGAGGATTCATCGGGGATCACCTCCCTTGCCGCAGCCACAAGGCTCCTGGTGAAAGGGGAAATTGATCGCGCCGTTGTCGGCGCCGTCGATCTTGCCGGTGACCTGCGCGCCGTCCTCGGCCATCACCTGAGCAGAAAACTTGCCCTGTCCGGTGAAGCAACCCCCTTTGACACCGCCAGCAGCGGCGCCCTATGCGGTGACGGCGCTGCGACTGTGGTACTGAAGCGGCTTGACGATGCCCGCCGCGACGGTGACCGGGTCTATGCGGTCATCAAAGGGGTCGGCATCTCCAGCGGCACTATTGTCCATCCTGATGAAAGTTCCATCGCCTCATCCTTTGCCAAAGCCTGCAAAGAAGCTGCGGTAAACCCTTCACAGATCGGTTTCATCGACTGCAGTGCCAGCGGTTTAAAGGAAGATGATCGCAGCGAGATTGCCGCCCTGGGACGTCATTTCCAAAACAGCAAAGAGATTCCGGCCATGGTCAGGGAGAGTCGCCGCGTTGCCCTTGGCGCTGTCAAAGGGTTTACCGGCCACTGCGGTGCCGCCTCCGGCATGGCTTCACTGGTACGCGCCGCCCTGGCGCTCCACTTTGAAATGATTCCGCCGTCAAAGGCCGCTGCTGCCCCCATTGACGGGCTTTTGCAACCATCACCCTTCTATCTCCCCGAAGAGGCACGCTACTGGCTGCGGAACCGGGTCGAGGGACCACGCTATGCCGCGGTCGGCGTAAGCGGTGTTGACGGCACTTCTGCCCATCTGCTCCTTGAAGAGAGCGATGAACAGAGGCTTGACCGGCAGATCGTCATTGGCAGGGAACCTGGCAGGGGAGGGGAACAGCTTTTTGCCATCTCCGGCCTTGATCGCCATGATATTGCCGCCAAGCTCCATGAACTGGCAGCAGCCGTCAATGGCGGCAGCGCAGAAGATCTTGCCGCTAAATCCCTTGAACTGAGCTATGCACACGAAGACCCCCTTGCCATTGCTTTTGTCGCCAAAGAGGGGGATGAGCTGGCAGCCCTGCTTGATCTGGCCGACCTGACTATCGCCTCCGAGACAGCGCCACCACAGCACCCGCAGCTTCGTGACCGGCTCTTTTTCAACCCGCAGCCCCTTGGGCAGGAGGGCACAATCGCCTTTGTCTTTCCCGGTTCGGGCAATCACTTCCCGAAGATGGGAATGGAGCTCTCCACCCTCTGGCCGGAGATTTTCCGCCGTCAGGACAGCGAAAACGACTACCTGCGCAGCCAGTTTCAGCCTGAAGTCTTCTGGAACGGCGCTCCCCAGGATGAGATCGATTTTGACCACCGTGCCGTCATCTTCGGCCAGGTGGCAACCGGCTGTGCTGTCAGCGACATTGTCAAAAGTTTTGGTGTAACCCCTTCTTCATATATCGGCTACAGCCTCGGTGAATCGGCATCGCTGTTCGCGTCCGGCACATGGCAAGAGCGGGACAGCATGCTCCTGCAGATGTACGATTCAACGCTCTTCACAGACGACCTTGCTGGAGAGTGCCGTGCAGCGGCCCGGGCCTGGGGTCTGCCGGAAGGTAAAAGAGTCGAGTGGGAGATCGGTGTTGTCAGCGCCCCGGCCAGAGAGGTGCGCCGCGCCATCCGCATGACCACCAGGGTGTATCTGCTCATCATCAACACCCAGAATGAATGCGTTATCGGCGGCGATGCCAAAGGGGTTCGCAGGGTCGTCGGCATCCTCGGTGCGCCGTTCTTTCCGCTCTCCGGGGTGACCACCGTCCACTGCGAGGTTGCCCGGGAGGTGGCCGAACCGTACCGCAACCTCCATCTCTTCGAAACCAACCCGCCAGCCGGAGTCACCTTCTACAGCGGCGCCGAGGGTGCGGCCTATGAAGTCAGCCGCGAGAGCGCTGCCGACGCCATTCTTGCCCAGGCGCTGGAAGGGATCAACTATCCGGCAGTGATCAACGCCGCCTACAACGAAGGGGTACGGATCTTCTTAGAAATGGGGCCGGGAGCATCCTGCAGCCGGATGATCGGCCAGATTCTCGAAGGCAAACCCCATCTCTCCCGCTCCGCCTGTTCGCCCCAACTGGACGGCGAAGGAGCGATCCTGCGCCTTCTGGCAAGTCTCATTGCCGAGCGTGTGCCGCTGGATCTGAGTAGCTTCTGCCTGCCTGCCCCGGTAATTTCCGGTGCAGCAGTCAAAGCAAACGCCCTCTTCATCAAGCGGGGGAGCGAAACCCTGTCACCGCCGCCTCTGCCGCTGGTAAAAGTTGTTCGTGCGGAGCCGAAAGCAGAGCCTTTGCCAACGAAGGTGATTCAGCACCAGCAGTCACCGCAGTCGCAGCAGTCGTCGCCTCTGCTGCAGGGTTTTGCAGCAGCACAGGATGCAAAGATCGGGGCCCACGATTCATACTTAAGGTTCAGTGAAAGTCTGAACAGCTCCATGGCACAGGCACTCTCTCTCGAAATAGCCCTGCAGCAGGCCCTTGGCGGGGATGTTCCCCCTCACCCGACCTTCGGCCACCCTCTCCCCCAGGGCGAGGGGAAAACTGCTCCTCCGTGCGTCTTCGACCGCGATATGTGTATGGAGTTTGCCATCGGCTCGGTGGCGAAGATGCTCGGTGAAAAGTTTGCCGGAGCCGACAGTTTCCCGACCCGGGTTCGCCTCCCCGATGAACCGCTGATGCTGGTTGACCGGATCGTCACCCTCGAAGGTGAGCCCCTGTCAATGACCCATGGACGGGTCGTCACCGAGCACGACATTCACCAGGGGGCATGGTATCTGGACGGCAACAGGATACCGACCTGCATCGCCGTGGAGGCCGGTCAGGCCGATCTTTTCCTCTCAGGCTACCTCGGCATCGATTTCATCACCAAAGGGATGGCTGTCTACCGCCTGCTCGACGCAGTGGTCACCTTCCACCGTGGGTTGCCCCAGCCGGGCGAGATCATCAGCTACGATATCCACATCGAGCGTTTCTTCCGTCAGGGTGATACCTGGCTGTTCCGTTTCTTCTTCGAAGCAACCGTTAACGGTCAGCCGCTTCTCTCCATGCGTGACGGCTGCGCCGGTTTCTTTTCTGCCGAAGAGCTGGATGCCGGCAAGGGGATCGTCCGCCCTGCCGTGGATATGCGCCCCACCAGCGGTATACGCCCGGCAGACTGGCAGGAACTGGTGCCCATGGCGCAGGAGAGCTTCACCGGGCAGCAGCTGGATCTTCTGCGCAGCGGCGATCTGCAAGGCTGCTTTGGCGAGCTCTTTTCAGGTCTGAGCATCAATAACCCCCTCACCATTCCGGGTGGCAGGATGCAGCTTGTCCACCGGGTCATGGATCTGCAGCCCCGTGGCGGCCGCTACGGCGAAGGATTTATTCGGGCCGAGGCTGATATCCGCCCTGACGACTGGTTTATCACCTGCCACTTTGTCGATGACCGGGTCATGCCCGGGACACTGATGTACGAATGCTGCATGCACACCCTGCGGATCTTCCTCCTCAGAATGGGGTGGGTGGCAGAGAATGACGGCAGCAGCGTTTTTGAACCGGTGCCGGGCGTTGCCAGCGGCCTCAAGTGCCGCGGTCAGGTACTGGAGACGACAAAAGTCGTTACCTATGAAGTCTCTATCCGCGAGCTTGGCTACCGCCCCGAGCCCTACGTCATCTGCGACGCCCTCATGTACGCCGACGGCAAGCCGATCGTCGAGATCAGCACCATGTCGGCACGGCTGACCGGCACGACGCAGGAGAAGCTGCTGGCTTTGTGGCAGCAGAATTCGACCGGTACAACTGCTGCAGACCCCCGCAAACCGGCGGTCTACACCAAAGCCCAGATTCTTGCCTACAGTAACGGCAATCCTTCGGTCGGATTTGGCGATCGGTACAGAGTCTTCGACGCCGATGGAGGGCGCAAGATCGCCCGCCTTCCCGGCCCGCCGTTCCAGTTCATGGACCGGGTGACGGCTGTGAAAGGTGAGCCGTGGCAGATGACCGCCGGGGCATTTGTGGAGGCGCAATACGACCTGCCGGTTGATGACTGGTTCTTTGCTGTGGAGCGGCAGCTGCGCATGCCGTTCTCGGTGCTGCTTGAGGCAGCGCTGCAGCCCTGCGGCTGGCTTGCCGCCTATGTGGGCTCGGCATTGCAGAGCCAGGTGGACATCTCCTTCCGCAACCTCGGCGGCAGCGCCATTCAGCTAAGGCCGGTTACTCCAGAGAGCGGCGTTCTCACCTGCAGCGCAACCCTGAAGAAGGCCGCCACCAGCGGCGGCATGATCATTCAGGAGTTCGATTTCACCGTTGCCGACTCAAAAGGGATTCTCTACAAAGGTGAGACCATGTTCGGCTTCTTCTCCAAAGAGGCCCTTGCCAATCAGGTCGGCATCCGCGATGCAAAACCGTACCTCCCCACAGAGGCAGAAGCAGAGCGGAGCCGCAGCCTCGACTACCCGACCGATGCACCGTTCCCGGAGAAGAAGCTGCAGATGATTGACCGGATCGAGAGCTTCATCCCCGACGGCGGCCCGGCAAGTCTGGGCTATATCCGCGGTATCAAGCATGTTGACCCTGATGAGTGGTTCTTCAAGGCACACTTCTATGAAGACCCGGTCACACCCGGTTCGCTGGGGCTCGAATCCTTCATGCAGCTCCTCAAGTTTGCCGCTCTGGAGCGCTGGGGATGGCAGGAAGGTGATCTCTTCGAAGTGGCAGCCCTCAATACAACCCACCGCTGGCTCTACCGCGGCCAGATCGTACCGACCAACAGCCTCGTCACCGTCACCGCCTGGGTCACGGCTCTGGACGACACCAGCCGCACCCTGACAGCCGCAGGCTTCCTCTCCGTCGATGGCAAAACCATCTACCAGATGAATGACTTTTCGGTCAGGATTTCGTCACTCTGAATTCGCCCTGTTGTTAAGTGGATCTGAATATGGTACCTTATTCAGACTGGAGGTGTGCTATGAATCTGGCAAACGATATTCAACCGATCACATACATGAAAAGCCATGCTGCCAACCTTTTGCAGCAGGTGAACGAGACAAGACGCCCGGTGGTGATAACCCAGAACGGCCAGGCTCGCGCTGTTTTGCAAGATACCGCAAGTTATGAAAGCATGCGTAACACCATAGCTCTACTGAAGTTGATGGTTCAGGGTGAAGAAGATATCCGCCACGGGCGTCATTCCGGGCAGGACGAGGTCTTTGCCAGAATCAGGGAGCGTCTGGAAAAGCGGGCTGAGACTGTCTGATGACCGCAAAACGGCAAATCCCTTTCAAGGTTCTCTGGACAAAAACCGCTGAAGAAGATCTCGCCGCCATAGTTGACTTTATTGCGGATGATAATCTTGAAGCGGCTTTCTCGGTATTTGAGCGGATTCGAGAACGCGCCGAAAATCTTTGCAACCTCCCTGACAGGGGACGAATCGTCCCAGAACTCCACCAAAACGGCATAATCCAATATCGGGAGCTGATTACTGCTCCATGGCGAATCATCTACCGTCCTGAAGGGGATTGTCTCTTTGTCATGGCGGTGCTGGACAGCAGAAGGAATCTGGAAGACCTGCTGTTGGAGCGGTTTAGCAGGTAGAATATGAGTGCTTTGCAGACTGACCGTGTCTGCTGTTGACAGTTACATTTTTGCATTGTAATGTGAGCCAACTTTTATTTGGCGGGTGTAATGATGTTGCAGATGACCACTTAGACTTTTCGAGCCGCTTTATCGTGTATTCACGGTGGAGCGGCTTTGTCTGTTTTTGGGGAGGGAAGATGCTCAAGGATATGAAGGCATATGCTCACCTGAAGCCGGGGCAAAAGGGGACAGTACGGCTGAAGGAGAAGTATGGAGACGCCTTGCTTTGCGTCAGGTATCGTTTTGACGAGATCCGGCAGGTCAAGGTAAAGACAGTTGAGATTATTGTTGATGAAAAGCCTTTGGTTAAGCCGCGTTTCAGCGATGAAGAGATAGTTCCGGTATCAGTTTTTTATGACGAAGAAGAGCTGCGGCAGCAGCTGCGCAGAAAGAGGGCAAGATGGGACGGGGATTTGAAAATGTGGTTTGTGCGGTACGGACTGATTCGTGGAACTGAACTCGAATCGAGGATAATGGCGCGATAAACCGTTCGCAAAAGTCACTTATATAGGCAACCATAGGGGTTACTTATATGAATAACAAGCTACTTATATTGGTAGCAAGTTACTTATATACTGAAACCGTTGATCAACGAGTTGAAC
>JACABD010000035.1:9416-35139 GCA_013377075.1 Geobacteraceae bacterium | reverse complement strand
ACTGGAGCCACCTATCGGAGTCGAACCGACGACCTACTGATTACGAATCAGTTGCTCTACCAACTGAGCTAAGGCGGCATGAATGAATCTTTAGCTGATTTTACCTCTGCCGTCAATCTTTAGCTTGTTTCTCCATTGCATCATCCATCACCTTGTAGGCACAAAATTCACCACACATCGTACAGGCACCATGGTCTGCAACCCCGGATTCAGCGCGGAGTTGCCGGGCTTTGTCCGGATCGAGTGCCAGGGCAAACTGACCTTCCCAATCAAGTTTCTTGCGGCATTTGGCCATGGCAATATCCTTGTCAATTGCCCCCTTTACCCCTTTGACAATATCACCAGCATGGGCGGCAATTCGCGAAGCAATGACACCATCACGTACATCCTGAACAGATGGAAGCTTAAGGTGCTCTGACGGCGTTACGTAGCAGAGGAAGTCTGCACCGGCAGCAGCAGCCACAGTGCCGCCGATGGCGCAAGTGATATGGTCGTAACCGGGTGCGATATCCGTTACCAGAGGGCCAAGTACGTAGAACGGCGCACCGTGGCAGAGTCGCTTTTGAAGGAGTATGTTGGCCTCGATCTGGTGCAGCGGCATATGCCCCGGACCTTCGATCATGACCTGTACACCGGCATCCTGGGCCCTTTGGGTCAGTTCGCCAAGAAGGATCAATTCGTGGATCTGGGCTCTGTCGGTGGCATCGGCAAGGCAGCCCGGCCTGAAACCATCCCCAAGTGAGAGGGTCAGGTCATAATCCCTCGATATTTCGATAAGTCTGTCGAAGTGCTCAAACAGCGGGTTTTCAGCATTATTATATGCCATCCACTCGATGGTGAAGGCGCCGCCACGGGAGACGACATCCATGATCCGCCCTTCGTTTCTCATCCGCTCAACTGTGCTTCTGGTCACACCGCAGTGAACGGTGATGAAGTCAACGCCATCCTCGGCATGCTTGATGATTCCATTGAACATCTCCTCAACGGTCATGTCGACAATAGCCTTTTTACGTACCCTGACAGCATCAAGAGCCGCCTGGTAAAGGGGGACAGAGCCGATGCAGGCGCTTGTTTCGGCGATGATGGCGCGGCGGATTTCATCAACCGGACCACCGGTGGAGAGATCCATTATGGCGTCAGCACCGTATTTAACGGCAGTACGGGCTTTTTCAAGCTCCTTGGCAATGTCGAGGTCATCGGCTGAAGTGCCGATATTGGCGTTCACCTTGGTGCGCAGCCCTTTTCCGACGGGGAGGGGCTTGCCGTTCAGATGTTTTATGTTGTGGCAGATGATGATGTTGCCTGCGGCAATGCCGTCACGGATGAACTCGGGCGACACGGCTTCAGATGCGGCAGCAGCGATCATTTTCTCAGTGATAATCCCTTTGCGGGCGTAGTCCAGTTGGGTTTTTAGCATACGTTACTCCTGTTGTTGGTTGAGTAGTCGAAACAGTCAAGTAGTCGAGTCGTTGAGCAGCAGATTTGAAAAATATTCACCCACTAAACGACTCAACCACTTAACCAAATACTGCCTTATAATGATTCACTGGGCCATGCCCCTTGCCTAAAGGCTCTGCGAGGCGGATTGCACAGGTGATGAACTCCTTTGCTCTTCCAATTGCATCTGGCAGAGAATCCCCTTGCGCCAGAAAGGTTGCTATGGCTGAAGATAGTGTGCAGCCGGTTCCATGGGTATTTGCCGAGTCAATCCGTGGCGCGCCGTAGGATCGGTAACCGCTGCCGTCAAAAAGCAGGTCAACCGACTCCGTACCTGCTGAATGTCCGCCCTTGATGAGGACATTTCTTGCGCCAAACCTCTGCAGGGCTCTTGCAGCGTTTTCCATGTCATTCAGATCGCTGATTGTCATCCCGGTCAGCGCTTCCGCTTCGGGAATATTCGGCGTCAAAAGATAAGTCATGGGGAGAAGCCGCTTTATAAAGGTATCTACAGCGCACCTGTCGATCAGTGCTGCGCCCCCCTTGGCTATCATCACCGGATCGACGACGAGAAACGTTTTATCGTAATGGGCTAGCTGCTCTGCAACCGCATCAATGATCCCGGCAGAGAAGAGCATGCCGGTTTTGACAACATCAATTGGGATGTCGGAGAGCACGGCATCAATCTGCTCTGTAACAAAAACCTCCGGAGCCGGATGAATACCGGTAACTCCCAGCGTATTCTGTGCTGTCAGAGCCGTAATAACCGAGGCGCCGTAGGAGCCGAGCAGGGTGATGGTCTTCAGGTCGGCCTGGATGCCGGCGCCGCCGCCGGAGTCGCTTCCGGCAATGGTCAGCACCGCGCCACGGGGCAGATTCTTTTTGCGGTTAAAAATGAGCTTCATCTCTGCTGCTGCCAATGAAGGTTCTTCATGGGACATGACCGCTGAAATTACGGCAACCGCATCAGCCCCGGCATCAATGACAGCTGCTGCGTTATCTCTGCCAATGCCACCGATGGCAACTATGGGCAAAGAGACAGTTTTTCTCGTCTCAGCCAGCAGAGCCACTCCAGGAAGATGCTGCACATCCTTGCTACCGGTGGGATAGATCGCGCCAAAGCCAATGTAGTCGGCTCCGGCAGCCTCGGCAAGAATCGCCTCATCTGGATTATGGGTAGAAACGCCGATAATCTTCTGCGAACCAAGGAGCTCCCTGGCTGCACACGGATCGCCATCTTCCTGGCCAAGATGAACACCGTCGGCATCCAGTTCAAGGGCAAGCTTCACATCATCATTAACAATGAAAAGTACGCCAGCCTTTTTGCAGATTGCGGCAAGATCTTTGCCACGCTCAAGCTTTTCAGCTGAGGTAAGCTTTTTCGGGCGGAACTGCACTACAGAAACATAGGGCAATGCCGCGCTTACCCGCTCAATCAGCCGTTCGCTGTCATCGGTTATCAGATAGAGCCCGTTTATTTTGTCAGTTCTATTCAAAGGAAAACCTTTTTTTGCCTCACGATTACTTCAGGATTTTAGAATCTAAAAGCACATTTGGTCTAAACATCGCGAGGTAATCGTGAAACTGAAAACGACTTACAAAAAAAAGCCGCGACTTCGAGGGTCGCGGCTTGCAGAAACAAAGGTGATAAGAAGTATGTTCTGTCCGCTTCCCTACGCCGGCATTACCCGGATCAGGTCAGGGGTTCAAGGTTTCCCTCATCTCAGCCATTTTTACGGCTCCCCCAGCAGAGTGAAAGGTAGAACAACACGCCTTGAAAGTCAACGGGTTTGAGGAAAGTTGACAATATATCTCAGATCGAAAGCACTGCTTCAATGACGCTATCCTGCTCTAAAGCGGTCAGATCATTGTAGAAGGGGAGGCGAAGAAGCCGGTCGCTGACAGATTCGGTGACCGGACAATCACCTTTTGCGGCCCCGAATTGCTCTCCCATTTTTGAGAGGTGCAGCGGGGTGTAGTGAAAGACCGACAGAATCCCTCTTTCTTTTAGATGGGTAATAAGGGCTGTTCTTGCTTCAAGCGTCGGCATAATCAGGTAGAACATGTGATATGCCTGCGAGCAGTGCTCCGGAACTGTCGGCAGGGCCGCTCCGGTTTTTCTGCTCCATTCCTCAAGGGATTCATGGTAGCGGTGCCAGATCTGTTTTCTCTTTGCCTGGATGGCGCCCTGAGATTCAAGCTGAGCCAGAAGAAATGCAGCAAGAAGATCGGAAGGTAGATAGCTTGAACCGATATCAACCCAGCTGTACTTGTCAACCTGCCCACGGAAAAATTTGCTTCTGTCTGTCCCTTTTTCGCGAATGATCTCGGCACGATCAACATAAGCCGGGTTATTAATCAGGAGCGCCCCGCCTTCGCCGCAGTGAAGGTTCTTTGTCTCATGAAAGCTCTGTGTCGCAAATGTGCCGAACGTGCCAAGCAGTCTCCCTTTGTAGCTGCCGTAAAGCCCGTGAGCATTGTCTTCAACTATACTTATGCCGCTCTCTTGAGCAATCTCCATGATGCTGTCCATTTCGCAGCCGACACCGGCGTAATGCACAGGAACTATCGCCTTTGTTTTTGGCGTTATCAGGCCGGAAAGCAGTTTTTCGTCTAGGTTCAGGGTGTCGGGGCGGATATCGCAGAAAACAGGCTTTGCACCTCGAAGCACAAAAGCATTTACGGTGGAGACAAAGGTGTAAGAGGGGACTATTACCTCGTCTCCAGGTGATATATCCAGCATCAGTGCAGCCATTTCCAGTGCATGGGTGCAGGATGTTGTCAAAAGTGAGCGATGAACGCCAAGCTGCCCTTCGAGAAGTTCATGACAGCGCTTTGTAAATCTGCCGTCACCGGAAATATGGCCGCCGCTGACAGCATCGGCCATGTATTCATGCTCTTTGCCGGTAAGGTGTGGTTTGTTGAAAGGGATAAATATACCGTTTTTTAAAGGACTTAAGGTCATAGGTAGTTGCCGCCTTGGAGCAGTTTTGCGAAGTAGATTATCCCGGAGAAGAGGTGCAGTGAAAATATTGCCAGCGGAACCAGATTGGCAGGTGTAAAAGACGGCGTACTTTCAGAGCGTATTCTTGCCATAAGTTCCTGAAGAGAAAAGATGTAGAGGAGAAAAAGGGCGTTTACATAGCCGAAAGCAAAAGCCCCCTGGTCAAATTTCTGCGCTTCTGCCAGGAAGGAAGCCTGGAGATAGGCGACAAAGGTGACCAGCCAGGAGAGTAGCAGATAACGGTTGTTCAGAGCTCTTTGCCAGTCGCTGAAAAGGACTGAAAGCGGAAATGCCAGTACCAGCAGGGCGGAGATGAATAGATTGGGGGAGTGAAGTTTGAGAAAACCGAACCAGGTAAAGATAATTGAATCATGAAAATACGATTCAGTCCCGGCAGAAAGATATGTCCGTATAAACTGGTATGCAAGCAGCAGTACTGAAGGGGCAAGCCAGAGGGCTCCCTTTAACCATCGTTCTTTTTCAGTCCAGTGGAACAGCAGATGGTAGATAAACAGCGCCGGTATGAATGTGATGACAAAACTTGGCTTTATGGCTGTACTGGCAAAGAGGAGCAGAGCCCCGGCAGTCAGGCCTGGCAGAGAATCACTTTTTCCAAGCAGAATAAATCGTACATACAAAACAAAGGAGAGTAGCGCCACCGGTCTGAGCATCAGCATTGTCTGACTGTGCCAGATATTGGGGCTGAGCTGGCCGAGGTACATGTACTGACTGAAAAAAGGGAGGTAAATGGCTATTGCAAAGAGGAGCGAGAGCGCTGCAAAGTGGTTTGATAGTTTGAATTGATCGGAACCGTCGAGAAAACGGAGTGTGCTCTCGACAGCAAGCAGAGTGAGAGCCACGGAGAGCGTCATCACTATTGGTGCAGCTGTGGCCGTTGTTACACCGGCAAGAAGTGAAAGAAAGTAAACAGTAAGGTGAAATACCGGATGGGGGATGTAGAAATTTCCCTTGATATAGTTATCTATGATTTCAAGGTGCTGGGGGAGATCGGAGTTATTCATATCCCCGGCTGCCTGGAGACGAAAGAGGTAATAGGCCACCATGGTCAGCAGGGTGTAAACGGTAGCTCTTATCAAGGAATTAAACGTCTTACTGTTCACTTACAGCCCACCGGTGATACCAGAGTTGCACGCTGTCTGTCAGGAAGCCGTTTTTCTGATAAAGGCGCTGGGCCCCGACATTTTTCCCCTGGGTCACTACCAGGACTTTACTGCACCCCTGGCTGGCAAACCAGCGCAGTGATTCGGATATGAGGCTCTTGCCAAGCCCTTTCCCCTGGAAATTCTCGCCCACCCCCACCAGACCTATCTGTCCGCTGCCGTCAGGATTGATATGACAGGAGGTGTAGCCTGCTGCTTCGCCATCATGTTCTGCAACCAGAACAGCCTGTGCGTAGCCGTTGCAGCTCTTTTCTATCCAGGTGGCGTAGAGCCTGTCACAAAGCTCTCTTGGAAACCCGGGGTCGCTGTAAAACCTGCTGTCTGTGTGGCCGGCGGCGGCAATCAGGCTTAAGGCAGGGATGTCTTCACTTTTTGCCAGTCTTATGTCTGCTGAAAGGGGCGTCCATTTTGATTTGTCAGGAGTAATTCCCCTAGAGAGGGTCACCCTGATGTCAACCATGTGAAAGCCGTTCTCTTCAATATCTCTGACAGCAGAGCTATCTTCTGCAGAGACAAGAAGATAAAGGCAGTCAATCCGCTCTTCAAGACTCTTGTTGACAGCGGCTGCAATCGATTTTGTGCAAAGCTTCTGGTCGCATACAGTGGCGATTTTTTTGCCAAAAAAGGCTGAATCCCACTCCAGAAGCTTTATCAGGCCGTTATCACTCATTTATGGACACCTCTGCCGACAGATTCCATGACCGTATAGGTTGGACGTTCCATCATCCTGAAGTGCATTCTGGCGAGGTATTCTCCGATAATTCCCAGGGCAAGAAGCTGGGCGCCGGAGAATATGGCGATGATTGATGCAAGGAAGGGAAAGCCCGGAACGCTGTAGCCGAGAATTATATAGCGGCCGATAACATAGAGCAGGATGAGGAGGCCAAAAAGGGCACAGGCAAAGCCGAGGAAGCTGGCAGCTTGCAGCGGCAGAACGCTGAAACCGGTCATCATGTTGAAGGCGTGGGTCAGCAGCTTCATGAAGGTATAGTTGGAGGCGCCGCTCTTTCTCTGTTCATGGCGCACCGTGATTGCCCTGAATCTGGAGGCGCCCCAGGTAAGAAGTACATCTATGGAAACAAAGGGGCTCCTGTAGTCGCTGAATGAGTCCCTGATTCTGGTATGGAAAGCCCTGAATGCGCTGATGTTTCTGGCGGTATCAGCCCCCATGGACTTTTGCAGGGCGATCTTGGTCATCTGTGAGGCAATATTTCGTAAAAAGCCGTGCTCCTCCCGCTCGGGAAAACCGTAAATGACCTCATAACCTTGGTTCAGCTCTGCAAGGAGCTTTGGAATCTCCTCTGGCGGATGCTGGAGGTCGTCATCCATGGTTATCGTCAGTGGAAACCTGGCAGCACGGATTCCACAGAGGAGGGCATTATGCTGGCCGTAGTTTCGCATCATATTAATGCCATGTACCGATTCATGGGAGGTTGCAAGGGCGCTGATTGTCTGCCAGCTCGAATCCCTGCTGCCGTCATTAACAAGGATGATCTCGTACTCAGGGCATATTGACGGAATGACCGCAGCAAGCTGGTTAACCAGTTCTGGAAGGATTGCGGAGCTGTTGTATACCGGAATGACTATGGAAATGCTGGCTGTCTGTTTACTCATTTCTCTGTCTCGAAAAAGGGGGCTTTACCTTGATTACCTGGAGGAAATCGAGGTTGCCGCCGTAGTAAGTTGGATAATCTACTGCACTGGAAAAGATAGTCTCATTTCTGTCGGCAAAGGAAGCAATGCTTTGACGGTAGCTTTCGCCGCACCACGTATTACTTAGGTCGATCAAGGCGGAGTCGATAATAACATACTCTGTACCGAGGTAATCAACAATTGAAGTGAAATCGGCGCAATTTCCTTCAAGAATCAGCGGCGACAGGTAGTTGCCGGATCCCTTGCCACGAAGGAAATAATGGATGCCGCTGCCCAGATAAGGGGTGTTTTCCGGAATAACCTCTGCCAGTTTTTTCTGGATCGGAGCCAGATTGAATGCTGTATATCGCCAGTTGCGGCTGGCAGTGTCTATAATGAACGGGGTGGCAATGATCGCCAGCGCAGCCAGATATGTAACGGTTTGCCACGGTTTGCCGGAGTCAGCGATGTTTTGCAGGGTAACCGCCACGGCAATGGCTGCGAATGGTGCAAATATCACTGGGTGCCCTTTCCCCCATTCGCCAATGATGAGAAAGGCGATGAACTGGGCTGTTAGCACCAGTCCGGCCAGCAGAGCTATGTTGCGCCGCGTTGCAGGGAAGAAAAGGCCGATCAGAGCAGGCAGGAGAATAAAAGTATAAAGCATCCAGCTATGCAGGCTGCTCAGGTAGAAGTCGAGCACTCTGTTCCAGCTTGATGGTGTCATAATAATTATCAGTTTATGGAACGCGGTTGACAGGGCATTACTGATTCCGGCATTCAGCAACGGGGGGAGATATTTGCCATGGACAGTGCCGAAGGATGACTTGCTTAAAGGGAGCAGATTTGCACAGACCCAGATCATGGTTCCGAGAGCCAGGCCGGATGTGAACCATGCAAAACTACGGCTCCAGATTCGTCTGCCATGGAGGAACGGGAACGCCAGTAGCAGGGTGGCAGCGATGATTGCACCGTTCGGGTGCACCTCTACCGACAGGGTTGCAAGAAGGGCGCTGAGAAATAGCAGCAACCGGTTGTCCGGTTCAGTCAGGGCTCGGTAATAGCAGTATACTGCGGCCAGAGTAATACAGAGTAGCATGGTTTCTGGTCGCACCATCCGGCTCTGCAGCGAGAAGGCGATATTGGCGGCGAGCAGGAGGGTTGCGGCAGCACCGGCCAGGCGTCCAGCCATTCTCCTTGCCAGCAGATAGGTGAAACAGAGGGCGCCGCATCCGGACAGCCAGGAGAGCAGCCTGGCACAGAGAAGCGATTCGCCGAACAGCTTGACAACTCCTGCAAGGATGCCGTTGTAGAGCCAGAGGGTAATCATCTGCGGCTCTGCAGCCAACGGAGTTCCGGCGTGCATCGGGGCGAGGGGGCGACCGGTGCTGGCGATTGATCGGGAGATGTTCAGCATCCAGCTCTCATCGGCGGCATAATCTATGGGGGGGAAGGAGAGGATGAACGGCAGAGTCAGTATGCAGTGGATAACCAGTGCACACAGCAACAGGTAGCGGGCAAGAATCTCATCCTGTCCGGGTGCTGCGACTTGCTGCCCTGTCATGGGGTATCCGGGATGTATCGTATGATCATTTTGCACTTTCCAGCATAATCAGCATTCGTCTGGCCCACTCATTCCCGGAGTTGATCCGTAAAACCTGTCGGTAGGCAGCTGCAGCTTCCGGCATATTGCTGCCGAGCTGCAGGGCGTTTGCCTTTGTAACCCAATACTCCTCGCGATCCGGATCAGACAGGAGCAGCCGCTCTGCGGACTTTACCAGATGATTGAGGAAAAATCTTCTGTCCAGATGATATGTCTCTGAAATCTTTCTGTTCTCAGGCAAGAGCCTGATGAAAACCAGTGCTTTGTCATCGGCAAAGACAAGCTGCCACATGGCAGAGCTGGAGAGCGCCTCTGCAAGGGGGTAGACAGTGCCAGGCAGCGCGCTCATGCCGGGGATAATGACGGCAGTTATTCGGTAGCGGTCAAAGGTCTCCTGCCACCCTGTGCCGTTCATGACCCTGTCTTCGAGCAGGGAATATTCTTCAACAAGGCCACGTCCGTCGCCGAAGGTCTTGAAGCCGGGTGCATTAAGCGCCAGGTATCCGCCCCAGTCGTAGAAGTTGAAGAGATTTGCAGCAGGGGTGGCACTGTTGATGAAGGCAGTTGCCTCAACCGGGAAGGATGGTGCTGCTCGAAATGCCAGAACTTCTCTGCCAGGGCTCCAGAACAGTGCAACTGCCAGAACTGCAATCGCCGCTCCCTTTGGCAGGTCGAGCCTGATTTCGGGCATGTAGCCGGCTATCAGCGGCGCAGCAAGAAGGGGGAATATCATGTACCGCATGGCTGTAAAAGAGAGGAGTACCAAGGCGGTGGTTACAAAAAGGTGGAACGGTCTGATAGTCCTGAAATTCAGAATCAGCAGAAGAGATGCTGCAAAAATATAAATCCAGTATGACGGATGGAAATCATGGAGCCTCAAGGCAGCATGGAACGGGGAGAGGTTTTCGTAGATGCTGGCGGCATACTGGGGCAGGGTATTGAATATCTCGATCCAGGCAAGGGCTCCGGCCGGGTTTAAGAGGGTTATGGCTGAAGAGAGAACGGCGCAGATTACAAAGCGAAAATCGAAAGAGATTTTTTTCAAAGATGCCAGGAAAATGTGGATTCCAAGCGCCCCGATTATCAGGCAGACGCCGAGTATGTAGGCACCGTGAATATTTGCCCAAAGGAACATGATGGCAGGGAGCAGTAGAAGATGGAGGGTTTTCCTCGCTTTAGGCTCATGGATACTGTCAAGCAGAAACAGCGAGTATGGCATCAGGATGAATGAGAAGAGCTGGGGTCTCTCGTTGGGGATTTCGCTTAGCATGGCAGCTGTCAACAGGGCCAGGGCAACCGGGATTGCGCCGCTGTTTTTACTGCGCAACCACCTGAAAAGCAGGATCAAAAGGGCGGTGTACACCGATGCGCGCAGGAGGACTATGCCTGCCAGGCCGCCGACTTTCCAGATCATGTACATTATTACCTGACCGAGCCAGTACTGTTTCAACAGAAAAGGGATACGGGCCGAATCGGGGCGGAAGGGATTATGATCTGTGACCATGAAGGAAAAGGGGTCGCTGGCAGGGAGCGCCAGATGCTCAACGATCCAGCGTCCTGAAGCCAGGTGCCAGAAACAATCACCGTCTGTAACCGGCGTTGTGAAAAGGATGAAGAGCGCCACGCAGAGAAGCGGTACCATGTATATCTGCATGATCTTGAATTTTGGCAGGGAATTAACGGACATTGGATCGAAATGCTATATGATTCAGGGTTAGCTGGCAACAAGAATCAAGAGAGAGTTTTGCTCTTTACACTCTCCTTGCTTAAGTGGTAGAAATTTGTCTGTCAGATCTGTACTTACCGGGGAAATTAATGTCCGACAGCAGACCCACAATAGCCGAAATAGACCTTTCCGCGCTTCGTTTCAACTATCAGGCGATTAGAGAGTCCGTAAAGCCTGACTGCGGCATCCTTGCGGTTGTCAAGGCCGATGCCTATGGCCACGGCTTCATGGATGTGGCAACTGAGCTGGAAAAGCTCGGCGTGACCGCTTTCGGTGTCGCTTTTCTTGCCGAGGGGATACAGCTTCGCAAGAGCGGCATCGACAGACCGATCCTGATTCTGGGGGGGATTTATCCAGGGCAGGAGAAAAAGTGCGTCGGCTTCAATCTCTCCACCGCTGTATTTGATATGGAGCAGGCCCGGGCCCTTGATGGAGCTGCCGGAAGGCTTTACCGCAAGGCAAAGGTTCATGTCAAGATCGATACCGGCATGGGGCGCCTTGGTATCCCTTTTCATCAGGCCGAGGAGTTTTTCAGCAGCCTCAAGGGGCTGAAAAATGTAGAGCTGGAAGGGATCCTCTCCCACTTTGCCTCCGCCGATGAGCTGGATGAATCGGGTGTGGAATTCACGCAGAAGCAGGCTGAGCGTTTTAATGATGCTGTCAGGAGTGCTAAGGCTCACGGCTTTTCCCCCCGCTATCTGCATATCGCCAACAGCGCCGCCACCTTTGGTCTGGAGCTTCCCGGCTGCAACCTTGTCCGCCCGGGAATTGCCCTCTACGGGGCCCTGCCGTCAGCCGATTTTGCCGGGAAGATGGCCTTAAAGCCTGTCATGGCCCTGAAAAGCCGGGTTGCCATGCTCAAATGGGTCGATCCCGGAACCAGCATAAGTTATGCACGGCGCTACACCGCAGAGGAGCGGACCCTGGTGGCAAGCGTGCCGGTCGGATATGCCGACGGCTACCGCCGCTCCCTCACAAACCGTGGCGAAGCCCTCATCCGTGGCGTGAGAGTTCCGGTCATCGGTACAGTCTGCATGGACTGGATCATGCTCGATGTCAGCCGGGTTCCTGACGTTACGGTCGGTGACGAGGTTGTTTTAATGGGAAGCGACAGGGAAGGGCGCTCCATTGCTGCTGAGGAACTGGCCGAGTGGTCAGGAACAATACCCTACGAATTTTTCTGCGGGATAAGTAAACGAGTGCCGAGGATTTATGTGCCTTGACGGGAAATACAGATATATTCCCTACATTCTGCTTGTGGCAATGGTGCTGCTTGTCTACGGAAACAGTCTGTCAGGGGGCTTTGTCTGGGACGACAGCCTCTTTACGGCCAATCAGGTCTATTGGGCGTTTGATTTAAAGAAGATCTTCCTTTCCCTGGCTAATGGCCTTGAGTACCAGCCGGTGCGGGATCTTACCTACCTTTTCGATATTGTTGTCTGGAAGGGAACATCTGTCGGCTTCCACCTGACAAACCTGCTCCTGTTTATTGCGGTCACGCTGCTCGTATATCGCCTTGCAGCACGGCTTTGCGCAGGATTCGAGGCGTCGCGGCCTGCCTGGTTTGTCCCTTTTTTTACTGCAGCACTATTTGCCATCCACCCACTGAAAAGCGAGGTTGTCGCCTGGGTAACCCAGCGAAACACGCTTTTGGCGACACTTCTATTCCTTGTTGCGACGCTTCTCTTCATCAGTTACCAGGATAATGGCAATAAAAAACTCTATTTCGCCTCTCTGGCCGTTTTTGTTCTGGCGCTACTCTCAAAAGCGACGGTCGTTGTTCTGCCGCTCATGCTCCTCTTTCTCATGTTGACAGGAAAGCGCCAGGGGCGATGGTCTCCCCTTGCACCGTTTTTCGCACTTTCAGCGGCTGGCGCAGCGCTCCATGTTACCATAGCAAAAAAGATGGCTGTCATCTCAGCGGCCTATTACGGCGAATTCAGCGAGCGGCTCAGCGTTGCCCTGCAGATTCCGTTTTTCTATCTGGGCAAGTTTCTCCTGCCGACCGGTATCTCTCCCTTTTATGCGGAGAACTTCGAGAAGTCACTGCTTTCCCCGAGAACCATTTTGTCAGCCCTTCTGCTGGCAGGGATCGTCCTTTTGCTCTGGCTGTTGCGCAAACAATATCCGGAGCTGCTGCTTGGTGGGGGGTGGTTTGCCATAACCCTGCTGCCGGTCTCCAATCTCTTTGCCACAAGCCCGGTAGCGGCTGACCGCTACCTTTTTCTCCCCTCCTTCGGTCTTGCCTTTGCCCTTGTGTCAATGGTGGGCAGGATTACTCTGCCGTCCCGCGTCAAGGTCTCCATAGCCGCGCTGCTTCTGGCTCTCCTTGCCACGGTAACCTTCAGGCAGAACCGGATCTGGCATGACGAGATATCCCTCTGGAGTGAGACAGCACGGCGCTCTCCACAGGTCAGCGGTGTCTGGTTCAACCTTGGCCGGGCACTCCATAAGACGCCACAGCTCTCTTTTGCGCTGGAGGCCTATCTCCGGGCAATAAAGCTTGATCCTGCCGATATAAAGCCACTCGATAATGCCGCTGCGCTTTTCCCGGCAACCCGTGGTTCTATCCGTGAAAGGCATGAGCTTGTGATGTCGCTGGCAGAGCAGATGCCTGATTATCCTCAAGGGCTACCGCAGATTGGCACTGTTCAGCGTGAGTGGCGGCATCCCGATGCTGCGGAAGAGCTCTTTTTCTATCTGCTGTCAGCTGATCCAGATTCGAAGCATTTACGCCTTGCCATGGCAAGTTTTTATCGCAAAATGGGGGCGAATGACCGCGCCGAAGCCATTTTGCGAAGATAGGAGGTGATGACGTTGACAGTTAAACTTACCCAGCTTGTCAAGGCCGCCGGTTGAGCCGCTAAACTTGGTCCAGCGGGTCTGGACAAAATAATTGCAAACATAGGCATTTCCAACGACCCGTCACTTCTGGTCGGGCCTGCAGCCTCGGATGATGCGGGGATCTACAGCCTCGCCCCTGATCTGGCTCTGGTTGAGACGACCGATGTCATCACTCCCCTGGTGGACGATCCGTTCACCTTCGGCAGGATAGCTGCGACCAATGCCATCTCCGATGTCTATGCCATGGGTGGATGGCCGGTCACGGCCATGAATCTGGTATTCTTTCCGGCCTGTTCAGTTGATGGTAATGTTCTTTCAGAGATTCTCCGTGGCGGCCAAAGCGCCATGCATGATGCCGGAGTCTGCCTGGTGGGAGGCCATACGGTCGAGGATGATGAACTGAAATACGGCCTGGCCGTTACCGGTCTCATCCATCCGGAGAGGATTGTCCGCAACAACACACCGAAAGAGGATGATCGGCTCATCATTACCAAACCCCTTGGCACCGGTATCATTTCCACCGCCATCAAGGGTGAATTTGCCTCGGCAGCCCAGATTGATGAAGCGGTCAGCTGGATGACCACCATGAACAGACAGGCTGCGGAGCTGATGGTGGAGTGCAGTGCATCTGCGGCAACCGATGTCACCGGTTTCGGGCTGATCGGCCATGCATGCGAAATGGCTGCCGGGGGTGAGCACTCCCTCTGCATCTGGCTTGATGCGGTGCCGCTGATGACGGGGGTTCGCGAGCTCGTCTGCGAAGGGATGGCCCCGGCTGGCGCTTACAGGAACCGCGACCACTTCGGTCCGCAGATCAGCGGCATGGCTGCTGACGATGAGAGGCTTTTGCCGCTTTTCGATCCCCAGACATCAGGCGGGCTCCTTGTCTCGCTCCCACTGGCTGCGGCTGACAGGTTTCTGGCCGAAGCTGCAAGGGAAGGTTTGTGTGCCGTCGAGATAGGCAGTGTAGTGAAAAGAGCGGAGAGCGCAATTGTCATCATCTGAAAAGTACGCCATTGCCATCGACCTTGGCACCACAACAATAGCGGCTGCGCTGGTTCGCCTGCCTGAAGGAACTCTGATAGCCTCCGAAGGGGGGCTGAATCCACAGAGATCCCATGGACTCGATGTCATCTCCCGTCTTGAGTACGCTGGCCGCTCCCCTGAACATCTCAAAGAACTCAAAGAACTCATCAACTCGGAACTGTCGCGGCTTGCCCGTGATATTACCGCTAAAGCCGGAATTGACGGGGGCTCACTGGAAATGGTAGCCGTGGCTGGTAATCCGACCATGGCTCACCTTCTGCTCGGCCTTGATATTAAAAAAATTGCCCATCCACCCTACAGACCACGCTTTACCGGGGCACACACAGTTCGCACCGCTGAGCTGGACTGGCAGTTTGATGCACCGCTCTACGTTTTCCCCTCCCCAGGAGGATTTGTCGGCGGCGACACAGTTGCTTTTCTCTTTGGACAAGGTTTTCCCGATCCCTGTTCACAGTTAACAGATCCCGCCTTGTTTCTCGACCTTGGTACCAACGGCGAGATCGCCCTCCTTGCCGATGGCAGGCTCTTTGCCACCTCTGCAGCAGCCGGGCCGGCCTTTGAGGCAGGCAATCTCAGCTGCGGCATGGCAGCGCTCCCCGGCGCTATCTTCTCGGTTACCTCTCGTGATGGAAGGATTGTTACAGAAACCGTCGCCGGAGCCGCTGCAAAGGGGCTCTGCGGCTCAGGAGTGCTTGATTGTGTGGCACTTCTCTTGTCCGAAGGGCTCATGGATGCAACCGGCAGACTGCTCGATCCGGCGGAAACTGACTCCATACTCGGCAGTCGTCTTCAGGATATTGGCGAAGAGCGTCACTTTGTCATCTACCGCGATGCAAAAGGGGTGATAAGCCTTTCCCAGGCTGATATCCGCCATATCCAGCTTGCCAAGGGGGCGGTGCGGGCTGCCATGGAGGTGCTCTTCCACCGGGCCGACATAAACGGTGACGACCTGAAAAAAGTTGTCCTCACCGGTTCCTTCGGCGCATCCCTGCGCCTTGAAAGTCTCGAAAAAGTTGGAGTTCTGACGCAAAACATGGTAAAAAATGCAGGTTTTGTCCGCGAGGGGGCTCTTGCCGGTGTCATCCGTTTTTTGACACGGCCCGATGGGATGAAGCAGGCAGAGAGCCTTTCCTCCAGTCTTAAAATTATTCCGCTTTCAGGAACCCCTCTTTTCGAGAGCCGGTTCATGGAGCATATGAACTTTCCACCATAGATAAAAGGAGCAGATTGAAATGGCAAAGATAACAAGGGCGCTTGTCAGCGTCTCCGACAAGACAGGAGTGATCGAATTTTCCAAGGAGCTTGCCCGCTACGGCGTCGAGATCCTCTCTACCGGCGGAACAGCAAAGCTTCTGCGTGAAGCTGGACTGACGGTCAAGGATGTATCCGACTTTACCGGCTTTCCGGAAATGCTCGACGGCAGGGTAAAGACCCTTCACCCAAAGGTTCATGGCGGACTTCTCGGCATGAGAAGCAACCCGGAGCATGTTGAGACCATGAAAAAGCATGGCATCGAGCCGATCGACATGGTTGTCGTTAATCTCTACCCGTTCGAGGCGACCGTTGCCAAGCCGGATTGCACCCTTGAGGATGCCATCGAAAATATCGATATCGGCGGACCGACCATGCTTCGCTCCGCTGCCAAGAACAATGCCGATGTCACCGTTCTGGTGGACTGCGCCGACTACCGGGCAGTTCTGGAGGAGATGGCTGCAAACGGCGGCGCAGTCAGTAAGAGCACCAATTTCCGTCTTGCCGTAAAAGTCTACCAGCATACAGCCGCTTACGACGGCGCCATCTCCAACTGGCTTGGCACAAGGCTGGGTGAAGGGGTTGATCTTTTCCCGGCAACCCTGACAACCCAGTACAAAAAGGCACAGGAGATGCGTTACGGTGAGAATCCGCACCAGTCCGCAGCTTTCTACATCGAGAAAAATATCACAGAAGCCTCAATTGCCACGGCCCGTCAGCTTCAGGGGAAAGAGCTCTCCTACAACAACATCGCTGACACCGACGCTGCCCTTGAGTGCGTCAAGCAGTTCATGGAAGGCCCTGCCTGCGTCATTGTCAAGCATGCCAATCCCTGCGGCGTGGCAATCGGCAAGACAGCGCTGGAAGCTTACGACAAGGCATACTCTACCGATACCGAGTCGGCATTTGGCGGTATCATCGCCTTTAACTGCGAACTTGACGCTGTAACTGCTCAATCAATCGTTGACCGTCAGTTCGTCGAGGTAATCATTGCGCCAAAGGTTCATCCGGACGCCGTTGCCATTGTTGCCGCGAAAAAGAACGTCAGACTCCTGGAGTGCGGCATGTGGCCAGCCGAGACAGCCAAAAGGCTGGACTTCAAGCGGGTCAACGGCGGTATGCTCGTTCAGGATGCCGATCTTGAGCTCTCCGGCGAAATCAAAGTTGTCACAAAAAGAGCGCCTACCGAGGCCGAAATGAAGGATCTGCTCTTCACCTGGAGAGTCGCCAAGTTCGTCAAGTCCAACGCCATTGTTTACGGTAAGGATATGATGACTGTCGGCGTTGGTGCCGGGCAGATGAGCCGCGTCAACTCCGCTCGCATCGCTGCCATAAAAGCTGAGCACGCCGGGCTTGAGGTGCAGGGGGCAGTCATGGCATCAGATGCATTCTTTCCATTCCGTGACGGCATCGACAATGCCGCATCAGTCGGGATCACAGCAGTCATTCAGCCGGGTGGCAGCATGAGGGATGCAGAAACTATTGCTGCGGCCGACGAGCACGGCATGGCCATGGTGTTCACTTCGATGCGTCATTTCAGGCACTAAAAAAGGTGAAAGGTGAAAGGCTGTTTACAATCCGGAATTCTGCCATAGGGGAGTTTGCACTCTTCCTTTTAATCGTTACAGTTTCGTTTGCTGTATACGGCAGGATTCTCGGCCATGAGTTCCTTTTTAACTGGGATGACAGCCTTTATGTGACCGGCAACGAAGCTGTTCGCGGGTTGTCATTCCCCCATCTAAAGAGTGCTTTTACCTCATTCTATGTTGGAAACTATGCGCCATTACATATAGTTTCATATATGTTGGATTATATGCTCTGGGGGATGAATCCAAAAGGATACCTGATTACCAATATAATCATTCATTCCTGCAACGGTTATCTTGCCTACAGACTCTTTTTCCGCCTTGACGGTCGTCAGGCAGTGGCGTTTCTAGCCGCGCTTATTTTTGTGCTGCATCCTGTACAGGTAGAGTCCGTCGCCTGGGTTACGGAACGTAAGACACTGCTGGCAATGTTTTTTTCCCTTTTAACACTACATGCATATGTTTCATGCAAATATGCTGAATCGGGGGCGCGGCGCAGATGGTTTCTTGTGGCTCTGATTGCATGTATAGCGGCGCTGCTATCAAAGGCTGTAGCTGTAGTTGTGCCGCTTATAATTGTAGCTTATGACTGGTATGACGACGGGCAAAAATGGGAATGGAAGGAATATGTAAACAAGATTCCTTTTTTCCTTGCTGCCATTGCTCTGTCTGTGATCACAGTTGTAAGTCAGCGCTCTGCCGATAGCGTGCTGCCATACCTGAGCAATAGCCCGATTAATAATGTAATGACCATGATGTCTGTCTTTTGCAGGTATCTTGGAATTATTTTCTGGCCGACAGATCTTGCGCCTATTTACAAGCCGCCGATCAAAACTGCGCTGGATATGGAAGTGCTTATCTCCTTTATGGTGTTAGCCTTTATCCTGATCACAGGCATTTATCTGTTGCATCGTCGTAAACTTGCCGGTTTTGCGCTGACAGTATTTTTATTGGGGCTGTTGCCGGTGTCGCATATTTTTCCACTTCCGACACTTATGCAGGATCGATATTTATATTTTCCTTTGCTCGGATTTTCACTCTGTATAGTTGTTGCCATAACTGATCTGGCCAAGAGGCAATTTGGAGAAAATTCGTTCAAATTTGTTATGGCTGCATTTCTTATCTGTTCTGTGCTTCTGTCTTATAATTCATACAAACAGGCCGGTATCTGGCGTAACTCGGAAACTCTATGGGCTCACACAGTCAAAGTTGTGCCACAGAGTAAACAGGCCTGGATCATGCTGTCTACAACCCGTCATGAATTGAAGGATTTAGCCGGAGCTGAAGATTCTTACCTGCACTTGCTCGCCATTGCGCCAAAAGACAATACCGGGCTAAACGGAATCGGTACGTTGTATGGCGAAAAAGGTGAAATGGAAAAATCACTATTCTATCTGCGCAAGGCAGTTGAAGTTTATCCCAATGACTCCGGGTCCCTTGTGAATTTAGGCTATGCAGCATTTTTACATGGAGAGTTGAAAGAAGCCATGGACTCTTTTAATCATGCGCTGGCTATAAACCCTGAGTTATCGACAAAGTTGCTTCCGGTAATTAACGAAATTGCAAGCCGCCGGGGGAATAAGCCTTAGTCTGCATTGGTGCATAAATACTATTGTAAAACAGGGAGAAAAAATGAAAGTACTGGTAATCGGCAGTGGCGGCCGTGAACACGCCCTTGTCTGGAAAATAGCTCAGTCTCAACTTGTAAACAGAATTTTCGCTGCTCCGGGGAATCCGGGGATGGCTGCTCTGGCAGAGAATGTTCCGCTAAAGGTTGACGATCTGCCCGGGTTGCTCGCTTTTGCCAAAAAGGAGCAGATCGACCTTACTGTTGTCGGTCCTGAACTCCCCCTTTCGCTGGGTATTGTGGATCTCTTCGAGGAGTACGGGCTGAAAGTCTTCGGGGCACGGAGAAACGCCGCCCTGATTGAATCGAGCAAGGCTTTTTCCAAGGACATAATGAAGAAGTACAACGTGCCGACTGCCTTTTATGAGGTTTTCACAGAGATCGATCCTGCGCTTGCCTTCATAGAGCGGCATGGCGCGCCTATCGTTGTCAAGGCTGACGGTCTGGCTGCTGGCAAGGGTGTCGTTGTTGCCCAGACAAAAGACGAGGCAACGGCAGCGGTGAAAGAGATGCTCTCCGGTAACGCCTTTGGTGACGCCGGCTCACGGGTGGTGATCGAAGAGTTCCTTCGTGGGGAGGAGGCGTCATTCCTTGCCTTTACCGACGGCAAGAATATCATCCCCCTTGCCAGCGCCCAGGACCACAAGGCAGTTTTCGACGGCGACAAAGGGCCGAATACCGGCGGCATGGGGGCTTACTCGCCGGCCCCGGTGGTTACCCCAGCCATCCACGAAAAGGCGATGATTGAAGTGATGCACCGCACAGTAGACGGTATGGCAGCCGAAGGGAGACCATATCGCGGTGTCCTCTATGCCGGGCTGATGATTGACGGCGATTCAGTAAAAACCCTTGAATTTAACGCCCGTTTCGGCGACCCGGAGTGTCAGCCGCTCCTTATGCGGATGAAGTCTGACATCGTGCCGATACTCATGGCTGTGGCTGAGGGGGATATCTCGAAAATTGAGATTGAATGGCACGACATGGCTTCGGTATGCGTTGTCATGGCGGCTGAGGGTTATCCGGGAGACTATCCGAAAGGTGATGTCATTGTCGGGCTTGATGAGGCTGCAAAGATCGATGATCTCTTTGTCTTCCATGCAGGCACCGGTGAGAAAGACGGTTCATTTGTCACCAACGGCGGCAGGGTTCTCGGTGTCACCGGGCGTGGAACAACCGTTGCTGATGCTATCAACAAGGCTTATGAAGGTGTGGCGGCAATCAGCTGGAAAGGGGTTCAGTTCAGGAAGGATATCGGCGCCAAGGCGCAACGATGATTCTTTAAATCATTGGTATTCTCAGGGTTTACTGAGCAACAGCGTTTACCCGAAAGAAAATCCAGCCGAAATTGCCGCTTGTTCCACGGTTGTCAAACAGGGGAACTATTCGGAACGTCTTGCCGGGGAATTCTGCAGAATATCGGCCATTAAGATGGGCCAGAAAGTTGTTGGAGAACAGTTCGAAATTTTCAGTCGGTGACTGCCAGTAAGAGAAAAGCACCCTGTCATTGTTTATCATACGCGGTACGGCACGGGTCCGGTCACCAAAACCGTTTTTTTGCAGGAAGCTGTTGTATGCCGGCGAGGCTATGAGCCAGCTGCCCGGGAAGTCCAGTAGAGGAAGCGAATTCCTGAATTCACTGAGGGGATGGGTTGCTTCGCTGTTATATGAAAAACCGGTGATATTGGCTGAGATCATAACAGTGTCAGAAGGTGTGTTGTTAACCACCTGCCGAAGGGTCGTGTCGGTGAACCCCTTTATCTGACCAGCCATGAAACGCTTGTGATACTCATCTTTCAGCATGAAGAGTGTGCCGCCTGTTACAGCAATTATGCAGGCTGTGGCTATGCAGATACGCAATGGGACGATTTGGGAGGTCCTTTTCGTAAAGATGGTGCTGGCGATTACCAATAACAGCACAAGATAACAGGAAACCGGCAGAGCTACCCGCGGCGGGAAGCGAATGGCGGACATCAGCAAGACTGCTCCAAGAGTGATTACTGCTGAGCCGGAAACAGCATAAAACTCCCGCCCCTTTAACCGGCTGATCTGGCAGTTGGAAAAGAGGCTCGACAGCAGGCAGATTGCTATAATAGTTAGCGGCAGTTTAAAACGATTGGCTGCCTGAGTGCTGGTGTCAGTAGAAACCATCTTTGAAAAATTGCTGCTGTTCTGACCGGTAAATTTTACGAAGGATTCCTTGTTATAAAGAGATCCATCGTGTAACCACCAGTCACCGGCAAGAATGTAGTCGTAGATGTTCCAGTCGACCGATGCCATTGCGGCAACCGTTTTACCGGTAGGCTCGCCTGAGTGCAGATCAAGCAGGTCACTGCGGCTTTTATTGAATTCTGCATAGGTGCGGTATTCCGGAGTAGCCCTGTAGGCCCTGTTGCATGCTGTGGAGATGGCAAGTGCCATCAATAGAGGGACGAGCAGGGCCGTCAGCTTTCTTTTTGTGGATGAGAAAGGGAGTGTGGCAAAGGCAGGGGCGCTGAACACAAGCGATACCAGCAGGATATCCGGTCTGATGAGAAAGCTGACAGCAAGCATCAAACCATAGATGAGATATTCACCATGACAATTTTTGTGATTCAGGCTTGATTGACTGATTGCTGCAATGGCGACAAGCCATAAAAAAAGACTCACCCCGGCAAAGTTCAGCTGGCAGACGAGGTGGCTGTAAAACCCGAGAAACGCGATGGTGCAGATGATCCTGTTGGCAGTTGCAGTCGTTGATCCCAGGATGATTTTAAGGCCGACTGCACATCCGGAAATGAGGCTGCTGTAAAGAAACAGGCCGTACCACGGCACGTTGCCAGCCAGCTGATAATGCTTATAGAGGATGGCGCCAAGGGGAAGTGACAAAAAGACTGCATCGGGCGTAGCTCCAAGTCCGTTCTTTCCAGAAAGAAGCCTGATCATTGTCATGTCATCATTGGTCTCGTACTGGCATATGGCAAAAATCAGGAGAATCAGTGTGAAAATGAATGCTGCAATCAGTGGGATAAGCGGTTTTATGCGGTTGAAAATGTCGTGGCTTTTATCGGGCATTTTAATGTCCACTGGTCTGTTATCAGGATTTTAATCAGTTCAGGGCTGTAAATTGCATCAGTTATAGCCGTCTCAAAGATGTTACGTCAAGCATATTGCCTTTCTGTATTACAATGACGAAGTGAAGCGGCAAATATCCATTGCCGGATCGGAATGCCTCATAAGCCCGGGTGAAACTTCCCCCTTTATCGGATGTGCCGTGACAAATCAGGCAGAATTGATAGCTCATAACAGAAGACGATGGTTAACGTGCGGGCTCATTCTTGTCGCGGCAATACTGGCGTTCTGGCTCCGGATCATTCCGTGGAGAAACTTCGTTGACAGCACCGGCTCTTATCTCTTTTACGGGCCTGACAGCTATGACCATCTTCGCAGGATAACCCTCGGGCTTGAAGAATTTCCGCGCATCCCGATGTTTGACTCCTACTACGGATATCCGGTCGGCACCGGCTTTATCTGGTCTCCTTTCTTTGACTATGTCATAACCTGTGCCACTCTCCTTTCGGGAGGAGGAACCGGAACAGCACATCTGATCGGTTTCTGGGTATCTCCCGTACTTGGCGGTGCCACCGTTGCAGTTTTATACCTTGCTACAGCCAGGCTTTTCGGCCGTCTGCCGGCTGTTGTTGCGGCATTTTTCCTTGCTTTTCTGCCAGGACATATTGTCTACACATTTGCCTCCGAGCTGGATCATCATTGTGTAGAGCCGCTCCTTGCCCTGGCCGTTCTGATGTCGGTCAGTTCACTGAAAACGACAGATGGTTCAGCCGCCGGGCGTATACCCCCCTGGCTTCTCGCTGCGATATTTTTTGTGGCCGCACTTATGTTATGGAGAGGGTCGGTCATCTTCTGGGGTATGGCAGTCGGCGGTGTACTTTTGCAAACATTTGTCCTCACCCGTACAAAAAGTGAGGATACATCTCCTCTTGGCAGGCAAGGGGCGTTCACCTGCCTTTCAGCGGCGCTTATGCTTGTGCCGCTCTGCCTTATTTTTGGCGGGTCCGGTGGTAGTGGTATAAAATTCAATATTGTATCCTGGTTTCATGTAATCCTCCTTCTCTGTTCAGCCGCAGTTATATATCTGCTCTCCAGAAGGTCTCCCCACGGGATTTCACTGAAAGTGACGATCTCTGCCCTTGTCACTGCAACAATTCTGCTTGCAACTATTGGCAGGGAATTTGTTTCCGGCATCTTTAGTGGTCTTGCGGTTGTCGGGCGAGGTGATCCCTGGCTTGACAGTATTTCAGAGCTTCGTTCCATGCTTTTCCCATCAGGTAGTTTTGATTTGATGCACTCGCTGGAAACACTGTCACTGGCTTACTGGCTCTTTCCACTCATTTTTTGGAAGATTTACAAAAGCTGGAGAGAATCAAAGGATCTGCAGGCAGCAGTTTTCCTTGTATGGAGTCTTTCACTCTGGATCATGCCGCTATTCAGGGAGCGCTACGTCCATTTAGCTGCATTGCCGGTTGCAATGGCTGCCGGATATGCGGCAAGGGCCATTCATCAAATCCTTGCGAATCGGATTAACAGGGCGTCTGCGGTTGCCGTTAGTGGTATACTTCTGCTTCTGTTTATATCCCCTGCATCTTCTTTTTTGATGAACCTCAAAAATGTGATGCTGCCTCGTCAGGAGATAACTGATCTGCCGGATGCACTTCGTTATCTGCGGGAAAATACACCTGTTACCTCATATTATTCCAATCCGACGAAAACACCTGAATACGGAGTCCTTTCTGAATGGGGGCTGGGGGCGTATATCTGCTATCAGGCTCAAAGACCGACTGTGGCAACTAATTTCGGTTGGGAAACCCATGGCCTTTATGAATCAGTATCGTTTCTTACTGCCTCTGACCCGCAGTTCGCGCTGGATCTTTTGAGCAGGAACAGGGTTCGTTACCTCCTGTTGAGTGATATTTCCGCCAGCCTGCCGAATTTTAGAAAAATTGCTCTGCAGGAAAAATCGCCATATAAAGTTGAAATTAGCAAATCCGGGTTCAAACCACTTGCGACCATCTATTATCGCCTGTATATTCAGGACGGCTCTGCGTTCAAAGTAGGAGATGCAGATTTACCCGCCCTATCAGGGTATCGTCTTGTTCATGAGACGGCTTCTGGAAACATTGATCCTGTTGTCGGCAATGTAAGCCACTACAAAATATTTGAAAAAGTCCCTGGTGCCCTGATTGTGGGCGCAGTAAGTCCTTCTTCAAGGGTGTTTCTGCAAGCAAGTTTCAAGAGCTCCAGTGGAAGAGTCCTGACCTATACAGACTGGGTTGATGCAGAAAAAGACGGTCAATATTCCTTCAGAATGCCGTATTCGACAACCGGTAACAACGGAGACCTTGTACCTGTCGGCTCATGTACGATTTCCACCGGCACCAGGCGCTTTACTGTCGATGTAAGCGAAAGTGAAGTGATGGCCGGAAGCAGGATTAATCAAAAACAGTGAAAGGCTAACCCATGCTTAACGGCAAAAAAATTGTTGTAGTTCTTCCTGCATATAATGCTGCAAAGACCCTCGAAAAGACCTACCGGGAGATACCTTTCGAGTTTGTCGATGATGTCGTGCTGGTAGATGACGCCAGCCGTGATGACACTGCCGAGGTGGCTAGAAAACTTGGACTTCACACGATAGTTCATGAGAGCAATAAAGGTTACGGCGGAAACCAGAAGACCTGTTACCGCGCTGCGCTTGGTCTTGGAGCGGACATTGTTGTCATGCTCCATCCGGACTACCAGTATACGCCGAAGCTTATAACCGCTGTCTCTGCGATGATTGCCTACGGCGAGTTCGATGCGGTTCTTGCTTCCCGAATCCTTGGTGTCGGCGCACTCAAAGGGGGGATGCCTCTTTACAAGTTCATTGCCAACCGATTTCTGACCTTGACAGAAAATATGCTGCTCGGCCATAAGCTTTCGGAATATCATACCGGCTACCGTGCCTTTTCGCGGGAGATTCTTGAGAGCCTGCCCCTTGACGAAAACTCGGACGACTTTGTCTTTGACAATCAGATGATCGCCCAGATTATCTGGGCTGACTTTCGTATCGGCGAGGTGAGCTGTCCGACCAAATACTTCCCTGAAGCATCCTCCATAAACTTCAAAAGGAGCGTAAAATACGGCTTTGGCGTACTTGGAACCGGGCTGCAGTTCAGGCTTGCAAAAATGGGGATCATCTCCCCTTCAATATTCAAGATGGGCAAGAGGTGAAAGATATGAAATCAGAAGTACTTATACTTATGGGGAGTGATTCGGATCTTCCGGTGATGGAAGAGGCCGCAAATATTCTCAAGGAGTTCGCAATCGGTTTTGATATGCACATATCATCGGCGCACCGCACACCGAAGGCAACCGCTGAGCTGGCTTCAGGCGCGGCAGGGCGCGGGATAAAGGTTGTAATCGCCGGAGCAGGGATGGCAGCGCATCTTGCTGGTGTAGTTGCCGCCGAAACGGTTCTGCCGGTTATTGCCGTGCCTCTTCCCGGAGGTGCTCTCAATGGCGTCGATGCACTTTATGCAATGGTACAGATGCCTGGCGGAATTCCTGTGGCAACCATGGCAATCGGCAAGGCAGGGGCTAAAAATGCCGGACTATTTGCTGTGCAGATACTTTCAACGCTCAGGCCGGAACTTGTCGGCAAACTTGAGGAGTATCGCGTCAAGATGGCTGAAGAGGTAGCTGCCAAGGATGCGGAGTTACAAGGCAGGCTGAAGGCTGAAGGCTGAAGGCTG
>JACABD010000035.1:0-9316 GCA_013377075.1 Geobacteraceae bacterium | reverse complement strand
TACTGTTCACTGTTCCCGCCTTTCAGGTTTTTTAGCTTGACTTGAAATACATTCTGGATTAAATTTTCGCAACTTTAACAAACTGTAACAGGGGGAATATTAAAATGAAGAAAATTATTGCAGTACTTTTTCTCGTAGCATTTGCAGGAACGGCTTTTGGTGCAGACGTTATTGAAATGAAAAGAAATGTAAAATTCAATCATAAGGCACACCAGACAACTGTCGGTGATTGCAAGAAGTGCCACGAAAAAGCTCCAGGAAAGATCGAAGGCTTTGGTAAAGACTGGGCGCACAAAAGCTGCAAAGGCTGCCATACTGATATGAAAAAAGGGCCTACAGCATGCAAGGATTGTCACAAATAGGAAATCTTTAGATGCCTTATCTAAAAAGGGGTGGCGGGGAGACCGTCACCCCTTTTTTTTGTACCCCTTTACACAAAAACGCTTTTTTTGAATAAGGTTTTTCTATATAATAATCAACTTGAGTAAAAATCAACACCATTCAGGAGTCTGTCTTGTCAACCAACAAACCTAGCTTCATTGAATCAGTTTGGGATTTTTTCTGTTCGCTCAAGCTCTCCATAGCTCTTCTCATAGGTCTTGCGATTACCTCAATAATCGGGACTATCGTGCCTCAGGGGAATATTCCGCCGGAATATCTTCAGACAATCAGCGAATCCAAATTCAAGCTTTATCAGGGGCTGAGCTTCTTCGACATGTACCACTCATGGTGGTTCATGCTTCTTCTTTACATGCTTACGGTTAATCTTGTCGCCTGCTCCATCAAGCGTCTTCCACGGGTATGGAAGATTGTATCGGAGCCGCAGCTTCTAATGGACGAGAAGTTCGAAAAGTCGCTTTCACTGACTCATGAAGTGAAGGTTTCAGGTGATTCTGTAGCAAAGATGAAGAGTTTTTTGAAGGATGTCATGGGGGAGCCGGTTGTAACTGAACGCGATGGGGCGATTCACCTTTTCGTTCAGAAGACCCCTTGGTGCCGTCTTGGTGTATATGTAGTTCACCTCTCAATTATCATTATCTTTGTCGGGGCGTTGCTTGGATCTTTCTTCGGATACAAGGCGTTTATAAACATTCCTGAAGGGGAAGCTATAGATACGGTATACACCCAGAAAGAAAAGCCGATAAAACTGGATTTTGCCGTCAAGCTCGAAAAGTTCTCGGTTTCCTATTACAATACTGGCGCTCCGAAGGAATTCAAAAGCATGCTGACGGTTCTTGAAAACGGCAAGCCGGTTCCAGGGCTTACCAACAGGCCGACAATCGTCAATGATCCACTCTCCTACAAGGGGGTAACCTTTTATCAGTCAAGCTACGGTCAGTCCGGAGAGGGTGCAGCTTATCATTTCAATGTTGCCATCAGGGGGCGCGGTGAAGGTGTGCATCTTGATCTGAAAAAGGGGGAGCAGGCAACCCTTACCGGAGGAGCAAAGCTGGAGGTGCTGGAGGCAACTCAGGATGTCCGCCAGTTTATGCCTGAGTTCAGCGGCCCTGCTGCAAAGGTGAAACTACAGATGCCTGGCAAAGCCCCGGAGTCTTTTATCGTATTCAAGAATCATCCAGAAATTGAAGATCAGAGAAAAGGTGAGCTTGTGATCCAGTATGCAGGAGCTGATGAAAAACTCTATACCGGTCTGCAGGTTGCAAAAGACCCCGGTGTGAATATTGTCTGGCTCGGCTGCGCCCTTATGACCATAGGGATTTTCATGGCTTTTTTCCTTTCGCACAACCGTCTCTGGATACGTATTTCCGGCGGACGTGCAGTTCTTGGTGGAACCGCCAGCAAGAATCCGGCAGCATTCGAGCGCAAGTTCGAAGAATATGTCGAGAAGTTTAAAAAACTGTGAAATGTGAATAGTGGAATGTGAATAGTGTCTGGCTAATGCCGGCAATTCACCTTTTACCATTCACCTTTCACCTTCACTAATCCGGAGGATAGATAAGATGACAAGTTCGCTCATGTTTAATATTACAACCATTCTTTTCCTTGTATCGACTCTGCTTTTCTTTGTTTACCTTGTTTCCAAAAACAGTAGCATAGGTCTTGGCGCAAGTTTAGTGGCCTTTCTTGGATGGGGGATTGAAACCGTTGCCATAATTCTGAGATGGAAAGAGTCCTACGACATGGGGCATGGCCATGCCCCACTCTCAAACCTTTATGAGTCAGTTGTCTTCTTTGCCTGGACGATTGTTCTTATCTACGGGATTCTTGAGATGAAATACAAATACAGGGTTGTCGGTGCTTTCGTAATGCCATTTGCCCTGCTCGGCATGGCATGGGCCCAGCTTGGGCTCCATAGCGGTATTGAGCCGTTAGTGCCAGCGCTGCAGAGCAACTGGCTGCTTTATCATGTTATAACCTGTTTCCTTGGGTATGCTGCCTTTGCAGTAGCTTGCGGTATTTCCATCATGTATCTGATCAAGGCCCGGGCAGAAGGTGACGCCCCCGCCACAACGGCTTCGGCAGGCAGCGTTATAGGCATGTTCCCGTCAATCCGGATTCTTGACGACCTTAACTACAAGGCAATCATGATCGGCTTTCCGCTCCTGACACTTGGCATAGTGACAGGAGCTGCCTGGGCTAACTACGCCTGGGGAACCTACTGGAGCTGGGACCCGAAAGAGACCTGGTCGCTGATTGTATGGTTTGTTTATGCAGCTTTTCTGCATGCCCGGATTACAAGAGGCTGGGTCGGCAAGCGTGCTGCATGGCTCTCCATCATCGGATTTGCAGCAACAATCTTCTGCTATCTTGGTGTAAATCTTTTCCTCTCCGGCCTTCACAGCTACGGCGGGTCACTGAAGTAACCGTTTCCTAAGAGGTTTTCAGCCGGATGCAAAACCGCTTTACATCTTTTATAAAATTAACTCTAACGGGGGGGGCACTGCTCCCCCTGCTTCTCTTTGTCGCAACTGCGACTGCAGAGATACAGCTTATCTATCCCGAACCATCCAGCTTTGTTGTTTCTTCAAGGCATCTTATCCTTAAACTTGGCAAGGGGGAGATAAGCGCTGTTGTGGTTACAGTTAACGGAATTTCAAGTGATCCTCTGCCTGTAGGCACACCTGAGTATAAACGCGCCTTCAGGGATTTTCTTATTCTGCAACCGATGTGGGATAAAGGAGTAAATCAGCTTGTAGTCGATCTGTTTTCGGGAGATAAGAAACTTGAGACCCTAAAAACAGAGATTTACTATTCGCCTTTGACAGGAGGTGATGTTCCGAGGGAGTTCAAACGGACATCGCTGCATCGTCCTGATGCAGAAGCTCACTGTACTCCGTGTCACAATATGAAACCAACCCAGAAACAGGTGCTTGACGTCCCTGACAAGGATAATGCCTGTTACGGCTGTCACAAAAGAATGGGGAACCAGAAGTTTGTTCATGGCCCTGTAAGCACCTATTCATGTGTTCTATGTCATCCGCTGCAGTCCTCACCAAAGTATGCCACTGCTAAAAAAGAACCCAAGCTCTGTTTCGACTGTCACAAGGAGAAACAGGCGGAGTTTAAATCCTTCAAGTTTCTCCATGGCCCGATTGCCGCTGACATGTGCGAAGTCTGCCACGACCCCCATTCAAGTGAAAACCCAGATCAGCTGCATCAGTCTGTGAACAGACTTTGTCTGTCATGTCATGAAAGTGTTGGCAAGGGGGTTCATGCAATTGCCCTTGGTGATGGTTCCGGTCACCCGATTTCTGAAAAAACTGATCCGTCTGAAAAAGGAAAGGGGCGAGAACTTTCGTGTATCTCCTGTCACGACCCCCATGGTGGTAAATTCAGATATTATTTTATAACTGGAAACGAAAACAAGATGGAGCTCTGCCAGTTCTGTCATAAAAAGTAACGGTGATCGAGTAAAAACATCTGGAGGTCTGAATTATGAAGCTTAAATTTTCTAAGTATCGGTTACTTGCCCTCGTTGCATCGGTACTCTTTCTTTCTGGTTGTGCAACCGGTCAACCGGAAAGTACCAGGCGATACGTATTCCCAAGGCCGCCGGATCCTCCTAAAATTGAGTGGATAAAATCGTACTATAGTCAACAAGACTTCCCAAAAACCGGTTTTGAATCATTTATGGAGACTCTCTTTGGGGAGACACGGCCGATAGCCTTTGAAAAGCCTATTGATATCAAATCAAATGGCAAGGGTGTAGTGTATGTTACCGATATTGTTACTAATTCCATTCATGTTTATGATCTTGTTAATAACAAGGTTACTCTGTGGACTAAAAACAGTGACAATGAAAAAGCGCTGCAGATCGATCCTGTATATCTGTCTCTGGACTCTGCCGGTCTTATTTACACAGTAGGAAAAGGTGAATCATCCATTTATGTTCTTGATCCCACCGGGGTGGTGGTGAAGAAAATAGATTTCAGCGGTAAAGTCAAAGAGGTCGGCGGAATATGTGTAGATGATCCCCGTGGCCGGATTTATCTGGTAGATGTAAAGGGTGGAAAGATTGAGGTGTTTACCAAGGCCGGGGCGCATCTTCTGACATTTGGCAAGCAGGGCGACGGGAATGGTGAGTTAAATCGACCATTTCCGATTGCTGTAAACAGTAAAGGTGAAATAATTGTCGGTGATGTAATGAATGGCAGGGTTCAGATATTTGACGGAGATGGTAAGTTTCTCCGCAAGTTTGGACAGCGCGGTGATGCCAATGCTGAGTTCCAGATCATAAAAGGACTTTCGGTCGATTCCGATGATAACGTCTATGTTACTGATGGCAAAGCCAATCAGATCAAGATTTATAATACAAATGGAGAATTTCTGCTTGGGCTTGGTACCGCTTTTTCTGTATCCATATCGAAAAGAGAGTCTCCAGGTGGATTTCTCCTGCCACAGGGGATTTTTATTGATAAGAATGACATGATCTATGTGGCTGACCAGGCGAATATGAGGTTTCAGATATTTAAATACCTGAAGGATAAAGCTGATGGTGATGTCGACAAAAACCCTAAGAGCCTCAAGTGAATGATTCCTTTATAGTCAGTTTTATTTCTGCGCCAGGGTCAGTCAAATGGCAAAGAAAACAGTTCTTTGGCGTAGGTGCATTGTTGTTGTCATCGGACAAAACAGTCGGCATGGCCAGGCTGGTTACCCTTTATTGGCGCGCATTCTTGGCTGTTTAGCTCTCTAATGGTTCAATCTGAATAGTTGGCATAATCCATGCTTCGTATAGACGAAAATAGATTAAAAAACCTGCCTTGCAGGTAAATCACAAAAAGGAGAATAGCATGAAAAAAGTATTAGCACTTGTAGCAGCAACTGGTCTCATCGCAGCAGCATCACTTGCTTCAGCAGCAACAATCGTCAACAGTAAGCACAACCTCTCTCCAACAGGTATTGGCGCAATCAAAGGTACTGCCGGAACCAACACCTCACAGATCTGCGTATACTGCCACGCACCTCACCAGACCACCGGTTATGCTGTTCTTTGGAATCGTAACAACCCTGCAGCAACCAAATTTACCCTCTATTCAGGTGTTGGCATGAATTCAAGGCAGTTCGCAAGCGGTTTTACAACTGACAGTACTTCGCTTTTCTGTATGAGTTGTCACGACGGTTCCACAAGTATGAACAGTGTACACAATAAAGGTGCTAACATCACTAACGTGGCTCTTGGCTATGCTGGCGATGCAGGCCTTCCGATGATTACCGGCAACAGCGTAACAGTTGGTGGTCTCAGTTCTAACCTTAAAGGCACACACCCGGTTAACTTCCCTGTTACAACTGCAGATCCTACACTGAACCTTGGATCTAATCCAACTACCGGAACCAAAATGGGCCTTGCTGATGCATTCCCACTTTACAAAGCAACAGCTGGTGGGTCAGTAAACAACGATGGTGCTCGTTCAAGCACCCGCTCACTTGAGTGCGGTAGCTGCCACGCAGTTCACGATTCACAGTACTCTCCGTTCCTTCGTGCAACTCTTAACGGCTCGACACTTTGCCTTGGTTGCCACAACAAGTAACAGCAATTTAAAGAAGGTGTAGTAAAAGCGGAAGGGGGAAACTCCTTCCGCTTTATTTTTATTTAGTGGCAATGTGTCATTTTGTAGTGCCGTAGGAGCGAGATTACATCGCAGGATTGGTTTGATGTTGGTTTGTTTCTGTGTCGGAAGTGTTCTCCTGATAGTCGGTGCTGGCATGCAGTTGTTAAATGTTTAATGTCGAGATTAAGGCATTGGCTGATAGTATCCTTTGATTCCAACCTTTCTTGTTCCGCCTGAAAATAAATCTGCGCTAAATGCATAATTAGAATAAGCCTTCTTGGCTGCACACGTCTTATGGCTATGTGTAGTAGTTATATGGCGCAAAAGCTGAATAATTCACTATCATTAGATCAAAAAAATATAAAAGCATCATGATAACGTGGTGTTGCAAATTTTGTGGGTGGCTACTGATTTAGGCTTGAGGAACGGTTATTGCACTCATTAAGGTAATGAAGACCCTTAACGTTACAATTTTAAAGATAAAGCTATGCAAGGTCATGCCACTAATAATGATTATGCTCGTGATGTTCACATCCGGCTCGGCTTATGCCGCTATGTTGTTATCTGGTGAGGCTGGACTTGAATACATAAATTATGATGCAAAAGTAGCGGGTAAGGATATTTTCAGCGGCAGCACGCTTGCCCAGAAATACAATCTTGGTTATTCTCTTTCAAATTTTGTCCATCGGGATCAAGCAGAATATTATGATTTGAAAGTTGGTTATGAATGGGCGGATTTTAATACCAAGGTGACTGAACCCGACCATGACACAAGTATCCGCCAGTCATCAGGACGCTTTGTCTATGGCGGCAGACTTGGCTATAATCCCTACAACCTACCGGTAAAATTCAGCGCATATTTAAACTCAAATGTTCCCGTGACTTACTCAACTGGACTTGTTCAGAACGCTCTGATTGGCGATAACCTGCTTTACGCTATTTCTGATACCAGTAAAGGCGTTTCATCAGGCGTTACCTTTGCCTTTGAGCCTGAAAAATCCAGGACCAGTACTTTTGTCCGCAGTTTGCCACGACTCTATCTTGATTATCGTGAGTATGAGACTAAGAACAGTGATGTCACAGCCAGAATGGATACGAAAACCAGAGAGATTGCTGTAGCAGGTCTTAACAGGGAGAATAACTGGCTTAATTACCGTTCAGTCATCTACGAAGACAGACTGCATATTTCTGAGGGTTACACCAGGCAGCAGATTCAGATAGGGCATGTTAATAATGTCGGGAAGCGACTGTGGGCTTCACTCACAAACTGGATTGATGTGTCGGCAGATGGACAGCTTACAACACTTGTCGGTAAGACGCCGAATGATAATTATGAAGAGTATGATCTGAATTTCATGGCAGCTGCAAAGCGCAAGACCTGGGAAGCGACTACTTTCATGAATTATAACAGGTTGTTCGGGCAGAGTGAAATCAAAGAAAATATCAGAATCCCTGTATATTTCAAAGGTGTTTACGGTGCTGATACAACCTGGTATGCGGGGGTGAATGCTCAACAGGGAAGAGAAAAATACTGGACAGGGAAACCTACTGAAACTTCCTCCCTGAACTCCATAACACTTGGTGGTACAACCTTTAACCGGACAAACTTTGTTTTGGCTCCTTCCGTAAATGCTCAGACTGGCAAAAGTTTGGGGGGTAATAGTTTCTACTCTATGGGTGTAAACCTGGAAGCCTTCAGCACGAACCGTTTCAGCACTGCTGCCGGGGTTGCCGGAAAGGCTTACTGGAAGCTTAAGGATGATGGCTCCAGCGACTCGAGCAGATCTTGGATTGCCGGCCTGGAGTTAACTGGCAACTACCATCCTGATATGAGAACATTCTACAAGATGGCCAATTTAACCGAAACCGGAAACGGTCTGGGTTTTCTTGATACTTCATCGGCTCAAGCAGTTATTTCTTCCGGGGCTCCCGCCTCTACCCCTGATTTTATGAGAGATCGATTGTCAGCTTCGGTCGCATGGACACCTACGGCAGAATTTACAACTTCGTTTGAAGGCTCATATGATATCAGTCAGGTTACTGGTAGGCCTACAACCACAGCAACAACAATTGCTTACAGACTTTCTTATTTTAAAGGCAAAAGCTTTTATCGCTTAGATTCAAAGTATGAAAGCATTAACTCAGGGGTAAAAAAAGATGCCTTTTCGAATCAATTAGAAGCACAGTATCTGCCGGATATTTACAATGAAGCTACGCTTAGATTTATTCAGGAGTATGATAAAATATACGCATCCAGCGCAGCTGATACATATGAAATCCTTCAGAAGTACAGTTACAAGATGTTTACCCGTGATGGTGTCTCGCGAAATTATGCAACCATTACACAGGAGTACAGTTACAAGTCAGGTGGCCTTTTGGGTCAAAATGCATCAGGGCTTACAACACAATACCTGGCACTATCCGGTCGGTACTCCCCAACAGCAAAGCTGTCTCTAACCGGTTCTATGAAGTATGAGAAGGTTGACCCTGGAATGACAACGCTCTACTATAGTGCCGGTATTAATGCCGACTTCAAGTTGCTTGTAACTTCCCTTGACTATACCTATGCGAAAAGGGATTTCGATAGCAGGATTGAAAAGAAACTGGCTGCATCAGTAAAGAGGACTTTCTAGGCTTTACTCTCACATTTCTCTCAAGTATTATCACCCCATGAACTATCTGCGTTTATTTGCACTTTTTACAAATGATTTACTGCTTCGCCGTGGCATGATACTTGAGCTAGCGAAACAGGACTTTCGTAGCAAGTATCTCGGCTCCTACCTTGGCATTCTCTGGGCATTCATCCATCCGACAATCTATGTCACCATCCTCTGGGTGGTCTTTCAGGTCGGTTTCAAATCCCAGCCGGCAGGTGATGTCCCTTTTGTGCTCTGGATGCTCTGCGGCATCATCCCCTGGTTCTTCTTCAGCGAATGTCTCAACAGTGCAACAAACTCCATACTCGAAAACGCGTTTCTCCTTAAAAAAGTCAACTTCAGCGTCGGTATGCTCCCCATTGTCAAGATCCTCTCGGCACTGGTTCTCCACGCTTTTTTCATTCTGGTAATATTTGTCATGTTTTTTATCTATGGCAAGCCGTTGACGCTGCACTGTCTTCAGGTCTTTTACTACCTACTTTGCGCCATCGTCCTGCTTTTAGGGCTTTCGTGGATTACCTCCTCAGTCATCATCTTTTTCCGCGACATGGGGCAGATTGTCAGCATGGTAGTGCAGTTCCTTTTCTGGATGACACCAATCTTCTGGTCTGCGAAAATCCTGCCCCCGAAATATCTGAATATGGT
>JACABD010000034.1:31421-35918 GCA_013377075.1 Geobacteraceae bacterium | reverse complement strand
ATTACTGCTCCGGTGCCGGAGTTCATTGCCGCTGCCAAGGGGCTCGGCCATGTGAACCTGCTGGCAGACCGGGACGGCTCGCTCCGGAGGGAGACCCTTGCCATTCAGTACCAGGATCGGCTGGTGCCATCCTTTGCCCTTCAGCTTGTGCTTAATTATCTGAAACAGCCGGTTTCCGCCCTGAAGATCGGTGACGAGCTGACCGCCGGACAGCTCCGCATCCCGGTGGACAGGAATCTGCAGATGCTGCTTGCCTTCAACGGCAAGTCGGGAACCTTCCCGTACTACTCGTTCGTCGATATCATGAACGGCAAAGTCCCGCCAGGGACCTTCAAGAACAAGATTGTTCTCATCGGTCATAATGCCACCGGCATCGCCACCCATCAGGTGACTCCGGCCGACAGCAGCTTCCCGCCGGTGGAGGCCATTGCCACGGTAATCGAGAACCTTCTCAACAAGAACATAATGCAGCGCCCTTCCTGGGCTATCTACCTGGATATCGCGCTACTGCTCTTGATCGGTGCCTTCCTTTCGCTCCTTGCACCCCGCCTCAAAGCCGGAACCAGCGCCATTATTTCGGCCATAATTCTGATTGTCTGGAGTTCTATCGCCACCTGGCTGTTCGTCAGCCAGGGGCTCTGGCTCGATCTGGTCCCGCCGGTACTGCTTCTCTCCATCGGTTATACCGGCCTGGTTACCAAGCGGTTCATGATCACCGAGCAGAAAAAGGAGCTGGTGGAGGCGGACAGTATTGAAACCAACAAGATGCTTGGCCTCTCTTTCCAGGGGCAGGGGCTGCTTGATCTGGCATTTGAGAAGTTCCGCAAATGTCCGCTGGATGAGACCATGAAGGACCTGCTCTACAACCTGGCGCTGGATTTCGAGCGGAAGAGGATGTTTACCAAGGCCGCGGCGGTGTTTGAGCATATCGGCCAGGACGGCCCGTACAAGGATACTGAAACGAAGATAACATCGCTGAAGAGTGCCGGTGAGACGATGATTTTCGGTGCCGGTGCCAGCCGCAGAGACGCTACCGTCATCATGAATACCGAAGGCTCGACAAAACCGACTCTGGGGCGTTACGAAGTGGAAAAGGAGCTTGGCCGCGGCGCCATGGGGGTAGTCTACCTGGGTAAGGACCCGAAGATCAACCGACAGGTGGCGATCAAGACGATCCGTTTTGACGAGGTCGAGCCGGATCTGGTCGAAGAGACCAAGAAGCGGTTTTTCCGTGAGGCCGAAGCTGCCGGGGCTCTTTCACACCCCAATATCGTTACCATTTTCGATGTCGGCGAGGAGTACGACCTGGCGTATGTGGCCATGGAACTGCTTGACGGCAAGGATCTTACTGCCTACACGGCAAAAGAGAACCTGCTCCCCCACAAAGAGGTACTGCGGATTATCCGTGCCGTGGCTGACGGACTCGATTTTGCCCATGGCAAAGGGGTTGTGCATCGGGACATCAAGCCGGCCAATATCATGCTTCAGAACAATGGCGACGTGAAAATCGCTGATTTTGGTATCGCCAGGGTCATGTCATCCTCCACCACCCAGACCGGCGTGGTCATGGGGACACCCAGTTACATGTCGCCGGAGCAGGTTGTCGGTCAGAAGGTTGATGGCCGTTCCGACCTTTTCTCCCTCGGCGTGGCAATGTACGAAATGCTCTGCGGCACCAAGCCGTTCACCGGCGACAGCATTGCCACCCTGATGTATAACATTGCCAACAAACCGGCGGTTCTGGTGACCAGAATAGATCCGACTGTGCCGGAGTGCTGTGCCTATATTGCCCACCGGCTGTTCACCAAGAATCTGGAAAAACGTTATCAATCCGGCAAGGAAGTGGTGGCTCACATCGATCTTTGCCTGCAGAGGTTGGCATGAGTCTGAACTGTCTTGCCGCGGGGTTATCGGATAAAGGGATGGTCCGGGACGGGAATGAAGACAGCATTCTCGTCGCCCCAGACCTGAATCTTTATGTCGTTGCCGACGGCATGGGGGGGCATAATGCCGGGGAGATTGCCAGCAAGATGGCGGTCGATGTCCTGCGTGACTACATCAGTCGGACAGCTGCCGGTGGAGAGGTGCTGATCGGACGCCACGATCAGTCCGTTTCCGATACGGCAAATCATCTCGCTTCCGGCATCAAGCTGGCCAACCGTGTCATTTACGAGTCTGCCCAGAGTAATCCGGCCTGGAAAAACATGGGAAGCACCATTGTGGCGGTGCTCCTTGAGGATGAACGGCTCAGTATCGCCCATGCAGGCGACAGCCGCGCCTACCTGATCAGGGGGGAGAGCATTATCCAGCTGACAGACGATCACTCCCTGGTGGCAGAACAGGTCAGGAAAGGGCTCATCTCCCGCGAGGATGCCGAGACTTCAACACGGCGCAACATCATTACCAGGGGGCTTGGCGTTGACCTGGAGCTGGAGGTTGACCTGAGCGATCTGCCGGTGACCGACGGTGACCGGATTCTCCTCTGTAGCGATGGCTTAAGTAACATGCTCACCGATCAGGCGATTGCCGCTATCACCCAGGGCTACCGCGATCCGCTTGAAGTGTGTCAGAAACTAATCGAAGAGGCAAACAGAAGCGGCGGCACGGACAATATTTCGGCGGTGATCATAATGATCAGCGGCAGGAAGATGTCCGGGCTTTCACGGATGTTCAACTGGGCAAGGAGCAGCTGATGGCGAAACTTTACCTGAAGTTCAAGGAGTCGGTGATCAAGGAGATCATCCTGCAAAACGGCGTCGTTACCATCGGCCGGGGCGAAAAGAACGATATCCAGATCGACAATCTGGCGGTCTCCGGCAGTCATGCCCGGATCATCGGCGAAGGTGGCAGGTTTGTCATTGAAGATCTGAACAGCACCAATGGTACTTTTCTCAATGACAGGCGCATCGCCAGAAATCCGTTGACCCATAATGCGGTGATAACCATCGGCAAGCATACCCTGGTTTTCATCGATCCCCAGCCGACAGCCAGTGTCGATAACGATGCGACCATTGTCATGCGCAAGCCGGTAGACGCCGACGCCACAGTGGTGATCAGTCCGGTCCGGCAGCAGCCATTGGCAGCCGATGAGACCATTGTCAGGGCCAAGCCTGCTGCCGAGACCATTGCCCCTGTTGTAACAAAAATCGGCAAGTTTACCCTGATCGACGGCAAGGCGGACGCTCCTGAGTACCTGCTTGACAAACGGGTTGTCACCATCGGTAAATCGGATGCTGCCGAGATCAGGCTCAAGGGATTTTTTGCGCCAAAGGTTGCCGCAGTGATTAACCGTACCAGTGACGGCTATTTTGTCACTCCGGCGACAGGGGAGAAAACACTGGTTAGTGGAAGGCCGATAACCGGGGCCTGCCAGCTGAAGCCGCTCGATATTGTTGAGGTTGCTGGATTAAAGCTGCAGTTTTCGTTTCAGGAAGGGTAGTTAAGGAGAAGGTTCAGACCGGGGTAACACGCAGGCTGGTCTCACCAATGGTCAGCAGATCCCCGGGGGATAGTCTCTTTGAAGTAACATTCTCGCCATTTACCATGGTACCGTTGGTGCTGCCAAGATCTTCGATCACAAGTTTTCGCTCGACTACCTTCAATTCGGCATGCCTGCGGGATATCTGGCCGTCGTTCAATACCAGATCACACCCTTTTCGACCGATGACACAGGGGAGAGTTACGGTAAAGCGCTCACCCTGCTGAGGACCGCTCTCCAGTGAGAGAACCACACTCGGCAGACGTGGTCGGGCGTTGAGAATTTCCGTTCTTTCCGGTTGCGGGGACGCAGCAGCCGGTTGCCCGGTGCCTCCGGTAAGAATTTCCAGCAGGCTGCTGCTGTCAAGCAGAGCCGCATCCTTTGCCTCTTCGGTGACCATGTCGCGGAAAACGTAGGCATCCACCTTGGCTCCAGGTTGAAAGGTATAAAGCAACATCTCTTCATCGACTGTCATCCCGGCAGCTCTTTCAAACTCCTGATCGGCAAAATGAGCCAGTGCTGCTTTTCCATTCTTGAAAAAGAAAAAATTGAACTGTTGCTCTCTGCAGAGGGTTATCAGCGCGTGGCTGCCGGCTTCGCCGATCTGCCTTACGATATATTCGAGATCAATCAGTGTGGTCGGTGCTTTTACTGCCGGCTCCTCCTGCAGGAAGAGCAGCATGCATTTGAGGAGCACCGGATCTGTCTGGCAGAGGGCAACCTTCATTGTAGCAGATGCCGATGTTGCCAGGTGGTCGCCAAGTTCCCGGATCGTATAGCTGACAGGTCGGCCACCGGCATATCTTCCGGCGGCATATGGAGCACCATTGAGGAAAAAAAGAAAATAGAGGGCTGCATCGCTATCGGCAAAGCGGATATAGCCGGTAACCGGAGCTTCAGGGGCAGAGGCCTGGGTCAGCAGCTCACTCAGTTTCTCGCGAGAGAAGAGTGCTTCCTGCTGAAGAATTTTTTGTTCCGGGAATTTGTAGCAATTCATAGTTGAGTGTATAGCAGGCGCA
>JACABD010000034.1:24556-31321 GCA_013377075.1 Geobacteraceae bacterium | reverse complement strand
AATTTTTTGTTCCGGGAATTTGTAGCAATTCATAGTTGAGTGTATAGCAGGCGCAGATTGCATTGTCAATCGACTGATATTGGAAGTCTATTAACCTGAAAAACTTTAGCCACAGATGGCACTGCTAAAAGTGGATAAATCAAAAACATAAAAGCAAAAAACACTTTACCCTGTTGGTAAAAGCCATTTTTCAAAGATTTTTAGGTTCTATCCGCAGTTATCGGCCTTTATCTGAGGCCAATTGCCATTGTTGGGGTTAACTGGACGCTGCTTCAGAAAGCGGAGCAGCTCCCTTTGTCGGCCAGCAGGTGTGCACCGCTGTGGCTGTGAGGATGATTGCCCCTCCGGCCAGCGCCGGGATGCCGGGATTTTCTCCCTGAAGTACCCAGGCCCAGAGCGGGTTCAGCGCCGGTTCCAGCAGCAGGATCAGCCCGGCTTCGATGGCGTTGACCTGTCTCATTGCCCGGCTGAGCAGGATAAAGACCAGTGCCACGCCGAATATGCCGAGATAGATGATTGTGAGCCAGTCGGTAACGTGGCTCTGCCGTACAGGGAGTGCCATGGGGAGGGTGATGGCGCAGGCGATGAGGCAGCCGAAGGTGACTGCGGCTGCACCGAGGTTTTCGCCACCTTTGCCGGAGTGGGAGAGCCAGCGCAGGCCGGTGACTGTGACAGCCCAGAAGAGGCCGCTTGCCAGGGCGAGCAGGTTGCCACGCAGCGGATCAGGGGCGCTGCCTGTGGGCTGGGAGCTGCCGAAGAAAAAGAGGGAGAGCCCTGCTGCCAGGGCGACCATGAAAAGGGCGTCGCGCCTACGCAGCGGCTCTTTCAGCAGCCAGGTGCTCAAGAGGACTATGGTAATGGGTGATGTGCTCTGCAGAAAAATGGCATTGGCTGCTGTGGTCAGTTTGGTGGCCAGCACAAAGAGCACCGAAGCACCGGCATAGGCAAAGCCGATGGCTGCCGTGCGGCGGTTGAAGCTGCGCACCACCCCGGGTATGACGACAAGAAAGACGATTGCCGCCATGCCTGCGCGGAAGCAGGCCACCTGCCAGTTGGAGAAGGAGTCGCAGGCCTTGATGGCGGCGCCGCTGGTGGACATGAGAAGTGCTGCGAGAATTATCTGGAGGCGTGGGGCTGAAATTGAAGGGATCATTGTCGGGAAAATAGCATGATCGGATGGTGGATGCCAGAAACAAAAACAGCTGTCAGCCCCCGTTGCACGGCACCCTGCAGTTTTTGATAAATTTATTTCCTCTTCCCATGAGTCAGTCTCGGTTCGATGGTCACGTGGGAAATCATGTTCTTGCCAGCCTCCTTCACCTCGTACATCCTTGTGTCAGCCTCTCTGATGATGGTCTCTGCCGTGGCTGGCGGGGTGGTATAGGTGACTGCGCCAATACTGAAGGTGACCGGCCACCCTTTCATCTCCATGGTCGAGAGGAGCTGTTCCTGGGTTCTGCGCAGGAGGTCAGCGGCTGCCTCAGTAGCGGTTTCGGGATAGAGCAGACAGAATTCATCGCCACCGAGCCGCGCGACCAGATCGGTGCTCCTGTTGCTCTCGCGCAGCACCGAGACGACGTCGCAGAGGAGCTGATCGCCGGTATGGTGGCCGAGTCCGTCATTTACCGCCTTGAAGTTGTCAAGGTCGATGTAGACGAGTGTGAGAGGGCGCTGATAGCGGCGCGACTGGCTTACTTCGTAATCGACAAGTTCCATGAAGCTGCGGCGGTTGAGGGCGCCGGTAAGGTAGTCGGTGCGGGCAAGGGCTTTTTCAAGCTCCAGCTCCCGCCTCAGCAGGGAGAACATCTGATTCATGATGATCAGGAAACTGATCTCCATGATGGTGTTCCAGATGCGGATAGTGGCCGGATCGAAGATGTTGAAAACCGGCATCTGTCTGGAGGTGATCATGGCCGCGCCACAGAGGAGTGACAACGCAAACCCGGCCCATTTGTGAATGAACCAGGCACCGATAAAGACCGGCACAAGGTAGAAGATGGCTATGGAAAAGTCGCCGGTAATGGAGTCGATAATTGCTAAAAAAACTATTGTGAACAGCCCGAGGCAGGTGATCTGCCATTTCGGGAGATTCTCAAGATAGGTTACGATATTTCTCAGGTTCATTCAGATTCCTTAGATATAGAGAAAAAGCTGCGCTAAATAAGCCTACTGCTTCGGCCAGCTTATTTTTTGTATTGCTAGTTGTTCAGTTTATAATAAATGACTTTATATGAATTTTGCATTTTGAATCCCACAAATTAGTGGAGATATCTGAGTTCACCCCTCCAGCATCAGCTCCTCCGGCTCCTCAACCAGCTCTTTCACCCTCTTGAGAAACTGCACCGCCTCTTTGCCGTCAATGATGCGATGGTCGTAGGAGAGGGCCAGATACATCATCGGTCTGATGACGATTTCGCCGTTTCTGACAACCGCTCTATCCTGAATTGCATGCATGCCGAGGACGCCGCTCTGGGGCGGGTTGATGATCGGGGTGGAGAGCATGGAGCCGTAGACGCCGCCGTTGCTGATGGTGAAGGTTCCCCCTTCGAGATCGGCGATTGCCAGGCGGTTCTCCTTGATCTTCTGGCCAAAATCGGCAATTCCCTTTTCGATTTCCCAGAAGTGGAGCCTGTCAGCCCCCCTCAATACCGGCACCACAAGCCCCTTTTCGCCGCCGATGGCAATGCCGATGTCGTAATAATCGTGATAGACGATGTCGCTACCGTCGATACGGGCATTGACCGCCGGAAACTCCCGCAGCGCCTCGCAGCAGCTCTTCACAAAGAACGACATGAAGCCGAGGGCCACGCCATGGCGCTCCTTCATCTGCTCTTTGTGCCGTGCGCGGATCTCCACAACCCGGCTCATGTCCACCTCGTTAAAAGTGGTCAGCATGGCTGTCTGCTGGCGGGCAGCAAGGAGCCGCTCGGCAATCCGCTTCCTGATTGGCGTCATGGGGATGCGGCGCTCTCTTGCGTTCGCTGCTCGGGGCTCGGGGCTCGGGGTTAGGAGTACTTGGGGCTGGGCGGCGTTGTAGGGGGGAGGCTCCTCAGAGCGGACAGATGTAACCTTCTCAACACTAATCGCTTTTCCGGGCCCTGAGCCCTGAGCCCCGAGCCCGGTTTTCCCAACATCCTCCGCCGTAACCACCCCGCGATTGCCGCTGCCGGAGAGAGTGCTGATATCAATTCCCTTTTCCGCTGCCAGCTTGCGTGCCGAAGGTGACGAGTGGGGCTGGCCTTCAGCTTGTACCGGCTGCGCTGCCGGGGACGGAGCTTCGACGGCCCCTTCCTTGATGGTGCCGATGACCGTACCGATTTTGACGGTCTCCCCTTCAGGGACGAGCTGGGTCAGGATGCCGCTGGCATCTGCCTGAAGTGCAAATGTAATCTTGTCGGTCTCCAGCTCGCAGAGGTTTTCATCCTTTACGATCCGGTCGCCGCTCTTTTTCAGCCATTTGCCGATCAACGCTTCGACAACCGATTCACCGACTGACGGGACTATTATTTCCATTTCAAACCTCCAAAACTGTTAACCGCAAGGAATGCAAAGATACTGGAACTATTCAGCAAAAAGCTCATAACGCCCCCTGTCCCCCTCTTAGTTTAAGAGGGGGAACGCGTTGAAGTTTCGTCATAATTTCACTTAGTACGTCCCTCCCCTTAAGATAAGGGGAGGACAGGAGGAGTTATGAAAAAGGTGCGCACAATAATTGAGCTGCATTTAATCTGACTACTTCTTGAAGAACGCCTCTGCAACTATCCTTTTCTGCTCCTCACCGTGAATCCTGTGGGAGCCGTTTGCCGGGGCTGCCCCTGCCGGTCTGCCGATGTAAAGCGGTTCCCGTCCGAGCAGCTTTGTCAGCTCGATCCTTAAGTAAGGCCATGCCCCCATGTTTTCCGGCTCTTCCTGTACCCAGGCTACTGCTTCAGCCTGTAGAGCCCCTTTCAACAGCTCGCCGCAGAAGGGGTAGAGCTGCTCGATCCTGACGATGGCGACATCACTTCTGCCGCTCTTTGTCCGCTCTTCCAGCAGTTCATAGTAGATCTTGCCGGAGCAGAGAAGAACCTGTGCAGGCTCTTTGACAGCATCATCGCTGATAACCGGCATGAATGATCCTGTCGCCAGGTCGGACAGGTCGGAGACGCAGATCGGGCTGCGCAGCAGGCTCTTGGGGGTGAAAACGATGAGCGGTTTTTTCCGGGGATCGGCGATCTGACGGCGGAGCAGATGGAACATCTGGGCAGGGGTGGACGGGGTTGCGACCCTGAGATTCTCTTCGGCGCAGAGGGAGAGGAACCGCTCGATCCGGGCGCTGGAGTGCTCGGCGCCGTTCCCCTCGTAGCCGTGGGGGAGGAGCATGACCAGGCCACAGTGGCGCTCCCATTTGCTCTCACCGGCAGCAATGAACTGGTCGATGATCACCTGGGCACCGTTGGCAAAGTCGCCGAACTGGGCTTCCCAGATGGTGAGATCGTCAATGGCAGTGACGCTGTAGCCGTACTCGAAGCCGAGCACGGCATTTTCCGAAAGCATGCTGTCATAGACCGCAAATCGGGAGTTGTCGGCAGCTGCCGCCAATAGCGGTGTGAAGGTTTCCGGTCTGGTCATGTCGTGGAGGACGGCATGACGATGATTGAATGTGCCGCGCCGTGAATCCTGGCCTGACAGTCGAACCGAGATTCCTTCAGCCAGAAGTGAGGCGTAGGCCAGAGTTTCTGCTGTCCCCCAGTCGATGCCGCTGCCGTTCTTGACTGTTTCGAGCCGTTTTACGTAGAGCTGGAGCATTTTCGGATGGGGTTTGAACTCAGTCGGAATGGTGAAGATCTTTTTGGCCAGAGTTTCGAGAAGATCACGAGGAACAGCTGTCGCTTCAGGCAGAGCGGGCTTTTGCAGCAGTTCGGCAATCTTCTCCGATCCCGGCTGTTGGTGGGGCTTTTGCCCGGAAGCAGCCCGCTCCAGTGCCTCGCGATACCCTTCACGCATGTTGTCAATGGCGGCTTCCGGTACGCCGCTCTCCGCAAGGGTCTTGGCGTAAAGCAGATGCAACGGCTGGCGGCTTTTGATCTCTTCATACATCAGCGGCTGGGTAAAACCGGGCTCATCCCCTTCGTTGTGGCCGTGACGGCGGTAGCAGATAATCTCCAGCACCACGTCCCGGCCGAACTGCTGGCGGTATTCCAGGGCGAGGCGGGCAATCATGTCCACCGTCTCCGGCTTCTCGCCATGGACATGGAACACCGGTACCATCAGCATCCGGGCGATGTCAGTGGCATAGCGGGTCGAGCGGGAATCCTCCGGCAGGGTGGTGAAACCTATCTGGTTATTGAGGACGATATGGATGGTGCCGCCGGTGGAGTACCCTTCCAGCTGGGAGAGGTTGAGGGTTTCGGCCACCATCCCCTGGCCGGCAAAGGCGGCGTCGCCATGGACAAGGATCGGCAGGAGCTGTTTTCTACTCTCAATCCCCCGTGCATCCTGAAGGGCGCGGCATTTCCCCTCCACAACCGGGTTGACAGCCTCCAGGTGGCTCGGGTTGAAGGCGAGGGAGAGATGCATTCTGGCCACATCGGCGGAATACCCCTTGTGGTACTTGACATCGCCATCGCCGGAGATGCTTTCGCTGTCATTGTCCTCGAACTCGGAGAAGATGGCGGCAAGGGGCTTGCCGAGGATATTAGCCAGCACGTTGAGCCTCCCCCGGTGGGACATGCCGATGACCGCATCGCTCAGGCCGGTGTCAGTGCCATGGGTGAGGATTGCATCAAGGGCGACCAGGAGCGACTCGCCACCTTCCAGGGAGAAGCGTTTCTGGCCGATGAAGCGGCGGTGGAGAAACTCCTCAAAAAGGGTTCCCTGCTGGAGGCGGGAGAGAATCCGCATCTGCCTCCCCGTCTCCGGCTTGGGCCGGTTCATGACCGGTTCCATCCGGTCGATGAGCCACTGCCGCTCTGCAGGCTCATTGATGTACATGAATTCAACACCGACGGAGCGGCAGTAGGTCTCCTGCATGGTCTGAACAATCTCCCGCAGCGTTGCCGTCTCTTTCAAAAAGCGCTTGATATGGAAGTGCTCGTCCAGATGCTTTTCGGAGAGCTCAAAGGCGGCAAGGTCGAGGAGCGGGTGGGAAAGTGGACAGGGTGAGAGGGGGTCGGTGCAGGCGAGCAGATGCCCCAGGTCGCGGTAGCGGTAGATGAGTGACTGTACCGACGACTGCAGCATGGCTCCGGGGAGGTCAGGGTGCGTACCGTCAGGCCCGGGGCTTCTCCCCAGGTCAAACCCCTCAAAGAACCGCTGCCACTCAGGCGTCACCGACTCCGGGCTCTCCTGCCACCTGAGGTACTCTTCTTCGATCCATTCCGGTGAAATATTCTGAATAAAGGGCATGGCTGTTCTCTCCTTGCGTCATTAAAAACTATAGCAAAGATAGGCAGCTATTCAAATTCTTTAAAACCTTGAACCGCCCGTTCGCTTTGCTCACTCAAGACGCAAAGGTCGCCAGGGGACGCAAAGGTTTAATCTTTCACACATGGCTCCCCTTGCGCTTTCTTTGTGTGCTTTGCGGCGGGTTATTTGTGGGTTTAATTTCCAACTGGTTCTTGACAGCGAACGGATTTTCATTGATTGTTTTACCCTATCTGTTGTTCGGAGGCGTTCTGTGAATTTTCTCGAACTCATAAAAGAAAAAGTAATCGTCGGCGACGGCGCTATCGGCACCATGCTCTACAGCAAGGGGGTCGGCCTTGATGCCAATTTCGAGCATCT
>JACABD010000034.1:0-24456 GCA_013377075.1 Geobacteraceae bacterium | reverse complement strand
GACTGCAGCAAGGTGCTCATTGGCGCAGCCGCGCTGAAAGCGGCGGGAGCAGATGCCATCAACCTGGCCGAAAACCCTCTGGCGCGGGTGAGGATGGGGAACATCGCCCTGGCGAGGATAATTCAGGACGAGACCGGCATCGAGGTCATCCCCCACATCACCTGCCGGGACCGGAACCTGCTCGGCCTGCAGTCCGACCTCATGGGGGCGAGTCTCCTCGGGATCCGCTCCATCCTTGCGGTGACCGGTGATCCTGCCCGTCTCGGCGATCAGAGCGGTGCTTCATCGGTTTTTGATCTCAACTCATTCGGCCTGATCAAGCTGCTGGCCGATCTCAACAGCGGTGTCAACGGCCTTGGCCAGCCGATCTCGGGCAGCACCGGCTTCACAATCGGCTGCGCCTTCAATCCCAATACGCCGAAGATTGAGGTTCAGGTGGCACGGCTGGAGAAGAAGATTGCCGCAGGGGCACAGTTCGCCCAGACCCAGCCGGTCTACGATGCTTCTCTGGCACGGCGGATGGCAGAGCTGACAGCCCATCTCGGCATTCCGGTGCTGCTCGGCATCATGCCGCTCACCGGTGAGCGCAACTGTGAGTACCTGCACAACGAGGTGCCGGGGATCGTCATTCCCGATGAAGTCAGGGGGAGGATGCGGGGTAAGGAGAAGACCGAAGGTGCGGCAGAAGGAGTAAAGATAGCGCTGGAGTTGATTGAGTCGGTGAAGGATATTATCGGTGGCTACTACATCATCGCGCCGTTCGGGCGCTTTGAAGTGGCAAGTGAGTTGATCCGGGCGATCAGAGGGTAGGGTGGGGGATAATTGTTGTCAGCGCCGGTAGGGGCAAAAGCAATTTATAGGGACAATTCTGAATAGTTTGCTGGAGGGTTTAATGGGAGAATTGGTTAAAGCGGGATCACTCGGCTCCATTCTTTTGAATTCACAGATAATTACCGAGGAGAATATTTCAGCCGCCCTTGCTGAGCAAAAGCGCAGCAGCTGCCGGTTTGGCGAGGCTCTTGTGCGGCTTGGCATTGTCGCTCAGGAGGATATTGACTGGGCCCTTTCCAATCAACTCAATATCCCTTATGTGCGTCTGACGCGGGAACTGATTGACCGTGCTGCCGTCGAGTTGCTCCCGGGGAGTATCTGTCGCCGTTATGGGGTTATGCCGATTATCTGCTGTGGCAATGAACTCTCCGTGGCCATGACAGATCCATTAAACATTGAAGCTATTGCCGCAATAGAGGAGCTCACCGGTTGCACTGTTTCAGTTTCAGTTGCCCTGATAAGGGAGCTGCGGGAGATGCAGACGCTGTTTTACGGTGAAATGAAAGAAAGTGAGTCGCTGGGGTTTCGTTCGGAGCTTTTTCCCACGGCTGCCCTGGCCGATATAAACACAGATCTTACCGGCGCAAAGCTGATTGATTACCTGTTAGGCTATGTGGTGCAGCAGAATCTGGCTGCACTGTCATTGCAGCCGATGGGGGAAACCTGCCGTATTCTGGCCAGAAAAAAAAGGGGCGGGCGCGAAATAGGGTCATTTCCGCTAGATCGTCTGCCGCCGGTTCAACAACGTCTGCGCCGTATGGCAGGGGTGGATGCTTCGGTCATTTCAGGCAGCGGCATGATTTCATGCCATTACCGAGGGTCGGAGTTGGCGATGCAGGCGCTTTTTTTGAGCGTAGTTGGCGGAGACATTATTACCATTCGCCGCCAGATTTTGGCGCCTTTCCCGGCTACTGTTGAGGACTTTATCGCCAGTGACGAAGACAGACGCCTGCTTCGGGAGTTAGCTGCTCTTGATCGCGGCATCGTTCTCTGTGCTGCCAGCGATACGGATGATCGCGACAGGCTGATTGATTTTTATCTGGATGAGCACGGAGGCAATGGGCAGCGTGTCATGCTTTTCGGCGAAGGGATTGGCCGGGGGCGGTTTCAGTTTCCGCGGATCGAAGGGAAAGATCTGTCTGCAGGGGATTTCTCCTCGCTTTTGTCGGCAATACTGGACCATGACCCGGAAGTCATTGCTATTGAGGATGCCGGTGATGAACATTTGATGCTGGGTGCAGGCAAGGCAGCTTTAAGGGGCAAACTTGTCGTGGCCGGAGTGCCGGGCAGCGAGCTGTCCACCCTGTTTGACTACCTGGGCCATCTCTGGCGGCAGCACCGTTTTATACCCGATTATCTGGCCGGCATAATTACCTGCCGCGGGGTTTTGCTGCTCTGTCCCGCCTGCCGTGAAAGGTACACCCCTTCTTCGGAAGAAGTAACGGCCATGGGCCTGGCGAAGTTGCCGCTGGAGTTTTTTAACGCCAGCGGATGTGCTGTCTGCGGCCATAGCGGTGTTGCTGCCAGGAAATATCTGCTTGAAGTTATTCCTATGTCTGCTGATATTCTCGACTGCCTGGAGAGAGCGTGTGATGGCCGGGAGATGGTACAGTTCCTGAATGACAAGGGGCTTAGGGATGTGCGCGCCATGGGTATTACCCTGCTTGAATCCGGAGACATTTCGCCACCTGAATTCATTTCGGCACTGGTCCTTTGATATTAACTACGACATGGAGATTCGATTTACATGGCTAAAATAGATGCGCTTTTCAAGATGCTACAGGAACAGGGGGCTTCCGATCTGCACCTGTCCACTGGCAACCCACCGATATTCCGCCTGCATGGGGAGATAGTCAGGCTTAATTTCAAATCGCTGACCCATGAAGAACTTAAAAGTATCCTCTTTGAAATCCTCACTGAACCGCAGAAAGCTCAGTTTGAAGAAAAGAAAGATCTTGATTTTGCCTATGCTGTGCCGGGACTGGCACGTTTTCGTGGCAACTACATGATGCAGCATCGCGGTATCGCGGCTGTATTCAGGATCATACCGTCAAAAATACTCACTTTTGACGAACTGCACCTGCCGGAAGGGGTGCGGAGCATGACCCGTTTCAAAAAAGGGCTGGTGCTGGTCACCGGGCCGACAGGTTCGGGGAAATCCACGACTCTGGCGGCAATGATCGACCTGATTAATTCGACACGCAAGGAGCATATCCTGACCCTGGAGGATCCGCTTGAGTTTATCCACGAGAACAAACTCTCCTTGATGAATCAGCGGCAGATCGGTGAACATACCGCCAGCTTCAGCTCTGCTTTGCGGGCCGCCTTGCGGGAGGACCCGGATATCATCCTTGTCGGTGAAATGCGGGATCTGGAAACCATCCAGCTTGCCATGAGCGCTGCCGAAACCGGGCATCTTGTCTTTGGGACTCTCCACACCAATACTGCGGCCAAAACCATTGACCGTATTATCGACGTATTCCCTCCCGACCAGCAGCTGCAGATTCGGGCCATGCTATCAGAGTCTCTTAAAGGGGTTGTCTGCCAGCAGCTATTGCGCACAGCAGATGGTAAAGGACGGGTGGCTGCTCTGGAGGTAATGCTGGGAACGTCAGCTATCAGCAACCTCATCAGGGAGGGGAAAAACTTCCAGATAGCGTCCATAATCCAGACTGCCAAGAAGGACGGCATGCAGCTGATGGATCAGCATCTGCTTGATCTGCTCAAATCCAAGAAAATCAGTGCCGATGAGGCCTATCGCTGCGCCATCGACAAGAAACAGTTTGAGCAGTATCTGCCGAGTCAATCTTCAGGGCAGATGCCGATGTTATAAGGAGGATCATCGCCCCTGAAAACTAAAAAGCCTTCTCCATCCAAGGGCCAGCATCAAAAGGGCGATATTCAGAAGGACGATAACTCCGCCGCTTGGCAGATTAAGTGCGAATGAGAGGAGTATGCCGGCGGTGACTGAAAATGCCGAGATCAGGGCGGCGAGGATGATGGTCAGGCGGAAGCTTCTGGCTATCTGCAGGGCCGTGACCGGCGGGATGATGAGCAGGGCCGAAACCAGCAGTATGCCGACCAGCTTCATGGCAAGTACCACGGTGAGGGCCGTCAACAGGGCGAGCAGTGCATTGATACGTTCAACCTTTATGCCGCAGCTTCTCGCCAGTTCTTCATCGAACGTGATGGCAAAGAGCCTGTTGTAGTTGATGATGACTGTTGTGATGACGATGCAGAAAAGAACCGCAGCCATAATGGTTTCGCTGCTGCTCACCGCAAGGATGTTGCCGAACAGATAGCTGAACAGCTCCACATTGAAGCCGCCGCTTGCTCCGGCAATAATAATCCCCCCTGCTATTCCTGCCGCAGAGACAATGCCGATAGCCGCATCACCGTAGATCCGCGCCTTTTCCGTAAGCTTCAATATTCCGAGAGATGAGAGCAGCACCAGGGGCAGGGCCGCAAGTGTCACGTAGACTGGCTGCGCCTTGAGCGACAGGGCAAGGGCAACGCTGCCGAAGGTGACATGGGCAAGCCCGTCGCCGATGAGCGACAGCCTTCTCAGGACGAGGAAAACGCCGAGCACCGCACAGAGGATGCCGACAAGCAGGCCGGAGATCAGCGCCCGCTGCATGAAGCTGTATGAAAATATTTCGATAAGGGTCATAACTCAGTACTCAGAACTTTAGTTTATTGGGTAAGCAGTAAAGCATGTAGAGAATGAAAAAACACGTAGAAAATGGATTCAGGGATGTCCGGGGAGCGCCCCTTTCGGGATATTTACCTTTATTCCAAGCTCTTTTGCCAGCACTATCGCACCTTCGTCCAGGGGGTTGAGTCTTAGCGCCTCTTTCAGTTCCTTTTTTGCCAGCTCCTTTTCACCTGCGGCATTAAGAATCATGGCCAGCGCCGAGTGTTTCATGGCAAAGTCCGGCTTCATGGGGAGAACCTTTTCAAGATCCTCCCGAATCTGCGGCAGGTAGAGCTTGCCGAGTTGATAGCGCAAATAGACCCTTGCCAGAAGTACATACTGATTGTCAGGATTCATGGCGACTTCGCGATCCAGCGCCATGAGGCTTTCATTGAGCTTTCCGGCTTTCACGGATTCGTCCAGGTAGCTCAGATCAATAAAGGTAGGTCTGGCTGCCCGGTATTCAAGGCGATCTATAAGTGTTTTCCTCTGTGGAGTCCGCTTCAGGTAGACGATGGAGTGGTTGTCCCAGTAGACCAGCGCCCATTCAGGGTTGCCTGCCAGATGGGCCGGGAAGTGCAGGTTCTGGCTTTTAAGGTCGTACTCCAGGATGGCAGTGTCAAACCCCCATGTTTCTTCAGCTTTTTTCCACTGGGCAGGCTCGGCAATTATCCGGAAATATTCCTTGTGGAAGGACGTCGGAAAGAGCTGGTTGATCCTCCCGTCTATGAATACCTGCCTCTGCGGAGAGCGCCAGGGGATGTAACCGCCAAAGGCGTAACTGTTGAAAATCCGCCCCTTTACCCCCTCTCGGTCGAGAAACGAGAGCGCCCCTTCCGGAGTTTTCTCCTCTTTTACCCCCAGCCCGAAGGAGTAAGTCCTGTTGCCGGGGACAGTGATGATGAGGATAATGATCATCCCCAGGGAGAAGATCGCTGCTGCAAGTTTTTTGCGGCTGGCAAGTCTCCCGGAAATCGGGCCCATGGCTGCCTGAACGGTTTTGAAGGTGAATATGCAGCCGATGATGGAGAAGAAGTCGATCATTCGTACCATGAGGAGTGACGGGATGAAAAAGGTGATGAAGAGGAGAAGGTGAAAGAGGTTTTTCCACCCTTTCAGGAGGGTGAAGTAGATCAGGGAGCCGACTACCAGCAGCTGATAGCCGAAGGTGTAGCCAAGCCCCTGACCCCAGAGGATCTGACTGGAGAGGGGCTGCTGCTCTCCAACCATGGTGACATCCTTACCCTTTGAGGCAAAATCCAGGATCAGCGTGTAGATCCGGTATGTCTCCGGGTTCGCGAGGGAAGCTGCAATGGTTGCCGCCAGAATGACAGCGACACTTTTTGCAGAACTCTTTTTTTGGAATATTTGCCAGAAAAGGTAGCAGGATATTATAAACGGGCCGTAGAATGCTCCTTTGCTGAGGTTTGCCCAGAAGAGTTCTATGAGCGGGAGGAAAAGCAGAGCTTTGCGATCATCATCCTTTTCATGGCGGCTTAAGAGGTAGAAAAAGGCGGCAATGAAGAGAAATGAAAAGAGGTATGGGCGGATAAACAGTCTGAAGCGCAGGGCGAACAGGGTGATGACGACTGCCACGATTGAAGGGTAGAACCAACCGTTGTTCTCTGATCTGTCAATAAGTTGATGGGTTTTTATGAGGGTGGCAAAGGTCGCCAGAATGAGTATGAACTTCAGGATGTTAACGCCGAGATAGCCGCCGGCGGAGAAGAAGAGATACATTATGCTGTCGGTGAGCCATTCGCTGCTGAACTGTTTTACTCCGTTAAAAGTGTAGGAAAAGGTGTCGACGGGGGAGGTCGACAGGCTGCTGATGACCGATCTGCCGAGGTTCAGGTGCCACCAGAAATCATAATCAGCTATTCTTGTAAAAGTGAACCCTGCGACAAGTATTGCAAAAGATAGCAGAACAGTTGAGTCAATGCCGTTATGTCCGGAGCGTAACAGGTTTTTCATCTTTAATTGCTGCCTAGTGCCTGTGACAGATGAGATGCTGGGCGTGTTCGCCGAAAAAGGCGGTCATTTCGTCGGACTTGCAGAAGTCGTCGAAGCTGCCGTCAAAGATGATCTTCTTGTCGATATAGAGGAAGCGGTTGGCGTATTTGCCTATGCTCCAGGTGTCATGGGTTACAAGGATGACAGTTGTCCCTTCCTTTCTGTTCACCCCTTCGACAAGGCTGTAGAAATGTTCCCTTGTTTCCGGGTCAAGGGCTGTTGTCGGTTCATCGAGAATGAGTATCTTCGGGCGGTTCACCATGGCTCGTGCAAGGAGAACCCGCTGCTGCTGGCCGCCGGAAAGGTCGCCGATGAGCCGTTTTCTCAGGTGTGCTATTCCCATCATCTCCAGAGCGGAGTCTATGAGCTCTTTCTTGTTTGCAGGAGCAAAGGCAAGCTTCCCCCCTTCGGTCAGAAGCCCGAGTTTCACAATCTCCTCTACCGTGCCTGGAAAGTTAGGGTTGAAGAGTTTAATCCGCTGCGGCAGATAGCCGACTCTTTCCCACTGGGAGAAGCTGCCAAGGGGCGAATCAAAGAGTGTTACCGAGCCTGAGTCAAAGCTCATCAGCCCGAGAACTGTCCGCACAAGGGTGCTTTTGCCGGAACCGTTCGGGCCGACTATGCCGACATAGTCACCGGTAGAGATACTGAAGTTTATGTCGCTCAGGACCTCCATGCCGTTATAGCTGCAATTCAGGTTGTTTATCTCAAGAATATTTACTGACACACCAGCCCCTTTTTCAGTGCAACCAGATTCTGCTCCATCAAGGCCGTAAAGCTTACGCCGGAATCGATCTCCTCTTTTGTGAGATTGTGAATGCCGTGAAGCTTCAAAAGAGTCGCTCCTGTTTCGGAGGCAACTGTCTGGGCAACGGCAGGGGAGAGCAGTTCCTCGTAGAATATGCTTTTAAGTTTGTGACGGCGGATGGCTTCGATCAGCGCCATCATCTTTTTTGGTGATGGCTCGCTGTCTGCCGAGACTCCGTAGGCCGAGATGTAGTTGAGTTTGTAGCGGTCTGCTAGATAGGCAAAGGCAAAGTGTCCGCCATGGATGAACTCTCTGGTGCTACAGTTGGAGAGTTCTGTCTTGAAACGGATGTCGAGCGTCTTTAGCTTCTCCTTGCCGGAAGCGGCATTGCTCCTGAATGTCTGGGCTTTTTGCGGCAGCCGCTCTGCCAGAGCCCTGGCAATATTGTCCATCATCAAAGCCGCATTATCCATGTCCAGCCAGATGTGAGGGTCTCTTCCACCCTCCTTGTGACCATGTTCGTCCTGGCCGGAAGCAGCCAGATACCGAGCTCCGGCGCCCGCTTCTACCTTAAGTGGTTTCCCGTTCTTTACGACCCCGCTGGCGAGCTTTTCGGCCCATGGTTCCATCTCGCTGCTTGTGTAGATGAAAATGTCTGCCTTGGCAATTTTCATCATATCTTCCGGCTTTGGTTCAAAGCTGTGGGGTTCAACCCCCGGAGGCAGGAGCAGGGTTACGTCAGCGGCATCGCCGCCGATTGCGCGGGCAAAGTCGTAGATCGGGAAGAGGGTGGTGACGACTTTCAGCTTTCCGGTGTCAGGGGGGCTGGTTTTCTTCGAACATGCCGACAGAAGCGTCAGTATGAGCAAAAATAAAAGCAATTTGTAGATAAGTATTTTCAAATGAGGCCTCGAATGCTAGCTTGATTTCTTCTGCTAAGATAGCTGTGAAACGGCTCTTGTCAAGGGAAAACAGCTTATTGACAGGGCCATTTAATGAAATCTGAATCAGACTTCTCGAAAGTATGGAATTCTTTGAGAAATCAGATATAATGCAAGCACTTTACTCCTCATGACAAGGAGATGCAATGCAGCGAAATCTTCGTACCGGCGCAATTGTAATGCGCTACTTTCAGATATTCTCCCTTATTCTTGCGCTCTGCGGCAGCGGTTATGCCTGGTCCATCATGCAGGGGGAAGTCGACCCGGAAATGGTCGTATTTGTCCGGACAGTCTTTGTGCTCTTCTTTTTTGTGTCACTCATGCTTGCAGTTTCCGTCTGGATGCTTTCAAGACGAAATCTGGCAAAGAGGATCAACGTTCTTTCAGGCACTCTTAAAAGGGTGACTACCGGCGATCTGACAGCCCGAGTGCAGGTTGATTCGGACGATGAGATGGGGCAACTTGGATTAAACCTCAATACCATGCTCGACAAGTTCGAGTCGCTTATCATCAGCATCAGCAGCATAGCCTCAGAGCTTACGGACATCTCCAGACATAACAGCGAGGCAGCAAACAGTGTTGTTGCTGCTGCCCAGATCCAGTCTGAAGGGGTGGAAAAAACCTCGAATGCTGTGAATGGCATCATCGGCTCGGTTGACAAGGTAAGTGAAGGGGTGATTAACCTTACTGGTTCGGCCGAGGTGAACAGCGCCTCAATCGCCGAAATTTCTACAAGCATTTCAGATGTTCATAAAAGCGTCAATGTCCAGAGCGAGTCAATAGATGAAGTCTCATCTGCTGTGGTTGAGATGGCTGCTGTCATGGAGCAGATCAGCGCCAATGTGCGCAGTCTCATGGAGGCATCGGTAAACACCACATCGTCTGTTGCCGAGATGGATGCGACAACGCGGCAGGTTGAGGAGAACGTGCGGGAGACCGCGTCCATTTCTGCTGAGGTGCTTCAGGATGCTGAACAGGGAAGGGCTGCCGTCGAAGCGACTATCACCGGGATCAATGAGATCCGCAGTTCTTCAGGCCGAACTTTTTCATCTATAAACCTTCTCTCGGAAAGGGTTGCCGCCATCGGCAGCATTCTTTCCGTTATCGATGAAATCGCCGAACAGACAAACCTGCTCGCCTTGAACTCAGCTATTATTGCTGCCCAGGCAGGGGAGCACGGCAAGGGTTTTGCCATTGTTGCCGGGGAGATCAAGGGACTTGCCAACCGAACCAGGCAGTCAACCATGGAGATTGCCTCGCTTATCGAAGCGGTACAGGCTGAGACAGCAAAGGCATCGGCAGCCATCAGGCAGACCGAGGAGCGGGTTCAGGAAGGTGAGCAGCTCTCAAGGCGCTCCGGTGATGCCCTTGGCAAGATACTTTCCGGGGTGCAGATGGCTTCTGCAAGGGTCAACGAAATTGCCCGTGCCACTGTTGAGCAGTCCCAGGGGGGGCAGTTGATTCACGGAGCAATGAGGCATGTGGCTGATATGGTGGCTCAAATCGCCAGGTCGTGCCAGGAGTCGGCAAAGACAAACAGCTCCATAATGACTGCAGTGGAGCGGATGAAGGGCTTTACCAGCCAGGTAAACAGTTCTGCTTCAAGGCAGCAGAAGATTGGCGAAGAGATTGCAAGGTCAACAGAGCATATGGCTTACGGCATAGCCGATATCAAGGATTCATGTAGCGAGCAGTCACTCTGGAGCATGCAGATTCACGAATCCATAGCTTCTGTGCGTGAATCGACCGAGAGTAATCTTCAGTCGGCAAAAATTATGGGGAAAGGGGTTGAAAATCTTCTTTCGCAGATCAATATGCTGAAAAAAGAGATCAGGCAACTACAAATTTCAGAAAGAACCGGTGAGATATGACAAATAATAGAGGCCAGGAAGTGTCTGGCGACCTTGTAATGACAGAGAGTGAGATTTCGGAGATGATTGCTGCAAGGAGTTTTGCCAATGCACTGAAAGCCATTGAGCAGATCCCGCTGTCAGCAAGAACTCCCATTATTCAATCGGCTTATGCACTCTGCATGGCCGAGGTGAAAGGGAATTTCAAAGGTTCTGCCAGTATCTGCCACGAAGCCATAAAGAAAGAACCTAAAAATCCGGAGCATTACTATCGCCAGGGGCGTATTCTCCTCATGGCAGGCAGAAAGAAGGATGCCATCTGGGTTTTCCGGATGGGTCTTCGCTACGGAAGGCACCGTGGGATCATCGAGAATCTCGGGGCAATGGGTATTAGAAGGCCGCCACCACTCACGTTTCTTGATCGAAGTAACCCGTTTAATAAATATATCGGGATACTTCTTACGAGGTTAAATCTAAGATGAGACGATACCTGCTTCTGCTGATAATGGTGGCTGCTCTGCCGCTGGCAGCCTTTCGCAATCCTCCCGGCGCACTCAGATATTCAGAGATGGCAGACAAGTATGCCGCCCAAGGCCAGACAGCTGTTGCGCTTGAGCTTTATACGAGGGCGGTGGATATGGAGCCGCAAAATCCGAAGCATTTTATAACCAGAGGGTTTTTTCTGCTGAAGCTGAAACATTATGATGAAGCGCTGAGTGATCTTTCCATGGCCATTAAACTTGAGCCCCAGAGCCCTTCAAACTACATCGCCAGGGGGTTTGTTTACAGCGATTTGAAGAGGGCAAAGGAGGCAGACGCCGATTTTGCGTCTGCCTGTAGTTTGGGGAGCACAGATGGTTGCGGCTTTGCCGGACATAAATAGCTGCCAGACTCTTTATGAAGCCAGATACTCCCTGATCTTGTCAGCAAGTATTCCGTAGATTCTTTCACTCTCTTTTTCATCCCTCTCCAAGAGCGTTACCCTGAACCCCTGTAGATTTGTGTTGAACGAAGAAAGAGGTACGGTGCAGATTCCTGTGGCTGCAAGGGTGTAGTAGACAAAACGCTTGTCTGGGGAGACATTCTGCTTGTTAACCAACCCCTCAACCAGACTGCGCACCTCACTGTTCTCAATGGGGAGTGACTGGTTGTCCTTTAGACGTCCCTTCTCAAATGCAACAGACATATAGAATGCGCCATTAGTCCTGTTTACAGCAAGTCCTGGGACATCTTTAAGGAAGTTCCAGGTGATGTTGCTCATCTTTTCGTATCTTCTTGTTCTCTCCTCAAGGTAGACCGGGTACTGAGGGTGTTTCATGATTGCCGGAATACATCTCTGCGGAAGAGTTGTGGAGCAGACTTCGTTCATCTTCAGGGTAAGGATGGAATTGACATACTTCTGGAAGTCCGTGTCCCTGCCAAAGTTGTAGGTTTCTGTCCAGCCGCATCTGGAACCGGGCCAGGGGAACTCTTTTGAAATCCCTTTCAGGGCGATGGCCGGGACATCGCCGATAACATCGGAGATCGGTACGGTTTTCTGGCCGTTATAGACGATGTTGTTGTAGACCTCGTCGGCAATGATAAAAAGGTCGAACTCTTTGGCAAGGGCAACGATCTCTTTCAGTGTCTCAACCGGGTAGACCATGCCGGTGGGGTTGTCGGGGTTGATGAGCATGATGGCGGTAACCGACGGGTTTGCAATGATCTTCTCGCGCATCTCCTGCATGTCGGGAAACCAGTTGTTTTCCGGGAGGAGGTGGTAACAGATCGGAGCGGATCCTGCATTGGCGCTCTCGGCAAGGGTGTGGGTGGTGTAGGTTGGCGAAGGGACAAGCACCCGTGTGCCAGGATCAAGGCAGCCGTAAATCTTGGCAATGGCGTCGCCAAGACCGTTGAAAAAGATGATGTCATCCGGAGTTATCTGCGCGCCCCCCCTTTTGTTGGTGAGGTCACAGATGAACTCTCTTGTCTCAAGGACGCCGCGGGTGTGGCAGTAGCCCCACGATTCGTTGTGCATCGTCTCGTCAGCAACTATTTTCTTCATCCACTCCGGGATCTGCTCCCCTTTGACAATAGGGTCGCCGATGTTTTCCCAGTTGATCTTTACACCGCACTTCTGAAGCTTCTCGGCAACGTTGACGATATTCCTGATTTCATAGGTCATTTCGCCATGTCCCGGACTTACCAGTTCCCTTCTCATCAGTTCCCCCTTTTAAATAAAAAAAGCCGCAGGTTTATCCCCCACGGCTTTGCTTGTACTTGGAATGCAGATAATCTCTGCGAAGCAGACGCGGGTGCTCTAGCCGGCGAATACCGCCGCTGCGCTTGTAGCTCGTGCCGCTGCTCTGTTTGCGAGAAAAATCATGTGAAATCGAATATCACATCGTTTGAGGGGAAGTCAACTTATTGTTACGGGCAATCTTGAAAACGATAATTGGCAATTGTCGCAGTACTCAAATTGCAAAGCCGATTACCAGCCTGCCGTTTTCATCCTGCCAGCGGATCCAGCCGCTGGTATTTGCTTCAGTTATAACCTGCATCCAGTTGCCTTCAACCGAGATAACTGCAACAGGCTTCCCTTTTTCGATTGGGGCAACGGTGGCGGCTGCCGGGGTTGGTGAGTTTTTAAGGGTGTAGTACTCTTTTCGTAGCCCGGTTATGAGTGAGACTTTGCGCCCGGTCAGAAGGTCCGCCCAGCGCAGGAACTGCTCCCCGCTTTTCCCGGTCTCGATCCATCCTTCGCGCTCCGCATCGTCATAGACAATCCTGTAAAAGCCCGGTTTGCGGGAGGTGACAATAATCGGAACCTGCGGCGACGTGGCAGTTATGAACTGTAGCTGCGGAAGGGACGTGACAGGTTTGTCTGCAATCCGGGACAGATGCGGTTCACGGTAGATTGCCAGCTCCTTGTGATCCGGTTGGAGAAGCAGCAGGCCGATCCCGCCGGGAACCCGTGCCTTTAGGGGCTGAGCAGCGTTCAATTCGGACGTGAGAACCAAGGTGACAAACAGAATTATGGCAAATCTGAATATCAAAACAGGCGTTTTAACTCTGCAAGATACTCAGCTGCAGCAGCGCCGTTCTCCGGCGCCCATGATGGCTGTTCTTCATCTGTCAGGGGGAGGTATGGGCCTGCCTTGGCTTCGAAAAAGACAGTTCCCTCTTCAAGGCTGATTGCTGCATGAAAAACCCCTGAAGGGAGATCAACGCCGACGTTATCGCCTTTTGCATCGAGCAGTATCTTTTCGCTGACGCCGCCATCCTCATCAAAGACGATGATCCCCAGCTTCCCTTTAAGGATGATGAAGGTTTCGTCCTTCATCGGGTCAAGGTGGCGGTGGGGGCGGATGTAGGAATCAGGCTCAATGGCGTTCAGCAGACGGTGAGCAGGAAAGCTGTCCTTGGGATGAATGTTGAAGTTCTTGCGCAGACGCGGATTTGACCTGGCCTCGTCGCTGAGCTGGTTGAGAAGTTGCTGGTTGATGATTTTCATATTATCTGTCCACCAGGGCAATAAGATTGCCATCCGGATCACAGACCACCGCCATCTTTCCCCATGGTGACGCCTCAAGAGGTTCGGCAAACTTTACCCCGGCAGTAGTGAGGTCTCGGTAGAGTGTAATTATATCTTCGACTGTTATGGTAACGCCTGTATGACGCCCGACGAGAGGATAGGCCGCTTCGTGCATTGCCAGGGCAACGCCGAATTTAGTCCCTTCGCCCGGGAAGAATTCAAGCATCATCTGAGTCTCCTGCACAAGTGGCAGCCCGAGCTGTTCAACATAAAACTTTTTGGCCACCGCCAGATCGCGGACAAAAACCACAACATTTTTCATGCTTGTTTTCATAGGATCTACTCCTTAAAAATAGTCACATTCTTGATAACAGAGGAAGGTGCAGCTTTCAAGGGATTTCACTCTGCTCTTTGACTTAAGCCCTTTCTGAGGTATTATTAGAAACCTAAACATTGGAGAATACCTATGACACGCCGTCGAAAAATTGCCATGATTTCCGTTGTTGTATTTGTTCTGCTGCTTCTGTTTGCTGCGTTCATCCTGCCGTTCATTGTGAGGAACCAGCTGGAAACCCGGATCAGTAAGGCAGTTGACAGGAAATGCACGGTAGAAAAGGTCTATATCAATCCACTTAACTGGTCTGCAGAAGTTGTCGGCGTCAAGCTGTCGGAGAAGAGCGCAGGCGCTACATTTGTCTCTTTCAGCAGTCTGAAAGTACAGGTCAGTCCTTCATCCTTGTGGCGATTTGCTCCGGTAGTTTCCGAGCTGAAGCTCACGTCACCAAACGTCCATATTCAGCGAAACGGGCCGAATAACTTCAACTTTACCGATATCATTGAAAAGTCCCCAAAAAAGAAAGGTGGCGACCCGGCGAGGTTTTCACTTAACAATATTGTCATTGAAAACGGCAGGGTGATTTTTGATGATAACGGTCTGCCGATACCGATCAAACACACCGTTGACAAGATTACGGTCCATATTCCGTTCATCAGCAACATTTCCTATTTTGCCGACAAATATGTTGATCCGAAGCTCTATGCCGTGGTAAACGGTGCTCCGCTTGACTTTGCAGGCAAGCTGAAGCCCTTTGAAAAGGGGTTGAAGGCGACAATGGAGATCAATCTAAAAGAGCTGGATCTCCCTTTTTACGTCGAGTATTACCCGGGGAAACTGCCGGTGAAGATCGTCAAGGGAGGACTCGATGCCAGCCTGAAGATCAGCCACCACCTTGTCAAGGAAGGGAAGTCGGACATCCATCTCTCAGGAGTCTTAAGCCTTGATGATCTTGTTGTTGCCGAAGTGTCGGGCGCTTCACTCTTCTCATTCAAGAAACTGACCACCGAGATTGGCAGCATAGCACTTCTGGACCAGAGCTATGCCATAGAAAAAATATCCCTTGAGAGCCCGAATCTTGCTGTCAGCAGAGATAAATCAGGTGCCTGGAACTTTGCACGACTCAAAGGGGATGCTCCCAAAAAGGAAGAGCCCAATGATGCGCCGAAAAAGAGCGGGACTATGCCGAATCTGACTGTCAAGTCCATGCAGGTCTCGGGCGGAACCGTTTCATTTCGGGATGACCAGGCTGGTGGCGGCTTCAGTACGGATCTCAAAGAGTTTACCTTTGAAGTTGATGGATTTGGAACCAGAAGCGAGATTCCGGCAACCTACCAGATTTCAACAGTCAGCGGCAGAAAAGAGAAAATTTCAGCCAAGGGGAATTTTGCCCTTGAGCCTTTGGCCTTGACCTCCAGGGTTTCCCTCTCCGATCTGGTGCTTGAGTCGTATTATCCATATCTGGCAGCCTCTCTGAACGATCCGCTTGTGGGAAAAGTGGATTTCGGTGGTGACCTTGCCTTTACCCCTGATTCTGGACTTAAGGGGGATCATCTCATGCTCCGCCTGAAAGGGGCCAAAGTGCCGTTCGGCAAGAGTGACGGGGTTCTGCTCCCGCTTGTCGTTGCCGATGGTGGCGTCCTGAAGCTGAAAGAAAAGGAGCTCTCTTTAGAAAGGCTGACAGTTTCAGGTGGCCGCGTTGATATCTCCAGGGACAGTTCTGGGAATATTTCGACCTCCCTTCTTGCAAAAAAATCAGGTGAACCACCTGCAGCAGCACCGGCAACCGCTTCATCTGACGATAAAAAATTCAGCGTGAAGGTTGGCAAAGTTGCTGTCAACGGGTTTAAAGCATCTTTCAAGGACGGGATGAAAGAGGATGCCAAGTTTGAAAGCGAGAAGATAAACGCCGAATTGTCGTCTGTATCCTGGCCGAAGTTTACTTCAATGCCGATGAAGCTTTCCGTTGAATACGGCAAAGGGGAGATAGCTGCTGAAGGGAGACTGCTGCCGGCTCCACTGGCGTATAGCGGCAGTCTGAAGCTGAGCCGGGTTCCATTTACGGATTTTGAACCATATCTCCCTGCCGGGGTAAACGTATCCTTTCTTGACGGCAGGATAGATACCCGACTGGCAATTGACCTGACCATGAAGGATGGCAAAGCTTTTGGCAGCTTCAGCGGTGAGGCGGGGATCAGGGATCTTTACACGGTTGATGCAGTTGATGAGAACGATCTCCTCAAGTGGGAGAGCCTCTCCCTGGAGAAGCTGAGCGGCAATTTTGAACCATTTTCCCTCGCTGTGAGCGGTGTCAGCCTTAATAACTACTATGCCCGGGTGATTGTAAATAAAAACGGCAAGATGAACCTGCAGGAGCTGTACAAGCAGCAGGCCAAGGCTGCCGCCCCTGCTCCGGAGGTGGCACAGAAACCTGCCCCAGCCCGTGATATCCGCATCGACACCATAACACTCTCAGGCGGCACCCTTGATTTCAGCGACTACCACCTGAACCGGCAATTTTCAACCAACATGCTCAACATGGGTGGCAGAGTCAGCGGCCTCAGCTCTGACAGCAGATCTGCCGCCGACATTGACCTAAGGGGGAATCTGGAAAACCATTCGCCTTTAAAAATCTCCGGAAAAATCAACCCGTTGGCAAGCGCTCTCTTTCTCGATATGCAGATTAACTTCTCGGACATAGAACTCTCGCCGCTGACCCCTTATTCAGGGACTTATCTCGGCTATGTCATCGACAAGGGGAAACTCTCCCTGGCGCTTAATTACAAGGTTGAAAACAGTACGCTGACAGCCGAAAACCGGGTCTTCATCGACCAGTTCACCTTTGGCGACAAGGTTGAGAGTGAAAAGGCAACCTCCCTTCCGGTAAGGCTGGCTGTTGCCCTGTTGAAGGACAAAAACGGCGAGATACATCTTGATCTCCCTCTGTCCGGAAAAACTGACTCGCCGAAATTCAGTATCTGGGGGCTGCTTGGTCAGGTATTGCAAAACCTGCTGGTCAAGGCGGCAACTTCACCAATGGCCCTTCTCCAGTCGGCTTTCGGCGGCGGTGGGGATTTCAGCAGCATCGGTTTCCATTCAGGTTCAAGCAGGTTGGAACATGCTGAAGCTGAAAAGCTCAGATCTCTTGCAAAGGCGCTGCACGACCGGCCTGGCATACACCTCGAAGTACAGGGATTTGCCGATATGGAACGTGATCCGGAAGGTTACAAGAGCGAGCTGCTTCTGAAAAAAATGAAGAGTGAAAAAATTCTGACAATGTCAAAAGAGAAGAGGGAGAGCGGGCTTGTCAAGCCTGAACTTGTCGAGATTCCGGAGTCTGAGTATTCAAGGTGGCTGAAGGCCGTATACGAGAAGGAGAAGTTTCCAAAGCCAAGAACGGTTGTCGGGACGTTGCAGAGTATGCCAGATACAGAAATGAAAAAGCTGATACTGGCCAACACAGCTGTGTCAGAGCAGCAGCTGCGAACCCTTGCCAGGGAACGGACTCTTTCAGTTATAGATTTTCTGCTGAAAGAGGAGAAAGTCCCTCAGGAGCGAATCTTTGAGAAGAGCAGTGACCCCTTTGCCAAATCGGAAAAAACTGCTGGCGGCAGGGTAGAGTTCGGCGTTCTGGTTAAATAGGAACACGGTCAGGAGTCGGTATTCCGGCTCCTGACCGGAGATGTAAAAATTGCAACGTTTTCTCACCTCGCCCTTGTGGCAAAAGATAATTCCCCTGCTATAATAAAATCTAATCATTTATCCCCTTTCTGCAAAATTTACAAAAGAGGCTGAAATGAACATATCTGATAATTACAGGGATAGCGGCTTTTCCCAGCAGATACTAAATTCGACTGCCGAAGCTGTAATATGTATTGATCTGTCAGGTCGTTGTAGCATTATTAACAGCGGCTGTCTGTCAATGCTGGGCTATACGGATGAGGCTTCTTTGCTTGGCAAGAAGATTGATGATTTCATTTATTCTGCCGCCAGCCGGGGGGATGCTTCCGCGTGCAGTATCATGGCTACGGTTCAGAAAAGCGGGGAGTACACAAGCACCTTTGAACAGTTAATCCGCTCGGACGGTGTCCTTGTTACTGTTTCAGGCCGTGGTTGTCCGCTTTATTTTGATGACGGTGTCCTTGCAGGAGCTGTAGTTACCTTCGTCGACATCACTGCGCAAAAAATCCTTGAAGAGCAGCTGCGCAAGGCCCAGAAGATGGAAGCGATCGGTACGTTGGCAGGTGGCGTTGCCCACGACTTTAACAATATTCTTACTGCGATTATCGGTTTCGGAACCCTGATGGAGATGAAAATGGCTCCGGATGATCCGCTGATGAAGAGTCTTCAGCAGATTCTCTCTGCGGCAGACAGAGCTTCTGATCTGACCCGCTCCATACTTGCCTTCAGCCGGAAACAGTTGACCGATATGCGCTGTGTAAGCATGAACGGGATAGTTCAAGGGATTGAAAAAATGATGAGACGGCTGTTAAGGGAGAATATTACACTTTCAGTCAGCCTCTGCAAGGGTGATACGCCGCTTCTGGCCGATGCCGGGCAGGTTGAACAGGTTCTCCTGAATCTTGCTGCAAATGCAGCAGATGCAATGCCTAAAGGTGGGGAGATAAAAGTTTCGACATCCCGATGTATCATAGATGATGAGTTTGCAAAAAAATCAGGTCTCCCCGGTGCGGGATCCTATCTGATGCTTTCATTCTCGGATAGCGGCTGCGGTATGGATGAGGCGACAGCTATGCGGATATTCGATCCGTTTTTCAGTACCAAGCCTGAAGGCGAGGGAACGGGCCTGGGGCTTCCGGTTTGCTACGGAATAATACGAAAGCATAACGGGCATATCGAGTGCCAGACGGAAAAAGGGGAGGGGACTTCTTTCAGGATATATCTCCCCGAACTCTCACCAGTATCTTTTACCCAACAGGCAGGATTATCTTCAATGGACTGTCTTAAAGGAGGAGAAACACTCCTTCTGGCTGAGGATGATCAGACCGTAAGAGCTCTTAACAAAAAGATGTTCGAGCAGCTGGGTTACAGGGTAATTGAGGCTTCTGACGGAGAGGAGGCTCTGGAAAGATATATGCAGAGCCGGCACTCTGTGGCCTTGACCATTCTTGATGTCATCATGCCCAAAAAAGGTGCTGCCGAGGTTTACAGAGGGATTCGCCTGGTTGATGCCGATGCTCCGGTGCTTTTTATCAGTGGTTATTCAGAGGATTTCCTGAAAAAACAGGATCTGCCGCCTGAGGTGCAACTAATAAAAAAACCTGTCCCTCCAACCAGGTTCCTTGAAATAGTCAGAACCGAACTGGACAGGCGTTCAGAGAAAAACTAAACACAGGGGTGACTCAGATGAGTAAATCAGTAAAAGGGACAAAAACAGAGACGAATCTTCTCAAATCATTTGCCGGTGAGAGTCAGGCGCGTAACCGCTACACCTATTTTGCGGCAGCGGCAAAAAAAGAGGGGTATGTGCAGATTGCTGATATCTTCGAGGAAACGGCAAACCAGGAGAAGGAACATGCAAAGCGGTTTTTCAAGTTTCTGGAGGGGGGCGATCTGGAGATAACAGCCTGCTTCCCTGCCGGAATCGTCGGCACAACCTCACAGAATCTGCTTGCAGCGGCAAACGGTGAACATGAGGAACATACCGATCTCTATCCCGGCTTTGCAGCAGTCGCCAAAGATGAAGGGTTTCCGGCAATCGCTGCTGTCTGGAATGCAATCTCGGTGGCAGAAAAGCAGCATGAAAAACGTTATCGCGATCTTTATGCAAACATAGAGGCAGCAAGGGTTTTTCACCGTGAAAAGGTGATCGTCTGGCGTTGCCGCAACTGCGGCTACCTGCACACAGGACCAGATGCCCCTGATATGTGCGCTGCATGTGAACATCCGAAAGCTCACTTTGAAATTCTCGGGGAGAACTGGTAATTGAATTTTAACAGCCTGAAATCAAGGATAACCCTGCTGGTTTCTCTGCCGCTAGTTGCGACAGCAGGGGCTGTATTTGTCGTTTCGCTGCTGAAAAATCAGAATAATCATTTTTATATGCTGCTGACGTTTCTCGTATCAGGCACTCTTTTTACCTTCATTACCGCACGGATTACCGGCAGGGCGATAGATGATCGTCAAAAAGAGCAGGCGCAGCAGCTCGGTTTTTTGCAGACACTCATCGACACAATACCGAATCCGGTCTACTACAAGGATGCGTCAGGAGTGTATCTCGGCTGCAACCGTGCATTTGAGGCTGCCACTGGAGCTGTCAGGACTGACATAATCGGCAGGCGCGCCCATGAGTTTTTTGCCCAGGCGCTTGCTGATATTTACTGCCGAGGCGATGAAGAGATTTTCTCCAGAGGAGGAGAGCAACTTTTTGGCAGCGTTGCTCCATATGCGGACGGAACCCTGAGAAACGTCATCTTTCATAAGGCGACTTTTAACAATATTGACGGCTCATTGGGTGGTCTTGTCGGTATCTACATGGATATAACCGAGCAAAAAGAGGTTCAGGATGCCCTTTCCATGGAGAAGAACTTCATCGACAGCCTGATTCAGGGCTCATCTTCGCCGACCTTTGTTATCGACAAAAATCACAATCTTTTGTACTGGAACAGGGCTTGTGAGGCTCTTACCGGTGTTCCGGCAGATGATCTTATCGGCACTGACCGCCACTGGAGTGCTTTTTACAGGGAAAGTGCAAGGTGTCTGGCCGATATGTTGATAGATCGAGTTCCCCCGTCCGGGACAAAGGCATTCCACAGTTCAAATATCATTCGTGATGGTCTACAGGGTGAGGGGTGGTTGGAGCTGTCCGGTAAAAGACGCTATCTGGTATTCAGCGCTGCACCTATTTTTGGTGACAGGGGTGAAATCGTCGCTGCTGTCGAGACTCTTGAGGATATGACTGAACAGAAACTTCTTGAAGAGAAACTTGTAAATCTTACCTATGCGGTAACTCAGTGTCCCATAGGGATCATCATAACTGACAGTAGCGGTGTCATAGAGTATGTTAATCCACGTTTTACCGAAATAACAGGCTATGAACATGATGATCTGCTTGGTGAGCATTCAGTCATGTTCAAATGGGTTGAAGCCTCAGACAAGGTCTACCGGGAGATGATTACCACCATCCTGGACGGTAAGGAGTGGCGGGGGCGATTTCATAAGCGGAAGAAAAACGGTGATCTCTACTGGGAAGATACTCTCATTGCACCGATTAAGAGCTCTGACGGCGAGGTGACAAACTTCATTGCCATGAATGAAGATATCTCTGACAAGGTCAGGCTTGAAGAGGAACTACATTATTCGCAGAAGATGGATTCAATCGGGCGTATGGCCGGAGGGATGGCCCACGATTTCAACAATATCCTTACGGCAATATCAGGTTATGTCGGAATCATGGAGTTTTACACGCCAGAGGAATCACCGCTCACGTCATCACTTACGCAGGTTAGAAACTCTGTTGAACGGGCTGCAGCACTTGTGCAGAGCCTCCTTGATTTTAGTCGAAGGCAGAGAACCAATCCTCTGCCGGTTAATTTAAACGATATCGTAAAGAGGGTCGGCAGTCTTCTTTCCAGTCTCCTCGGCGAAGACATAACAGTTCATAAATTTCTGAGTGAAGCTCCTTTGGAGATTACTGCTGACACCGTCCAGATTGAACAGATGATCATGCATCTGGTTAACAACTCACGGGATGCAATGCCCCATGGCGGTGACCTCTGGATCGGAACAAGACGAGCCACGCTGGACAATGATTTTGTGCGTCGTTACGGCTACGGCACAATCGGTGATTATGCGCTCCTGACGATGACTGACAATGGTTCAGGCATGGACGCTGCCACGCTGGAGAAGATATATGAACCTTTCTTCAGCACAAAGGGGGTCGGCAAGGGGAGCGGTCTGGGGCTCTCTGTTGTCTACGGCTGCGTCAAACTCCACAAAGGGTTTCTTACCTGCTACAGCGAACCGGAAAAGGGGACGCAGTTTAACATTTATTTCCCCCTAAAAAAGGAAGCGGGAGAGTCCGATGACGATCAGCCTAAACAGCTGCCAAGGATTTCAGACAGCAGCCAGTTGCGAGGGGACGAAACCATCCTGCTGGTAGAGGATGACAAAGAGGTTCTGGCAATCATAAAAAGCCTGCTTCAGGAGTTCGGCTACACTGTTTTGACGGCAAGAAACGGCAAACAGGCGGTTTCGATCTTCTCCGAAAACACGGAGAAAATAAAAATGGTGATGCTCGATGCGATCATGCCTAAAAAGAGCGGATGGGATACCTATCTTGAGATAAGAGCGCAGCTCCCGTGGGTAAAGGCTCTTTTTATAAGTGGTTACACCAGAGAGGCTCTCATCGAGAAGGGGATGCTCGATGAGGGTTCGATATTTCTTCCAAAGCCGATTGCTCCGGTTGATCTATTAAGAACGGTAAGAGAGGTGCTAGCAAAATGAACATTCAAAATGGAAAAATTGTTCTGGTTGATGATGACCAGTATGTCCTTGACAGCACAGCTACCCTGCTGAGAATCTCCGGGCTTGAGGTTACTCCGGTTGATTCCGGGGAAAAGGCTCTTGCTGCAATCGCTGAGGAGAAGTACGATCTGGTTCTGACCGATGTCAATATGCCGGAGATGACCGGAATTGAGCTGCTAAGACATATCCATGCTAAAGATGAGGAGTTGCCGGTAATTCTCATGACTGCCTATGCAGAGCTTAATATTGCGGTCTCAGCAGTCAAGGAGGGGGCGTTCGATTTCATAATCAAACCGTACTCTCCTGCTCATCTGATTCATGCCGTGGATAAGGGGATTCGATTCGGGCACCTAAAAGCGCTTGAGAAAAACTACAAGATTGAGCTGGAACTGACTGTCGCAAAGAGAACGGAAGAACTTGCTGATGCCCTGAAACAGCTGAAGGGGGTGAGTCAGGAGACGATAGTCAGGCTCACAAATGCGGCAGAGCTTAGGGACGAAGATACCGGCAGGCATATCTCCAGAATAGGGATTTATGCCAAGAGGCTTGCTGAAGCGATGGGGAGTGATCCGGAGTTTTCAGCCACCATCAGGATTGCAAGTGCCATGCATGATGTGGGCAAAATCGGCATTCCTGACTCAGTCCTTCTCAAAGAGGGCCCTTTGACTGCGGAGGAGTTCGGTCTTATGAAGACCCACACGGTTGTTGGTGAGAAAATTCTTGCCGGATCGAGCTTCCCGATGCTGCAGATGGCGGCATCAATAGCGCTCACGCACCATGAACGCTGGGACGGCACAGGCTATCCGTATGGGGTTAAAGGTTCTGAAATCCCGTTTGAAGGCAGAATCGTCATGCTTGTTGACCAGTATGATGCTCTGCGAAGCAAAAGGGTTTACAAACCAGCATTTGATCACAATAAAACCTGCGGTATCATTCTCGACGGGGACGGGCGGACAATGCCGTTTCACTTTGATCCTGAAATTCATGATGCTTTCAGACGTGTTGCCGCTGATTTTGAAGAAATTTACGAAGTTAACAGGGATTAGCTTACTGGCGGAGGCACAAAGGAATCGAACCTTCCAGGGGGATTTCTCATCCCCCTCACCGGTTTTGAAGACCGGGCCGTCCACCAGTGACGGATGTGCCTCCGAAGTTCAGCCAGAGGTCTTTGCAGAGGTTTATTGCATGGCCAAAATAGCCCTATTGCGTTATTATCGTCAAGGAGATTCAGCAGCTTCCTGATGATGTTTTAAGGGGATTATCAAAGATGCAAAAAATACTTATTGTTGATGATGTGAAATTACTGCGCGAGATTCATAAGAGGTATCTGGCAAATTCTTATGTCGAAGTCCTGACAGCGGAGGATGGTGAAGAGGCTCTTGATATTATCAGGAAAGAGCATCCGGACCTGGTGATAATGGACAGGTATATGCCGAAGATGGATGGGGTTGCATGCTGTATGGCAATTAAGGCAGACCCTTTAACTGCCCATATCCCGGTCATAATGGCGACAAATGCCTCTCAGAAAGATGATGCCGATGAATATCTCAACTGCGGGGCTTCGGATATTTTATCGAAGCCAATAGGCGCAAGTACCTTCCTTGACATGGTTAAAAAATATCTTCCTGCTGTAAACCGACGCGGGCACAGGGTGCCTGAAACCCTGGATTTGAGGATAGTTGCCAAAGACAGGGAGTTTGAAGCGATAACCGAAGATATAGGCGAAAAAGGGGTTTTTGCAGTATCTGATCTGAGCGTTTCCGTGAATGATGAGCTGACTTTTTCTTTCCTTGTCCCTGGCAGGGAGGTTCCTTTGGAGGTGGAAGGCAGGGTTGTCTGGTTGAGGAAAGGTGGCGGGGCTTCAGGATTCGGAATCGAGTTCCTCAAAATCACCGGGCAGGGGTTGCCAATCCTCAGGAAAGGGGAGCTGAAGGAATTTATCGAGTCAAAGCTGAAAAAAAGCGGGTAGGCATTGCTGCCAAACCCGCTTGTTCACTGGAGCCACCTATCGGAGTCGAACCGACGACCTACTGATTACGAATCA
>JACABD010000033.1 GCA_013377075.1 Geobacteraceae bacterium | reverse complement strand
CGGATTCATTCAACAGTGCCAATCAATCTGTGCACAAGCAGGTCACTGATATGCCAAGCAGCGCGTTTGGCGCATCATTGACATCATCGGTTATCGACGTTGACAAATATCAAGCAAACCTGCCTGGCTCTTATAGTGATGATGCGCTTTATATCGGCTATACCAGAGGCGAACCGGTTGCTACTCCGACTGACTGGAACAAGGGGGGGGTGTTGAGGCTGTTGACCTATAATCAGTTCAGTCCTGCAAACTGGTCAGTGTCAAAGATCTTGGATGGAATCGGACCGGTTGCATCCACCGTAACAAGGCTCCAGGATAAAACCAAGCACAATGTCTGGCTCTATTTTGGAACTGGACGCTACTTTACAAAAACTGATGATCCTACAAATGTACAATCACTATTCGGGATAAAAGATCCATGCTTTAGCGAAACAGGCAGGCCGGATGACTACAAGGGGTCATTCGGTTCGCCATGTACAACATCACTCAGCGCCACCAGCTCCGGCACTACAGGGGTTACCGCTGGAAGCGGGACGACACTGGTAAACCAGACCTCAGCAGTAAGTACGGTTCCTGCTTCGGCTAACGGCTGGTTTATTAATCTGGCTGCGCAAGCGGGTTCAAGTAATGCTGAGAGGGTCGTTACTGATACAGTTGCCAGTATTAACGGAATAATTACGTTCTCAACCTTCAAACCCTCTGTTGATACTTGTAGTTATGGCGGTACCAGTTCAGTATGGTCTGTAAAGTTTGATAATGGTGGTGATACATTATCAGGATTAAAAGGGCAGATATTGATTCAGTTGTCGACAGGTGCATTCCAGCAGGTTGATGCTGGCTCAGCATTTACCAAAAGTCTTAACAGGCAGTCTGATGATTATAAGGGGGTTCCTCCCAAAATTCAGCCTGCAATAACCACAAACTCAAATCATACCCCCTCAAGACGTATCCTGCATATTCAGGAGAGATGACAGTGCGACCCAAGGGTTTTACATTGGTTGAAGTGCTGTTTGCAATCCTCATAATGGGGATTTTGGCGGCTGTTTCAATCCCTAACTATAATGCAATGAAAAAGAAAGCCGATATAGAACGACAAACCAGGGAAATTTATAGCACTGTTGTTGCTACAAGACTCTCGGCTATGCAGAACAAACAGCGCTCGATTATCTTTTTTCAACCTAATAGTTATCAGTTCAAGGTATATTCATCTTCAGCTGAACCGCAAACCGCCGGAGCATTAAGAAGTTCAACGGCACTTCCGTTTAAGCTTCAAAAAGTTGATTCAACAAGCGGATTGATTGACTTTACTGCCAGTAATAACATTCTGGAGTTTGATGTGAACGGGGTAACGACAACCAATATGACATTTGCAATAACCCCTGTTATTTATAACGAGGGGACAAACTGCATAGTTGTTCATGCAATCCGGACAAATATGGGGAGGATGAGTAGTGCGACTGATTGTAAGGTTAAATAATCCATACGGATTTACCCTGACAGAGTTTCTTGTGGCAATTGTCATTCTGATGTTCGGGCTTATGGCCCTTCTCCAGTCGGTAAATATAGCCATTGCAACAAACGGTAGCGAAAAGAAGAGGGCCGCTGCTGTTCAGCTTGCTGATCAGGCTCTTGGGCGGGTAAGGGTTATGGCATTCTCCACAATTACTTCCAATGGATTGAAGACGACAACCGAGTATCCTAATTTAACCAAAAGCGCATATGCAGGGTTAGCTTTTGTAAATTACTCCGTTTCCGACAAGGTTACTAAATTTGCAAATAATTCGACCGTTAGTGTGTACACAAAAAATGTTCAGATCAATGTCTCATGGAAGGAAAAAGGGGTTCGCAAGACACATTCTATTGCAACAGTGATTGCCAATACACCGTCAAGATAGATATTAAAAGGTATTTATGCTAACAGGGAAAACTCCGAAAAATTGCTCTGGTTTTACGCTGCTTGAGATGATTATCGTAATGGCCGTTTTTACGGTTGTTATTATTATCGCAGGGAAGTCGTTTGACCTTGTGGTAAGGCAGGCTAACATTGTGTCAAAAAGTGAGGAGAGCAATATCGAGGGTATGATAGGACTTGAGATTTTTCGACGCGATCTTATACAGGCAGGTTTTGGGCTCTTTACCGACGTATCGAATCCGCTACTTACCTATACGGAGGCTTCATCTCTACCAGGTAAAGCATATAATGATGAAGTGACATATCTGCCCCGGGCGGTTGTTGCCGGGAACAATGTAAGTGCCACCGGTGTCCTGGCTAATTCTGATTATTTGGCGCTTAAAGGAACCTCCCAGGGGGATCCTAGAAATAAGGTTTCGCAAAAGTGGAGCTATATTGACGGTGTGAGTTCTACTATGCCAAAAGTCTGGGGCGGCGGGGTAGATTTTAATCTTAACGATAATATGATTGTTGTCAGGCAGGTTTACCGGAGCGGCGTTATCACGCGAACACTTATTAATGATCCATCAAGTGCCACTCCGTTTTCTACTACATATAACACGGCTGCAATGGTTGCTCCTTATATCCCTCCAGCGGGTGCTGTGCAGTATTACTATTACGGCATCAGTGCTGATGATGTACCCAAAAGGCCATTCAATCGTTCTGATTACTACGTGAAGCTGGTTGGAACAGAGTTGCCGACAAGCTGCTCTCCAGCAACAGGGGTGCTAACCAAGGCATCACTTAATCCTGCGAGTGGCGTGTATACTTATTTCCCCATACTTGATTGCGTTGCTGACATGCAGATAGTTTTCGGATGGAATACAAGCGGGATTACAAGTAATGTTGATTATTACACTAGTCCTGATTCTACCCAGTTTTCAGGGTCAACAACACCCGCTTTCCCGGTGGATATGAATGATCCGGCATATATCCGGCAGCATCTTAAGTTAATCAAGGTATATATCCTTGCTCAGGACGGTACTTTTGACAAAAACTTTACAAATACCAGCACCGGTTTTGTTGTAGGGGATGTAGATATGGGTGAAGCTGCGCTTACACGGACTGTGGATCTTACAGCTGCAAGCATGAAAAACTATCGTTGGAAACTGTATAAGCTAGTGGTTAGGCCAAATAATCTGAATTAGGTGTTAGAGGCTCAGATGAGATTGATAAATAATAAAGGTATTGCACTGATCACCGCGTTGATGTTCACTTTGATAATCCTTACGCTTATCATGGGTGTGCTAGCCATGGTTATACAAGGGACTAAAGGTACCGCTGCTATGAAGGTATACAGAAATGCAACAGAGGCTGCATATGGTGGTGCTGATATAACCATGAATGATGTTCTTCCAAGGCTATTTACAAACGTATCAACCAGCATAATTAGATCGGATTACAACAAAATTAATTTTAACTCCATGACGATCGGAAGTAGTGTCTGTGTCAGGCAAAAGCGTGATTATGCAAATACCGGGACAAATTGGAGCGCCTGCGGTGACAAGAGTCTTAACGCGAAACTAAGTCCTGATATGACCATGAAGCTAGTGGGTACTAATAGTCAGAGTTTTACCGTTTATTCAAAAATAGTTGATACTTTGGAAGGGGTTCCTTACCCAGGGTCTACTTCATCAGGAACTGGTGGCGTTGCTTCGCAATTAATGGGGGGTGGGGTTACCGAGCTGAGCGCAGGGACTACGATGAACCTGGCCCATTTTATCTATAGAGTTGAGGTTGCGAGTGAAAAAACACTAAATCCCAAAGAAAATTCCAGAGTTTCAGTTCTTTACGAGTACTAGGCAGCAAAGCGTTGACATTTTAGGCGGCATGAATAATATTGGTCGCACCTCACATAACCGATACACGATAATACTCAACCATCCGCGAGGGTGGGGCGGAAAGCCTAATGGGTCTCACGCAGACAGCCGGGTTGCCGAAATATCCAGACAGATATATGGCATCCGGCTTTTTTGCGTTATAGCGCTAATAGTATCAGTTTATTAAATTATGCATCATTTGCACATAATTTGACATAATTAGGTAAAATATCTTGACAAACATCCAAATTGGTGTAAATTCCGCGACATGATGTGAAAATTCTATAAGAATTTGGATCGTGCCGATATGAAAGAAAAGAACAATCTCAAGAAGTTACGAGAAGCAAAGCTGATGAGCAAGGCTGAGTTGGCACGCCTTGCGGGTGTTTCAGCAGTTACCATTGACCGGATAGAGCGGGGTGAGCTATGCCGTGTTGAAACCAAGAGAAAGATAATTCTGGCTCTCGGTTTTGCATTGACCGACAGGGAAAAAGTTTTTCAGGACTAATACGCAAGACAGGAATAGATTATGTTTTTTGCGAAAAAGAAAGATCTGATCGGAATCGATATAGGCTCGACCTCCATAAAGCTGATAAAGCTAAAAGGGGCGAAGGGCAGCTACGAGCTTGAGTATGTCGGCATTGTTCCATTGCCTTCTGAGGCAATTGTGGACAATACCCTGATGGACACATCTGCAGTAGTTGATGGTTTACGCAAACTGTTTAATGATCTGCAGATCGCGAATCTAAGGGATGTTGCCAGTTCGGTTTCAGGGAACTCCGTCATTATTAGGAAGATTACGCTTGCTGCCATGTCGGCTGAAGATCTTGAGGAAGAGATTCAGTGGGAGGCAGAGCAGTATATTCCGTTTGATGTAAATGACGTCAATATAGACTTCCAGATACTTGAGCCTGACGATATTGATCCTTCTAAAATGTTTGTGCTCCTTGTTGCAAGCAAGAAAGACATTGTAAATGATTATCAGTCGGTCTTTGCTGAGGCGGGGTTGAAGTTGCTTCTGGTCGATGTTGACGTTTTTGCGCTTCAAAATGCGTTCGAGATGAATTACGACATGGAGCCCGATGAGGTATATGCTCTGGTAAACATCGGCGCGAACATGATGAATCTAAATGTAATAAAAGGTGGAATCTCTCTTTTTACCCGTGATGTTCAGATGGGGGGCGGACTCTATACTGAAGAAATTCAGAAAAAGCTGTCTATCAGCGGCGAAGATGCCGAGAAAATGAAGTTGTCTGCTAGCCGCTCATCATCACCTGATCTTATAGAGTCTATTTACAGGGTCAACGAGACCCTCTCTCTTGAAATCAGGCGTTCGCTTGACTTCTATAATTCAAATGCCATTGAGGGGAGAATAACCAAGGTGCTTCTCTCCGGTGGTGGTTGTAAAAGCCTTAATCTTTTTGAGTCTGTTGCAACAAAGCTTGCCCTGCCTGTAGAGGTTATTAACCCCTTTAATAATATTAAGTGTGACGAAAAGAAGTTTGAAAAAGAGTTCCTCGATGAGATTGCACCGATAATGACTGTTGCTGTCGGACTTGCATCAAGGAGGCTCGGCGACAAATGATTAAAATTAATCTCCTCCCTTACAGAGCTTCAAAGAAGAAAGAGACACTTACCCAGCAATTGATAATTCTTGGGCTGATCTTTATTACATCCGTTATAGCTGCAGGCGTTTACTATTCCATTACCATTACTAAAATATCCACTGCAAAAAAAGAAATTACCCGATCTGAAGAAGAACTTGCCACTCTTAAGAAGAAAATTGGCGAAATCGACAACTTGAAAAAGTTGCAGGCTGAAGTGCAAAAGAAACTTGATATTCTAAGTCAGCTTAGAAAGGGCAAAACCGGTCCTGCAATAAGGCTCGCCAGATTGAGTGACATCGTGCCTGAAAAAATGTGGTTGATAAAATATCAGGAATCCGGACAGGCTGTTTCAATATCCGGATTGGCATACAATGAAGACCTTATTGCCGAGTTCATGAGGAGTATTCAGTCATCTCAGGAGTACGGGAATGTAGATCTTCAGGTTTCAGAACAACAGGAAGTTAACGGAGTTAAGCTTAAGAAATTTGACCTGACTTGTATTATTAAGGTGGATAAAAAAGAAGAACCAAAGAAGGAACCGCCGAAAAAATAGCAGTTACCTGATTTGACGGAGTTTAAACAACTTCCACAAGGATTTAGATATGCATCCGCAAGTCGAAAAAATAGTCAATCTTCCGATGAAGCAGAAAATGGCCGGGCTTCTGGTAGTGATTGTTGCGTTAGGAGCAACCTATTATTTTCTGCTCCAAAAACCAAAAGATGTAGAGTTGAAAACTCTACAGGGTAAACTGGACAAAATCCGCGCAGAAATAGGAGAAACGCGAAAACTAGCAAACAACCTGCCTAAATTCAGGGCTGAATTCGAGGGGCTGAAAAAGGATCTTGATAGTGCCCTTACCGAGTTACCAAACTCAAAAGAGATCCCAACGCTTCTTACGAGCATAACAAGTGCAGGTAAGTCTGTCGGACTTGATTTTTTAGCATTCCGACCAAAGCCGGAGGTTCCAAAAGAGTTTTATGCTGAAGTGCCAGTCGACATAGTTGTCTCAGGGCCTTTTTTAGGTATTGCTAACTTCTTTGTTGCGGTAGGAAATCTTCCACGGATTGTGAATATAAGTAATGTGTCTTTTTCAGATATACGTAATGATAGAGGTCGCAATGTTGTCAAGGTGACGTGTCAGGCTACAACATTCAGATTTATGGACAAGAGCGAGATTAAGGACCCCAAGGATGATAAAAAGAAGAAGTAAAAAAAACCTTTTAGTAAAAGGTGGACTTCTCTGCATGCTATTACTTGCTATAGCCGTGCCGGGATGCAAGAAGAAGGAGCCTCCCCCTCCGCCAGCAAAGGCAACTCCGCTTCCCAAAAAGCCCGAACAGGCAACAGCTCCGGCTGCCCCTGTATTGCCAGTGAAACCTGTTCAGGCAGCTCTATCCACTTCTAAAAAGCTGCCTGTAAAAAATATTGTCCAGGCTCAGCTGACTACTTCCAAGCGGATAGTCGCTCCAGCTGGCGTAAGTCTGGATTTTACAAATAAGCGGGATCCATTTAAACCTTATGCCCAGATGCCACTTCCTCAACAGTCTTCTGCAAACAAGTCATCAAAGGGCAGAGTAAGAGATCCGCTGCCTATTCAGACCTTTGACACCGAAAAATTAAAAGTCTCTGGTATCGTAACTGGTCTTAAGGAAAACACAGCGCTTATTATTGACCCCAATAACAAAGGCTATGTTGTCAGGCAAGGGATGCTCATTGGGAATAATGATGGTGTGGTGAAGAAAATCACAAGTAATGCTGTTGAGGTTGAAGAGAGTTCCAGAGACGACAACGGTCGTATACGAAAGAGAGTGGTAAAGCTTACGTTATTAAGGAAAAAGTAGGAGTTATCGATGATAATACGACGAGTTGGCATTGTTCTAAGGTCGCTGGTTATACTTGCGCTTTGTTTAACTTTTGGTTGTGCCCAGCAGATGAAGTCGGTTCAGTCAGAGCCGGTTCCTGGTGTTACCGAATCTGCGAAGATTACAGGTATAACCGTCTCAGATGATGCCTCATCCATAGAGATCACTTCTGACAAGCCCATTGTGTACACTTACTATATGCTTGAAAACCCTCCGAGAGTGATTGTTGATCTTGCACAGACATCACCAGGCGCCCAGAAGCTCCCCTTGCTTGTAAACAAAGGTAGCCTGAAGCAGATCGACGTTTCAAAGCACGAGTTTGGTAACAGTGTGTTGAGCCGGATAGATATAGCCCTTAGTTCTAAAACTGAGGTGTCCGCCATACTTGATAAACAGGAGAAAAAGAGGCTGGTTATATCAGTACCTCTCCCGCAGTCAGAAAAGGTGTCGCTAGTAAATCAGGATGCAGGTACTGCAAAGATTGAAACTCAGCAACCAAAATCGGCAACTGCTGAACAGCCTGTAACAGCACCATCCCCTCTGCTGGTAGTTGCTGAGCCTGCGGTTGTTCCTGATAAGCAAACATTGGATAAAGTAGTTCCATTACAGGCAAATACAGAAAAACAGGCCGATACGGCAGCACCTACTGAAGCTGTTGCTGAGCCCAAGACGGTAACAGAAAAACAGATTGCACCGCTAGCAGAGCCGGTAGCTGTAAATGCGTCTATCAGTGGTCAAAAAGAAATAGTTGCAGGCAGTGGAGTGTTCCTTACAGAGCGTAACCGGATGCAGTTCAAGCCAGGTGACAGAGCTCTTACAGCAATAAGGAAGCTTGATGGCGGAATACTGCTGGAGTTTTCCGCTGCGCCTGAATCATTCAAGCCGTTTAAGTTGAATAAGCCGGACAGGCTTATTATAGATATTCCAAAAACCAAGAGTGGAGTTTTTGAGAGAATTAAGGATGTTAACGGTTTCAATCTGAGTAAGGTAAGGCTCGGTGGGTCCCCGGAAAAACTCAGAGTTGTCTTCGATGCTACCGGGCCAGTTCCCCACTATTCTGTTGCCAGGAATGGCTCTAATCTCGAAATAAGTTTTGCTGAGCAGGTGCCTCTTTCGTCTAAAGCAGAAAACAGCGAACCTAAAGTAGCCGTCAACGAGCTTTCAATGCCTGCCACCATAGCACCTGCTGTAACAGAAGCAGCGACCGCACCGGCTGTAGCAGCAACTGCTGCTGTGGCACCAGTCGCCGAACCTGTCTCAGCAGTTGTACCCACTCCGGTTGTTGCAGAACCTAAAAAATCAGCTGCGGCTGCTATAGCGGCCCCGGTTGAGCCCCCGGCAGCAAAGACTGCACCCGCTGAAACAGATGCCAGACCTGAAATTACAGCCAAGCCCAAACCTGCAGCAAAAACATTGCCGGGAGCTGTCGATGCAGTTGAATTTACACAGGCCAATGGTGTCTCAAAAGTTACGATCCGTACAAGCGGGAGCTGTGTAGCTGGTGAGCCAGTAAAAACCAAAACAGGACTCTCTCTTTATCTGAAAAGTTGTCGTATGCCCTCTAACCTGCAACGACAGCTTAATACAAGAGCGTTTGACACGGCCATAAAGAGCATTGCCCCTTTCAGCGTAAAAGGGGGCAGTTCACCAGAATCGAGAGTGGCGGTAAACTTTAAAGGGAGTATTCCTAATACCCTTAAAAAAGATAACGGAAATTTCCAGTGGGAGTTTAAGGAGCCTATCAGTGTTTCAAAGAGTTCAAGGCAGGCAAGGGCTGTAAAAGCCGCTTATGTGAAGCCGGAAACAAATGATTTTATGGAAAAGGATGTTGCTGAAACCAGGACAGAACCTGTAAAGAATAAGCAGGAAAAAAGTTCTGATGAGGCATTTGTGCTGGAAAAAGCTTCTCAGCCTGTGCTCAAAACAGGGAAAGTTTATACCGGCCGCAAAGTGACACTTGAATTTTCAGACGCCGATATCAAGAAGATATTCCAGCTTCTGGCTGAGGTCAGTAATCAGAATATTCTGGTGTCCGACGATGTAACCGGGACTATCAGTCTCAAGCTCGTAAACGTCCCCTGGGATCAGGCTCTGGATGTCATCCTTGATAACAAGGGGCTGGGGATGCAGAGAGACGGTAATATCGTCCAGATTCGCCCTAAGACAAAAATGAAATCACTTGATGATGAAGCTGTTGAGTTTCGTCTGACAGAAGAGAAGAAGATGCCGCTCTCGACAGTGATTTTCGACATAAACTTTGCAACACTTGGGGACATAGAAAATCAGTTCAAAAATCTCAAGAGCAAGCGTAACGACTCATCAATTTCAAGTGATACCCGTACTAACAAGATTATCGTTGTTGATATTGACCCCAACATTAACAAGATGCGCAAGTTACTAGAGCAGCTAGACGTACCTGAGAAACAGGTGATGATCGAGGCAAGGATTGTAGAGGCTTCATCCAGCTTTGCCCGTGATATGGGGGTGAAATGGAATTTCGGTTATACGGATGGTAGCGCTTCTGTCGCCAATATTAACAGCCTGACAGGTTCAATGGGAGGGATAGTGTCATCGGTTCTTCCTACGTCTACGACCGGAGGAATTGCAGCTGGTATGTCGTTCGGCAAGCTTATCAGTAATATACAACTTGACTTGAGACTGTCAGCTGCGGCATCTGTCGGCCAAGTGAAAATCATCTCAACGCCAAAAGTACTGACTGTAAACAACAAACCTGCAAAAATTTCACAGGGTCAGATGATCCCCTATCAGAACACAAGCTCAACCGATGGGGCTAAAACCGAGTTTATTGAAGCCGCCCTGAGTCTTGAGGTCACACCGCATATTACCTCTGACGGTAGTGTTAACATGAAAATAAAGGCAAGTAATAATACAGTAGGTACCGGTGGTGGTTCAACACCACCAATAAACAAGAAAGAGGCTACCACCGAGCTGGTAGTCAAGAATGGTGAAACAACGGTAATCGGTGGTATTTATGTGGATTCCGAGACAGAAAGTGACACAGGTATACCCTATATTTCAGATATGCCTCTTTTGGGGTGGCTGTTTAAGTCCAATTCCAAAAATAAGGTCAAAAACGAAATGCTCATATTTATTACACCGAAAATAATGAATTAAAGGAGATAGCATAAATGATTATTCGTAACCTGTTTAAGGCACTAATAACCACAGCTCTTTTGCTAGCGGTTTCCGGTTGTGGCAGCGCTAACAGTAACACCAACGGAACTTTGACGTTGACAGTTACTCCAGCAGCAAATAACGGGTTTGTTGGTGTTAAGTCAATAGCATCTGTAGTGCCTGTAATGGTGGGAGCTGACATCAGTTTCACTGCTAAAATGTCTGGTTACGACCCTTCAGCAGGGAGTATCAGAACAACAGAAACCCATGACGCAATCAAAGCTACAGATAAGGCTGGTAATGCTGAATGGACTGCCAATTTTACTAATCCAACTTTTGGCACAACTCTTGAGGTCACGGCCATCATTTCCGGACTCAGCAAGACAGTTCAGGTTGCAATTCCCGCGTATGTAGTAACTCCGTAACGGCTGTCCGCTACAAAAGCAAATCAGTGCTTGATTTTATAGATAACCGATTACTTCAGGCAGGCAGAAAAAGGCCTAATAGAAACAGGAACAAGCTATGCATCGAAATACTCTGCTAATCGCAGCTTTAATTTTCTCACTTTTGATCAGTTCATGCTCAAAAAGTTCTTCGCGCCCAACTGATCTACAGGTAGGTGAAGCTGTTAAGTCACTGTTGCCAGCAAATCACAAAATAGTCAGAATAACTCCTGTTGAGGGAATTCCTGGAATAATTGAAGTTGTTGCAAAAATTGATACGCAGAGTGTTGTTCTTTATCTGGATAAATCTCTGAAATATGTTTTTTCTGGGAGTTTGATGGAGATTGCGACAAAGAAAAACCTGACAGCGGAATCACAGAATATCCAGTAGTTTTAGCTGAACATATTAACGTCTAATCGGTAGTTTGGAGGATATATGATAAGGCACATCAAGCACCTGATCTTAGTCGGGGTCATTACCATAGTAGCCGCATGTTCCGGCAGCGGTTATTTATCGGAGATTGGGAGTGGGGGCAGTTCCAAAAAAACTGCTGCCAAGCTGATTGGCAATCCACTTATTATCAGCGGGAGTGGAACTCCGACTTTAGGCAATTATACCTCCGCTGCCCGCGAGGATCAGCAAAATCCTAAAATTGTCTATCTCCAGGACAAACAGCTCTATTTCTCCGTATGGGAGGATTGGAGAAACCGGTTAACGTCCGGTGCTGATATTTACGGTCAGTTTGTAAAAGAGGACGGCACCGTATGCGGATCGTCATTTCTGGTAAGTGCCAAGACTATTGGTTCTCCCAACGTGGCTGAGTCCGGCAATCAGACCGTGCCAACCGTGGCCTACAAGCCTGGTGGCAAGCTTTTTGTTGCCTGGCAAGATACCAATGGTGACGCATCTGGCGGTTTTGTATACTACACTAACATTACACCGCCGGCTGTTGCCTCATGTACCGGTTATACCGGGCCTACTGGAACTAACCTGGCGGTTGCAACTCCAGCAAATTTTACCCCCCGTGAAACCAATAAGGTGACGGTGACAGCGCTCCCTTCTGTCTCAAAAACGGTTACAATTGCTACTGGTGATGGAACCGCTACTACTTTCGATAAGGGTCTTGATCGCAACCTTGTGGCAAATTCAATAACTGTATCGGCTACTTTCTCAAACGCAAGTACGGCAAAACTAAAAGACGATGGGATCGGTGGTTTTTACGTAAGCAAAAACACAATAGTCGCTGGTGCTCCTGTAGCTGGTGGTGGTGCAGTCAACTATTCATCCGGCCAATTGACAGCAGTCGGTTTCTCCGCACCACCGGCAAAATTCTCCACTGTCAAGGCAGACTATCAATATACCCCATATTCGATAGACACCTCTACTACAACACCCGACATTACTGATACTCTGCTGGCAAGATCGAAGCCGGTCGCTATTTATGACAATATCAGTGACGAGTTCTGGCTGGGCTGGGCTGAAACCCGTTCAAACCTGAATTCCCTTGATGAAATATCTTTTGGATGGGCACAGGTACATTGGCAGTTTGGAGACACAACTTTTCCGGGCTATATGCGTCTCGGGAGTGATGGTACAACCAAGAAAATTATTAGCCATACCGGTGTTACCGGCGCTGATATAGTCAGGAACAAGAGTACCCTCGGGAACAGAGTGATCAGCGGAACGGCTTCAGCTCTATCAGAAACTCGTGAGTATGAGTTTTATACCAATGTATCAGGCATAGCTCTCTCTTCCGATTCAACATCACCCCAGACACTCTTTGTCCTGAATGGAACAAGAAATAATGGTACTCTAAATGTCACCTGTACTGATACCAACAGCAACAGTGCGTGTGATTATGGCGAACCGGTAACTTCAACATTTACTCAGGCTCCTGACTCATTGACAAATGCCTCAGGAACAAATGTTTATGGACTTTTCGCGCAATATATTTCTTTAGGTGTAGTAAGGTCTGCACAGCTGAATGCTGGTGCAGGCGACACCTTTAACCCGGCGGCAATCTTCGACCCAATAACAAAGCGGTTTCTTGCCGTATGGGAGGATATGCGTGGTGGCAGTAACACGAAAATCTACGGTCAGCTGATAAACTCGGGCGCTGGCCTCTACAACAGCAACATCAATATCACCAGTTCCAGCGATCCATCGGTAATCAACAGCAGGCAGACTGCTCCGGCTCTCAGTTACGACGGAGTTAACCAGCGGTATTTTGTCGCCTGGCAAGATGGAAGAAACGGCACTGTCTCCAACGAGAATCTAGATATATACGGGCAGTATGTGGATGCCGAAGGATCTCTCAGGGGTGAAAACTATGCCATTGCCACTCCACCTGCAAACCAGTATTCACCGTCAATAGCTTACTCGACTGGAACAAACCAGTTTCTGGCCGTCTGGAAAGATGCTCGCAACACATCTGTCAGCGGCGCAGATATCTACGGCCAGATGTTCTCACTGGGCCAGGCCCATCTCGCCTTGCTGAAAACAGATAATTCCTATTTCGCTCCGCCATTGCTTGATTTTGGTTCGATAACCGCGGGTCAGCAATCGACACTAACGTTCAAAGTGAAAAATACCGGTGACGTTGATCTTAATATTACCAGCATCGGTACCCCTATCGGAGCCCAGGGCGCGGTGTTTACGGTGTCACCCACAACTGGAGGCACGCTGGCTCCAAATGGCGAGCTGTCCATAATCGTTACATTCAAGCCACCATCAGGGTCATCGCAAAGCTATTCCAGCAGTTTTGTCATACAGAGTGATGGCGGTAATGCAACCGTGTCCCTTAACGGACTTGCAGTAAGCCCAGATTTCCAAGCGGATATTAAGAGTATAGATTTTAGTTCTCTTGCCGTAGGCTCCACCCTGGATAGAGTTGTCACTTTTACCAACAGCGGCAGCGCACCCATAAATATCACCTCTATTAGCGGCCCCAATAGCGCTGTCTTCAGCATTATCGGTGCGCCGGCGCTGCCAGTAACCCTGGCTCCAGGAAACTCACAGCAGTTAACAGTCAGGTTCACGCCGACGCTGCCTGCGGATTATACTGGCAGCTTCACTGTGTACACCAATATAGCCAGTCAAAGTGCTACAGTGACCCTTAAGGGGACAGGTAGTCAGGCAATCATGTCCTTGTCGACAACATCAATTGATTTTACCTCGGTTACTATTGGCTCAACTTCGAGCAGTTCCGTAACCGTTCAGAATACCGGAAATGTTTCGCTGACCGTAAATGCCCTCAATTTCGGTGGCAGCACTATGTTTTCAACAACCACCACAGTTCCTTTTACCCTGGCAGCAGGTGCAAGTAAGGCTGTACCGGTAGTTTTTACGCCTACTTCAGGGGGCGCATTCAGCGGGACTATGTCGGTTGTGTCTACAGCAGGTACTCAGGCAGTAAACCTGACCGGTATCGGAGCAGTCGGGGTTGCCTCTCTGTCTCCGACATCCCTTGATTATGGTTATGTAGGAGCATCATCCTCCAAGACAATGGTTGTAAGGGTTACCAATACCGGTACTGCCGTGTTCAACATAAGCAGCATAACCCTGCCACTTGGGTCAAAATTCTCATTAGGCAGCTCAGCGTCTGCCGTCGTACTGCCAAACGCCTATTATGATGTTCAGGTGATTTTTACCGCCCCAGCCACTGCCGGAGTTGTAACAGATACTCTGACCATAAACACAGATCTCGCCAGCCAGCCGAAGCTGACGGTGCTTTTGCAGGCGACAGTTACTGACCTTAAAATTGCAACGACTAAAATACCCGACATGCCAACCGGAACAGCTGTCGACCAATTGCTGACGGCAAGTGGTGGTACTAAACCATATACCTGGAGTGTGATAGCCGGGGCCCTCCCAACAGGGCTTTCGCTGAATGCGGGAGGCGGAACCATTTACGGGAACCCTTCACAGAATGGCTATTATTCCGTGACAGTTCAGGTGCAGGATGCTTTTGCTGCCAAGTCGATTACAACCTTCAGTTTTTCAGTGTACACGCCAATTGCGATACAGCCGGCAACCCTTCCTAACTGGACCCGCAACGCTACAACAGCCTATAGTCAGAAATTGACTGCAACCGGTGGCAGTGGGACGTATACCTGGACAAAATCATCCGGCAGCTTCCCTACAGGATTAGATATCTCAACCGGTGGTGTTATATCAGGTACACCGAGTACTGTTGGAACCTATACCTTTGAAGTAAAGGCGACCGACTCGGTAAACACCGCTCTGACAGGGGTGAAGAGCTATACGATCACAATCAATCCGGCGCTTTCTATCAAGACTGATAATCTATCGATAGCTACCGGTACAGCAGGTCTTCTTTACAATCTGCCGATTGAACTGAACACCGGGACTGGAACACTTCCTGTATTTTGGTCAGTTACCGGCATCGATACCCCCGGACTCTATATCGACAGCCTCACAGGGACCATAGGTGGAATTCCAAACAGTGCAGGTACGTATACAGCAGTTGTTACTGCCGCTGATGCTGGAGGTGGCACAGTTACCAAATCTTTCACAATCAAAGTGTATGACCAAGTGACAATAGCAACGCCAACCGTTCCCAGGGGTGTCGTGAATTCACCATACACACTGACAATTGTCGCTTCCGGCGGGAATACCTCTTCGGCCTACACATATAGTCTTTCAGCAGGGTACCCGACCGGACTTGCAATCGGTCAACTTAACGGTATTATCAGCGGTACTCCGGCAAAATCCGGCGTCTATAACTTCAACGTGACCGCAGCCGATATCAATGGTCGCACGGCTTCTATACCGATCACTCTGCAGGTGCTTGATCCGCTTGTCATAACATCGACTTCACCGCTTGCCCAGTGGACAGCAGGTCAGACGGGCTACAGCCAGGTGCTTACCGGCTCAGGCGGCTCCGGAACATTGACTTGGTCAGTTTCAGGCTCAGTCGTGCTTCCGACAGGTCTTACTCTTGACGGAGCGACCGGGGAGATCTCAGGCACCCCGTCAGCAGCCGGAAACACGACATTCACAATAAAAGCCTCTGATACTTTAATCCCTACACTTACTGCTGCGACAAAAATATTCACCATCAAAATAGCAGCGAAGGTCGCAGGTCTTACCGGCTCAATACAGGATGGTGTCAAGGGAAGCCCATATACCACCACACTTAAGGCTACCGGCGGTACAGGTGCATATGTATGGAGCATTCCTTCAGCTTCAGAGTTAAACGCACTTTCAGCCGTTGGACTCTTTCTTGATGGCGAGACCGGTGTACTCTCAGGGACACCGACAGCTTCGACCTCTTCAGCCATTACATTCACCGCCCGTGCAACAGACACAACAGGTTCAGCTGCCGATCTTCCCCTTTCCATAAACGTCTTTGCTCCATTGACAATTACTACAAGCGAACTACCGTCGGTAAATAAAGGGGATTCATACTCTCAGTCAGTGAAAGCCACAGGCGGCTCACCGATACAGACATGGACTATCCTCTCCGGACAGCTCCCTAACGGACTAAGCATTGCTCCAGCTACAGGTCTTATCTCGGGTACTGCTTCAGCTGCGGGTGTCTTCAGCTTTGTAGTTTCAGTGACAGATGATGCGGGCAGAAACCAGACGAAAACGCTTTCAATAACTGTAAACGATACCGGTACAACCGGTGCTCTGCAGTTCGGCGATTCCGCTGGTGTTCAGCTTCCCGGAAGCAGCTACAATTTTGGTAATGTGCTGAAAGGGACAATGACCAGCTACTCCTTCACATTGACGAATCTTACATCAAATGCCGTAAGTATAACCTCGGCAACCCTTTCCAACAGTGTTTTTAGCGGTGTACTTCCAGTCAATACTACAATAGGTAAGAATGGTTCGAAGTCGATTACAATCTCATTTTCACCAACTCAGACTTCCAACTACTCGGGATCGCTTAAAGTCGTGGACTCGACAGGGGCAACAACTACCCTGACCTTGATGGGAACAGGAGTGCCAGCTGTAGTTACCAGCGGTGCTACGGTTGATTTTTATGGAAATGTTGCCTCTAATTCACCTCAGTTATCCGGACTGCAGGGCTTGACTGTCTGGAACGGAACTCAGTACCAGTTGACTAATATCCCCACAACGGCGTCTGTGACAGTAACATATTCAAGTGATATTCCGGCAGGATCACGCTTCTTCAAGGTCGTAAACGGTCACGCTCTTGAGTTTACCCCCGGAACTATAGATGCTAATTTTATTACATACACAGTGACTAATAACGCTGTTAATGAAGATGCAAACCTAGATGCTGCAAACAATACCTATGTAGGAACTATTGTTGTTACCTCAGCTGCAGGTGGCGGCAGTGGTGGGACAACTCAAACCGGCGTAACACAACCGGTAGCAGCAGGTGGTGGCGGTGGCGGATGTTTCATCGCAACTGCAGCTTACGGCAGTTATCTTGATCCACACGTTATGGTACTTCGCCATTTCCGTGATGATATCCTTCTAAGAAGTACCCCTGGTACTGCATTTGTGAAGTTTTACTACAAATACAGTCCGCCGGTTGCAGATTTTATCCGTGACCATGAATCGCTCCGCACACTGGTTCGGATCATGCTTACACCGCTTATCGTTGTGGTCAAGTACCCTGTAATGCTGTTCGCAGGGGTATTTGCAGCTCTCTATGCAGGAATCCGCGGGCTGAGGCTGCGCAGGTCAGCACTCTTAACCAAGTAGAAAGCAGAATCTGATTACGCAAACCAGACCTCGCGGTTCTATCTGACTGCGGGGTCTGTTTACATAGGGGCAGGAGAAAATATGAAATACAGAGTAGTTAAGGCATTACTGGCAGTTACTTTTATGCTCGCTGTTACAGCTTGTGACAATGCTCCCAAAAAAGAGGATGTTGCCATTTCGCTCAAGAAGATCATGCCGGTAAATTTTGAGGTATTAAATGTCAGCCCGGTTGATGGCATCTCAGGATTGTACGAAGTCCTTATAAACGCGGACAAAAAACCACTTGTTCTCTATGTTAACAGTAAGGCAAAACTTGTGGTCTCCGGAAGTATTGTCAACGTTGATAGTAAGCAGAATCTCACTGCAGAGGCTGTGAAGAAGATAACTTCAAAGTGATGATCATCTGCATAAGTTAACTTCAGAGATCTCGATGCTTCATTTGAGGGAGTTTTAGTGAAAATCATCACGGTAGGACTTGATGAGCGATCGTACAATATACATATAGGCTGCGGACTGCTTGACGGCCTTGGTGCTGACTGCAACAGGATCGGGCTGAAAGGCACTGCAGCGGTTATAACCAATCCGGTTGTCGGGGCGCTGTATCTTCCCCTGGTTAAGGATTCACTTGAGCGTGCAGGCTACGATGTAAGAGTGATAGAACTTCCGGATGGTGAAGAGTTCAAGAACGCTGCAACACTTGATCTGATATATGATGCCATGATCACCGAAGGCCTTGATCGAGGGGCGTTCATAGTGGCTCTTGGTGGTGGAGTTATCGGGGACATGGCAGGCTTCGCAGCTGCTACTTTTTTGCGAGGAATACCTTTTGTTCAGGTACCGACAACCCTGCTTGCCCAGGTGGACAGCAGCGTCGGCGGCAAGACCGGAATCAATCATCGCCTCGGCAAAAACCTGATCGGAGCATTTTATCAGCCAAAGCTGGTACTGGCAGACCTGGACACTCTTGATACCCTTGCGGAAAGGGAGTATCTGTGCGGCATTGCAGAGATACTCAAGTATGGGGCATGTCTGGACAGAAGTCTGTTCGATTATATCTCAGAAAAGTCGGGTGATCTTAAAGCCAGGGATAAAGTGGCTTTAGAGCATATTGTCGGTGAGTCCTGCACGATCAAGGGTTCGGTTGTTGAGCGGGATGAACATGAAGGTGGCTTAAGGGCGGTTTTGAACTATGGCCACACCATTGGTCATGCAGTGGAAACACTTGCCGGATATGGAAAAATCAAGCATGGTGAGGCGGTAGCCATCGGTATGGCTCAGATTGCAGGATTGTCATTTTTAAAAGGCCTGTTGACGTCAGATGACAGGAATCTGATTGTTAAGCTGATCCGGGAATTCGGTCTGCCTACAGAATTGCCGGTTTTTCCAATCGATGCGTATCTGGAAATTATTTCCCATGACAAGAAAAAGCGTGACGGTGGAGTAAATTTCATCTTTAATCACGGAATTGGCGGATTCAAAATCGAGAAGATTATTGATCTTCGTACGCTGCTTTCAGACTGCGTGAACCAGTTATAAGTGGGGGGCTTAAACTATGACTGATAAAGCTTCATTATGGGCGGCTGCAAAAAGGTTTGAAGGTATCCTGAGAAGTGACCCAAGAGCCTACAGCTTTATGCCGCTTTCCGACATCTACAGGCAGCTTGGGCTCCTTGAAGAGGCACTTGATACAGCAAGAAACGGAGCTGCACTTTATCCTGATCTCGCCGGCGGGCAGATGGCTTTGGCAAAATCTGCAATAGAGTGCGGATTCAAGGATGAAGCTGTAAAGGCACTCGAAGCCGTAGTAAGGGTAACGCCTGAAAATATCGAGGCGCAAAGACTGCTGGCCGATTTGTACATGTCAACAGGCAACTCCGCTGCGGCACAGAGCTGTATTTTAGTTGCAAACTCGCTTGACATTACGTTCAGTGACGAGCCATTTGTTACAGCGTCTTCGAACGAAATTGACCTGCCGGAAGAGGACCTTCTTGATGCGGATATTCTGGAACTTTCGGATGAGCTGATTGAAGATGATATTTTTGACGACCTGGCCCAGCCGTTTTCCGCCTCGCCGCAAAGACCGTCACTGGGAGATGATGTAAACCGGGCAGAACCTTTCCTCATGGACAGTCCGCCGCCATTGTACGAGCAGGAGCTTCCAGCGGCTGAACAGCAGTCTGTTATGGTTTCAGCAACTATAGCCGAACTTTATCTGAAACAGGGGTTCCCTGAAAAAGCGGTTGAAGTCTACCGGGATCTGCTTGCTTCTGATCCTCTTAACATGGAATATGAAAAGCGCCTGATGGAGCTGATCCAGCCCGAAAATGCGCTGTCAGATGAGATTACCGGCACACCGCCTGATGGTCTACTGGATAAACTTCAGGCGTGGCTGGGGAATATCGGGAGGGTAAAGGAATGTCGTATAAAGAGTCTCTGAAATCATTGACAGAAAACGTTGGTGGTGGGCTTGCCGCGATCATAATGGGATATGACGGCATTCCGATTGAAGAATACCTTGTTGATTCCAATCAGTTTGATCTACAGCTCCTTTCGGTTGAATACTCGAACCTCCTGAGAGACATCAGGAAAACCGTGGATCTACTTGAAAACGGTGATATGGAAGAGGTATTGATAGCTACTGACCAGTTAAAGGTTTTAGTCAGAGTTATTAATGACCAGTTTTTCCTTGTTCTGGTAATAACTACAAACGGTAATTACGGTAAAGGCCGATTTCTCCTTTCCCGCGAAGCTCTCAAGTTACGATATGATCTGGTCTAGAGGCGCACATGAAGATACTGGTTATAAACGGCCCGAATATTAACCTTCTCGGCAGGCGCGAGCCTGGCATTTACGGTTCGCAGACCCTCGAATCCATAAATGCCTCCCTGAGTGAGTCAGCACTGACCTTACCAGCTGAACTCGACTTCGTGCAGTCGAACTCCGAAGGTGGGCTGGTGGATGCTATACAGTCGGCACTCGGTAGCTTTGACGGAATAATCATCAACCCGGCTGCCTACACCCATACGAGCGTTGCAATTCGTGATGCCATCTCAGCCGTAGCCATCCCGACGGTAGAGGTGCACCTTTCCAACGTATACAGCCGTGAAGAATTTCGTCACAAAAGCCTGATCGCGCCTGTTGCCATTGGCCAGATAGCCGGTTTCGGTGCGTTTGGGTATGAGCTTGCATTGAAAGGTCTTGTGGAGTTTCTTAGAAAACGGTGAAATAGTCGAGCAAGGATGTAGTTGAGTTAAGGGCCGGTTTTGCATTTGTGCGAAACCGGCCCTTTTTATTTTGCTCAGGCGCAAAGCCCTTGAATTGCTACCCTGAGCGATGCTACAAGGATTTGCCTGAATTAATGATTTGCATGTTTGCAAGAGCCATGTTTGGGGATGGTAACTCTGTACAATCTGTACCTTGTGCAACTGCTTGAAATTACACGGGATAAACATTAATGTGATAAATGCCAAACTTTGGTACGGCGGTTGCTCTAATATACTCATGGTTACTCCTTATGCACCGTGCTTCTTATTGGAGGGTGGTGACGATCACCCTCCGAAGCCGTGCAGATAATGAGTTGAAGGATCAGCGATGCCTGAAAATATATGCCCATATTTCGGTAAGAATGAAGATCTCTGTGATGTGGGGTGTGGCTATATTTCAACACACGATGTCAACATGATAATAAGATTCTGCAGCAGCCGGTACTGTGAATGCGTCAAGTATCAGGAGCTGCTAGAGAGAGCGCCGGCAGGGATTCCCGTTTATGCTGGCTGTAATTAGGGAGGGTGACTATGCTTTACAATATGACACTTTACTTTGGTAAATTTTCGGCTATTGCGGCAATTTTGCCGCTACTTTGTCTGATAATAATCCAGCATTTAAAGGAGAAAAAAGATGAGCGAGAAAGAGCTTGAACTTCTGGCGCGTATTGAAGAGCTTGAGCGGCACACCTGGCGTAACAGCGCAATTCTGAGAGCCGTTGCGATGGTTTCCTTTACAGCCCTTATAGGAATAGTAGTCGCATCAGGTGTTGTCGGTGGCGGACGAGGCAGTCACTGGTCAGGACCTGCCTGGAATACAATGTGGCTTTACGGGCTTTTTGCAGCAAACGCAGTATCTATGTTCTGGACAACACATAAGGAGTAGTTCAAGGAGAAAACAATGACACCAATGAGTTTAAAGAATTCCATACTGCTTCTGGTTGTTGTGGCGCTCTGTGCGACCTTCTCGATGCGTATATTTCAGGGCTTTGACGAAATGATGGGCGATCAGTACTGGGTTGTTGACGCAACTCAGGGGGATCACGGCTGGTATATGATGGGGATACTGCCTTGTCTGAAGAAAATGCCGAAAAATGAGGTTCTTGCACTTAATACCGACGCCGATCAAACCAAGCACGTAATTATTTATGCACAAAACGGCGATTTTGCCGGGAACTCGGTTTATGGAATCTGTTATGGAATTCCCTTTATAATGTTCCTGATCTGGTTTGCCTTTATTCTGGGTTTTCCTGATAAGGTTGACCCGTATCTCCTTCCCAAACGAATATTTACCGTCACTGTCATCATGACCTGTTCAATCATTGCCAATCTTTTCCTGATGCGAATTGCCGCCGATTTTGCCCGCGAGCCTATGGCCAGGGTGGCTAATGTGGCAGGAAATCATGCTTCACTGCTCTTCCATAATGCTGGCATCTGGTTTGCTATCCTCTTTTCTGCCCTCGGCACACACGGTCACTCGGTTAAAGAGGTAAAACCGCCAGACAGCAGAAACTGGGTATCCCAGGCAGACGAAAAGTTTTCCTGGATGTTTACTCTGCTTGCAGCGGTAACCATCATGGAAATTTTTCTGGTGAAAAACAAATTTGCCCTCCCAGATGCTGCTGTTGACTATTCTGTATGGATTATCTGGGTCGTGATATTCATGCGCATGTTCGGATTCTCTCCAAAATACTGGGTAAAACGTGGCAAGGGGATTGCTCTTATGTTCGGAGGCACTGCGGTTACACTGGTAGTCTTCTACATGCTGGAGCGGGCAACAGGAACACTCGGTGCCGGTTTCGCATCACCTGTGCTGGCCAAGGCGCTTGGAGCTGAAAACCAGAATATCGGCCTATCGGCAATGATATCTATCTACCTGATATTCTGGATGGAGTTTGCAGCTGCGATACGCCTCAACGGGCCGTCAAAAAAAGCTGTTGAAAAGTTTTGAGTTTAACCTGCATATGTTTGATCAAGGCGGCCTCCGGGCCGCCTTTTTGTTGTTGCAAGCATGAACATAGCTGCTATTCTGTCCCCTGAAATTTGTCTACTTAATGTTGATTTAAAAGGTGTGTAAATGTCGCTTTCAATTCTTTTTTCCGCTTCCGAGGCAGTTCCCTTTGCAAAGAGCGGCGGCCTCGCAGATGTTGTCGGCTCACTCCCCAGATATCTTCGCAGCCTGGGGCATGATGTAAGGCTTGTCATGCCGCGCTATTACCGGATTGACAAGGAAAAGTACGGCCTTAGGTTGTTGCCGGGTGTGCTGGTCGTGCCCATGGGAATTCTGGGGGATGAGTACTGTGCAGTTTATGAAGGAGTACTGCCGGACTGTGATGTTCCCGTTTACTTTCTCGAACACGACGGCTACTACGGCAGGGACGGGCTTTATGACGAAGCAAATATTGAATTCCCTGACAATGACAGGCGCTTCATATTCCTCTCTAAGGGGAGTCTGGAACTTTGCAAGATGATCGGCTTTCACCCGGATATCATTAATTCAAATGACTGGCATACGGCTGCTATACCTCTTCTCCTCAACAGTATCTACCGCAATGATCCTTATGTCGGTACAGCCGCGTCTGTTCTGACAATACACAACATGCAGTATCAGGGTATCTTCCCTCCCGAAACAATTGAGATTCTCGGGGTTGGCTGGGAGTATTTCACTTTCCTAGGCATTGAAAAAGATGACAGGGTAAATCTTCTTAAAGGGGGGATTTACAATGCCAACATCCTGAATACTGTCAGCGAAGGGTATGCCGCTGAGATCGGAACAGCTGAGTATGGCTGGGGGCTTGAAAATGTCCTTCGCGAAAGGAGTGCCGATCTTTTTGGTATATTAAATGGCGTTGATTACACCGAGTGGTCACCGGAAACAGACCGGCATCTGGCAGCAAACTATTCAGCAGAAGACATGCTCGGTAAAATGGTTTGTAAAAAGGAACTTCAACGAGAGTTGGGGCTTCCTGAGGATGACACTGTTCCACTTATTGGGGTTATCAGCCGGATGGTGAAGCAAAAAGGGATTGATTTTCTAGCCGAGGCTTTGCCGCAGTTGCTGAAGCTTGATATCCAGCTAATTATGCTTGGTGAAGGTGAGCCATGGGCGCACTTCTATTTCGGTGGGATGGCTGCTGAAAATCCTACTAAGATGAGAGTAAAAGTCGGGTATGACAATGGTCTAGCCCACAGGATTGAGGCTGGCGCTGACTTTTTCCTCATGCCTTCAGCATTTGAGCCTTGCGGCCTAAATCAGATGTACAGCATGAGATACGGCACACTGCCGATTGTACGTGCAACCGGCGGCCTGGATGACAGTGTTGAGAATTACAATGAGGCAGAAATGACCGGTACAGGTTTCAAATTCAGGGATCTTACCGCAGGAGCAATTTTTGATACTGTCGGATGGGCAGTATATACCTGGTACAACAGAAGAGCGGCAATAGAGAAACTTCGTACCAATGCCATGCAGATGAGTTTTACCTGGGAGAGTGCGGCCAGAAAGTACGAACATCTTTACATGATGGCTATCAGCCGTTTTCAGGGATGATAAACTGATTCATCTCTTTTTTAAGCAGTTCACTCTGGGCCGAGAGCCTTCTTACTGCTTCATCAGTCACCCTGTTCGCTTCAAGGGAATTTTCTGTGGATTGCTGGATTTCGTTGGCCGAATGCATTATTAGTGCGCTGCTCTTGGTCTGCTCATCGCTGGCAATCTTGATCTTTCTTATCAGTGTTGAGATGCTTTCAGTGGATTTGCCAATGAATGAACCGACAGTGCTCTGCTCTCGGGTAGAGTTGCGGACCTGGGAGTTCAGCCCCTTCATCTTCTCGGTGGCTGAAATAATCATGTCAGCGCCGCGACCCTGCTGGCCTGTTGCAGTGGCGATCTGAGCCGCCATGTCCGAGATTTTTTCAACAGCAGCCTTGATCTGCCGACTTTCTCTTGCCTGAGATTCGGTGGTTTTTGCAATTTCTACAATCTGCGAACTTGATGTCTTAACCCCGGAAAGAATCTTGGCAAGAGCCTCACCTGACTGGTAGGAAAGCTGCTCGCCATCTTCAATGCTCTGTTCTGCTAGAGAGATGGATTCGACAGCCCTATGAACCTCCTGCTGTACAGCTGCAATGACTTTTGAAATTTCTTTTGTCGAGCTGCTTGTTCTTTCGGAAAGCTCTTTTATCTCTTCTGCTACAACTGCAAAACCTTTTCCCTGCTCTCCGGCCTGTGCGGCAATTATTGCAGCATTAAGCGCAAGCAGATTGGTCTGCTCGGCAACTTCATCGATTACCTGAAGGATTGACCCAATATCACGGGCTTTTTCAGATAGGGTTGAGATCGCTTCAGAGGTTATGATTGATGATTTTTTGATTTCAGATATGCCGGCAATTGTGGCCTCTACAGAAGCTCTGCCGGTCTCTGCGTCGCTTAGCAGGCCTTCCGAAATCGCTGCGCTTTCTGTGGCATTCTGCTCAATCTGACGTATGGAAATATCCATGGCTGCCACTGAACTGGCGGTTGTCAGGGATGAATCAACCAGGCTGGCAACATTTCCATCAATAGCTCTAATTGATGCTGCCATCTCAGTGATGGAGGAACTTACATCTTCGACTGCCTCAGACAGGGTTTCAACATTTAGAGCTACTTCTTCTATGCTGGCCACAAGTTGCATTGTCGAGGATGAACTCTCAGAGGTTGAGAGGAACAGACTGTCAATGGCCTGTGATATGCCGTTTATGGACGAATTCATCTCTGAAATCGCCGAAGTTGTCTGAAGTACACCTCCAGCCTGAATTTCGGCTGAGGCTACACTTTTCTGGGAAACATCGCGCAGACTTGCGGTTATGTTGCCAAGCTCCATAGAGGAGAGTTTGATCCTGTTTACCATTTCAGAGAGCTTGGCGCTCATGAGATTAAAATCACTGGCAAGCACACCTATTTCGTCAGCCGATTTGTCTGTAAGGGTAACCACTAGTTTTCCGTGTGATCCTTCTGCCAGCGCATCAGCAATTTTCCTGACTCTGTTGACAATTCCTCTGGATACAAAGCTGCCAAAAATGATTGCAGAGATAACCGCACAGATTATGACAAGCAGCAGTGTGTACTGGGCATTGTGCTGGATTGAAGACGCATCCCTGTTGGCATCTTTCATCAGACCTGTAACAGTTACCAGCAGTTCGTCTACAGAGGTTGCCACTTCATCGGTTTTTTCCGGAAGTTCGCTACGGATCATGTTTTTTATGTCATCGTCAGATGCCGCACTCCCCTTCTTCCCGGAGTTAAAGAGTGTTTCCTTATGTGTTAACAACTTTTCGGCAGTTTCGCTGAACTGAAGGAATTTTGCTGATACGGCAGTGGCTCTGGACTCAAGCGGGCTCCCTTTTATCGCAGCCGGAAGACCGAGCTTCTGATTCCCTTTGAGAATTATATCAAGATAGCCGTTGAAACGATCACGTTTTGACTCGTAATCCCCCTTGATCAGCTCAAGGTCATCAATTTTGTCAACAGTTGAGGCTTCCACAAGGTGCAGCCTGCACTCCTGAAGTGCTGTCTTCATGAGTACAACCTGGTTTGACTGTGTCGAGCCGGTCATGATGACATCCTGAATGGTATGGCCGACCCTGTTCAGGCTGTATATGCCGAAAAGACCGGTTATCCCGACAATGAGAGCCATTATCAGGAAAAGACCGACAAGTTTTTGTCCAAGCTTGAGATTGCTCATAATGAACCTCATAAATTATGTGACGGTTAAAAAGGGAGTGTCAGACTATTGATTAAAATCCTGTTATTTGTAGCAGATAGCGTAGTTCAGCTCAAGTTTAATCTATGTACCGCAGTATTAAATTTTGGTAGTTGCTAATGCGGCGGTCACGCAAAAACGGCCAGATTCGTCTTACTTCTTCACTTCGCCCTTTGTCAAGAGTAACAATTGCGACCTCCTGAGCAGTTGCGGATGAGCGATGGAGGATTTCTCCCTGGGGACCGGCAACGAAACTGTTTCCCCAGAAATCAAGGTTGCAGCCGCCTGATGGGTCGTTCTCCGAGCCGATACGATTGACCGCTATGAGAGGGATTCCGTTGGCGATTGCATGTCCACGCTGCACGGTAAGCCATGCGTCAAGCTGCCTTTGCTTTTCATCTTCCGGGTCTTCCGGTGTCCAGCCGATAGCTGTCGGGTAGATGAGGATTTCAGCTCCGGCAAGGGCCATGAGCCTTGCTGCCTCGGGATACCATTGATCCCAGCAGACAAGTACCCCGAGCCTCCCTACAGAAGTATCGATAGGGGTAAATCCCAGATCACCTGGGGTGAAGTAGAACTTCTCATAGAAGCCGGGATCGTCAGGGATATGCATTTTCCTGTATTTGCCGGCAATCGAGCCATCCTTCTCAAAGACAACAGCGGTGTTGTGGTAGAGGCCCGGTGCGCGGCGCTCAAAGAGGGATGTCACTATTACAACATCAAGTTCCCTGGCGAGGTCTGAGAAGATGGTTGACGTCTTTCCGGGGATCGGTTCTGCGAGGTCGAAATTTGCAACATCTTCCACCTGGCAGAAGTAGAGAGAGGTGTGCAGCTCTTGAAGAATGAGCAGTTCGGCACCTTTCTCCTTTGCCTGCCGTGCCAGTAACGCTGTCCGGGCAATGTTTGCAGCACGGTCTGCAGTGCAGTGGTGCTGGAGCAGTGCGACCTTGAGAGTACTCATTTCATGGCTCCTTTTGGCAGTTGCATGGTAAGGCAGTGCAGCGAGCCCCCTTGAGTTATGATGCTGCTGCAGTCGATACCGATTATTTCATGCTCCGGAAAGGCGCTTTGCAGGGCGTCAATGGCACTGATATCACTGGGATCATTGTACACTGGCAGCAAAACAGCCCCGTTAATTATGAGAAAGTTAGCATAGGTTGCCGGAAGCCTGTTCCCCTCACAGTCAAGGCATGGGGAAGGGAAGGGGAGAGGAATCAGCCTGAAAGGTTGACCGGACAGGCTGCGTAGCCCCTCCAGTTGCTGTTTCATGGCGGACAGCTCCTGAAAATGCTCGTCTGTCGGATCGTTACAGGCGACGTATGTAATCGTGTCTTCAGGGCAAAGCCTGGCAAGGGTGTCGATATGGGAACTTGTATCATCACCAACAAGATGACCATGATCGAGCCAGAGGATATGACTTGCCCCAAGATGTTCGCACAAGAGCGCATCAATCTCATCTTTAGTCAGATGGGGGTTGCGGTTCGCTTCCAGCAGGCAGTTGGAGGTTACAAGGAGCGTTCCTTTGCCGTCGCTCTCGACGCTGCCACCTTCAAAAATCATGGGGGGTGTAACTATCCTGCCGTTGAAGAAACCGTCACCTGCAAGCCTGCGATTTATGACGTTATCCAGATTTGCCGGGAATTTGAGCCCCCAGCCGTTGAAGGAGAAATCAAGGTGCAGCGGCCTGTTGTCATCATAAACCGTAATCGGGCCGAAATCCCTTGCCCAGGTATCGTTGGTTGCTACCGGAGCAAATGTTATTCGTTCGAGTAGCCCCCCTTCTCTGGCAAGGGCCTCTTTTACATGCTCAACCTTTTCCGTCAGCAGTAGAACCCTTTCAAATCTGCTTATAGCAGCGATAATCCTTGCAAATACTGGCTCAACGCGGCTTAACTGGGGTGCCCAGTCCGTATTTTCGTGGGGCCAGGCAAGTAGCACTCCGTCCTGTTCTTCCCATTCTGCAGGCAGCCGCCTCATAATCTTTTGCATCCCTGTACCTCTTCCAATTGTATTCAGCGTCAGGGATTATAGGCGTTGTACTGGATATGGTCAATTTTTTCATCACTTTACAGCGGTGAAATTTGATGTAAAATACTTTAATAAAAAAGGGCAACAGCAATGCCAATTTCAGGAGGTCAGTATGAGTGATTGCGATATCAGAAAAAGCGCCATGGTCGGTGGGATAATGCTTGTTGCAGGCGGGCTGCTCGGAGCCGCTGCAGCGCTTCTTTATGCACCACAGTCCGGCAGGCAGACAAGGCGCGACATCGCCCGGTACAGCCGGAAAATCAGGCGCGAGACAGAGGATATTGTCGATGATTTTGCAGGAAATGTTCACGGCATGGTTGAAAATATCGGTGAGCGTGCCGAGGATATTCTCGACAAGGGTAAGGATCTTGCCCATGAGGCCAAGGTCGAACTAATCAAGATAATCGATGAGGGTCAGGCAAAGCTGGAGAAACAGAAGGCGAGGCTGGCAAAGATAATAGGATGAAGCAGGCTGAAGGCTGAAGGGATAAAATTATTACACTTTGCAGCCGTTTATGGTACAAACCCCGTTAATATCATATGTTGACGGGGTTTTTTATTGTCTGAAAAAAAGAACATCGTCCGGGCCGCCGGCGTGCTCGGTTTCGCTACAATCCTTTCGCGGATTATGGGGATGGTACGGGATATGGTGGTATCCCGGCTCTTCGGAGCTGGATTTGCCACTGATGCCTTCTTTGCCGCCTTTCAGATCCCTAACATGCTGCGCCGCTTCTTTGCAGAAGGGGCGCTGACATCCGCCTTTGTCCCTACCTTCTCCGAATGCTATACCCAGAAAGGGGAGTCTGAGGCAAGAGATCTTGCCAATACATGCTTCACACTCCTTACCATCGTCATGGCTCTGGTGACACTGCTTGGAATCATCTTCTCGCCACAGATCGTCCACCTGATGTTCCCTGGTTTTTCATCGGAGCCGAGCAAGCTGGACCTGACCGTACTTCTGAACCGACTCATGTTTCCGTATATCTTCTTTGTCAGCCTGGTTGCTCTCTGCATGGGGATTCTCAACACTTTGAGGCACTTTTTTACCCCTGCCATTTCGACCGTATTTCTCAATATCACCATGATCCTTTCGGCGCTCTTGCTTCACAAGATGTTCGCCGTTCCTATCCTCTCACTCGCCGTTGGTGTTCTTATTGGAGGGGTGCTTCAGCTTCTGCTGCAACTGCCGGTACTCTGGAAAAAGGGTTTCCCCTTAAGGTTCAGATTCGATTTCAATAATCCGGCCGTCAGAAAGATTGCGCTGCTTATGGGCCCCTCCATCTTCGGGGTCGGGGTCTATTATCTAAATATTACCGTCGGAAATATCCTTGCTTCCATGCTCCCCCAGGGGAGTGTCTCCTATCTTTACTATGCCCAGCGGCTCTTCGAATTCCCCCAGGGGATTTTCACCGTATCCGTAGCCCAGGCGGTTCTTCCCTCAATGAGTAGGCAGGCAGCTCAAGGTGACATTGATGCGCTCAAGGACTCTCTACAGTTTGGCATCCGCCTGATGATTTTTATCACAGTCCCGGCAATGGCAGGGCTCATGGTGTCTGCCACACCTATCTTTTCACTGCTCTTTATGGGGGGGGCATTTGATTATTCAAAGGCAGCTGCATGTGGTCAGGCACTGGTCCAGTATTCGATCGGGCTTACTTCGGTTGCGTTGATCAGGGTTCTTGCTCCTGCCTTCTATGCCCTTAAGGATACCCGCACCCCTGTGATTAGCGCATTCATAGCTTTTGTCCTGAATCTGGCCTTTAGCCTAGTCCTGATGCGGATAATGCTGCACAGCGGCCTTGCACTGGCATCATCGCTGGCCGCATTTGGCAATATGGCTCTTTTGCTCTACCTGCTAAAGAGGAAAGTCGGCTCCTTTGGCGGACGAAAACTGTTAGTGGTTCTGTTGAAAAGTCTCCTGGCGTCAATACCTGCGGCACTGGTTGCAGCAGCGCTTCTCAGGCTTGCCGACTGGTCGCATCAGGGGGAAAAGCTTCTTAAGGGGGCCGTACTCTCCTCTGCCGTAGTTGCCGCAGTCCTGGTCTATGCACTCTTCTCATTTCTCCTTCGCAGTGATGAAACCAGAGAGGTTGCCGACCTGGTTAAACGCAAGTTTCTGAAGAGCTGAAGTGGTTTTTGAGTTTCATCCGGAGCTCTTTCCCGTGAACTCAAAAGCTGTGTTGATTGCTTATAGTCTGCTCATTGGATGCTTTACAGCGGCTCCAATGATTTCGGGCTGTTATGAACAGAGGTGGTTTTGGTAAAAGGTGTCCGGGGGGAAATAGTTAGTCACCCATCCTTCTAACCACCTGATTTGTCGATAGATAGGCATAACTAGTTGAAATTATTGAAATGGCAAATTGCCTAAAAAATAGGCATAGAGTAAAAGCAGCCGTATAAAATGTCTCTTTAGGGCTACGTCAACACCTTTGTCAACAGGTTATCCACAGATTTTGTTGACAAGCAGCTAGCTGCCTGAAATAACGCAGGATTTTCTAAAAAATCAAATTAGTGACATTTAAGGGGGGCGTGAATGGACCAGGATCTTCAGATACAGCTAAGGCGTGTGCTGACTGGTATGGAGAGACTATTGCCAAAACCGGTCATGCCGATCAATTGGGAAATTTACAAGGCTGCTGTCTGGCGCAGACATGCAATAGGGGGCTCACTTTATCCGGTTAATGAAGGAGCAGCAATCGGTCTTTGTGATCTGCTTGGAATAGACCGTCAGAAGGAAGCACTGCTGGAAAACACGAGGCAGTTTCTGGCCGGCTATCCAGCAAATAACGTGCTTTTGTGGGGAACACGGGGCACCGGCAAATCCTCACTTGTCAGGGCGCTATTGCAGACGTACTCCTGCGAGGGGCTTCGGCTTGTTCAGGTGGACAAGGGGGACCTGGTAAACCTGCCAGATATTGTCGATGAGATCAAAAACGAGCCGTACCGGTTCATAATATTTGCCGATGATGTCTCTTTTGAAACCGGCGAGTCGAGCTATAAGATGCTGAAAAGCGCCCTTGATGGCTCTGTTTATGCCCCGCCGGAAAATGCGCTCATCTATGTGACTTCAAACAGGCGGCACCTGCTTCCGGAGTACGAGAGTGACAACCGGGGGGCGATGCTGGTGAACAACGAGATCCACCACGGCGAATCGGTTGAAGAGAAGATCTCTCTTTCCGGCCGCTTTGGGCTCTGGATAGGCTTTCACCCTTTTACCCAGGATCAGTATGTAGATGTTGCCAGGCAGTGGACTGAAAAAGTTGCAGCGCAAAACGAATTTGCTTTTGAATGGAGTGGGACTATTGCAAATGAGGCTATCGACTGGTCCCATGTTAAAGGTGATCGCAGCGGCAGGATCGCCTGGCAGTTCGCCAATCAGTGGGTCGGGCGGGCGATGCTCAATAGGTCGTTGGGTGGTTAAGCGGTATGTAGAACACTTAACCACTAAACAGACTTAACAGTTTTCGCGTTTCTTCGCCTCTTCCCAGAGCGCATCCATCTCTTCAAGGGTCGCATCCTTCAGGTTCACCCCTTTGGCATGCAGGCTCTCCTCCACATGACTGAAGCGTGACTCAAAACGGCTGATGGTCTTTCGCAGCGCCTCTTCCGGGTCCACCGAGATGAATCTTCCCAGATTGACAATGGCAAAGAGCAGATCTCCAAGTTCTGCCTCAATCCGCTTCTGATTCCCCTCCTGCATGGTCTCTTCCAGCTCGTGCAGCTCCTCAAGCACCTTCGCATAGACCTGATCCGTATGTTCCCAGTCAAAACCTACCCGGGCAGCTTTTTCCGTGATTTTCTGCGCTTTCATCAGCGACGGCAGATGTGGCGGTACTCCGGATAGGGCAGACTTGCGCTCTTCTCCCTTCTCTTCTTTCTTGATCTTCTCCCAGTTGGCAACCTGTTCATCGCTGGTTTTTATATCCTGATCACCGAAAACATGGGGGTGGCGGCGGATCAGCTTGTCTGACAGAGTTTCGAGAATGTCGTCAATTGTAAAGGCACCGCGCTCTTCAGCTATTGCGGCATGGAACAGCGGCTGCAATAGCAGATCCCCCAACTCCTCCTTGAGGTGCCCGTCGTCCCCCTTGTCAATTGCCTCGACTACTTCGTAACACTCTTCGATCAGGTACCGTTTCAGCGAATCATGGGTCTGCTCGGCATCCCACGGGCAGCCGCCAGGTGAGCGGAGGCGGCGCATGATCTTCATGGCGCGCTCGAACTGCTCATTCATGCTTGCCCCTCTTCCCTTTTTCCTCGCCCAGATATGCCGCAAGAAATCCTTTCTTATACGCCATAAACCGCCCATCTTCGATGCTCTGCCTGATCTCGGCCATCATGTTCAGGTAGAAGTGAACGTTATGGATGCTGGCGAGAATTGCCGACAGCACTTCGTTGGCGTTGAAGAGGTGATGGATGTAGGCTCTGGTGAAGTTGCTGCAGGCGTAGCAGGTACAACTTGGATCGATCGGGTAGAAGTCGCGGCGGTAGTTCTTGTTTGTCAGGCGGATTTTGCCACGACTGGTGAAGAGGGTGGCGCTCCTTGCATAGCGGGTCGGGATGACGCAGTCGAACATATCCATGCCACGCTCGACACTTTCGAGAATATCCTCCGGCAGACCGACCCCCATCAGATAGCGCGGCTTATCTTCCGGCAGAAATGGTGCGGTCATGGCGACAACTTTTTTCAGCAGTTCAAGCCCTTCACCTACAGATACACCGCCAATGGCGTAGCCGGGGAAGTTCATTGCCACCATTTCTTTGGCGCACATCTCCCGCAGATCTTCATAGACGCTACCCTGAACAATGCCGAACAGTGCCTGATCCTTGCGTGTCTGGGCTTTGAGGCACTGCTCTGCCCAGCGGATCGTCTTTCTGGTTGATTGGGCGGCGTACTTCTTGTCGCAGGGGTAGGGGATGCATTCGTCGAAGCACATCATGATGTCAGAGCCGAGTGCCTCCTGAATAGCGATAGCTCTGGCTGGATCAAGGAAAATCTCTTCACCGGTGATTTCGTGTTTGAAATATGCACCGTCCTCGGAAATCCGCTTATTGGGGAGTGAGAAGACCTGAAAACCACCGGAGTCGGTGAGAATCGGCTTGTCCCATGCCATGAACTTATGTAGTCCACCGGCTTTTTCTATCAGATTTTCGCCGGGGCGAAGGTGAAGGTGGTAAGTGTTGGAGAGAATTATTTGCGCTCCGGTAGCATGAACCTGCTCCGGTGTCATCGCTTTCATGGCGGCATGTGTGCCGACCGGCATAAATATAGGCGTCTCAATGGTGCCGTGGGGGAGTTCGATGCGTCCCCGTCGGGCGGCGCTTGCAGAATCTTTTTTCAGGAGTGTGAATTTCATTGATATGTCAGAACCTTTCCGATGCGGTATGAAAATGATTTTCAGGGATTATCCGTCATAGTGGAGGGGGTGTCAAGAAACGTGGAGCAGTTTACTGCTCTGCAAGGAAAAAATGTGATGGAATCTGTACACTGTATACATTATTTATGTTGATTTTTTCTAAAATAATGCTTTATATTCGGTGCGCAATTTTCAGGGATTTATCTCAGCAATAAAAGCTGTTTCTGCATGCTATCACATTTCACGAAAGGAAAAGATAATGCATAAGTTCAGCAGCTTACGAGCTCCCCCCTGAAATTTGTCATCAAAAATCATCCGTGTCGGCTTTTGCAATTCCTGCAGGAGTTGGACTCAATTTCAAACCTGGTTGTAAATCTCCAGCAAAAAGGGAAAGAAACATGCAAATTCTAAAAAGCGCTGTTGGAAGAAAGGTTTTCATGGCGATCACAGGCCAGTGCATGGTGCTGTTCGCCGTTGTCCACCTGGTGGGCAACTCGTCGATTTTCGTTGGGCCGAACGGCATCAACGCCTATGCAGAACATCTGCATAGCCTTGGGCCTCTGGTCTGGGTGTTTCGTGCAGGGCTTTTCGCTCTTGTGTCAGTGCATATCCTTTTCGGTATTCAGTTGACTCTCGAGAACAGTGCGGCCAATCCTGCAGGATATGCTGTCAAACGCCAGATCAAGGCGACTTTCGCCAGTTCTACCATGATCTGGACAGGGCTTGTCATGCTGGCATTCATCATCATTCACCTTCTTCATTTTACTGCCAGAGTATTTCCTGGGGTCGTTCAGGGTGTTGATGCGCTTAATCGCTTCGATGTTTTCACGATGGTCGTGTCGGCATTCAAAAACGGTGGCATCGTGGCGGTTTATCTTGTCGCAATGTGTGCTCTTTTCCTTCATCTTTCGCACGGCATTCAGAGCTTTTTCCAGACAATGGGGTGGAACACTGACAGAACACAGTGCACTATCTCAGCCATTGGTAAAGCAGTTGCCTTTATCCTGCTCGCCGGTTATGCGGTAATTCCGCTCTCCATCATGGCCAGCGCTCTGATTAAATAGGGGGTTCATAGTGATACTCGACGGAAAATGTCCAACCGGACCAATTGAAAAAACATGGGACAAGCACCGCTTCGACCTGAAGCTCGTGAACCCGGCCAACAAGCGTAAGTACAAGGTAATCATGGTAGGAACCGGTCTTGCCGGTGGCGCAGCAGCTGCATCTCTTGGTGAGCTCGGCTACAGCGTAGAGGCTTTCTGCTACCAGGATTCACCACGCCGCGCCCACTCCATCGCTGCACAGGGTGGTATCAACGCATCCAAGAACTATCCGAACGACGGCGACTCTGTCTACCGTCTCTTTTACGACACCATCAAGGGTGGCGACTTCCGTGCCCGTGAGGCGGACGTCTGGCGTCTGGCTCAGGTCTCCAACAACATCATTGACCAGTGCGTTGCCCAGGGCGTTCCTTTTGCCCGTGACTACGCCGGTTACCTCGACAACCGCTCCTTCGGCGGCGCCCAGGTGTCCCGTACATTCTTTGCCCGTGGCCAGACAGGCCAGCAGCTCCTTCTTGGTGCTTACTCCGCACTCTCCCGTCAGATCAAGGCCGGAACTGTAAAGATGTACAACCGTACCGAAATGCTCGACCTCATCGTCATTGACGGTGTTGCTAAAGGTATCACCATCCGCGATATGGTTACCGGCGAAATCCGCGCCCATATGGCTGACGCTGTCTGCCTGGCAACAGGCGGTTATGTAAACGTATTCTACCTCTCAACAAACGCCATGGGCTGCTCCGTAACTGCAAACTGGAAAGCACACAAGAAGGGCGCTTACTTTGCCAACCCATGCTACACACAGATTCACCCGACCTGCATCCCGCAGACCGGCGATCACCAGTCCAAGCTGACCCTCATGTCCGAGTCCCTCAGAAACGATGGCCGTTGCTGGGTTCCGAAGAAAAAAGAGGACTGCGGCAAGCACCCGAACGAAGTTGCTGAAGATGATCGTGACTACTACCTTGAGCGTAAGTACCCGAGCTTCGGTAACCTTGCTCCCCGTGACATCGCTTCCCGTGCTGCCAAAGAGCAGTGCGACGACGGCCGTGGCGTAGGACCTGGTGGACGCGGTGTATACCTTGACTTCTCCACATCAATCAAGCGCGTTGGCGCAGACACTATCAAAGAGCGTTACGGCAATCTTTTCGAAATGTACGAGAAGATCACTGACGAGGACGGTTACAAGCGTCCGATGCGTATGTACCCTGCTCCTCACTACTCAATGGGCGGTCTCTGGGTTGACTACAACCTCATGAGCAACGTACCGGGTCTCTTCGTACTCGGCGAGGCAAACTTCTCCGTTCACGGTGCAAACCGCCTTGGTGCATCAGCACTGATGCAGGGTCTGGCTGACGGCTACTTCGTCATTCCTTACACCATCGGTGGCTACCTTGCAGGTGTCAAGCCGGGCGACTACTCTCTGGATCATCCTGAAGTGAAAAAGTCGATCGACGAGGTCCACGCCAGCATCAAGAAGATGTTCGCTCTTAAAGGGAAGAAGACTGTCAGCGAGATCTACCGTGCGCTTGGCAAGGTCATGTGGGAAAATGTCGGCATGGCAAGAAGTGACGAGAGCCTCAAGAATGCCCTCAAAGAAATTCCAAAACTCCGTGACGAGTTCTGGAACAACGTCAACATCAGCGGTGAGGGTGGTGAAATGAATCAGCAGCTTGAGAATGCCGGCCGTGTTGCCGACTTCCTTGAGTTTGCCGAACTCCTCTCCAAAGACGCTCTTACCCGTGAAGAGTCCTGCGGTGGCCACTTCCGTACTGAGCACCAGATGCCTGACGGCGAAGCAATGCGTAATGATGCCGACTTCTGCCATGTTGCCGCCTGGGAGTTCAAAGGCGTTGGCAACGAGCCGGAGCTTCACAAAGAGCCGTTGAAATTCGATAACGTCCATCTGGCGGTAAGGAGTTACAAATAATGAGCGATCACAATTCAAACACCATGGATCTGACTCTCCACGTCTGGCGCCAGAAGGGGCCAAATGCCCCGGGCAAGCTGGAGACATACGAAGCAAAGCATATCAGCCCTGATATGTCATTTCTGGAAATGGTCGATGAAGTCAATGAAACCCTCATCAAAAAGGGTGTTGACCCGATAGCATTCGACCATGACTGCCGCGAAGGTATCTGTGGCATGTGCTCCCAGGTAATCAACGGCGTTCCCCACGGCGGTCAGGACAGAACAACTGTCTGCCAGCTCCATATGCGCTCCTTCAAGAATGGCGACAGCATCTTCATCGAGCCATGGAGAGCCCGTGCATTCCCGGTTATCAAGGACCTGGTCGTTGACCGTAGCGCCCTTGACAC
>JACABD010000032.1 GCA_013377075.1 Geobacteraceae bacterium | reverse complement strand
GATCGTCAGAACCTGGCGAATCAAGCATGCAAGAGATATCTCCATCTGGCAGCCGCTGATTCTGGTTGTGGGGATGCTACTCTGGTTTTGCTACGGAATTATTCTGAACGATCTTCCACTCATTGCGGCAAATGCCTTTTCCATAAGCTGTTATCTGCTTCTTTTGGGAATGAAGCTGGTTTACGACCGGAGAGGGTAAGCTATTAAGGAGAACGCAATAAATGTATTGACATTAAAAATGAATAAATTTAATGTGCTAAAGCTATTACTCCTTTGAAGGAGATTTTTAATATGAAATCTGTTGATTTGTTTTTTGATGTAGAAATGACTTCACCGAAGAGCTTGAACTCACCTGTTTCCCCTCGTAAAATTTCTCACATCTCGCATCTACTTTGTACCCAGATAAGAAATTGCAAGTATATCTTTTGTTGATATATTGATAGCTGCTTATGTTGAGCTAAGACAACCCGGTGGTTAAATAGGAGATTATAATGAGACAGGGATTGGTTCTAACTGGTTTTGCCGTTTTAGTATTATCTGTAACTCTGGCAACTGCTCAAGATCAGGGCAGTTCTTCAACAAGTTCAACTGTTAGCGGAAGTTTTAAGTCTGAGGTGAAAGTTAATGGAGTGACCCAAAAGGCGGAAGGTGAGAGTAATACTCAAAACCTTGCGGTGGGTTCAGTTGAGGGGAGCAGGGTTGACGGAAACTTTTTCTCTAATGTTGAAACTGGCAACATTAAACAGACTATATCTGGTAACGGATCAGAAAATCGGCAGGACATGTCTGTCGGTTCCATACAGAACAGCACTGTAAAAGAGTTCAAGTCTAAAGTTACTGCCGGAGACCTGTCTCAGGAAGTAAAGGGTGGCAGTAATAATACACAGGAGATGCTGATTGGCTCCAGCAACAACTCGAAGGTTGAAGGTGGAACTTTTAAATCGGATGTAAATGTAAAAAATGTTAAGCAGACTGCGACAGGCGACGGGAATACTCAAAGCATACAGATTGGCAGCGCAAAAAACTCAACTGTAAAATCAGGCAACTTTGACTCCACGGTGAAAGTTACTGGTAACATATCTCAAATAGCCAGTAAGGACGTCAAGCAGGATCTGATGCTGGGTTCGATGAATAATGCAGAAGTCGGATCATTCAAGTCAAATGTTACCGTAAATGGAAAAATTGAACAGTCTGCAACTGGCGCTGGTGGCCATAATCAGTCCGCAACTATCGGTTCCGTTCGTTGATTATTTATATTGGAGGTTTTGATGAAAACTCTCGCTGTTCTTGTCTTTTCGAGTCAGTTTCTTATGTCTGCAACGGTTTTTGCCGGTGATGATGGATTAGATGCCGGTACAAGTCTCAAGGTGAATAGGGCGAAACGTCATCAATCAATGGAAAAAAGTGACAAATCGAAAGCGGTTATATCATCAAATCTACAAAAAGCAGATGGCGATCCCTGCAAAGGAGTAGAAATAGGTAATGTATACACAGATGGGAAAGTCGCGGCAGTGCCACGTGAAAATACGGTAGTTGTAACAGGTGATGTAATCAATATTCCATCAAGTAAGTGCCGGTAGAACCATATGATTCGTACAGCTCACTTTTTAGTTGCATTGGTAGTCCTCTCAAGCACTCTGTTTGCTGGCTGCGGAACATTTCAGCCAATGCGGGATGCAGTTGAGGAAAAAGCCCAGACGGCCCGCACTGGACCTGACTCAGCACCTCAAAAAAATCTGACTAACATGGCGGATTGTCTTCGCTGCATGGATCGCTTGTTCATTGAAAACGGCATTAAAGATCTGGTCGTCCTGGCTGAGGATCTGCACGACAATACAAAAAAAATGAATGTCGGCGCTCGCGACATGCTTATGTCCGCAGTTTCTGATATGACCAAGCGAAGCCGTGCTATTCGGTTAATTACATTCGGCGGCGATGTTTCCAATCTGGTGAATTGGCTCAACGCCTCCGGTTCAAACAGCCGGGTTTATACCTTCAAGCCCGATTACGATATCCGTGGGTCGATCAGCCAGATGGACGACAACATTGTTCAAAAGCGCAAGAGCGCAGGCGGCAGCTTCGGAGGGTATTTCGATTTCGATTGGTCCAAAGATGTCAACGCCTCTGTATTAGCTCTTGATATGAGCATCATCAGCACCCAGACAATGGAGCTTTTGCCTGGTGTTACGTCGCGCAATTCCATACTGGTTTTCAAGGAAGGTGATGCCGTCGGCTCAGCATTGACAGGCAGTATCAGCAAGCAAAGCTTCGGATTGAATCTGAATTTTTCATTCAGCGCTAATGAAGGTTCGGCTCAGGCCGTACGGACATTGATTGAACTGGCTTCAATCGAACTTTTTGGCAAACTCACCCGTGTTCCTTACTGGAGCTGTCTGGGGATTGATCCGAATCATCATCTGGTAAAGGAAGAGATTGGGGACTGGTATTATTCGCTTAGTCAGGAACGAAAGCTGATTCCGTATATTCAGAATCAGTTTAGGATGCGCGGTGTCTATTCCGGTCCGGTTGACGGATCGCAGAATCCTGAATTTCAGGCGGTTGTTCCCAAAGCACGTTTGGCACTAGGCCTGAACGAGGGCAATGGAATTGACGAGGATCTGTTTTCAGGGCTGATCAATCTTAAGACTAAAAACCTCGGCTTTCCCAGTGAGCCGGTCGCGCATCTGACAGAGGTGCAGTATGAAGAGAAAAAGACAACTAAAGCCAAGAAAGGCAAGAAAAGTTCTGCTCCTGTGAAGTCTGATGAAGCCAAGGCAACAAAGCCACTCCCCCAGAAAGTTCAGATCAGCGGCAAACCGGTAAAACCAGGAGCGGATATTTCTCTGACAGTGAAAAGTAAGGAGAATACTTTTCTCTACTGTTACCTGAACGAACCAACCCATGACAGCTGGCTGCGCATCTATCCCAATCGTTTCGCTCCCGATCCGTGGCTTGACAAGAACAAATCACTGCAAATTCCGGGCGACATGAAATTCGAGATCAAAACCGGGAAAAAGTTTGAAGTAGAAAAGGTTTACTGCTTCAACACGATCATTGATGTGACTCCCAACTTGCCGGTTTCGGCACGGGGTGGCGACTTTGAACCGCTTGAAAACTATACACTGGAAAAGTTACGGGCAGATTTTTCCACAGCTTCCGCAGGTGCAGTGGCTGAGAGCTCTCATCAGATCATGAAGCAATAGGGTGAAACCATGACCAGGAAAATAATCTTAAGCTGTCTTCTCGGTGTTGTTCTAACCCTGGCAACTACCCAGTTACAGGCAGCCGAAAAGCAGTTTCTTGATACCAGCGGCGAAGCAGCACGAGTTGATAACAGTAACCCTCCAGTCGGTCTCCCCACAAGTCAGGCAATACGCTCTCTGGAAAGCAGTACGGGCCTCTTTAATGTTCGTTGCTGGCAAAGCGGGCAGCTGATACTTGAAGACAAGGACTGGAGCGCTCCCCAGCTTTCATCCCGTTTCATTTCAATGCAAAAAGTCGGTAGTCCGTCGCCAGGTATCTATCTTGTTGATTTTCAGCATACCTTTTGCGAATTGAAGCAGCAGTAGAATTGTCAGGAGGTAGGGCATGATGACAATGATCGGTCAGCGCATTCCCCTGTACGTCATAGCCTTTGCAATAGTCGCACTCCCAACAGGGGCTCTTGCGGATAATTCTTCAGTAGAAGACTTCACTTCGATTGTCAACACCGGAGCGATAAAGCAGACTACAAGCGGCTCCAATAACCGCCAGGACCTCAACGTCGGCTCTGCCAACTCTACCAAGGCCAACAGCTTCAACGCAACCGTCACCACCGGATCTATTACCCAGTCTTCCAGCGGCACAAGCATCGTGCAAATCACCAACATCGGCTCAGCAAACAATGCGAAGGTCGGTTCGTTTAACTCTACCGTCAATACCGGCAAAATCGAGCAGGTCTCTACTCGCAGTGGCGACCGGCAGGAGCTGGATATTGGCTCGGTTAATAACTCGACTGTCAATGGCGCGTTTAAGGTTAATGTTAATGTTAAGGAAGGGGTGAAGCAGACCGGTTCCGGTGAGATCGTGCTTGGTTCGGTCAAGAACTCGAATGTGCAGGATTTTTCAACCAATATCGATGTGAAAGGTAAGGTTACCGGCAACAATATTCGGATTGGGTCGATTGTTGGTGGGGAGCGGTTTGATGGTAATGGGAACACCGTTGGTAGTTTCGGTTTAGGTGGTGGAGGCAGAGACGGTAACACTTCTATAAGTATGCCTAGTTTTAGTCAAGAGAGGGGCAATAATTATAAACCTGAAATTGATCTTGCCCTCTCTGGAATAAGTGAAATTCCAAACCCATTCTTTGAAAGTGTCGTAGGGGTTGGTAAAATAGGTAAATTTTTTGTAGATGATGCATATTATCTTGCTTACGGTGGATCAGAGCCATCAGTATTTGACGCAACAAAAGAAATCCCATTTGGAATAGGTTTTGTTATTAGATCAGCTGAATTCTTTTATAAGGATGGATTGTATCTGCTTAATGGAGGTGTAGAGCCTTCAGCGCTTGATGTGTTAAAGGAGGCACCTTTTATTGGGTTTACAATTAAAGGTGCAGAGTACTTTGGCGATAAAGTTGCTGATGAGGGTGGTAACTTAATTTTTAACTACGTTGTTGGAGATGTTTCAGGTCTTACGCCTGAGGGTAAATCTGCTGTATATTCAGCAGCGGCAGATGGAATTGGTCATGTACATGATGTGACAGCAAATACAGCAATGAAAGCAGTGGGTGCAGTTGCTGACCTTGGCACTGGAAATGTTGTGGGAGCTACAAAAAATGTGACTGAAATGGGAATTACACTTTATGACGAAACTAAAGGCAATAAAGGCAAGTCAAATGATTTGTTTGAACGGACAGGCTCGTTATTTGGTGAACAAGGAAGTGCAATAGGCGCGACGATTAGCACTGGTTATGATTTGTATGGAATGAAAGACGTAAATGCCATAGGACTATCTGCTAATGGGATTAGTACCGGTGTGGGTGTTATAACTACTGGAACCGGGTTAGTTAAGAAAGTTAGTGATAACCTTGAATAATTTGTTTCTGTATCAACTTGTGTTTGTAAAGGATCTTTAAATGATAAAAAATCCAGTAATCATCGTCGTAATGCTGCTTTTATCCGCATGCGTAACCACCGAACAAAGTCAGCAAAAGCAGCAGGAGAGTGGATTTAAGATTGTTGATGCCGGTAAAAATCAGTCTGGCGATCCGCGTGATTGTAAGGAAATGGTTACCATTTTTGTCGGTGCCCATGATTCTGTCATGAGTGAGTTGGGGGGAATTAAGTCTGCGAACAAGCAGGTTGTAACTGACTTGACAGAGATAAAAAATGAATTAGGGAGTGTTAAGGCTACTGGTGCTAAGGCACTTGAAACCGCCCAGAAATCTTTACAGATAATTGAAGAGATGTCCAAAGTTCAGGGTACTGGCGAGATAACTACATTCTTCTCCACTAATTCAGCAACCATTGAAAAAAACTCTCTTGAGTTCCAGCGACTGGTTCATTTTGCCGACTTCCTTTCCCGTGAAAGCAGAGGCAGGAAAATCATATTTCTGTCAATCGGCAGCGCTTCTGCTAAAGGCAAGGGCAAAACCAATCTTAGGCTTGCAAAAAAACGCTCGGAAACGCCTCTTGATATCCTTGATAAATATCTGGTCAATATCCCTCATGAATTCTACAAGGTTTACGGCACCGGCGATCTATACAGCCCCAAGGGTGTAAAAATGAAGGAACATGAGCGTTATCAGCATACCCGCATCATTGCCCTATTCGACACAGCCCAGGCACCAAAGGTTAATGAAGAGGCAAATGCTGCGTCAAACCGGTAAGGCACATCGAAGACTCTCATGCAATCGGATACAGATGACCAAGTTACATGATCAAATAATTAAAATAGTTTTTTTGGTAATGGTGCTGGTTTCTATTACCGCTTGCATTCACACCTCGCCGATCCCCAATCGGACGATGACGTTTGAACCCGGAATAACAGCTCTTGCCAGTAATATTGCCGAACAGTTGGAGAAATCCAGCGTGCGCAACATGCTGAACAAAGTCGTTATTAATCCTTTGACCAAGCAGAAACAAATGACAAAAATTGCCATTGATCCCTTTATTGACGTGGAGTCTGGATATCCGGTAAAGGCAAATGTTCAAATTGCAAATCTGATCTCCAAGGAAATTGGCAAGCGATTTGCGATAACTGGAGAAATGGATCCCGAGAATCTTGAGAGATCAGAATATGTACTGAATGGCATGGTTACTCTTGAGGATAAATATGGCAAACAGTCAAAAGCTTATAAGGTTTTTGCAACGGTTTTTGAAAAATCTTCCGGGAAAGTGCTTGCATCAGCTTCTGTGTATATCAATTCCTTTGATACGACCCCGATGGATATTTATAAGGACAGCCCGGTTTTTTTTAAAGGAAATAACTACAAAGATCATGTTGCTTCGGTAAGAAAAGATCCGGATGAGACGATAACCAAGGGCTATAATGACAGATTAAGTTCAAAAGCCATGCTGGTAAAGGGTGACTCGTTATATGAGAAGCAGGATTACAATAAATCCCTTGCCTATTATAATCAGGTAGCCGGAGGTCAGAAGGAACAAGAGCTTGAAGTGTTAAACGGGCAATTCACCAATCTGGTAAAACAGGGGCAACTGGAAAATGCCGAGCATGTTTATATCAAACTGTTAAACACCAGCATTACTGAGACCAGTGAGGTTGCCAATAAAATCATTTTTGCTCCCAATTCCATAGTTCCGCTGGATAGCAAGATGGATCTTTACAAAATTTACATACGACAGATTGCAAATCGTGTGGCGGCATCGTCGGCATGCCGTGTTCAGATAATTGGGCATAGCAGCAGGACAGGATCAGGAAGCTACAATGATAAGTTGTCCAGGCAGCGGGCAGAATGGATTCAACATCAAATGGAAAGTTATTCTCCGAAGAGCAGATCCAGGACGCAAACGATTGGCCGTGGTTTCAAAGAGAATGTTGTCGGTAGCGGTAAGGATGATTTAACTGACGCAATAGATCGTCGTGTGGAGTTTAAATTCAACCAGTGTGAAGTTACTGAACAACCTGAACGAGTTAAAATAATAATTACTGATGGAGAAAAGGACAAACCCAAAAAATGAACTGCTCTGTATGATAAATGGTTAGAGCCGCTGAAACACCACACGATCATTAAAAAAACTTGCAAAAATTTCTGTAAATATAATGTCAATAGGAGGGTTTTTGAAACAAATTAAAGGTTTAGCTGTACTACTTGCTTTCAGTATGTTGACAGGATGTGCAAGTGTTTATCCGGTAGGCGCTATATTCACAGGGGTTAACTTGCCCGTTGCGGTTACCAGTAATAGTTCCAAAGTTATGAAAAACGGTACGGCCGAGTGTCATAGTTTATTTGCAATGTTTGCATATGGAGATTGTAGTTTCGACGCTGCCAAGAAGGATGGCAACATCACCAAGATGACGCACGCTGATTGGCAGGTAAGGAATATTTTTGGGATTTTCGGCTCATATAAACTGATTGTGTACGGAGAGTAGCGAGTGCCCTGTCAATCTAGGCTAACAGAAACTGTTTTCTCGTTGAGTTTAGAGACTTTTTAGTGAAACTACGATCAAAGGGGGGTAATTGTGAAGAAAAATATGTTTCAGGTCCTGCTGCTTGCGTTGTGTATGTTGTCATCTCTATCATATGGACAGAGCTGCAAACCTGATATATCACAACTTGACAAGATTACAAAGCGGAGCACTCAGAAATGGGTTCAGAGCCTAGATCACGATAGGCAATTTTGGGAAGGTAGTACATCCGAGATATTTGCAGTAGTGGGATCTTACGGTAAAACTCACGCAATTAATGTTGAGTTAAAGATCTTAACCCCTTCGAATAAACAGGCCACACTGGGTCAGGTTTATCGTGGAGCGAAGGGAAATATATTCAGTTTTGGATTTGATAAAGGTGAGCCAATAACATTTACAGCTACTGAAGTGGGAAATACTTCGGCATTGGGAGGTTTCTCTGGTCTTGCAACTACTATAGTAGTTCTGGCTGCTCATGTTAGTGACAAGGAGTTAGCAGCGATCCGGAATACTTTGACCACTAAAAAAATTGATGCAGTTCGTATTATTCTTGAAGGCAATGTCATCATTGAGCGAGAAGTGAAAGAAGATCGCGGTGAGGAAATGCGTCAAAAGTTCGAGTGTTTTTATCAGACTCTGGATAAGAAGTAAAATGGGGTCAGGTTTTTAGGTGATCTTAAGTGCCGGACCTACATATTTGACAAGAACAAAAACAAATCCAGCAGTGAAACCTTATTTATCACTGTAGCTATCTTCTATTTAGCGAAGAAGAAGTAATAAACTATCAACATTGGGGGGGGTAATGATGAGAATTATCGCTACATTTGGGCTTCTGGTTTTATGTACTGCATTTATGACCGGTTGCACAAGTTGGGCAGGTATAAGTCAAGCAGACAAGCCGGGGTCATATTATCTGTTGAAAAATAAAAACATGGGTTTCCTTGGTATTCACACTAAAGTCCTATTGTGTTCATCTGAGCCGAAATCAGGGAACTTGGACTGCAAGCAAGTCGATGTTGCGAATGAGTAGGTCTCTGTTTTTTGCAAACGTATGCGGACACGGGCAGGAATAGCAGCAGTGCCGTACTTGGTTGCCATTACTTGTCAGGTGGCATTGATGCCCGGTTTATACACACGCACAATAAATCTTTAGCAATGTTTAGAAAGTGATACAGAACCACTACACATTTTACAGGATATCAAAACAGTCCCGCTGTGAAGCCAGATTTGACAGGTTTTCACAGCGGGACTGCACTTTACGGTAACCAGTTATTATAAGTCATCCATCTACTGCTCCAACTCAGAAGCACTTCACCTACACCCTCTACAGCCCTCCCTTTTTAATTATACCGGCTTAAGTGGATGTTCTTTTAAAAAAGTCCGTACCGCATCATTAACCTTTGCCTGTCAACACTTGTCTGGTTTTATCCGAGCTATTTCCGTACGCATCTCTGCCGCGAAATTTGGTGCAACTGGATCATCAGCGCAACCACTTCAAAGTCCGTTGTTAAAAAAAAATTGTCAATAATCAATTGAAGGTATAATATTTATACCATGAGATTTGAGTATGACTCTGACAAAAGCAGTAGCAATAAGATAAAGCACGGCATAGATTTTCAGGAGGTTCAGGTCCTATGGGATGATCTTGATTATATTGAGATTCCTGTAAAGACCCAGGATGAACCAAGATTTCTGGTTATCGGAGTAATTGACGGCAAGCACTGGTCTGGCATTATCACTTATCGCGGCGAGACAGTGAAAATAATTTCAGTGCGTAGGTCGAGAACGGAGGAGGTCTCAATTTATGAAGGTTGAAGAGTTTGACAAGAAGTTCGACGATAATGAGGATATTACCGCGTATCTTGATGTCTCCAAGGCGTACAGACCTGAACAGGAGCAGAAAAGGGTCAATGTTGATTTCCCGTTGTGGATGATTCATCAACTTGACAAGGAGGCAAAACGTCTTGGTGTGCCTCGGCAGTCTGTTATCAAGGTATGGGTGTCAGAGCGGCTAAAAAAGGCTGCTTGATTCTACTGCTCATAAGACCATCGGGTCGTCCTACAGATTTTACAGAATATAAAACAATTCCGCTGTGAAGCCTTATTCAGCAAGGCTTCACAGCGGAATTGTTCTTTGTCGCCACCAACTCCTCAGAAAGTCCACCCACCACCCACTCCAACTCAAAAACAGGTCATCTAACGGGTCGCATCTTCGCTTGCCATTGCAGGAATCAGGATGGTGGCCGTAGTTATCTGTCATGCACAGGGTCAAGGTTGTGCAGGTTTTCTGATTGAATGGTGGTGCTATAGCTGATCACACGATTGCGACCGGCATGTTTCGAGCCGTAGAGCGCTGTATCGGCAAAATCCAGCAGTCTTTCAGGTGTATCTGGCCGGTGATCTGACAGGGATGCAACGCCGATACTGGCAGTAACTCGAATTATCTCCCCTCCTTTGCTGAACTTGCTTCGCTCCACCAGCTTTCTTATGTTTTCCGCAATAAATAACGCTCCATCCAGGCTGGTGTTTGGGAGTATGATGGCAAACTCCTCCCCGCCGTACCTGCTGACTGTATCGGTTTGCCGTACATGTTTGCTGATCTGTTTTGCCACACCTTTCAACACTTTGTCGCCATATAGGTGGCCGTAGATATCATTGATCTTTTTAAAAAAATCAAGGTCCACGAGCAGGCAGGAGAGCTGATGGTGGTGTCGATGTGCCAGGGAAAAATCGCGGCGAAGTATATACCAGAAATAGCGATGATTGAACAGCCCGGTCAATCCATCACGAATCGACTGCTCTTTTAGGGTCAGATTCAGCTGGTTGAGCTCTTCGGCTGTTTTTTTCAGTTTATCTTCAGCCCGGTGTCGCTCGGCCATTTCTGCAAGCAGTCCCCGGTGAGTGATGTGATAGTTGTCGATTGCTTCGGAAAGGCTGGTAACATCCTGGATTGAAAACAGAGCATGGAAACGGTGGCACCCCTCTGCTGGCAGCCCTGTCACTACGGTGTATTGGGTGCGGAATTTGCCGCCGGGGAGCGCTGCCGGGATAAGATGGCGGTGCAACTGGGAGGAGAAAACCGTTGGGGGAGCACCGTTAAAAATTTCCCTGATCCGGTTAAGGTAACGCGGTGCTGCAAGGTTGGGGAAGCAGTCAATGAGCGCTGCACCAACCATTTTCTCCCTTGGCAAACCAGTCCACTCCTCAAGGCAGCGGTTCCAGAAGAGTATGGTGAGGTCGGCGGAGACAATGAGAACCCCAATTGGCACATGGTCAAGCAGGGAGAATCCGCCGTTTTGTGGCGATAGTATATTCAGAGCGACTTTACCGGGCATGGATCTGTTCGATGGCGAGCAGCAGAGCGTCGAAAGATGCCGCTTCAAACATCAGGAAGATGTTGCCGTCCAGCTGTTTTTCCAGAACGGTAAAATGGGTTCGAACCAGAATGATCTTCTTTCGCTGATCATCATCCCCCATCTTCAGTAGTTCACCAAGTTGCCCTTGCAGGTAATTGGGGAGGGAGAAATCCAGTGGTCGTTCCAGAATGTTGCCGATTGTGCCGATCACGCAGTTTATGACGATATTTCCCACTTCGTTCAGCGTACCGGCGATCAATCCGTCGAGTCCTGGCGCTGTGGCATCTTCGCCGGTGAGAGCGGATACAAGTTGCACGGCGCTGGGTGGGGGGAAAACCAGTGCTGCCATGCCGGTGAACGAACCGTAGAACCCGAGCTGAACGCAGGAGAGGTCCTGAGCCAGGTTGTCAGTCACTCCGGTCATGTCGTCGAAGTCGAGCATGCGAACTTCCGGCACTTCCAGCATGATGTGGGAGTCGAGCATGTCGTTCAGCGATGCTGCTGCCCTGCCGACTCCGATGTTTACCAACTCCTTGAATGCATCAAGTTGCAGTTCGGTCAGGTTCATTACACGTCCTTTCCAGAGGTGCAGCGGGAAAATGCTTCAATCAGTTCGTGTTTTTTGAACGGTTTGGAAAGGAAACCGGCGACGCCGAGATCCAGGCACTGTTTCCGTTTGGTCTCCTGGATATCAGCCGACAGGACGAACATTGGACAGGTGAAACCCTGCTCCTTTAACTCCGTGAGGAATTGAATGCCGTCCATTACCGGCATTAACAGGTCAGTGAGAATATAGTCAGGGCTGCCGGTCCGGGCAGTTTCCAGTCCCTCGCGGCCATCGCCAGCTTCAATCGTGAGAAAGCCGGCTTCCTTCAGGGTGTCACAGATGCTTTTCCGTTGGAAAAGTGAGTCGTCAACCACCAGAACCTTTTGCATATTCTCTCCTGAACAAAATACTATCATTAGCAACTACATAGAACAGTTTTATATTATTGTGGTGAGAAACGCAAGTGGCTACTTTATCACCGATGCAATTGTTCGATTATGCCTCTTTGCCTATTTATATTGGATTTCAAACTTCGACAACTATCAAGCTGTTTTATTGTATCTGCACAATTCAACCTGCTTCTGTTGCGATAGCTGCCGTTGTGTGCTACAAACAGGGGCAGTGTTTACTGCTGCCAGTCCATTTTCAGGAGGCTTTCATGCTCCGTAAAGCAGAGATAAAAGATGTGAAGGATATCCAGAAACTCCTTCTCCATTACGCCAATCGTGGCGATATGCTCTCCCGCTCCCTTTCCGAGCTGTATGAGGCGTTGCGGGATTTTTATATTGTTGAGGATGAGGGGCGTATAACCGGTGTTGCTGCTCTGCATATAGTCTGGGAGGATCTTGCCGAGATCCGCTCCGTCGCTGTTGCTGAAGATGTCGGCCGTAAGGGGGTAGGGACTGAGGTTGTCAATGCCTGCATCACTGAAGGGAGACAGCTTGGTCTGAAGCGCCTCTTTTGCCTTACCTACAAACCTGATTTTTTCGCCAAGTTCGGTTTTCAGATCGTTGATAAATCCCAGCTTCCCCACAAGGTCTGGGGGGACTGTATCAAGTGTGCCAAGTTTCCTGATTGCGATGAGATCGCCATGATTCTGGATCTGGAGAACCTGAAGTGATGGATATTATTCAGCTCTCCGACAGGGTCGAGGCGCTTGTCAAGGGCTCTGACATCGATGGCTACGAGATTATGGCTTCTTCTTCCCGCAACCTCTCCATTGAGGTGAAAGAGGGGAAGGTCGATACCTTCAAGTCTGCCGAGCCCATCGGTGTGTCGATCCGTCTCCTTAAAAACGGCTCCATGGGGTTCTCTTTCTCCTCTGGTTTTGAGGATGCCGATCTCACCCGGATGATCGAATCAGCCGCCATCGGGGCCCGGATGCAGAGCCCCGATCCGGCCCATATCTTTCCAGATGCTGCCGGTTATGCCGAGATGCCCCATCTCTTCGATCAGACTCTTGCGGCGGTGTCTACTGCTGAAAAGGTGGAGCTGACCCTTTCTCTGGAGCGACTGACACTGGCTGCAGATAGCCGAATCAAGCGGCTTCGCAAAGCATCCTACGGTGAATCGGTCTACTCTATTCACCTGCGTAACTCCAATAGTGTTTTTGGATCATACAGCGGTACCATGGCATCCTGTTCTGTTGCCGCCATCGCCGAAGCTGATGGCGATGCCCAGATGGGTTGGGATTACGCTGTTGCCACTGGACCTGGCGGTATCGATATATCTCTGGTTGCTGCTGAAGCCGCACGTAAAGCGGTTTCCCAGCTTGGAGCCGTGAAAATAGCCGGAATGAAGGCTCCGGCAGTATTTGATGCGGCAACCGCTTCCGAACTGCTCGGCCTTTTGTCCCCGTCGTTTAGCGGTGAGTCTCTTTTCAAGGGGAAGTCACTCCTCAAAGGGCGGGAGGGAGAGCAGCTCTTTTCTCCACTGGTATCAATTGTTGATGACGGTACTCTCCCCGGAGCAACCTCAACAGCGCCGTTTGACGGCGAAGGGGTGCCGACCCGGCGGACATCACTGGTCAGCTGCGGTGTTCTGGAAGGGTTCCTCTTTGACAGTGCCTATGCCGTGCGGATGGGTAAAACCTCCACCGGCAACTCCGCCAGAGGGGGATTTAAATCTATACCCTATGTGGGGGTGAGCAATCTTTTCATTGAAAACGGCCAAAGCAGCTTACAACAGCTCTTCAGCGGCATCAGTCGCGGTCTTCTGATAACCTCACTCATTGGTATGCATACCGCCAATCCGGTCTCCGGCGATTTTTCTGTCGGTGCCAACGGTTTACTTATCGAAAACGGTCAGATCACCTCTGCGGTCAAAGGAATGGCCATTTCGGGCAACATCCTCGAAATCTTTGCAAATATTGATGCCGTAGCTGATAACAGACGCCTTGTTGACTCGGTCAGTTCACCGGCCTTCAGGGTTTCACATCTCGATATCAGCGGCTCATAGGAGAAAGTTATATGTACATTGTCATCATGGCAGGTGGCTCGGGCACGCGCTTTTGGCCACTCTCAAGGACTAAATCACCGAAGCAGCTGATGTCGGTCTTCGGCGGCAGATCCATGCTGCAAAGAACCGTTGAACGGGTGCTCCCCCTCTCTCCGAAAAAGATAATCATCGTTACCAACGCTCTCCAGGCTGAAGAGACCAGGAGGCAGATGGCGGATTATAGGGCTCTCCCCATTGAGGTCATTGCCGAGCCGGTGGGGCGCAACACCGCCCCGGCTATCGCCCTTGCTGCCGCCATCATTGCCCTTGAAGAGCCGGAAGCAACCATGGTCGTGCTCCCGGCAGATCACTTTATTCGCGATGAGTCAGGATTTTGCGCTGTCATCAACAAAGCTGCCAGCGCAGCTGCTGGCGGTGCCCTGGTGACCCTCGGCATTGAGCCGACCAGGCCGGAGACCGGCTATGGCTATATCGAGGCTGGAGCCGCAAAAGACGGGGCTTCACAGGTGCTCCGTTTTGTGGAAAAACCGGTACTGGAAAAGGCGTTGGAGTTCCTTGCTGCCGGTAATTTTTACTGGAACAGCGGCATGTTTATCTGGAAAACATCGGCCATCAACCGTGAGCTGGCTCTGCATATGCCGCAGCTTGCCGCAGCATTCGCTGCAATCTCTGCTTCTGAGCCACTGCAAGCCCAGATAGACAGGATTTATCCGGATATTCAAAGTGAGTCCATCGATTACGGTGTCATGGAACAGGCTGCTGATGTAAAGGTGATTGCGGCTTCATTCGGCTGGAGCGATGTCGGCAGCTGGAGTGCTCTTCCAGAAGTGATTGACGCCGACAATAACGGCAATGTGGCTATCAACTGCGACGAACTCATCTCAATAGACTCAACCAATTCCCTCGTCTACGGCTCAGGCAAGGTTGCCGCCCTCATTGGCGTTGACGGTCTTATCGTCGTCGATACTCCTGACGCAATTCTCGTCTGCCGTCAGGATCGTGCCCAGGATGTGAAAAAGATTGTCGAAACCCTGCAGCGCTCCGGGCGGATGGAGTATCTTTAAGCAAATGCACGGTTGGAAAGGGAAAATACTCAAGGTAGATCTCTCCAGAGGCACTGCTGTCAGGGAGGATATGCCAGTTGAACTGCTGCACGCCTATCTGGGCGGCAGAGGCCTCGGCGTTCGCCTCATGCGTGACTATTATCACCTCCCTGCCGACAGCCCCGAGATGCCGCTCATCTTTGCTGTCGGCCCTCTCTGTGGCACATCTGCCCCCACAGCTGCCCGACTTTCGGTTGTCTCCCGCTCTCCGCTGACAGATACCATCTACGACTGCTCTGCCGGTGGCAGATTTGCCTGGCGTCTGAAAGCGTCCGGTATCGATGCCCTCTTCATCACCGGCAAGAGTGAAACCCCGGTCACCCTGGTCATCAACGATGATGAAGTCAGTCTGGTTCCTGCCAAAAATCTTTGGGGGAAGCGGGTAAAAGAGACTGTTGCCGCCCTCTCAATCGGCGGCAGCGTCGCTACAATCGGCCCTGCAGGGGAGAACGGCGTCCTTTTTGCCAACATCATGATGGGTGAGGGGAACTCGGTTGGTCGCGGCGGACTTGGTGCAGTCATGGGGTGGAAGCGCCTGAAAGCAATAGTGGTTAATGGCAGCGCTAAGGTTGAAATCGCCGACCAGAAGCTCTTCGACACAGCCAGAGCCGATGTCATGCGGCTTTTCAAGGCATCTCCGGTCATATTCGGTGAGCTCGGCCTTGCCGAATACGGTACCCCTGCACTTGTGGATCTGATGCGGCAGCGGAGGATGGCACCGACCGAAAATTTCAGTAAAACCGTCTTCGAGGATTCCGCCAGTTACTCCGGAGCTGCGATCCGGCGCGACTTTGCCGCCAGAAACGACGGCTGCTACGGCTGCCCCATCCAGTGCAAGAAAAGTACGCCCCAAGGGGAGCATCTCCCCGAATACGAGACCGTATCCCACTTCGGCGCACTGAACGGCATCTCTTCACTTGTTTCAATAGTAAAGTCGAACACCCTCTGCAATGAAATGGGGATGGATACGATCTCCGCTGCTGCCACTATCTCCGCATATGGCGAGGCAAGAGGTCTGTATCCGCACGCTGCCGAGATCAATCAGCTTCTTCTTCAAATGGCTGAGAGAAGCGGTGAAGGTGAACTTCTCTCCCTCGGCTCCAGGCGTTACGCCGAAGCTGTCGGCAGACCTGAGTTGTCAATGTCTGTGAAGTCCCTTGAACTCCCGGCCTACGACCCGAGGGGGGCATACGGTATGGCCCTTGCCTACTGCACCAGCAATCGGGGCGGCTGTCACCTGAGGGCCTATCCGATATCCCACGAGATCCTGAGAAAGCCGGTTGCCACCGACCGCTTCTCCTTTGACGGCAAGGCGAGAATCATCTCCATAGCCGAGGATACCAATGCGGCCATAGATTCTCTGGTGGCCTGCAAATTCTCATTTTTCGGCGCTTCGCTGGAGGAGTATTCAGAGCTTCTCTCGGCTGTTACCGGAGTGCACTACACCCCCCAGTCCCTCAAGGAGATCGGCAGGAACATCTACCTGACCGAGCGTTTCTATAACTGGGCGAATGGCTTTGACGCTACAGACGACATGCTGCCGGAGAGGTTTTTCAGTGAGCCCGGCTCAAGCGGTGAAGGGATAGAGATCAGCTCCATCGACAGGGATAGGTTCGAACTGGAACTTCGAAAATATTACAGGATTCGTGGGCTTGAGTCTGATGGTACCTTTGCCGACAGAACCTTTCTTGCAGGGCTGCCATGAGTGGAGCGACTTTCACAACAAACATACCTGTAGAGCGCCGTATGACGGATATTTTTATCGTCATGCTTGTCATTTCTCTGCTGCTGCATATTACTGCCGGTTTGTTTGTTCTTTTGCCGGGGCGGGGAACGGTTACCCAGAGCGGCGCACTATTTGTCGATATGAAGAGCCTCTCCCTTCCGGCTCAAGCCGCTCCAATAGCCGCATCAGAACCGGTGGAGCCTTCATCGCCTGAGCAGCCTTTAGCCGAACCGATTGAAGAGAGTATGCCTGAAGTTGCAAAGCTGGAGTCTGCTGTTGCCGAATCTTTGAGGGTATCAGCCAAAGAGCCGGAGACCATTCACCAGAGTGCAATCGGCCTTGGGATGCTCTCCGGGCGTTTCACCAGTTTTTCCGAAGGAGAAACTCTCAAGGATGAAATCAGGGTTTACTATTTCGAGCTTATGCGGCGCATAAATGAGTACTGGTGGCGCAACGGCGCAGGAAAGGGGGCTTTTGATGCACCGGTTTCGGTAAATCTGCTCATCTCCCGTGAAGGAAAGATTATTGCCTGCGACTTCTTTCAGAGCTCTGGCAGCAGGGAACAGGATCAGATCATGATCGAAGCGATCAAGGCTGCCCAGCCGCTGCCGCCACTCCCGGCAAATTTTCCGCAGAACACTTTCAATGCGCCGATCAGATTTGTGCCGCCGCTGCGGCTGATGTTCCCTTTCGGTAGTAAGAGAGCAGCTGCGCCGCACTAAATTGTCAATTAAACAATGGAGTCACTACGTGTCAAAAATCAGAATCAGATTCACAGTAACCAGCGGCAACCTCGAAGATGCCAACAGTTTTGACTGCTATAAATGGATCCGTCACCTTGCCACAAACAGGGTGAAGCTGGATGACCTCTTTACCCTCCAGAGCGGCAGATTCCCGGCCAGTAAGATGTTTGTCCTCGACATGATTGAGTTCCTGCGCAAGTCAGATGACCTCCTTGACCGCTTCATTTTAAAAAGGGGGGGCATCAAGCAGGATGATCTGCTCTCCATCGAAAACGATGCTGTTCGCCAGCTTCTTAACCGCGACTTCCCCGAACTTGTGGAAGAGTTTGCCAACTCGGAGGCGGTAAAAAAGGTTATCAAGAGAAGGCCGGGGCAGGTAGATCTTTCGCCGCTGCTGAAGAAGGGGTGAATCTCAATGCAGTTCAGTTATAAAACAGCCGGTTCCTGTGCCAAACGGATCGATATCGAGATTGAAGACGGGACCATCGTCAGTGCCGATTTCATTGAGGGGTGCGCCGGTAACACCCAGGCAGTCTCTGCACTGGTCAAGGGGATGGCGGTAGGTGAAGCTGTGCGGCGCCTGAAGGGGATTGCCTGCCAGGGTGATACCTCATGTCCGGATCAGCTTGCCCGTGCTCTTGAGGCGGCAGAAGCTACCTGCTGAGCGCTGCTTCAAATGCAGCAAGACTCTTCGCCCGCTTCAGTTCCTTGATTATCCTAACAAGAACGTCCTCATCCATCTGCGAAACAATCGCCTTCAGCTTGCCGAGCACCTGCATGTCGCCGCAGAAAATCTCCCGATAGCGTTCTGAAATAGCCAATAGATAGCTACTTGCCTCACTGACCATTGTCTCCACGGATGGTGACTTCTCCGCTTTACCCCGTATCCTTGCAAAGAGGAGCGGGTCGGCGATTGCCCCTCGCCCCAGCATCAGCCCTGTGGCTCCTGTCTCCTTCAGGACCCGCTCTGCATCTTCGGCAGTGCGGATATCGCCGTTGGCAATTATCGGCATTTTACAGTTTCTGACAACCTCCGCCGTGACCGAGTGGTCGGCAACCCCTTTGTACTCCTGCACCACGGTGCGGGGGTGAAGGGCGATGAAGTCAACTCCGGCCGATTCAAAGAGCGGTAATAGGGAGAGGATCTGTTGCGGGTCGTCGTAACCGGCGCGGATTTTTATTGAGAAGCTGCATTTCACTGCGTCGCGCAGCGGCCCAATGATGTCAGGGAGGAGCTCGGGGCGCTTCAACATGCCACCCCCTGTGAGGCCGCTTGTCATGCGGCCGTATGGACAGCCCATGTTGAGGTTGATATGTCTGGCGCCAAGCTCCTGGGCTTCGATTGCCGCAGCCACCAGCGGCTCTCTGCCGTGACCGACAAGCTGCACCACCACCGGGAACTCACCGCTACCGGAAGCGATATCCCGCCTGTCAACCGGGGTGAGACGGCGTTTTTCAGCGGCTGCGTTTACCTGCATGAATTCGGTAAAGAGGGTGTCAGGCTGAACTGTCTTGATGAAGTAGTCGCGAACGGCTCTGTTGGTGAGCCCCTGCATCGGGGCGAGCATGAGAGGGGTGCTCCCTTGTTGCCAGGGGAGATTTATACTGTTATGGCCTACTACCATTGAAAACCTAAAAACAACCCCCCTCTGTCCCCCCTTATCAGGGGGGATGACTTGAAGTCTCCCCTGTTAAGGGGAGATTTAGAGGGGTTTGCAGTCAATGGATTCACTATTTATCCAACAAGCTGGCTCTTGGTAAAGATCGCCTTCAGCCAGTACCCTTCTGCTTCAATGCTTTCCCTGCCACCTTCTTCACGGTCAACGAGGGTGACAATGCCGAGGACAACAAGACCTTCTTCTATCGCCCTGTTCACTGCCTTCATTGACGAGCCGCCGGTGGTGACCACATCCTCAACGATAACGACTTTTGTTCCTGCCGGGAGGTTCTTGCGCCCTTCAAGCCACTGGTCTGTGCCGTGCCCTTTTGGCTCTTTTCTGATGATGAAGGCATGCATCGGTTGACCGGCCAGGAAAGCTGCGATGGAGGTTGCCGTAGCAATCGGGTCTGCGCCGAGGGTGATGCCGCCGACAGCCTGCACACCTGGCACATCCTTGATTGCCTCATAGAAAAGTTTTCCGACGAGGAGACCGCCTTCAGAGTGAAGGGTTGTCTGCTTGCCATCGAAGTAGAAATCGCTCTGACGCCCCGATGCAAGGGTTACCAGACGCTTTTCGTAGGATAGTTCAAGGATAATTCTTTTAAGTCTTTCGCGGTCACTCATTTCACATACTCCTTTTCAAATAGATCCATCTGGGGTTCGCGCCCCATGTTCTGGAATTTAATAGGGTATTCACCCGAGAAACATGCTTTGCAGAAGCTGCCGGGAACTGCTCCGACCGACATATCGAGCCCCTCAGGAGAGAGATAGCCAAGGGAGTCGGCGGTTATGTATTTGCGGATCTCTTCGATGGAGTGGGAGGCGGAGATCAGCTCCTTGCGGTTGGGGGTGTCGATGCCGTAGTAGCATGGGTAGCTTGTCGGCGGCGAAGAGATGCGCATGTGGACTTCGCTTGCTCCGGCGTTGCGCACCATCTTGACAATTTTTCTCGATGTTGTGCCACGGACGATGGAGTCATCAATGACAACAACCCTTTTACCCTGGAGAAGCTCACGTACCGGATTCAGCTTGATCTTGACACCAAAGTGGCGAATTGACTGCTGGGGCTCGATGAAGGTTCTGCCGACATAGTGATTACGGATGAGTCCCAGTTCAAACGGTATTCCAGCCTCCTCGGCAAACCCCATGGCAGCAGGTACACCGGAGTCTGGGACAGCGATGACGACATCGGCATCAATGCCGTGCTCCCTGGCGAGCTGGCGACCCATCTCCTTTCTTACCATGTAGACATTCTTGCCGAAGATGTATGAGTCGGGACGGGCAAAGTAGACAAACTCGAAGATGCAGGGCTGAGGTTCTATCTTTTTCCAGGGGAAGCAGCTGGTCATGCCGTTCTTGTCGATGATGACCATCTCACCCGGCTCGATCTCGCGGATGAATTCTGCTTCGATAAGGTCGAGGGCGCAGCTCTCCGAGGCAACAACGTAAGCCCCCCCCTGTCTGCCGAGGCACAATGGGCGGAAACCGTAAGGGTCCCTGACGGCAATCATCCTGCTCTCGGTGAGAAAGAGAAGGCAGTAGGCGCCCTCGACCCGCTCAAGTGCAGAGGTGATCCGGTCTACCAGGGAATCTTCGCGGGCAGTTGCCAGAAGATGGACAATAATCTCGGTATCCATGGAAGTCTGGAAGATTGAGCCGTAGGCCTCAAGCTCGGAGCGGATCAGCTGGGCATTGACGATATTACCGTTATGGGCAACGGCAATGGCTCCCCTTGAATACTCGACCATGATCGGCTGGGTGTTTTTGATGATGGAGGAACCGGCGGTTGAGTAGCGGACATGGCCGATGGCAGCCCTGCCCGGGAGTTTTTTGAAGATCTCCTGATCGCCGAAGACATCGGCCACAAGCCCCATTGCCTTGTGGGCATGGAGCTGGCCGCCGTCGGAGGAGACAATGCCGCAGGCTTCCTGTCCACGGTGTTGCAGGGCGTAAAGCCCCAGGTATGTCAGGTTGGATGCTTCCTGATGGTTGAAAATCCCGAAAATGCCGCACTCTTCTTCAGGTCGCTTGAAATTCATTTTGGCCCCACTTTTTGTTTGACTCGGTTGTTTACAATTCTACAGTTAATGAGAGAGCTAAACCAGATTTTTCTTTGCAAATGCTGCTGCATTTTTGTAGAGGTGCAGACCGTCCCCATCGATAGGGAGTGTCTCCCTTGTCCAGCGTGGGTGCTGGGTGTAGTGAACAAAGGCCTCCGGGTGGGGCATGAGCCCCATGAGACGGCCGGTCGGGTCGCAGAGAGCAGCAATGCCGTTGGCTGCACCGTTGGGGTTTGCCGGGAATTCCATTGTGGGGGCTGCATAGTCAGCGTCAGAATATTTCAGCACGGCAAGGTGACCTTCTTCAAGACGGCTTAAGGTTGCTTCAGAGTCGCAGACAAACTTTCCTTCGCCATGGCGCACCGGCAGGTAGATCCCTTTTTCGATCCCTTTTGTGTAGATGGAAGGGGAGGCTGCATCGTTTTTCAGATAGCACCAGCGGTCCTGAAACCTGCCTGAGTCGTTATGCATCAGAGTGACGCTCTGGCTCTTGTAGTCACCATCAAAGCCGGGGAGCATCCCCATCTTCACCATCAGCTGAAAGCCGTTGCAGACGCCGAGGATCAGCTTGCCGTCAGCGATGAAACGATCAAACTGTGCTGCCAGTTTTTCGCTACTGCCGCTCACAGAGGCGTTCTTCAGGCGGTTAGCTTGTGCCTTGGCACTGCCCAGGTCGTCGCCGTCGAGAAAGCCGCCGGTAAGGTTGAGGAAGTGAAAGTCATCAAGCCTGATCTCACCCGAGAGGATATCAGCAATATGGGCAATAACGGCATCGTCAAAGCCGCCGAGTTTGCAGGCGTGGGCCGCCTCCATCTCGCAGTTGGTGCCGTTTCCGGTAATTACGATTGCTCGTGTCCGTTTCATTTATCCCTGTTCTCCTTGAATATTAATTACATCGAGAAAAGCTCTGCCGTAGAGGCGTAGTTTGTGTTCGCCAACACCGCTGACAGAAAGAAGCTCATCTGAATCCTTCGGCTTTGTGCGTGCCATCTCCGTCAGGGTCTTGTCGGAAAAGACCACGAAGGGGGGGACGCTGGCCGCATCGGCAAGCTGCTTGCGGATCTTGCGCAGCTCATCAAACAGCGACTGATCATAATCGCCACTGGCAACGGCGCGCTTTTTCCCACGCTTGACCGTTTCAACCGTATCCCTGGGAAGGCCGATGATAACCGATGTCTCACCCTTTAGCACGGGACGGGAGGTTGCCGAGAGTCGCAGTGCCCCAAAACGGGTAAAATCCTGAACCAGGTAACCAAGATGAATCAGCTGGCGGATGACATTTTCCCACTGCACGGCAGAGGTATCAGCGCCGATCCCCCAGGTGGAGAGCCTGTCATGCTGAAAGTCGAGAATCCGCTGGTTCTTACTGCCACGCAGCACTTCAATGACATACATCATGCCGAAACGCTCGCCAACCCGGTAGACGCAGGAGAGAGCCTTCTGGGCCTGTACTGTGGCGTCAAAGCGCTGGGGCGGATCGGTGCAGATGTCGCAGTTACCGCAATTTTCGTGACGCAGATCGCCAAAATAGGAGAGCAGGGCGCGGCGGCGGCAGCTGAGACTCTCTGCATAGGCAATCATGGCATTGAGCTTTTGCAGCTCGATCTTCACCCGCTCGGCATTATCGCTGTTCTCGATCAGCTTGCGTGCGGTCATGGCGTCACTCATGCCAAAGAGGAGCAGCGCCTCCGATGGCAGGCCGTCACGTCCGGCTCGACCGGTCTCCTGATAATAGCTCTCAACACTTTTCGGTATATCATAGTGGACGACAAAACGGACATTTGATTTGTCAATCCCCATGCCGAAGGCAACGGTGGCAACGACAATGCGGATATCATCCCGCAAAAACGCTTCCTGAACCCTCTTGCGTTCATCATCCGCCAGGCCGGCATGATAGGCTGCTGCGCTGTATCCCTCTGCTTGAAGCCGCTCTGCAACCTGCTCGACGCGCTTGCGACTGAGGGCGTAGACGATACCAGCCTCATCACGGCGGTTGCCGAGAAAGGCTCCAAGCTGGGCAAAAGGCTTCTGCTTGGGAACCACGGTGTAGGTGATATTGGGGCGGTCAAACCCGGCCACAAAGACCGTCGCAGCATTGAGTCCCAGCTGGGCAAGTATATCCTTGCGGGTCTCAGGGTCTGCCGTCGCAGTCATGGCCACAATCGGGATGCCGGGAAAAAGCTGGCGCAGCCGCCCGAGCTGGGTGTAATGCGGGCGGAAATCATGCCCCCACTGGGAGATGCAGTGGGCTTCGTCAATGGCAAAAAGAGCTATTTTCAAACTACTGAGCTGCTCAAGAAAATCGTTCGTCATCAATCGCTCAGGGGCAACATAGAGCAGATCGAGATCAGCCGTAGCCAGCTTGCGGAAAACAGCAGCCGCCTCCCTTGAAGAGAGGGATGAGTTGAGGCAGGCAACCCGCACACCATTTGCCAGCAGCCCGTCCACCTGATCCTTCATCAGGGCGATCAGGGGAGAAACGACAATCGCCACACCATCTCTGTGCAGAGCCGGGATCTGGTAGCAGAGGGACTTGCCACCACCGGTCGGCATCACCAGAAAAACATCCTCGGCCCCAATTACCCGCTCTATCACCTCCTGCTGCGGAGAGCGGAACTCGTTATAGCCGAAAACGGTTTTCAGGGTGTGGTGGATGGTTGTTGTCATTAATTGACAGCGCTCATCTGTTACATCTCCCGAAGAGTCTGCTGCCAGGCCTCTTTCAGTTCAGCGAGTCCGCTTTTGATAACAGCTTCGCCGCTTATGCCTTTAATCTCAAGGCTCTGCGCCTCTGTTACCACTCCGATTGCCACAGCGTTGTGACCAGCGAGCAGGGCAGCGAACTTTTCGCTGTCTGCAGCTTTTACCGTTACCAGAAGGCGTGATGCAGATTCGGAGAAGAGCAGGGCTGCATCTGATTTGCTGTCTGCAGAGCCGCTCCAGACGGCCTTTGCCAGATCAATCTGCATGCCGAAACCACCGGCAAAGGCGCTCTCTGCCGCAGCCACAGCCAGTCCGCCGTCGGAGAGATCGTGGCAGGAGGCGACAAGCCCCTCTGAAACCGCCTGCAGATAGGCCTGATAGCGGCTGTAGGCTCTTTTTGCATCCACTTTCGGCACATGTGCGCCGATTGCCCCTTGCAGTGCCAGATATTCGGAACCGCCAAGCTCGTCGGCAGTTTCGCCAAGGAGATAGACAACGTCGCCGGGGCGCTTCAGGTCCATGGTCACAGACTTTCTGGCATCATCCATCTTGCCGATGACCGAGAAGAGCAGGGTTGGCGGGATGGAGATCTTCACATTGCCGTCGTAGAAGTCGTTCTTCATGGAGTCCTTGCCGGAAATAAGCGGCAGGTTGTACTCCATGCAGATATCGTAGAGTGCTTGATTGGAGCGTACCAGTTGGGCCATTTTGTAGGCACCGTCGGGAGTCTTCTCCGACTGGACCGGGTCGCACCAGCAAAAGTTATCGAGACCGGCAACCAGATCCAGTGAGCCGCCGACAGCGACGTAGTTACGCATCGCCTCATCAACGGCGTTGGTGGTCATGTGATAGGTGTCAATGTCCGAGTAGCGGGGACAGATGCCATGGGCGGTGACAACCCCTTCAAAGGAGTCGAGGATCGGTCTGACAACAGCGGCGTCAGACGGGCCGTCGTTGGCAACCCCGGTGAACGGCTTGACCACAGAGCCGCCCTGAACCTCGTGGTCATAACGTCTGACAACCGATTCCTTTGAGCAGATGTTGAGGGATGAGAGGAGCTGTTTCAGGTCGCCAGTGTAATCATTCTTAAGATCAGGCTTTACATCAACAAGAACAGGCGGTGTCCACTTTGCCGGGAGTTGCATTGGCGGCAGACCTTCGTGCATGAACTCCATGGGGAGCCAGGCAACGGTTTTGTCGCCGTAGAGCATATGGAAGATACCGCTGTCAGTGAATTCGCCAAGCACGGTTGATTCGACGCCAAACTGCTTCGACATCGCCATGAACTCGTCGATCTTCTCCGGTGGCACGGCCATGCTCATCCGCTCCTGGGCTTCAGAAATGAGGATTTCCCATGGGTTAAGACCGGAATATTTAAGTGGTGCTTTGGCCAGATCCATGCGACAGCCGCCGCATTCGCCGGACATTTCGCCGATTGACGAAGAGAGTCCGCCAGCGCCGTTGTCGGTAATAAACCTGTAGAGCCCCTTGTCACGGGCTCTGATGAGGAAGTCGAACATCCGCTTCTGGGTGATCGGGTCGCCGATCTGAACGGCTGTTACCGGTGAGTTTTCGTTCAACTCTTCGGAGGAGAAGGTTGCTCCGTGGATGCCGTCCTTGCCGATCCTGCCGCCGGACATGACAATCAGGTCGCCAGGTTCGATGGATTTATCGTGCCCCGGGATGCCGTTGACCGTTACCGGCATGAGACCGGCAGTGCCGCAGAATACCAGCGGTTTGCCGCAGAAGCGCTCGTCAAAAACGATGGAGCCGTTGACCGTGGGGATGCCGCTTTTATTACCGCCATGTTCGACCCCTTCGACAACACCTTCAAAAATGCGGCGTGGATGGAGGAGGCGCTTTGGCAGCGGCTTGTCGTAGAATGGGTCGGCAAAGCAGAAGACATCGGTATTGAAGATCAGTTTTGAACCCTGTCCTGTGCCGAATGGATCGCGGTTAACCCCGACAATGCCTGTCAGAGCTCCGCCGTAAGGATCCAGTGCAGACGGTGAGTTGTGGGTTTCGACCTTGAAGACCAGAGAGTGAGACTTGTTGAATTTGATGACTCCGGCGTTATCCTTGAAGACGGAGAGGCAGAAATCCTTGTCTCCCAGTTTCTCCCGAACATCTTTTGTGGTTCGCTGGATGAACGATTTGAAGAGGGACTTGATTTCCTCCTTATTGCCATTTTCATCCTCATACTGCACTGTTCCGGCAAAGATCTTGTGCTTGCAGTGCTCGGACCAGGTCTGGGCAAGACATTCGATCTCAACGTCAGTCGCCCTGGCACTGATTCCTGCCGCTTTTCTTGCCTGCTGAACCTCTGGTTTGCGGTAGTGGGCCTGGATAATCTGCATTTCATCAAGGGTAAGGGCAAGGACGCCATCTTTGCTGATTTTCATCAGCTCTTCGTCGCTCACCTCAAGATCGATCTCGTTCACCTGGGGCTCTGCTCCGGCCTTGACACTGGGGACAAAAGCAGGAAAACCGCCAGCCCTGGCGAATTCATCTTTAGTGAGAATTGAGTAGCGCTGGATCAGGGTGTTGCAGAGAAGTTCTGTGGTGAGCTTTTCGATCTCTTCTTTGCTGACATCACCTTTGAAGCCGTACTGCACCGAGTAATAGACTGCCTCGTCCCGGCCAAGCTCACGGCTACAGAGATACTCCAGCGCCTCCCTGGCGGTTCTGCCGGTATTGTCGGTGACGCCCGGTCTGAAGCCGATCTCCACGGCATAGTCAAAGTCGGCAGCGAGTGGCTTATCGATGCTCCAGTTCTGGATTACCGGGTCGCTGTATGGACCGGCCGCAGCCGCAGCCAGCTCATCGCTGCTGACTCTGGCATCAACCGTATAGACATCAATGCTGGCTACCTTTGCCAGCTTAAGGCCGAAAATCTGTAGGGCCTCTCTCTTGATCCGCTCTGCCCGCGTATCGTGAACACCGCTTTTAAGGGCTACTTCAACTCTGTTTGTCATATCTGCTCTTCCTTGTGAATGTGAACCGTTCTGGTCGGGTAGGGGATTACCACCCCTTGTCCGCAGAGTCGCTTCAATATGAGTGAATTGATTTTATCTGTTGTGGCAAAAACCTTTGTGTAATCGTCAACCCAGAAGAAAAGGGCCATCATCAGGGCGCTGTCGCCAAAAGAGGTGAAGTATGCCTCAGGCTGTGGCTCAGGGAGGACATCCTCCACTTCAACTGCCGCCTGGATGAGTATATCTTTTACCTGATCAACATTGCTGCCGTAGGCAACCCCGATATTGATTCTCCCCTTGGCACGAACATCCGGAAAAGCCTGATTGGTAAGGATAGTGTTGCAGAGATCGGAGTTGGGGATGACGAGAAGCTGGTTTTCCGCTGTTTTGATCTTGGTGCTTCTCAGGCCGATATCCTGTACATCGCCGATCTGTCCACCTGTCAGCTGTATCCGGTCGCCGATCCTGAAAGGGCGGTCAATCATCAGGGTAAAGCCGGAAATCATATTGGCAAGGGTATCCTTGGCTGCCATACCGATGGCAAGGGAGCCGATGCCGAGGGCAGTGACAAGGGAGAGAATGTCGTAGTTGAAATGCTTGAGGATAATGATCAGCGCAGTGCCGACGATGAATATCGTGGAGAGTTTTTCCACAAGTGGCAGTATCTGCTTGTCAAGACCGTGACTGCCGCGTTCGCTCAGCCTGTCACCGTACCAGAGAACGGTTTCATCCATTGCCCGGTAGACGATGTTGGTCAGGATGGCAATGGTAATGACGAAGATGACCCCGGATGAAATGTCATGAACCTTCTGGTGGAAGGGGAGTGAATGTACAGCATTATAAAGACCTGCAAAAATGATGAGCAGGGAGGTCGGCGGAGTAATTCTGCCGAGAATCCTGTCGTCAATATCAGTTGCGGTAAACGAGGTCAGCCGTGGTGCCCAGTGAATCAGGGCATAGCTGACAATACGGGAGAGCACCCAGTACACCGCAAAGATCAAAAGGGCAACGAGTATCTCCTTCCCCCAGTAAAGAGGAAGGGAGTCACCCGGCTGCACCTTGAAGAAGTCGAGAATACTATTCACCAAAAACCCTCTTGAATATGGTGTTAACATGCTTCAGGTGGTAATTGAGATCGAATGCTTCATTGATTTTTTCTTCGCCGAGAGCAGTGACAACTTCAGTGTCGGCAAGGAGTTCGGTCTGGAAGTCCTTCCCTTCTTCCCATACTTTCATGGCGTTTTTCTGCACCAGACGGTAGGAGTCTTCGCGGGAGACGCCTGACTGGGTGAGGTCAAGAAGAATCTTCTGGGAGAAGACCAGCCCTTTCATCTGGTTGAGGTTTCTCAGCATGTTCGCCGGATAGACAACAAGATTTTTGATCAGTCCGTTCATGCGGCGCAGGGAGAAATCAAGGGCAACGGTTGCATCCGGAGCAATGTAGCGCTCAACAGATGAGTGGGAGATGTCACGCTCATGCCAGAGGGCAACATTTTCCAGAGCCGGAATGCACATTGAGCGGACATATCGTGCCTGACCGGTGAGGTTTTCCGAGAGGATCGGGTTGCGCTTGTGTGGCATTGCCGACGACCCTTTCTGCCCCTTGGTGAACTGCTCCTCTGCCTCAAGAACCTCGGTGCGCTGCAGGTGGCGGATCTCGATGGCGATACGCTCCATGGATGAGGCGATGATGGCGAGAACGCAGAAATATTCGGCATGGCGGTCCCGGGGGATAACCTGGGTCGATACCGGCTCGGGTTTGAGCCCCATCTTTTCGCAGACATACTCTTCGACGAAGGGATCGATGTTGGCAAAAGTTCCTACAGCCCCTGAAATAGCCCCTGTAGCGATGTTTTCCCGGGCAGCTTTGAGGCGTTTTTTGCCGCGTTGCATCTCGGCATAAAAAGAGGCGAGTTTGATACCAAAGGTGACCGGTTCGGCATGGATGCCGTGGGAACGCCCCATGCAAACCGTATCTTTGTGCTCATAAGCCCGCACTTTAAGGGACTCCAGCAGCATATCCAGGTCTGTCAGAAGCTCGTCGGCAGCCTGCACCATCTGTACGGAAAGGCAGGTGTCGAGAACATCGGAAGAGGTCATCCCCTGGTGGATAAAGCGTGCCTCAGGACCGACAAATTCGGCAACCGAGGTGAGAAAGGCGATGACGTCATGTTTGGTCTCGGCCTCGATGGCGTCGATTCGCTCGATATTAAAATTCCCCTTGGCGCGAATGACCGGCACCACCTCTTTCGGAATGACGCCAAGCTCAGCCTGTGCTTCACAGGCAAGAGTCTCAATCTCCAGCCAGATTTTGAATCTGTTTTCAGCTTCCCATATTTTAGCCATTTCAGGGCGTGTGTAGCGTGCAATCATCTCTAATTACTCCTTATAATAAATGATTTTACAAATTGTCTTCAGCCTTCAACCTTCAGCCTTATATGGCAAGCAATCTGCTTGGAATGTACTGATCTGCTATGAAAAGCTGGGGGTTGCAAAGGTTCTGTTTTGCCAGAAGAGATTCTGCGGCAGATTTGGGGAGTTTCGGGTCGTTATTGGTTTCCGAGAGGTGGGCGAGGAATACGGCCTCAAGTCCTTCATGCAGCAGATCATCAAGCAGTGAGATCGATTCGTTGTTGGATATGTGGCCATGTTTGGATTTTATCCGCTGTTTCAGGTGCCACGGGTATGGACCGTTCATCAGCATCTCTTCGTCGTGATTTGCCTCCAGAAGGAGGGCCGTGCAGTTTTTCAGCTTTTCGGTGACGAGCCTGGTGACTATGCCGAAGTCAGTTGCATGGCCGTAGCGGCAATCATCTGCCTCTATGGTGAAACCGACCGGATCCACTGCGTCATGGGTTGTCTGGAACGGGTCTATGGAAATATCCCGGAATGTAAACCCGTTTCCTGCTTCAAACTCGATAATTTCGCATTTTTTAAGCAGTGATTCGCACTCTTTGCGGGTCCGGGTGCTGATGATGACCGGAACCTTCAGCTTTCTCGACAGAATCCCGGCACCACGGGTGTGATCCGAGTGCTCATGACTTATCAGTATGCCGTGAAGTGAAGATGATTCAACGCCGATGGCGGCCAGTCGCTTTATTATCTCCGCACCGGAGAGTCCGGCATCAATAACCAGGCGCGTCTTTCCTGCTTCCAGGTAGACTGCATTGCCTTTGCTGCCGCCAGCAAGTACGCTGATTTTCAAACGATTCTCCGGGGACTGCGTAAATTTGAAGTAGTGCTTCTGTGCCAATGTCCGGCAAAATACCAATCAAATTTTATACCGTATCAGGGGATTTTCTTCAAGATTAAAAGGGTGAGGAAAGTCTATGAATGTGCGGCTGATAGATCTGGCTAACATATGCTCCGGGAAATAATCAGGGAGTTTTGATTGAAGCAAATTACACATTGTATTTTAAACTTAGTGTTTGACTCTGTTTTGGTTAAATTGTATTTATGAATTTCTAAAAATTACGTTTCGAGGTGAAATAATGTACCTTCGTACTGTCTGCCTTCTTTTTCTGATGTTAATAACTTGTACTGCAAATGCCGAGCAATCCGCTCCACAAACTTTGAAACTGATTCCGCCAGACCCTGTCGAGTCAGTAACCAATTCAATTACCCAGGCTGCATTCCAGAAAGGGGTGCTCAACTGCGCAGCGCGCATCAATCAGGTTACCAATTCTGTAGGATTCAATTCAAAAGCGGGCGCCGTACTCCTGACTCCACCAAATCAGATCGATCAGCGACTCATACCGGTGGCGATGGAAATTCCTATGGATCAGGGCTTTGCCTATGTTTCCGCAACCTTTGCCCCCAATCAGGCCAATGGGTGCGGAGCCACCTATGATGGCGTGATCTACTGGCAAAAACCGTGCAGCGACATTGCTGCGACCCAATTTGCCGGCATGAAGGCAACCGGAAAAATTAACAGTGAAATTGCCATTCTTGACGGCGGCGTGGCTACCAAAGTCTTCCTTATGCCTGCCGGCAGCGGCTGCGTATCGATCAAGAAGGAAGTTGTACTGTAGTAACCCACCCATGGATATACCTGACCATAAACAGATCAGAAGCCTGTTTGACAACTACCTGGAGATGTACGCATCACGGGATGACCGGCTTACCTTCTTGTTCAGCGAGGATTTTTCCGGGTTCACCGGAAGTGGTGATTTTCTCGTCAAAACCTGTGAAGAATGGCTTGCCATAACCCGCCAGGATTTTGAACAGGTTAAGGATCCGATCCGTATGGAACTTTTGGATCTGTCCATCCAATCCCTTTCTGATGCGATTGCCGTAACCACCGCCTTGATAAAAATCCACCTGCCAATCAAAGAACATGTACTGTCGCGCAGACCGGTCCGTCTTGTCCTGATATTTCGCAAAGAATATGATTGCTGGAAAATATCCCATTGTAGTTATTCTCTCTCCGACGGCATGGCTCGCGAGGGGGAAATCTTTCCGGTGCAGGAGCTGGAAGAACGTAACCTGTTTCTGGAAAAGCAGGTTGCAGAGCAGACTGCACAGCTTTTTGAAGCAAATAAAAAACTGCAACGTGCAAACGAAATTCTGGAAATGAAAATTGCCGAGCAGGCGCAGATTGAAGAAACGTTGCGTAAAAGCGAGTACAAATACCGCCTGCTAGCTGAGAATGCTTCTGATGTTGTCTGGAAGCTGGACAGTGAGTATCGCTTTACCTATGTAAGTCAGGCCGATGAGCGTCTGCGCGGTTACAGGGCTGATGAAATGCTCGGCCACCATATTTATGAGCTGTTCAATGAAGAGGGGATTGCAACGGTCAAAAAGAGTGCTCAACTGCGACAAGAGGCTGAACAGCGCGGAGCCACAGCTGGTACGCTAACTTTTGATGCCGAACATCGTCGCAAGGATGGCAGCTGGGTCTGGGCAGAAGTCAGATACTCGACAGAGTGTGATGCCGAAGGAAATACTATCGGGCTGTATGGCATCACCAGGGATATAACAGATCGCAAGCTGGCAGAGGATGAACTGCGTCGGGCAAAGGCAGCAGCCGAAGAGGCGAGTAAGGTAAAGAGCCAGTTTCTGGCCACCATGAGCCATGAGATCCGCACCCCGCTGAACGCGCTGGTCGGATTCAGCACGCTTGCACAGACTGCCACCGATCCAGATAAAATCAATCAGTACATATCAATTCTTGAACAGTCGTCCCGTTCATTAATGGATCTGGTTAATAATATTCTTGATATGAGTAAAATCGAGGCCGGGCGGCTGGAATTTGAGGCAGTACCGATCAATCTACGGCAGCTTGTCACCAGCCTGAAAGAGCAATACAGTCATCTGGCAAATCAGAAGATGCTGAAATTCAGGGTCTTTATGACCGATAATCTGCCAGTCTGGGTTCTTGGCGACCCGGTACGTCTGCGCCAGATTCTGACCAATCTCCTTTCAAATGCGGTCAAATTTACTGAAAGAGGTGAAGTGTCCTGGACAATCAGCAATTTGGAGAAAGAAGGCGCTCAGGTCGTCCGTTTTAAGGTGAGAGACACCGGTATCGGCATTCCTGAATCCTTCCAGCCGGGGCTATTCCAGCCTTTTCGTCAGCTTGATCCTACCATTTCTCGCAAATTCGGTGGTACCGGCCTTGGTTTGGCGATCGTTCATAACCTGACAACACTACAGGGTGGGAGCATCGCGCTTGAGAGTCAGGAAGGGGCTGGCAGCTGCTTTACCGTAGATATGCCACTTCAGGAGACAGAACCGTTGTCGGAATCCCTGCTTGCAACTCCGGCAAAACTGGCGTCATATGCAATTCTGGTGGTTGAGGATAACGAATTCAACCGCCGTCTTTTGGGGGATATCCTTACCTCCTGGGGACAGCGGGTTACGCTGGCTGAAAACGGTATACAGGCACTGGATTTCATGGAGCAGCACTGTTTCGATTTGATGTTGCTGGATATTCGTATGCCGGATATCGACGGTATTGAGGTCGCCAGGCGAGTCAGGGAGCTGGAACAGGATAGTTTCAGTGTGTCCGTACCGATTATTGCCATTACTGCCGATGCAGACGCAGCTACACGTGAGGCCTGCCTGGGTGTCGGTATCGACGCGGTGCTTGCAAAACCGGTAATCCCTGAACAGTTGGCAAGGGCCGTTGCCATATACCTGACTTCCCCCGGAGCTGTATCATCCGGGGATGAATTATTGCTGAACATACAGGCTCAAAAGGGGCTTGGCGGCGACCCTGAACGGACCAGGACATTCAGGGAGATGCTGCTAAAAGATATTGAAGACGAATTACAGTCTCTGCAAGCTGCCCTTAAGTGCGAGGATCGAGACAACATTGGCCTTGCTGCCCACACCATGAAGGGGCTTTGCGGTTATCTCGATAACCGTGAACTGGCCGAGCAGGTGGCCTGGCTACAGCAAAACTCTCCATCCGCCCGGCCTGATCAGATACGGCAAATAATTGAGCAGATGCGGACGATATTATCGTGAAAAAGGGTGTCACCATGAACAGTAGCGCACGAATACTGGTTGTTGATGACAAACAGAGCTTTCGTTTTATGATGAAGGGGTATCTGGTCGATGCCGGCTACCGGGTCACCTGCGTAGGAGGGGGAGCGGAGGCACTGGAGGAGCTGGGGCGTACCCGGTTTGATCTGGTACTTTCCGACATGGTTATGCCGGAAATGGATGGTGTTGAGTTGTTGCGCCAGATTCGGAACCTTCATAAACAGCTGCCATTTGTGCTGGTCACCGCTCACGGAACCGTTGACAGCGCCGTGGCAGCCATGAAAGAAGGGGCTGACGATTACCTGTTGAAGCCTCTTAACTGGGATGAGTTGCTGGTGGTAGTGGTGCGACTGCTGGAAAACGCCCGTATGCGTGTTAGCTATGACCGGATGCTGGATGCCGAGTATAAAAAATACAGCTTTCAGAACATATCAAGCAGTTCCCCGGCCATGGGTGCTGTGCTGGCCGCTGCCCAGCAGGTGGCCGCCTCTCCCCGGACAACTATTGCCATCTTTGGCGAAAGTGGCGTAGGAAAAGAGGTTTTAGCACGGGCAATACATTCCGCATCGGGGCAGAATATGACCAACTTTGTGGCGGTCAACTGTGCTGCCATACCTGAAAATCTGCTGGAGAGCGAACTGTTCGGTCATGTCAAAGGGGCATTCACCGGAGCAGAGCGCGACCGGGAGGGGAAGTGCAGTCTGGCCCAGGGCGGCACACTTTTTCTAGACGAGATCGGCGATATGCCGTTGACGCTGCAACCAAAGCTGCTGCGCCTTCTGGAAGAGCGGGTCTATGAAAAGGTCGGTGCCGACCGGTTGATAACCGCCGACTTCCGAGTCATGGTGGCCACCCACCGCAACCTTGATGAATGCTGCACCCAGGGGACTTTTCGACGGGATCTCTATCATCGCCTGAAAGTCTTTCCGATAACTATCCCGCCCCTGCGAGAACGCCGCGAGGATATCCCGCGGTTTGTTGAATATTTTCTGGAACGTTTCCGGCAACACCAGGGCAAGTCGCTGCTCGGTCTTTCCCAGGCCGCCCTTGATCTTCTGGTTGCCTATGGCTGGCCGGGCAATATTCGTGAACTCCGGAACACACTTGAGTATGCCACCATAGTTATTAAAGGGGATCTTATCAGGTCTGAGCATCTGCGCCTGCAACAACCTGAGACATATCTTGAGGGTGGTACTGAAAAAGGGATTGCCCTTAACTTTAAATTTTCCAGTGAAGATTTTTCCCTTGATGCCATAATCAGGCAGGGTATGAATTGGGCTCTGGCCCATTGCAACAATAATAAATCCTCTGCTGCACGCCTTCTGAAAATATCCCGCAAACAGTTCTACTGATTTTATCTATGCTCATTTCTTAATTGTCCATCCTGGATACATGTTGTCCCTGACAGGGACAGTCATGCTTTTCTTTCCGCCCGTAACAACCTGAAAATACGTCGTAATTCCCTTGGCACTTATTGTGTAATATTAAATATATACACCATCATTACACACTGCATGTGTTCCAATGGGGGACAAGTGCCGCAATCAGGGGAATGCCATGTCGCAGGAAGCGGTAGAGCGGGTGTTGGGAAGAATGATTACTGATGAGAAATTTCGTCATATTGCAGCAGATTCGCTTGAGACCGTCTGTTTTCAGGAAGGATACCTGCTATCCAGGGTGGAGTTGAGCATGATATCCGGGCTGAATCTTCGTGGCATATCCGAGTTTGCCGCCCAGCTTCATCCGGACCTGCGCAGGGCAAGGTGAATCGCTAAATAATCTCGAAGGAAGTTGTGCATTAAGACACCCATGAGGGTAATTAAAATTCAGGAGGAAAATTAGAGAAATGAAAAAAAATGATCTGCAAAGAAAAACGCAAACGACGGCTCTTGTTCTCGGCATTATGTGGGCTTTAAGTGGAACGGCCATGGCTGCTGATGCCGGAATAACTTCCGGCTCTGTCTCAGGATCTGTTTACTCAGGATCATTCCCTTATAGCTGGACCGGTGAATCGGTCAGCGGCTCATCTTATTCCGCAGTCGCAAATAGCCTGAATACGGGTGTTGGCGGCGGTCTTACAACTGTTGGCAATGCGACCGGCGTAAGCGTCAACGGCCTGCTCACAGCCACGGGGGGCGCTACTGTCAATAATGGTGCTACGGTCAATGGTGGTCTGACAGCTTCAGGTACAACCAGCATCAATACAGGCGTTGCGAGCGGCAACACAACAGTAGGCAACGCTTCGAACACAATTGGTTTAACCGGAAATAGCATAGGCATAACCTCTGCCAGCAGTATTGCCATGGATGCACTTACTACAAACACCATAACCGGCGGCAGCGGTAACACTATAACCGCTACGACCGGGGACAATTCGCTTAAAGCATCTGTCGGCAGCAATATTATCAGTGCTGTCACCTCTAATACAATCAGCTCTTCCAGCGGCAACAATGATATCAGTGCATACACCACAAACACTATAGCAAGCGGTTCCGGCAACACCCTCACAGCCAATACAGGTGCAAATACGATAAACGCACTTGGCGGTAACAATGCCATTAACGCAAACACAACAAACACTATAACCGGCGGCACTGGTAACACCATTACTGCAACAGCAGGCGCAAATAATCTGAACGCTAACGTCACTACCGGAACCAATAACATCGAAGGCAAATATAACAACATCGGTGTGACAACAGCCGCTTCGATCAACAGGCTCGGTAACACCAATGCTGCTACGACAGTTACTGCCAATGGTGGCAATGCTTTTGTTAATGTCGTCGATGGTGGGGTTGCTTTAGGCACCAACCAGGCTGGTAATAATACTACAGGCGGTTATGTTGCGACGACAGGCAGTACAGCCACAATCCGTGCCTCAAATTCCGGCACCATGGCGAGCAATGGCACCACCGGGAATCTTGCCCTTGGAACAGGTGGCGGTTACACAGCATATGCTACAAGCCAGATGATCGGTAATGGTACAACAATCATCAGCTCAAGCGCACCAAACGGAATACTTTCCGGAAAAACCTATCAGAACGAAATCAAGGGAAATACATTCATGGATGGCAATGTCTACATAAATGGCACCCTTGATTATGTTTCAAGTAATTCTGCCAACACTTCTGTCATCGGTAGCGGTGTCAGCACCAGTAACTTGATTGGCGCAACTCACGCCACAACTGCTGGTACGGCAATCGTAATCAAAGGCTCAAACGCAACCTATTCTACTGTCGACAATAATGGCAAAATAACACAGACAACCGGAGTGGCAGACCAGTCAAGTGCCTCGCTGACTTTAACCAATGGCTATGGCAACACCCACGGTATTGTTGTTACAGAAAACCAGACAACACTTTCAGGCGGAGTTCATTCATCATCACTTACCATGAACGACAATGGCGCTACCTTTAGTAATGCCCAATCCGGCGAGCCTATTCGGGTGCATGGTGTAAAAGACGGTAAGGATAATTATGATGCGGTAAACGTTCGCCAGCTGGCCTCAGGAGTAGCCATGGCTGCCGGTCTTGCTGGTCTTCCACAGGTAGAGCCGGGCAGAAACTTTAATCTTGCTGCCGCTATGGGTATGCATATGAATCAGGTGTCTTTAGCAGTTGGTATGAGCGCCCGCTTTATGGAGCACTACATGGTCAAAGGTGGCATCGCCATAGTTCCAACATATGATAAGATTTCTCCTGCCGGCAATGTAGGGGTCTCCTACTCCTGGTAAGTTTTGAGGCAGGCTTTCTTTGTATAAAAGAAAAAGCCGTCTTCTCTGTGCACACAACAGGGGGGGCGGCTTTTTACTAATTGCGAAGCAGCGTTTTTAAGGTCTTCTCTTTAAGTTTAAAGCTTGAACAACACGCAGGTCGCATATGAATTTTTTTTAGTAAACTTGTTGACGATGAACAGCTCCATTGTATATTATCCAACCTTGCGGCCGGTATGGCTGTGTAGACAAAATTCCAGGAGGAAATCATGGCTATCAGATTGGGTATCAACGGTTTCGGAAGAATAGGGCGGACAGTACTTCGTTACGCCGTTCAAGAGAAGGGGATTGAGATAGTTGCAATCAACGATCTTACAGATGCCAAAACTTTGGCCCATCTGCTCAAATATGACTCCGTTCATGGTCGCTTTGCCGGTGAAGTAGAATACACCGCCAACGAACTTATTATTGATGGCAAAGCCATCAAGATTCTGGCAGTCAGAAATCCTGAAGAACTCCCTTGGAATGAGCTGGGGGTTGATGTTGTTCTGGAAGCTACCGGCCTCTTTACTGCCCGCGCCAAGGCTGAGCTGCACCTCAAAGCCGGCGCCAAAAAGGTTATTATCTCCGCTCCGGCGACAGATGAAGATATTACCGTTGTCATGGGTGTCAACCACACTCTGTATGACGGCAGCAAGCACAATATCATCTCCAACGCTTCCTGCACCACAAACTGCCTTGCTCCTGTGGCCAAGGTTCTCAATGACTCGTTCGGCATTGAAAAAGGTCTGATGACCACCATTCATTCCTACACTAACGACCAGAACATTCTCGATCTCCCCCACAAGGATCTGCGCCGCGCCCGTGCCGCCGCTCTCTCCATGATTCCGACCTCCACAGGCGCTGCCAAGGCTGTGTCATTGGTCCTTCCGGAACTGAAAGGAAAGCTGGACGGTTTCGCCATCCGCGTTCCGACCCCTAACGTCTCTGTTGTTGACCTGACCTGTACCCTCAAGAACGCTACCGATGCAGCAGCCGTCAATGCAGCTCTCAAAGCCGCCGCAGAAGGCCCCCTCAAGGGTGTTCTCGGCTATTCTGAAGAGGAACTTGTTTCCATCGATTACAACGGCTGCCAGCTCTCGTCAATCGTTGATGCCAAAAGCACCAAGGTTATTGACGGCAACCTGCTCAAGGTTCTCTCCTGGTACGACAACGAATCCGGCTTCTCCAAAAGGGTCATTGACCTGATCAACTTTATCTCCAAATAATAGCAGCCCGAAAACAGACAGAGGGGGAGATGTTCCCCCTCTTTTTTATTCTAAAAAGGGGTTTTTTATGCCAATCCGTTATATCGACCAGATCAAGGATCTCAAAGGAAAGAAGGTTTTCATCCGTGTGGATTTCAACGTGCCACAGGATGATAAGGGGAATATCACCGAAGACTCCAGAATCGCCGGTGCCGTGCCGACCATAAAGTATGCAATTGAGCAGGGGGCAAAGGTTATCCTTGCTTCCCATCTGGGCCGCCCAAAAGGGGAAAAAAAGGCCAAGTACACCATGGCTCCTGCCTCAAAAAGACTTTCCCAGCTCATCGGTAAAAAAGTCATCCAGGCGCCTGACTGCTTTGGCGAGGATGTGGATAAGCTCATCAATGCCATGAAGCCGGGCGAACTGGTGATGCTCGAAAATGTCCGCTTCTATCCTGGCGAAGAAAAGAACGATGCGGAGTTTGCAACAAAACTTGCCAATGGCTGTGAAATCTACGTGAACGACGCTTTTGCCGTCTCCCACCGTGCCCACGCATCGGTCGAGGCTATTACCAAAATCATCCCGACCATTGCTGCCGGATTCCTGATGAAAAATGAGATGACCTTCTTTGACAAGGCGATGAGTAATCCTGTCAGACCGCTTGTGGCGATACTCGGCGGGGCAAAGGTTTCGGGCAAGCTTGAGGTTCTGGAAAAGCTGGTCAACAAGGTTGACAAAATTGTTATCGGCGGCGGCATGGCCTTCACCTTCCTCAAAGCAATGGGCTACTCGGTCGGCAAATCTCTGGTAGAGGATGAACTGATCACCACAGCCAAGAAGATCATGGACAAGGCGAAAAAAAGGGGCGTTACCTTCTATCTCCCCGTTGACTGCGTTGTTGCCAATGCTTTTGACGCCAAGGCCACCAATTTCGTTACACCTGTACAGGAAATCCCCGAGGGGTGGATGGCCCTGGATATCGGCCCGGCATCGGCAACCCTTTTTGCCGAGACCCTGCGCGACGCCAAGACCGTCATCTGGAACGGCCCCATGGGTGTATTCGAGATGGACGCCTTTGCCCGCGGTACTTTCAGCCTGGCTGAAGCGGTTGGTAACTGTTTTGCCACAACTGTTATCGGCGGCGGTGATACCGATGCTGCCGTAAACAAGGCTGGAGTTGCCGACAAGGTCAGCTATATCTCCACCGGTGGCGGTGCTTTCCTTGAACTGCTCGAAGGGAAGATTCTTCCCGGTGTCAAGGCGCTGGACATTAAATCCAAATAGGGAGCTTTTATATGCGTAAACCCGTAATTGCAGGGAACTGGAAACTTTTCAAGACTTCCGCAGAAGCGGTTGAGCTGGTAAAAGGGATACTGCCACTTGTTACCGGTGCAACTAATGTAGAGATAGTCGTTGCCCCGGTATTCACGGTGCTTGACAGGGTAAGTAGTGTCATCTCCGGCAGCAACGTCAACCTCTCGGCCCAGGACTGCTTCTGGGAGGCAGAAGGTGCCTTTACCGGCGAGATCTCCCCGAAGATGCTTCTCGATGCCGGTTGCAGCCATGTCATCATCGGCCACTCAGAACGTCGCCAGTACTTTGGCGAAACCGATGAAACTGTCAACAAGAAGACCAAGGCAGCAGTTGCCGCGGGCCTCAAGGTTCTCTTCTGTATCGGAGAGACCCTTGATGAGCGTGAAAGCGGCTCAACCTTTGATGTGCTGAAAAGGCAGATTGCAGGGGGGCTCGCAGGAGTTCCGGAAAGCGATCTTTGCAGCATTATTGTCGCCTATGAGCCGGTCTGGGCAATCGGCACCGGCAAGACAGCCTCCGATGATCAGGCACAGGAGGCTCACGCCTTCATCCGCGGCGAGATCAAGGGGCTGTACAGCGCCGCTGCATCCGACGCCATGAGGGTTCTCTATGGTGGCAGTGTCAAACCGGAGAATATTGCCGGGCTCATTTCCCGCCCTGACATTGACGGCGCCCTTGTCGGCGGAGCCAGTCTCAAGGCCGATTCATTCGCAGCACTGGTTAATGCAGCGCAAAAATAACTTTTATTTTTCACACTCCTGTGTTATTTAATTTAATCCCGTTACGGGAATGAAGGGGACCATAAAATGTACTACGCAATCGTATTTCTTCATGTTTTTGTCAGCATAGCAATGATAGGCATCGTTCTTCTCCAGTCCGGCAAGGGCGCCGAGATGGGTGCATCATTCGGTGCCGGCGGCAGCCAGACTGTTTTTGGTGCAAGCGGCGGCAACACTTTCATGAACAAGCTGACAACCGGTGCAGCGATTATTTTCATGCTGACATCGCTCTCCCTGGCACACCTTTCTTCCAGCGGCAACAGTTCATCCATCATGTCAGGCAAGAAAGCTCCGGCTGCTCCTGCGCAGCAGAGTGCACCTGCAGCTCCGGCCGCACCACAGGGTGCAGCACCGGCCCAGCCGATGCAAGCTCCAGCAGCACCTGCAGCACCGGTAAAATAGAAAAAAGTAGAAAATATTGTTGACAGTTGAGCCTGTCTGTTGTAAATAAGTATTTCTTTTTTAGACAGCAGTTTTTGAAAACTAAATAGTTTGTGCGGTGGTGGCGGAATTGGTAGACGCACCAGCTTGAGGGGCTGGCGGGGGCAACTTCGTGATGGTTCGAGTCCATTCCACCGCACCAAATTGTAAAAGGGACACTGAGAAATCAGCGTCCCTTTTTTTATTTATA